>NZ_JH601103.1:0-288427 GCF_000245815.1 Dolosigranulum pigrum ATCC 51524
GGTTACTGCTGGTACGTCAACTAGGTTGATACCTCCAAGCTCATCTTGTAAGCTTGCTTTTGTATCTTCACCATTTGCTGCACCGTCTGGCAATGCGTTGACCGCTGTGTTCGCTTCATTTTTCGCCTTAGTTACTGCGTCATTCAAGGCGTTCAATTCTGCGACTTCACTTGGGTTGACCACGCCATCTCTTTCGATTTCTTCTTTCTTAGCTTGCGCAGTTTGAACAGCTTGCTTCGCCTCTTCAACTTTCGCTTTCGCCTGATTAAATTTCTTAGTGACTTCTATTTGTTCTCTTTCAGAAATTTTAGATTCTAATTCATTAAGTTTGTTTGTTGCTTTGTTAACTTCTGTTTGTGATGCCTTGTTATTATTAAAAGTAATTTCAGCTTGTTGTTTTGCTTTATCATATTCTGATTTCAGATTTGGATCTAATTCTTCTAGTTTGTTATAAAATTCACTGTTAGTTGTTTTTCTTGTTTTCTCAATTGCTTGTTGCAATGCATCTTTATTTACTTTTAATTCAACTGTTTCAGATTTATCTACAGTTACACTGTTATGCTCATCCCACTGAACAGTTACCGTTCCGTCTGCTGCAACCGTTACTTTACTTAAATCTAATTCTGGGTTGTTTGCTTTCAAATTATCTTTAACTTGTTCTTTTTGTTCCCTAGACAATCCATCTAAGTTAGAAAGTTCAACCTTTTGAGTAGGAGGTGCTACTGGTAGATTAAGCTCAGATAAGTTCGGTAAACTATTAGTCAATCCTTGGCGTTTCTGGTTAAAAGATTGTCCGTCTTGATAAACATCATCAAATTCAGGAATCTGAGAAATCAAATTTTTAGCTTCTTGGATAGAAGCTTTTAATGATTCATACTGATTAATTAGTTCGTTATGATTATTTATCCTATTTTGTTTTTTTGCTTTTTCAATTTTTTCTTGTAACTCTGAGTGCTTACGTTTAATTTCATTTACTTTATTTTCAGCATTTTTTACATCAGTTTCATCAATAATACTATTATCGTTCCGGTCATTAACATCATATCCTGGTAAAGCATCTATTCGTCCTTTTAATCCATTATATTGATGATTTCCAACTCTTCCTTGTAAGTCTTCTAGTAATTCATCTTTTTTTGTAGTTCTTTGTTTATTATTTTTATAAAAATTCGGAAGGTTAGAAAGCAACTCAAGAGTACTTGAATAATGAGAGTCAATATCTTTTTTAATTTTATCTAATTTCCTATGTGTATCTGGATTAATAATTTTTTTATCAGTTTCTGGATCTTCTTTTAAATTATTATATATATTACTAAAATTCTTAATTTTTTCTCTAAGTTCTGTTATTTTTGATTGCCCTTTAAGTTCTACTACTTTATTGTATATACTTAATAAATGTTCTTGTTCATTTTTATACTGAATAAATGAATGTTGTAATAAATGATCTTTTCCACCTCCAGGCCACATTTGTGGTTTGATAGTATCATTATAATAATAACTAGATAACTGATCATCGCTATCTAACATATTTTTTAAATTAAAGGTAAATTCAACTGCTTTTCCTAAATTGCCATTAGGTGTTGTAGATCCTTTGTCATATCCATAATCTCTCTTGTATATATACTGAACATAACCATTGTTTAAATTTTTTGTTACTAATCGTCCTTTAGTCCCAGCAGTATCCCTATATGTTACACTATTTATCTTATCTGCTAATTTTTTATTAACTTGAACAGTATAAATGTCGTACCCATATTCTCTATTATTCCAATCAGCAGGATTTTCTTTTTTAAGTTCCATTGTAACTTGATGAGAATTTGTCTTACCTTGTGATATATTTATGTTACCAAGATCAGGTGATAGTTCGTGGCGAGTTTGTTTATTTGTACTATCTGTACCATCAACGATAAGGTGTTCATTAGTTCCTTGACGATTTTTAATGAACTGTTGTACCTTCTTTATGATCTCATTTAATTTCGAAATATCACCTGATCTCACAGATAATTTTTGTTTTAATTGGTTTTCAGCTCCACGACTAAGATGAGATGTTTGACCTGATCGTAAAAATGTTTCCCATTTACGAGCGTCAGCACGATCGTTTCGTAAGTCTGGATCACCATTATTTGCAAATCTTCTTAACGCACCTCGCTTGAAAATAACAGTTTCTTCTTCTGTCAAGTACTTCTTGTTTTTCAAATCATCTAAATAATCAAAAATATGCATAAATGTATCATCACGATTAAATTGACGATTCAAATCAACATTCCCTGTGTTTCGACGGGTACGTCTTTTTCCAGTCTGTTCTTCTTGCTTGTTATCCAAGTTCTCTACACCAGCTGCTAGGACATTTTCTTCGTGGTGATTTTGGTTAGTTTTAATGTCTGGTTGTGTGCCGAGTGCTTTTTGAAGTGCTTGTTTAATGGTCATTTGACCGGCTTCAATTTTAGCGATTTCTTCTTGGTTGAAGAAGTGACGTACTTGATCTAAGGTGTATTCAACTTCTGGTTTTGAAGTATCTTGTTGTACGTCAACTTGAGGTTGCTGTGGAGTTGCCGGTGTTGTTTGTTCGATTGTGTTATCAGCTTCTTGCTCTTTTTCATCTTGTTTTTCAGGTGCTTTATCCCCTCGAATTTCTGCGGAGATCGCATCGAGTTCTTCAATAGAAGTAGCTTCATTAATCTTATTCAAGAGAGCCAAGTAGTCATCCCAGATCACGATTTCAGACTTGCCTAGTTCATCTTTTACTGCTTTACGCTTTTTCTCCAATTCTTCTGATTGTTTTTCATCAGATACTTGCGTGTCTTGTGGCTTCTGTTCTTGTTCTTCTTCAGAGAGTTGATTATTTTTTTCAGTTTCTTCAACTTGTTCAGCAACGGCTTCATTAATCTGATTTCCAATGTTAACTAATTCAGATACAGAGGTTGCTTGATCAATTTGTGCCTTGAATTGATCACGATTATGCTGTAAATTAGAGTTCACTAAATAAGCATTCACTTCTTGTCGTTTAGCTTCTAAGACGTGATCGATCTCAGGCTCTTGTTGTTCAGATTGAGGTGTAATATCTTGGTTGACCGGTTCATCATGTTCAATGACGGTACCCGCTTCTGCTTGGGCACTGACTTGTTCAGTCGCGCCAAACATCAACCCAATTCCAATCGAAACAGACGCAACACCGATTGAAAGCTTTTTCAAGGTGTAGCGTTTAAACTTATTCGCGCCCATCTCCATAAGTAACTTCTTATTATTCTTACCTACCATTTTGTTCCTCCTAATTAGCTATTAACAACAACCGCCTATATATTCAAATCAAAAAGCCGATAACCTCTGCATCGGCGCTTATATTTAAACATACCTAGCGTCATTCCATCATAGTATCTAGAACACACAACTAATCAACATGCTATCGCATGTATTGTTACGTGCATCACTTACATAAATAGTTTTTTTATGAGTCTATCTACCCCTTCATAATAGCATAAAATGAGAATTATGTATATCTATTGAAAGTAAATGTTTATATTTTCTTAATAAAGTCATATTTTGTTAACTTATTGTATAAAAAATCCCCCTTGAATTTTTAACTTATTATAAGCTAAGAATCCAAGGAGGAGAGTTGCCATTTTCTTTAAGAATTCGGCAAATTTAGTTATTTTTAATTACTTGTTGTTCAAGTTGTAGAAAGCATCTTTTCCTTCGTAGACAGCTGTGTCAAGTAATGCTTCTTCGATGCGGAGTAATTGGTTGTACTTCGCGATACGGTCCGTACGTGAAGCAGAACCTGTCTTGATTTGGCCAGCGTTTGTTGCAACTGCGATATCAGCAATTGTGGTATCTTCAGTTTCGCCTGAACGGTGAGAGACAACAGCTGTGTAGCCAGCACGTTTTGCCATTTCGATTGCGTTGAATGTTTCAGTCAACGTACCGATTTGGTTCACTTTAATCAAGATTGAGTTACCGACACCTTTTTCGATACCTTTTGCTAAGATTTCAGTGTTGGTTACGAATAAGTCATCTCCGACTAATTGAACGCGGTCACCAAGACGTTCAGTAAGCAACTTCCATCCGTCCCAGTCGTTTTCGTCCATACCATCTTCAATAGAGATGATTGGGTATTTTTCAACAAGTTCTTCCAAGTAGTCCACTTGCTCTTCACTTGTACGTTTAGGTGCATCAGCTGACTCGAACTTAGAGTAGTCGTAGACACCATCTTCGTAGAATTCACTTGACGCACAGTCGAAGCCTAAGAAGACATCTTCACCTGGAGTTAAGCCAGCTTTTTTAATAGCTTCTAGAATCGTTTCAACACCATCTTCAGTTCCGTTGAACTTCGGTGCAAATCCACCTTCGTCACCTACTGATGTTTCAAGGCCACGTTCGCTCAAGATTGATTTCAATGCGTGGAAGATTTCTGCTCCCCAACGTAGCGCTTCTTTAAAGGTTGGAGCACCTGTTGGTAAGATCATGAACTCTTGGAACGCAATTGGAGCACTTGAGTGTGATCCACCGTTAATAATGTTCAACATTGGAGTTGGGATTGTTTTCGCTCCGAACCCACCCAAGTAACGGTATAATGGTAGGTCTAGGTAGTTCGCTGCGGCACGAGCGACTGCCATAGAGACACCAAGAATAGCGTTCGCACCAAGTTTTCCTTTGTTTGGTGTACCGTCTAATTCGATTAACATTTGGTCGACGCCTAATTGATCGCGGACATCGTATCCCAGTAATTCATCAACAATTTTTGTATTAACGTTCTCAACAGCTTGAAGAACTCCTTTGCCGTTGTAACGGTTCTTGTCGCCGTCACGTAATTCAACTGCTTCGTGTTCACCGGTTGAAGCACCTGAAGGAACGAGTGCTCGTCCAAAGGCACCTGATTCGGTAACTACATCAACTTCAACAGTTGGGTTACCACGTGAGTCTAGAACTTCGCGTGCAATAATATCTGTAATAAATGGCATGAAATAAATCTCTCCTTTAATTGTTTTAGAGTATCGGTGGGGTTGAAGCATCTGCCTCAATCCACCACTCAATCTCTCTAGTTCTATTGTACTAATTTTTTACTTGATTTACAAAGATAAGCCTGTCTTAATGTTTAATCAGGGATTCTCCGGTCATCTCTTCAGGTTGATCGACCCCTAATAATTCAAGCATGGTTGGTGCTACATCGGCTAGTTTCCCATCTTCACGTAGTTCCAATCCTTTTTTCGTTACAATAACTGGAACGGGAACGGTTGTGTGCGCTGTATGTGGTTGACCATCTGGCGTCATTTCTGTATCCGCATTTCCATGATCAGCGAAAATAATCGCATAACCATCTTTTTCTAAGATCGCATCAACCACACGGCCTAAGTTCACATCGACCGCTTCACAAGCTTTAATAGTCGGTTCAAGTTTACCTGAGTGCCCGACCATATCTGGGTTAGCAAAGTTCAGAATAATCGCATCGTGCTTATCTGCCTTAATATCCGTTACTAACGAATCGGCCACTTCATATGCGCTCATTTCTGGTTTTAGGTCGTAAGTTTCAACTTTTGGTGATGGAATAAGTGTTCGACTTTCGCCGTCATATTCATCATTGGTACCACCGTTCATGAAGAAAGTCACGTGTGGATATTTCTCAGTTTCAGCAATACGAAGTTGTGTTAAGTTATTCTTCGCTAACACTTCACCTAAAACATTTTTAATCTCAAGTGGCTTAAACATGACATCAGCATTCATCTCAGCTGTGTACTGTGTCATTGTCGTCAATTTGACATTTTGTGGCTTCTGACGTAAATCGAACTCAGCAAAATCTGACTCAGACAGTGCTCGTGATAGTTGAATGGCACGGTCAGGTCGGAAGTTGAAGAATAAGACAGCATCATTATCGGCTAAGGTTGCTATTGGTTGGCCCTCTTCATCAATAACAATAGGCTCAATGAACTCATCCATAACTTCTTTATTGTAACTGTGCTGGATTCCGGCTACTGGATTTTCTACGTGATGCCCTTCACCGAATCGAATAGCATTGTAAGCTTTCTGCACACGTTCCCAACGATTATCACGGTCCATCGCATAGAAGCGTCCAGTAATAGTCGCTAGTTTCCCAGCCCCGATCTCAGCAAGTGACGTATTTAATTCTTGGATGAAGTCAGCCGCTGAGTCTGGTGCTACATCACGACCATCCGTGAAAGCATGAATATAAATCTTCTCAATGCCTTGTTCATGCGCTTGTTTAACTAAGGCATTCAAGTGGCGTTGGTGGGAGTGAACCCCACCATCTGAGACAAGTCCTATTAAGTGTAGTGCTGAATCGTTGCGCTGCACATGCTCTAACGTATCTTGGAAAGCTTGGTTGGTTTCCAATTCGCCTTCTTCGATCGCTTTATCAATACGTGTAATACTCTGATAAACGACACGGCCGGCTCCAATATTGGTATGACCAACTTCTGAATTCCCCATTTGTCCTTCTGGTAGACCAACTGCTAGTCCACTTGCCTGCATTGTTGCGTGAGGGAAGGTTTCCCAGTAACGGTCAAAATTGGGTTTATGCGCTTGAGCGACGGCATTAGCTTCACGCTCTTCACGCCAGCCAAAACCGTCTAATATAATAATTGCTACAGGTCCTTTACTCATTATTTAACCGCCTCGAATAATGCTAGGAATGAATCAGCTTCTAAACTTGCACCACCAACGAGTGCTCCATCAATATCTGATTGAGCTAAGAATTCTGCAATGTTATTTGGCTTCACACTACCGCCGTATTGGATGCGAATAGCATCTGCTGCCTCTTGACCGAACTCTTCAGCAACTGTTTGACGGACTTCTTTAATGGTATCATTAGCATCTTCAGCAGTTGCCGTTTTACCTGTACCAATTGCCCAAAGTGGCTCATATGCTAACACAGCATCTGCTACTTGATCAGCTGTTAGGCCAGCAAGAGCTGCTTTTACTTGGTCAGCAACAACAGCTTGTGTTTCTCCTGCTTCTTTTTGTTCAAGGGTTTCACCTACACAGACGATTGGGTTCATTCCGTGAGCGACAACAGCTTTTACCTTTTTGTTAACATCTTCATCGGTTTCACCGAAGATTTCACGACGCTCAGAGTGACCTAAGATAACATACTCAAGGCCTAATGCTTCTAAGGCAGCTGGTGAAGTTTCACCTGTGAAAGCTCCTTCGTCTTCGAAGTGACTATTTTGAGCAGCTACTTGCAATTCTGATCCTTTCGCCGCTTCTTTAACTGCTGTAAGTTGTAAAGTAGAAGCACCGATTGCTGCATCAACAACATCGCGTGAAGGTAATTTATCTTTCACCTCATTGATGAATTGAACGGCTTCTTCGACTGTCTTGTGCATTTTCCAGTTTCCGGCAATAAATGGTTTACGTGACATACAATCATTCCTTTCTTCATTCATTAGTTCTATTTCATTAGAGGAAGCTAGGGCTTCTGTTTGAAACCCCAATCTCCTTAACTATATTTTTATTTGTCGCTAATAGCAGCAAGCCCTGGTAGTTCGTCTCCTTCAAGGTAAGTTAAGCTTGCGCCACCACCTGTTGAAATGTGACTAAAGTCCTCAGCAAAGCCAAGTGATTCAGCTGCTGTTGCCGAGTCTCCTCCACCAATAATCGTTATTGCATCTAATTCAGCTAAAATCTCACATAATTGGCTTGTTCCTTTAGCAAAGTTTTCCATTTCGAAGACACCCATTGGACCATTCCAGACAACCGTTTTAGCTCCTTCAAGTTCTGCCTTGAATCGCTCGATTGTTTTTGGACCAATATCCATTCCCATGTACCCTTCAGGAATATCTTCATCGAACAATTTAGTTTCGGCATCATTTTTGAATTCAGTAGCTGCGACTGAATCGACTGGCAAGACTAATTTGTCCCCAGCACGATCCATTAAGTCTTTCGCTAAGTCGATTTTATCTTCTTCTAGGAGTGAATTACCAATATCGTGTCCTTTTGCTTTCAAGAAAGTGTAAGTCATACCACCACCGACTAATACTTTGTCCGCTTTTTCGAGTAAGTTCTCGATAACACCAATCTTGTCAGACACTTTTGCTCCACCTAGAATTGCTACGAATGGCTGTTCTGGTTCATCAACAGCTCCACCGATAAATTCAATTTCTTTTTCGATAAGGAAGCCGACAGCTGATTCAACATTTGAGGCAATACCTACATTCGAAGCATGCGCACGGTGAGCCGTTCCGAATGCATCGTTAACGAATACATCACCTAAGCTTGCCCAGTACTTCCCTAGTTCTTCATCATTTTTGCTTTCTTTTTTGCCTGGAACATCTTCGAAGCGTGTATTCTCGAACATCAAGACTTGTCCTGGTTCCAGTTCATCGATAGCTGCTTCTAAAGCTGGTCCTCTTGTTTCGTTAATGAACGTAACCTCTTGATCTAAGAGCTCACCTAAGCGTTTGGCAACAGGTGCCATTGATAATTTGTTTTTATCCGCTTCTTCTTTCACACGTCCTAAGTGAGAGAAGACAATTAATTTCCCTCCCTCATCTAAGATGTGCTTAATAGTTGGTAGTGCTGCTTGAATACGGTTATCATTTGTAATTTCACCGTCTTTTAACGGGACATTAAAGTCTGCTCGCATCAACACTTTTTTGTTCTTTAATTGTAGATCTTTTACTGTTTGTTTATTCATTCTTTATCACATTCCTTTCATTGGTATGTATGTTAGAAGGTGCTACCCTTCTAACAAATAAACGGGGAAGCGCGTCGACACTTCCCCGCTTACTATAACTAAGCATTAAATTGTGTGATTAAATTTTTTATACAGTTGCAAGACGTTCTAGTGTACGAACCATGTTTCCAGTAAATCCGTACTCATTGTCGTACCAAGCAACAACTTTAACAACTTGACCATTTTCTCCGTCGATAACTTTTGTTTGAGTTGCGTCGAAGACTGATCCAGCAGGGTTACCAATAATGTCTGAAGAAACAATTTCATCAGTATTGTATTCGAATGAAGGACGTTGCGCAGCTTTCATTGCTTCGTTTACTTCTTCTTCTGTTACTGTTTTGTTTAATGTTGCGTATACTTCAGTCATTGAACCAGTAATTGTTGGTACACGAACAGCAGTACCGTCAATTCTACCTTTAATTTCTGGAATAACTTCACCTACAGCGATTGCAGCACCTGTTGATGCAGGAATTGCGTTAGCTGCTCCAGCACGGTTCTTACGTCCACCTGGTGCGTCTTGTAATGCTTGAGTAGCAGTGTACGCGTGGATAGTTGACATAAGCGCACCGTTCAAGCCAAATTCATCATTAAGAACTTTTGCCATTGGAGCTAAACAGTTTGTTGTACATGATGCAGCTGATACGATCTTGTCATCAGCTTCGATAACGTCATCGTTAACACCAAATACGACCATTTTAGTTACGTCATCTTTCGCTGGTGCAGAGATTAGAACTTTTTTCGCGCCAGCTTCTAGGTGAGCACTTGCTTTTTCGTTAGTGTTGAAGATACCTGTACATTCTAATACAACATCAACATCTAAGTCGCCCCATGGTAAGTCAGCAGGGTTTTTCTCAGAGTAAGCTTTTACTTCTTTACCATCAACTAAAAGTGCGTCTGACTTCACTTCAACATCGTATGGGAAGCGACCTTGTGCTGTATCATACTTCAATAGGTAGCCTAAGTCATCAATATCAGTTAAGTCATTAATTGCAACTACTTCTAATTCATTGCTTGACTCTAAGATACGACGAAGTGCTAAACGACCAATACGACCAAAACCATTAATTGCTATTTTTTTTGACATAAAATGATTTCCTCCTTAGAAAATCTGTTGTTTTTTATTTTAAAGGGAATATTCCCCATTTAAAATCACTTGTGCTGCTGCTTGATCCGTCACGAGTTGTGTATGCGGCGGAGCAGTTTTCATATAGGCTTGAATGGCTTGAGCTTTATTAGCACCACCAGCGACCGCCAAGAGATTCGGGATCTCTGACAATTGTTCGGCTGATAGACCAATGCGTGCTACCTTGTGTACAACCTTGCCATCTTGGTCAAGAAACTCACCAAATGCCTCGGCAACAGCACCATGCTCTTCAAGCTTATCTAAATCTTGCTGCTTCAGTTTGAAGCGGTTGGCCATTTCCATGGCCCTACCAATACTAAATATAACAAGAATTGCTTCAGAAAGAAAGCGTAACGTCTTCTTAATTTCTGGTTCTTCTAAAAGCAAGGAATGTGTTTCTGCGCTCACGTGCTCAGGAGCGTTTAATGTCCGACTCTTCGCTCCGGTCAACTCAGCCATACGCGCTGCGATCTGATTCGGCTGAATATCGGGGCTGTCACTCGCTCCTCCACGAGCAGGAACGAACAGTACATTACTGGCATCAACTAAGCGACTCTCGAATGCATTCGCGACCGAACGCATGGTTGTACCGCCCATGACACCGATTGTTTGAGATTGATTGTCTAACAACTTCTCCACCAGTTTAACAACTGAATCAGCTAGTTGTTCTTTGGCATCTGCCTTCTCATCATCTCGGCACACAATCGTACACGATTGAATACCTAGCATTTCTGCTAAAGCAGTTTCCTGACGTTGGATCGTTGTTTGTCGTTCTAATAATTGAGCAAGAGCTTGCATCGTTGATTGCCCACGATCGGACAAACGCATCCCAGTCGTATCTGCACGAATTAACTTCTCATCACGCAATCTATCAACTTCTGATCGAAGTGTGCGCTCAGTCAAGTTAAGCTTTTGTGCAAGAGCACGTCTACCGATAGGACTGGATCGATGTATTTCTCCTAAGATTTCCAACCGTCGCATTAGGACGTCGATTGTCCCAGGAGCAACTCTCTCAATTAACGACAACATGCAATCATCTCTCCTCCTCACTTCACAACCTATTATATCATACCTAGGACAGATGTCAACCCACAACATTCCATCCGGGTCTTTTATTGACCAGCGAATAAAGACATATCGGTGTAAAGTAAGAATTCTTATAGTAACGGCTTAATTGCCGCCCGTACATCATCAAATCGAATGGTTTCGACAAATGTTTTTTTGCCGACTAAAATCGTTGGCACGAATTCAATCTCATCTGTACGATGATCAACCCCTTCGATATTCTCATTAGGTTGCACCCCTAACTCCTCTTTCACATAACGACGCAATTCATCCAGATTATATTCGCCCCAGATAGCCTGTTCTGTGTAAATTTTTTCAAATATCGGCCGATAATCAATTGTCTCATCACTTGGAAGAAGATATTGTAACTGATTACCCACTTCCAAGAAGGGTTTTTCCTTATGAATGGGTTTGATGATGTGGCGAAGTTTACCAGATTTAATCAATGGCATCAAGTAATCCTTCAATTCATTCCAGGAATCTTTACAATCTGGGCACCGAAGATTAACATATTCAACCAATTGAATCGGTGCATCCACAGAACCTATCTGCCAACTCGGTAACTGATTTGTGTAAGTCATAATTTTTTCTCCTTCTATAATAAATAATAGTAACTACGGTGCAAAACCGTAAAACAATACAATATGAATGGCGTATAAGATAAGTAAAGCCACGATACTTAATGTACCTACTCCAATATTCATCAACAACTTTACCCCAGTTGACTCTTGGCGAGCTGTCGCTATTGTCTTCATCACCGAAAAAGCTATACTGGCAATGAATGGACCCCAAATCACTAATCCTGATGTTGAAATAATCAAATAAGAGACTTGAATGAGTGTCTCATTAGGCCACTGTTGACGAAAAGGTAGATAGGTCAGACCGACAAGGGTAATAATAAAGATGAATTGAATACCGATATTATAATAAACAATTTTGCGCGGAAGATACTTCAAGTAATAGAGCACCCCGCTTGTTGTTAGTAGCGTTATGAGCATCATTAAGATATTTTGTGGAAAGCCATACATCTTCCTACCACCTCTCTTCACAAGTGTCAGCCGATTACCTATATTTTATCGCACTTCTAGATTATTCTCACGAAAAACCCCTTACACCAGATACATTTTCGTGTTTTTATCGTTCATACCTAAATCCATGCCTAAATCTCTTCGATGACTTATAACGCTTTGATTTCCATCACAACATCACGTAATTGTGCGGCTTTTTCAAATTCTAAGTTTTTAGCCGCTTGTTTCATTTCAAATTCCATCGTTTCGATCATCTCACGGCGTTCTGCTTGCGATAAGTTTTTGATTTTCTCTTCGGTCAGTCCTTCACCGTCTTCATTATCAACTTTAGCAATACTGATTAAGTCAGGGACGGCTTTCTTGATTGTTTTTGGTGTAATATTGTGTTCTTCATTAAAGGCTTGTTGGATTTCACGGCGACGTTCCGTCTCATCAATTGTGGTCTGCATCGAGTCTGTCATATTATCGGCATACATAATAACACGACCATTCTCATTCCGCGCAGCTCGACCCACCGTCTGAATTAAGGCACGCGTACTACGCAAGAAGCCTTCCTTATCTGCATCTAAGATGGCTACTAACGAAACTTCTGGTACATCTAACCCTTCTCTGAGTAGGTTAATTCCAATCAACACGTCGAACTCGCCCCGGCGCAAGTCACGAATAATTTCCGTTCTCTCCAACGTCTTAATATCAGAATGTAGATAGCGCACTTTAATACCGACTTCTTTTAAATAATCCGTGAGATCCTCCGACATTTTTTTCGTTAATGTTGTAATAAAGACCCGTTCATTTTTGTCAATCCGCTTATGAATTTCATCAATTAAATCATCAATTTGGCCTTTAATTGGTCGTACTTCAATAATTGGATCCAGCAAGCCAGTTGGTCGGATAATTTGTTCAACCACTTGACTGGAGCGTTCAATTTCATACTGAGCCGGTGTTGCTGAGACGTATGTGATTTGCGGTACGCGTGCTTCGAACTCTTCCAATGTAAGCGGGCGGTTATCCAACGCACTCGGCAAGCGAAAACCATGTTCGATCAGCCGTTCTTTTCGCGCACGGTCCCCATTATACATCCCGCGAATTTGCGGCATGGTCATATGTGACTCATCAATAATAAAGAGCGAATCATCCGGGAAAAAATCTAGTAATGTGTATGGTGCTTCGCCCGGCTGACGCCCATCCAAATGTCGCGAATAGTTCTCAATCCCTGAGCAATAGCCCATTTCATGGAGCATCTCTAGGTCATATTCTGTCCGTTGCTCTAAGCGTTGAGCTTCCAGCAATTTATTCTCGTCACGTAGCTCAGATAATTGCTCTTTCAGTTCCTGATTAATAGAATTGATAGCTGACTGAGTCTGTTCATCACTGGAGACGAAGTGAGTCGCTGGGAAAACAGCCACGTGCTTAAGCGCATGTTGGACTTCACCTGTCACCACATCCACTTCACGAATACGATCAATTTCATCTCCAAAAAATTCTACGCGAATAGCTTCAGATCCACGCGAAACTAGGAAAATTTCCACTACATCACCGCGCACACGGAAGGTTCCCCGTTTGAAGTCAATATCATTACGCTGATACTGCATATCAACCAAGGTCTCTAGTAGTTCATCACGTCCAATCTCCGTCCCTTCTCGCAGTGACAGCACATGATTCTTATAATCAATCGGATTAACTAACCCATAGATACACGAGACCGATGCCACTACAATCGTATCTCGTCGTTCCAACAGTGAACTTGTCGCAGCATGGCGTAACTTATCAATCTCATCATTAACACTCGCATCTTTTTCGATGAATGTATCAGTTGATGGAACATACGCTTCCGGTTGATAATAATCGTAATAACTAACAAAATACTCTACCGCATTATTCGGAAAAAACTCCTTCAATTCTGTATATAACTGACCCGCCAGTGTTTTATTATGTGCAATAACGAGTGTCGGTTTACTGACTCGTTGAATCACATTACTCATTGTAAAAGTTTTCCCTGTCCCAGTCGCCCCCAACAAGACATGTTCCTTATCCCCAGCTTTAATTCCTTCAACAAGTTGATTAATTGCTTCTGGTTGATCTCCAGCTGGCTCATATTTTGATTTCAGATCAAAGACTGATTCCGTATCCATGATGTATCTCTCCCTATCCTGCATGATATCGTCATCTTATCATAGTTCTCCAACATTGAACAGACCTATATTGACAGACCTATATAACAAAAAAGCCCAAGCATTACATAACGTAACACTTCGGCTCAATTTAATATTATGCATTTAATTTTTTCGCTAAACGTGACTTGTCGCGTGCAGCTTTGTTTTCGTGAATGTGGTTTTGTGCCACTGCTTTATCAATTGCTTTGTAAGCATCATTCAACAATTGTTCTGCATTATTGTCACCTGCTTGAACAGCGTTGATGAATTTTTTCTTCGCATTTTTCAATGCTGTACGCTGACTCTTACCACGTGCTTCTTTTTTCGCATCTTGACGAATACGTTTCAAAGTTGATGCATTATTTGCCATAAATTAACACTCCCTTATTCTAATTTAACATTCAAAATATGAAAGGCCTCTAACCACCTTTCACTTGGAAAGTCTCCAACATTCTATAGTATACAAAACCTGAAGCAAAATTGCAACTCTATTTTAAGGTATTTCAACAGATTTTTCTAGAAATGTCTCGGATTGGACACTTCTGACTAATCTTCGATCTCTCGCTCATCATACTCCTGAACAAAACTAGAATGCCCAAGTGCTTCGAATTGTTTGGTAATAGAGAAGCCGTGCCCCATGACTTCAGAAGCACTTGTAACAACAACAAAGGCTTCGGGGTCATAACTTGTAATTAATTCTTTCATGTATGGAAATTCGCGCTCGGGAATGACACACATGAGCATTTCTTTATTACTATCATCCACACTACTTCGAATCTGAATATTAGTGACTCCACGTTCTAAGGAATTCATGAGCTCCCAGCGCACTTTCTCGGTTTCTTTGGTAATGATAAGTACATTCTTGTGTGTGTTGAAGCCCACTTGAACGAGATCGATCGCAAAGGCAACCACATAGAGGTTAATCACACCGTACATAATAACGTCCACTTCAAAGGTTAGGAAGGTCAGAAGCATAATTCCGCCATCAACAATCATTGAACTCGTTCCTAGCGATAAACCGGTGTATTTGTGTATTATTTGGGCTGGAACACTTGATCCTCCTGTTGATGCTTTTGCTCGGAAAATAATCCCTAAACCAATTCCACTAATAGCTCCGCCGATAATAGTTGCTAAAAATTGATCATGCGTCACAGGTGGCCAATGACTGATCATTCCAATAAAGAACGGTAAAATTATACTTCCTAAAACGGTCTTGTTTCCCGCTTCTTTTCCTAAAAAGAGATACGCTACAGCTAGCAACGGAATATTTAGCGCATACTGGACGATATAGGGGTCCCAACCAAAGAGATCTAAAGTAATAATTGACACCCCACTCGTTCCTCCAGAGACAATATTATTTGGTAACAAGAAGACCTGAAAAGCAACGGCAGTAATAAAAGCCCCTACTATAATATATAAGTAATCAATAATATCAAATTTGTATCGTTTTGCTAAGTTCAGCATATCATCATCCTTTCAATAGTACTTATTCTTCAAACTTTTGTCTATCTCACGTATAATAGAGTTATCTTAGAGAGGAAGACATTGTTCTATGTTAAATTCTAAATTATTTTTTATTATAAATCCCTATGCCACACGTGCGCATCATGCAGAGGCAAAAATCCGTCATACTTTAAATCGCTACTCGACAATTGATTATTCATTAGGTCATCTGCGGGATAATTGCTCCGTTGATACCCTGATTACAAGGTGGCTTCCTGAATTACGTCAGGGCGGTATCGTCGTAGCTGTCGGTGGAGACGGAACAATCAGCACAATTGTTAACCAATTAAAAAAATATAAATTAGATAATCCAGTAGGGGTCTTGCCCGCTGGATCGGGTAATGATTTTGCACGAAGTCATCAATTGCCACTAGGTGTTCAACCAGGTCTCAGTTATCTCATTCATCATAGTCAGCCAGCTGCCTTAGATTGTCTTCGCATCGAGTCTTCTACAGGAATTCACTATGCAATTAACAGCTGTGGCGTTGGTATTGATGGACGAGTTATTCACGAATTATCAGCACCTGATCCTACTAAATCATTCGGTCAACTTGCTTATCTTAAAAGTGGTATTGAAAGTCTCTTTCATCAACAAGCTTTCGATGTAGCAGTTACTGTAGATGGGCAAACATCCCCTATCGAACAGACCTTACTGCTTGTTATCGCTAATCACGGATCATTCGGTGGAGGCATTCCTATTTTACCCCAAGCTAACCCAACTGATGGTTTGATTGATATTTTATATACGTCTCGTCTACATGCCTTGGACCTTTTACAAGTTGTCCCACAACTCTTACTCGGAAAACATCTGAACCACTCCAAGGTCCACAGCTTACGTGGTCACACAATCGAGTTGACCATCAAGCAACCTGAATTTATGCAAGCTGACGGAGAACCTATGGGCGAAACGGAATGGCAATTAACTTGTCAGTTAACAAAACAGATGTATTTATTGTAGCATATTTTTAGTTAACATTATATATTATGGTAATAGGAATTAAGCATTACTCGGCGTCAATCCTTCCATCCCAATCATTGGGTCTATACGACCAGACTGAATGAGTTGTGGGGTGAGACGCCATTGTTCGGTTGTATCTTCAGGAGAATGCTCTGTAAGCGGCTGGTCCTCTGATTGCTCGATGGTAGATTGAATAGTCGCTACCTGTTCTGTATCAGTTAATAAGAACGGTTTTAGCGTTGTTTGACGCTGCAAATTATCAGTTGCAACACATTGTTCATATGCCTTGCGTTGCCCACACAGAATTAAAAACTGACTCGCTCGAGTGACCGCTGTGTATAACAAATCTTTGCGTAACATCCGATGAAAAGCCCCTACAAGAGGCAAGATAACCATCTTATATTCACTACCTTGTGCTTTATGAATCGAACAGCAGTAAGCCAATGTAATTTTAGTCCATTCACTTCTTGGATAGCTCACTTCATTCCCGTCAAAGTCAATCACAAGTTCATCCGTATTTAATTCCGATTCCTGCTTAGGAATAATCCCTACAATATAGCCAATATCCCCGTTAAAAATACCCAACTCTGCTTCATTCACTAAATGCAGTACTTTATCTCCGACCCGATAGACTTTATCGATAAAGGAGACCTCTTTTTGCTCTGGAGTTTTTGGATTAAAGATCGATTGCAAGGACTGATTCAACTTATCAATCCCCGCATCTCCTCGATACATAGGTGCCAGCACTTGTATATCTTCAACGCTATAACCTTTTGCAAGGGCTCGTTTAACCACTTTTTCGATCAATTGACGTGCATTATGTGGTCCACATGCTAAAAAACTACGATCATTTTTGGGATCGGTGAAGTCGACAGGCAATCTTCCTTGCTTAATGCTGTGAGCTAGTGGAATAATGGAAGATTCATCGCCTTGACGATAAATATCGATTAGCTCCACTTGTGGAACTTGGCCACTATCAATTAAATCACGTAAGACTTGTCCCGGACCGACAGATGGCAATTGATCCTTATCCCCTACTAAAATCACTTGCATGCCAGCTGGAATAGACTTAAATAACTGATTAGCTAACCATGTATCAACCATCGACATTTCATCAATAATAAGTAATTGCCCCTTAAGTTCAGCTGCTTCATAAGAGGACTCTCGCTCTTCACGATCAACCCCCAAACCTAACAACCGATGAATAGTAGAGGCCGGCAGTCCCGTAGCTTCAGCCATCTGTTTCGCCGCTCGACCAGTAGGAGCTGCCATCAGAATAGGAAAATGATCATCTGTATAATCATTAGGATCCAGAGAAAGATCATGCAACTGAGAAAAAATCGTCACAATTCCGTCTAGAACAGTTGTTTTCCCTGTTCCTGGACCTCCTGTTAGAATGAAGACTGACTCATTCAATGCTGTATGAATCGCTTGTCGTTGGGACTCACCATATTGAATCCCTAGCGAGGCTTGAACCTTCTCGATATGTTGACTAATGACCCGCTCACTGAAATTATTCTGTACAGGTTGACGCGACAATAAGTGTTCAATAGACTGAACAATTCCCCATTCTGCTGCAAATAAAGAAGGAACGTAGAAGCGCGCTTCATCAGCAATAATCGCTTGTGATTCCACGAGAGCTGCTAAGTTCTCTTCAACTAAATGTGGCTCAATAATATACGGACGACTGCTCTCCAGTGTATCTAATGTCTCTGTCAATAACTGCCCAGCCTCTAAATACGTATGACCACCACTTAAGCATTGATTATATAAGACAAAATAAATCGCCGCTTGAATCCGACTAGGTGCTTCTTCTGAAATCTCTAATTCACTGGCAATATGATCTGCCTTATTGAACCCGATTCCCTCAATATCAACTGCTAACTGATATGGATTTGTCTGAAGCTGCTCCAATGTCTCATCACGATACATCGCATAAATCTTATAGGCCAATTGATTAGCAATGCCATATTCATTCAACTTCAAGATGACTTGTTGCAAGCCACGCTCAGCAGTAATCACTTCAGCAATCGTATCACGCTTAGCCTGATTTAGCCGAGGCACTTGTTTTAACACCTCTTTGTCAGCTAAAATACGATCTAAACACTCTAATCCTAACGTGTCTACAATCCGTTCAGCTGTCACTTGGCCAATGCCTTTAAACCGTGAGCTTGATAAATACTGGACAATAGCTTCTTTCGAAGAAGGTTGTTGTACCTTATAACGATCAACTTTCAACTGAATCCCGTATTTAGGATGATCGACAAGCGTGCCATAAAATTCATATGATTGTCCCTCTTGAATTCGGCCAACATTCCCGACAACAACGATCTCATCATCATCGTAATCAAGATTCGTCTCCTCAATCCCTACTAACATCACTTTATAAAAATTCGAGGGATTCGAAAAAAAGATCGCTTTTACGTCTCCTTTAACATATAACTCCACGCTCCTCCTCCTTTCATCTCATCTTTATTGTAACAGACTTTACGCCTGATTCGCTACCTTTGACACTATTTTTCTTTTTTCACTAAATATGACTAATCGTTCAACTCTTTACGGCCAAAATAAAAAAGCCCTGCCTTTGCAAGGCTCCCCTTACTTTTATCGCTAATCTTCGCCGTCTTGATAGTATCTAGTAAAGTAGATTAAGCTTTGAAGTTCATTTGTTAAGTCGACGCTATGCACACGAACATTCTCAGGAACAGTTAGACGGCGTGGGGTAAAGTTCAAGATCCCTTGAATGCCCGCATCCACTAACTTATTTGTAATATCTTGTGCATATTCTCGAGGAACAGTTAAGATAGCAATTTTTAGTTGTTGATTTTTAATTTCTTGCGCTAAGTGCTTCACATCATAGACAGGCACACCACGTTGAATCGTATCAATAAGTGATTCATCCATATCAAATCCTGCACTAATGCGAATGTTATTAGTTTGCTGAAAGTTATAATTCAACAATGCTTGACCTAATTTACCTACCCCAACTAAAGCAACATTCGTCAGTTGTTCATGATTCAATTGCTTGCTGAAGAATTCCAACAAACTCTCCACATCATAGCCATAACCTCGCTTACCTAATGCTCCAAAGTAAGAAAAATCACGTCTGATCGTTGCACTATCAACTTTAATCGCCTCACTTAGTTCTGCTGAAGACACTCGCGTTTTTCCACTCTCCAATAAGTATCGCAAATAACGATGGTATAATGGTAGGCGTTTGGCCGTTGCCTTAGGAATTTTCTTATCTGACATTATTATCATCCTCTCATACTGTAATTTAAAATTTCACAATTATTGTATCTCCCTATCATTATAGCAATGTTCACAAAGATAATAAAGATGTTTTCTTATTATAATTATTTATAATGCTCAAAATTGAACAATACAGTCTAAAAAAGTATATAAAATCATTGAAGTCGCTATCCATCTTTGATATACTGTTATTAGTGAGAATGATTATCATTATCAAACATAATAAAATCATTTTATGAAAACAGCTTCTTACGCTGTTTTCTTGATATGTTTTTATTTATTATATTACAAAGGAGTCGATATTGTGAAGAAATTATTGTCTAGAGGATTACTATTGTCAAGTGTCTTATTGGTGGCTGCGTGTAGCCCCAATAATGGAGATGACGCTCAAGTTGAAGAGACCACTGAAGAGGTGAACCAACCCTCCGAAGAAAATAGTGATCAAACAGCTACAGATAGTCCATCAGATGAAACTGATAAAGCAACTGCTGACGGAACACTAACCATTATGGATAATGCGGAGCATACGGTTGATGTGCCGGCTAACCCACAACGAGTGGCTGTGTTCGATAATGGACAGTTAGATGTTTTGCAGTCACTCGGCTTATCAGACCGTGTTGTCGCTACTGCCTCCGATATTTTACCAGACTATTTAAGTGAGTTCAGTGACTTGCCAGTTGCCGGTACACTCTTCGAGATCGACTTAGAAGTGGCGAACGCTGAAGAACCGGAACTAGCAATTGTCGGTGCCCGTTCCCAAGAAAGTTACGATGGCTTAGCTGATACTGTTCCAACGCTTGACTTAAGTAATACTATCCAAAATATTTGGGAAACCTTGCAATCAAACTTAGAAACATATGGTAAAATCTTTGGTGTTGAAGAACAAGCTGAAGGAAAAATTCAAGGTTTAGAAGAACAGTTGACCGCTCTTGCTGAGAATGCTTCCTCATCTGGTTTAAACGCGCTGTTCTTGATGACCAGCGAAGGCCAACTATCCGCTTACGGACCAGGCTCTCGCTTCGGCCATGTTCACGATTTATTCGGCTATGAACCGGTTGACAGCGATATTGAAGTCTCTCGTCACGGCATGGATGTTTCCGTTGAATATGTCTTAGAAAAAGATCCTGATGTAATTTTCTTACTTGATCGCGGAGCAGCTATCGGTGATGAAAGTAGCATTAGTGAATTCGAAGAAAATCCAGTTATTCAAGAAACAACAGCTTATAAAGAAGGCAATATCGTTCACTTATCACCTGACATGTGGTACTTAACTGAAGGTGGCTTCATCTCCTTCAAAACAATGATGGACGAAGCGGCTCAACCGCTCAACTAAGCTAAACACACAATAACAAGTTAACCCCTGTTATCTACGCCATGATAACAGGGGGTTTTTATGATTTATAAAATAGTTTTTAGTCTACATCTATTTCATATTATTATGCCGAGCCCAACTCCAGAAAGTAATTCTCGTCCTTATTATCATAAATCGCTACCTGCTCCAACTAAAAAAGAGCCTCTATATAAGAGACTCTTTCGCTTCATCATTATTCGTCAATAACACCTAATTTAACAAATTCATTGCGGATATCATATAACGCCGTATAGTTCGCAACAATATGCACGACATCATTCTCTTCACATTTAATGTAGCCAAGCAATTCTTCTGGCGAATTAAATTCGATTAACTCATCAAATCCAGCTCGTCTTGCCCGTTCGCCTAGCGGTTTTTGATACATCCCACCGTAATATGTTCGGGTAACTGACATATTAGCGAGTTGCTCGAAGTCAGCTTCGTCTAACCAAGACATGTCTTCCCCATCAGCTGGCTTATTATTAAACGCTAAGACACACGCCTTCTGACGATTATCTAACTTGATGACGTCAAGTGTCGCATTAAATCCTGCTGTATTCTTCACGAGATTAAATACAACATCTTTCCCAGCAATATGAATCACTTCCTGGCGTCCTTCAATTCGTTTAAAGTTGCGCAGAGCTTGAGCAATGTGCTCATCACTAATCCCTAATTCCTTTGCTACCGCATAAGCTGCCGCCACATTGTACATATTGTACATTCCACTGAATGGAGCCGTCAATGCGGTATCATTTATTTTAAGTTGTGACTGGTTAAGCCCAATTGACACATCATGTAGTTTATAATTGGCATTCGCAAAATCTTTTCCAAAGAAGAGCTGGTGATTTTCAATATCAATCTCATGCATTAACTCTAAATCGCCATTAAGTATAAGTTTTGCTTGCGGCTGATGCTTCACTCCTGCAAGAATGGTTTGTAAGGTCTGCTCCTTGCTACCTAAGCGATCCACTTGATCATCGAAGACATTCGTAATCACCAAGTAATCAATCGTTAATTGCGGTGACAGTTTTCGTACATACACTTCATCTGTCTCCAAGACAGCAATATCTTTGCCCTGTCCTTTCAAAATAAGTGAAGTGATCAAGCCTTGTTCCATATTAGCACCGGAATCATTCGTCACTACGTCAAATTCCGTACGCAACATTTCTGATAATAAGGCAGTTGTGGTCGTCTTCCCATTCGTCCCTGTAACCAGAATAACTTGCTTATCTTCTGTCAGATGTGTCAAAATTTGTGGGTCCAATCGCTGAGCTAATTTTCCAGGTAAACTAGAACCCGACCGTTTCGTTGCGTTTAACCCCATTTTCGCTAATTTTGCTGTGGATGTAGCTATTGTACTTTTTAATGTCATACTTCCTAACTCCTCAATTATAAATTCACACTTTGACAAAATATTACTATTAACTATCATTTTGTCAGTGTTATTTTTCAAATTAATGCTTTATATTGTACCGCATTCTTGATATAAATTCAATTTTTATTTCTGTCTTTCTGCTATTATTTCTAACAACAAGGCAGGATGGTCGGTCATAATGCCGTCCACCTCTTTATCCAATAATGAATGCATCGTTGCAGGATCATTGATTGTCCAATAATAGAGTGCAATATTTTGCTTAAGAACGCCTCGAAGCAAATTATTATGCGTTAAATCATGACCCTCTTTTTCTAGCGGTAGTTGTAAGCTATCCGCATTAATCGTTGTCCAACCATTCAAATAAGCTAAATGTCCTTTAACAAAAGAACGTGCCGCCTGTTCACCCGCACCAATCGCGACCTGACCGCCTGAAATTTGTTGAAAATCTTCAATCAAATCATGGTCAAAACTACCGATAACGACTTGATCTTCCATCTGATACTGCTGAATCAACTCCCAGACTTTCTGGATCAGCATTGGTTGAAGCACTGGGGCAGTGGTGTCTTTTAACTCAATAAAATAACGTTGCATCGGGAATTGATCAAACACTTCTTCTAATCTTGGGATATGAACGCCTTGATCTCGGTACGTATAGTCTCCTGCCTCATCCTGATAATAATAACCCGCATCGAGCACCTCGACTTCGGCATAGGTTAGTTCATTAATATGGCCTGATCCATCTGTTGTTCGATCAACCGTCGCATCATGCAAAACAACGATTTCTTCATCTTTCGTCAGATGAACATCAAGCTCTAGCACATCTACACCTAACTCCACCGATCGTGCGAATGCCGGCAACGTATTCTCCGGGGCATGTGCCCGACCACCTCGATGAGCAATCACTAACGTCTGATCATCTTCTTTAAAGAAGGCGTGCTTTGGTCGTGGCTTAACTGGCCAAATAAACGCAAGCCCCCAAATAATTAGCACTATTCCAACAATAGCACTGATCATTATGAATCCTTTCTTCTTCATCATGTCCTCTCCATCTATATTTTTTGATTACACGATGCTGACTCATTCAGTGCGAACATCGATTCTCATGCACAATATTATATCACAGTTCAAAAACAAAATACCTTTATTTTTATTTAAGATTCGTATGGTGCGATGTTGCATGTATACTGATGAAAAATCTCCAAAATAAAACTACCTCGACGTGCGCATCTCGAGGCAGTTCAAGCTTTATTTACAGCTCAAAATTTACAGTTCAAAGGTTAAGCACTTATGAACCTCAACATGATCACTCCGCGTTGCCCATTGATTGGTCGGTCCATTGCCATGTCCAACACTCAATGGATTCTCTAAGGCATCTTGGACAAAACACTTTGCCGTAATAATCGCTTGTTTAGGATCGTGCCCTTTCGCTAATTCTGCTGTTATACAAGCCGAGAAGGTGTCCCCCGTCCCGTTCAAGTTAGAGGTCTCCACTCGCGGTGCACTTAACCAGAAGTCTTCCCCATCTGCCAACAAAACGTAATCAGCAGACATTTCACCGTGACCGTGACCACCTTTAATGACGATATTGTTGGCACCGAGAGCTTGCAATTCTTGTGCTGCGTCTACCATATCTTTGCTCGTTGTCAACTTGCGTCCCACCATCGCTGCTGCTTCGGCTAAATTTGGCGTCAATATATCCGCCATCGGAACAATCTCCTCAGTCAAGACGCGCTCGGCCGACTCTTCTAATAAACGATAGCCGCTTTTTTCGAACATAACCGGATCAACCACCAGTTGACTAAATTGAGCTGTTTTCAACTGTTTTGCCACTGCTCGAACCGTTCGTGTATCAACTAACATCCCTACTTTCGCCGCACGCACCTTAAAATCTTCATGAATGGCTTCGAATTGCTGGGCAATAAAGGCCTCATCGACTGTCATGACACCTTTTGTGCCCAGTGAATTTTGGGCAGTCAGAGCAATCACAATATTTAAACCAAAGACTTTCCGTTGATGAAAGGTTTTCAGATCTGCCTGCAGACCACATCCTGCGCCCGTATCTGATCCTTCAATTGTCAGTGCTTGAATTGTTTCGTTCGTCATCGTATCATCCTTCCTTTTACCCCTTCTTACTTAAACTGTGCCTTAATCACATAAGCGAGTGGAATATCTGCCAGCCCAAGCTGATCAACATCCAATGTTGTAGGGTCCAAGTCATCCGTCAATAATGCATCTAATTGCTCTTTTACCGTTGACTGCTCCGACGCCTCAAAGGTCATCACTCCAATAATCACCTCTTTATTCGGCGCTAAATTCTCATAGCTTAAATAGATCGAATGTTGTCCTTTAAACGTCACCCCTTCTAAACTGTCCAATTCATCAACAGTCTCAAGTTCCTCAGTCGGTGTGACTAAAGTTATCTCATTTTTTCTCAACCCATGCTTCCCATAATCCATTAACACTTGCATCGATTGCACCTCTGCTGTTTCTGCAAAAGTTAACATACTTGCAATCGGTTCATCGACTGTCTGTCCAGACTCATAGGTCTCAATCCAAATATCAGCTGTACGTGCTTCGCCTTGCTCATGATGAAAATCAAATGCCATCGCACCGTCCGCTTCAATTTTTTTAACCCCTTCAGCTTGTGTAATTTGATTCCCTTCCTTCCCGCAAGCAAACAACAAACCACCCAGAATAAATAATGCCGTTAATAATTTTTTCATGATCATCCCCCTTTTGTCCATTATAGCATAGGCACCTCTCCACTCCATAAAAAAACAGCAAGCAACTACTCAGAAAATTTCTAAGTAATCGCCCACTATTTGTATAATACATTGGTCTATAAGAAGAATGATAATACTAACCCAGCGAGAATGCCCCCGACAATCGCGGCACATACTCGCGACAGTGATTCTTTACATAACTTACCGCGGATCAATTCTGCGGTATAAATACCAACACCCGCTGCGACAGCCATATCAACCCAGGCACCGGTCTGATGAATCATTGGCGTCTCTAGACCGTGATTAATTGACCAGAGCGTTCCAACAATGAAGGCTGCTGCCATCCAACCGCCAATTGGTCCGAAGTCTTCAACTAACTCGCCCCATACCAAGCGGATAAAGAGCGGGAACATCGCGGCTCCTACCATCGTTGCAATTGCTAATCCTACTGTCATTACTGCTCACCTCTATTTGCTTTCTCTTTGTCCATCTCGATATCTTGTTCAATATAAGCCGAAAGCACGCCACCGATAATCCCGCCAATAATGACGAAAACTAAGGTTGGAACGGCATCCACCAATGATTGGCCCCCATTCATGAAGAAATCGCGAGCTAACCCAGCAATTCCAATACCAAGCGCCATATCAACAAACGCATGCTCTTCTTGTTGATGAATTAAACCTAACTTGTGATTCAAGTACCAAAGTGGCCCAATAATAATAATCGCTCCAGCAAAGCCACCACCAATACCATATGCACCAGCATAGCCGCCCCATAATCCCATAACGAAAATACCAGCAACAAAAAAACCAAGTGTATTTCTAATATGTTTCATCTGTACTCCTCAATTCTGTTTACTTCTTTAATTTCACCCTGCATTAATTAAATTGTTGCAGTTCTGCTTTGATCTGCTCGTAGCTAGCCCCTGTTGAAGCAGTGATTCCTGCTGTAAAGGCACTCTCCACTAATGGATAGTCACTGAAATCATGAACATGTTCGGCATCATCCAGCATATCAAGTGCTGTTTCAACCGCCATCTTGGCACTTCCGACACCGGCAAAGACATAAATTTCTTCACAATCGGTCATTGCTTCTAATGTACTGAGTAGTTCCATTGGGTTTGATCCCAGTTCGCCCTCATCCGTTCCACCATTTGATTTCACGACAAGATTTGACCCGTCACCTGCCATCTGTTCAATTAGTTCTTTCAAGCCATCTGTAATTTTCTTACTATGAGAGACTAATACAATCCCAATCATGAATAAACCCCTTTCATTTCGTAGTAACTAATGAACACGAATAGCTCCGCGTCGCTACAATCTCTCGCGACGCGACTATCGCTATCGTGCCTTATAAAATTTACTTCACTGCTTCTGCTTCAACTAATGCTTGGAAGAAATAGACGCTAGACATTGCGCCCGGATCGATATGTCCCACTGAACGATCACCTAAATAAGACGCTCGACCTTTTTTCGCTTTTAATTCTTTCGTATCTTCTGCTAGCTGTGCTAAGTCATCGGTGCTTACATCGCCGTCTGCCAACAACTCCAACGCCGGTGTCCAGACATCAACCATGGTTTTGTCCCCGACGGAACTTTTCCCGCGCTTCGTAATACCGTCTCGTCCGGCTTCTAGTGCCTCTAACAGATCATCGCCATCTGCCAAGGCTTTACTGATTTGTAAGAAGGCACTACCATATAGCGGACCAGACGCCCCGCCGACTTTGCCCATCAAGGCTTTAGCGGCTGTCTTGAAAACATCGGCTGCTGAATCAAATTCATCTTCTGCTAAGCTTTCTTGCAATGCCTTAACACCGCGGACCATATTACCACCGTGATCGCCATCTCCAATTGGTGTATCCAATTCACTCAAGTATTCTTTATTGTCAATAATTTTCTCGCTAAATAATTCTAATGCCTTAATTGCTACTTGTGTATCCATATTATCTACCACCCTATTGTGTCAACATCTTCGTTCAGTAAGTCTAACCAATCATCTTGCAGTTTGAGTAACGTCAGTGAGACGCCTTGCATCTCGATTGATGTCATGTAATCACCGACTTTGCGGAACGGTGTCTGAATGCCGTCTGCTTCTAGATGATTCAAGGTATCATTGAAGAAGATATATTGTTCCATCAGCGGTGTACCGCCCATGCCATTCACCAAGAGAGCAAATTCATCTCCGTCTGACCAATTGAAGGCTTCTTTTAGTTTACCTAACATTTCACTGGCCATTTCTTTTGATGGTTGTAGTTTTTCGCGCTTATAACCGGCTTCTCCATGAATACCGATCCCGAATTCAATTTCATCTTCTTCTAGAGTAAATCCAGGCTTACCCACTTCTGGCACGGTCGCTCCGCGCAGCCCAACTCCCAATGAATTCACATTATCGACCACCGCTTGACCCAGTTCTGCTAGCTCATCTAACGAGTAGCCCTTACGCGCAGCAGCTCCTAAAATTTTGTGTAGTAAGACCGTTCCGGCCACACCACGTTTTCCTTGTTCGGATTCATCTTCTCCTAAGGCAATGTCATCATCAATAATAACTTTTCGCACTTCGATGTCTTCCATTTCGGCCATTTCCATCGCCATTTCGAAATTCATGACATCTCCGGAATAATTCTTAATAATAAGCAGAACCCCTTTGCCCGTATCGACGGCTTAGATAGCTTTCAAGACTTCATCAGTTGTCGGTGAGGTGAAAACTTGACCACAGACAGCTGCTTGTAGCATTCCATCTCCAACAAAGCCCGCGTGGGACGGCTCATGGCCGCTCCCACCCCCACTGACAAGTGAGACTTGATCATTCAAGTTGCGCTGTTTAATGACGTAACTGTCTTCTAGTCGCTCCAGTTTTTCTTCATTTGCTCGAACAATCCCACTGACCATTTCTTCAAGGACGTTTTCAGGTTGATTAATAATCTTCTTCATCTCAAAACACACCTTTCTACAATACTAGAGTTTATCGCAAGTATTTTAAGTCGTTTATGTCCAATGTTTCTTGTAATTCATCGCGGTAAGCTTGTTCTTGTTCATCGCTCCAACCGAGTGCTTCTTTCATGACAGCGAAGAGCGGTTCTTTTACTTCATCGACTTTATCACGCATGAACAACATTAAGTTCGTACGGCGAACAAGGAAATCCACTGGAGAGATAACCATCTCATTGCGCAGTGCATAGTGAAGAGATAAGAGATATTTTGTCTCTAGACCTTCGACCGGCTCGACTTCATCAATTAAGCTGAAGACTTGTGGCGCATTCGATCCGTATAAGTTACTCAAGTACGCCGCATCTTCTGGTGATAGGCCTTTTTCAATTCCGCGCTGGATCAGACGTTCAATTTCACGGTCAACATTCTCCGGATCCAGTTGTCCACCTGAGACCGGATATGTTTTTGAGTTAATTTTATGGAAGAACTTGTCATAGTCACGTTCGAGAATTTCGATGGTTTTCTCAAGCGTACTTTCAGCCATTTTACGATAGTCGGTAATTTTACCCCCTGCAATGGTGACTAGGCCGTTCTCTCCAACATCTAGCTTACTCCCACGCGAAACAGCGGATGGATCACGTTCAGAAGTCTGACCTTCAACGCTACGAACAGCTTCTTCCACTTCATCACGTGAACTATCTTGATTAATAAATTGCTTGACGGTCTCGACTAAGTTATCAAAACTTTCATCGCTAATCTTACCACTATCACCACCGTTATAATCACTGCCGGCATTTCCTGAGATCAACGGACGCAAGCCTGCCCAAGAACTTTCCACATCATCAAGCGTAATATGTGCATCTGGGAAGCGACGGTTAACCACATCGAGCAAGTAATCCACATCTTCTTGTGTGATCTTCGGTGTTGTGTAGTCACCCGTGTAATCCGTATCTGTTGTTCCGAAGAAAGTCTTATCTTCACGTGGAATGACGAACACCATACGTCCGTCACCTAGACCCGTGTCGAAGTAAATCGGTTGTGGTACGGTAAGTCGCTCTTTATCCACAACTAAGTGGACCCCTTTTGTTGGTCGCATTTGGTAGAAGCTTTCTTCTTCCTCACGCCCTAAGTTACGAACTTTATCACTCCATGGTCCGCTCGCATTAACAACAACTTTAGCCGCAATATCGAACTGCTCACCCGTTAAGACATCCTCAGCACGAACACCACAAATATTGCCCTCTTCATTGTACAAGTAGTCAACTGCTTTCACACGACTTGCCATGGTTCCGCCATCTTCGTGCGCTTTTTTAATATTTTCAATAACTAGACGGACATCACTATTGTTGAAGTCGAGATAATTCCCCCCACCAAGTAATCCCTCTGACATCAGACCTGGCACACGTTTTAGTGTTCCTTCTTTAGATAGTGAGTAATTCGCCAGTGTTGTATTATCAATCCCCGCCAATGAATCGTATAAATTCATCGCAACTTTTAATTTAAAGGGATCAAAGGTTGACCCTTCTTCATCATAGAGTGGAATTAACATCGGATCAGGCTTGGGAATATGCGGCGCTATTTGCTGAACAACCGCACGTTCACCCACCGTATCATTCACCACTTCAACATCAAACTGTTTCAAGTAGCGGATTCCTCCATGAACTAATTTGGTTGAGCGGCTGGAGGTTCCCTCTGAGAAATCTTGCATCTCAATCAACCCGGTCTCTAAGCCACTTGCTGCTGATTGAAGGGCAAGCCCGGCACCGGTAATTCCCCCTCCAATAATTAAAATATCGAATTCATTATTTTTTAAATGTGATAAAATTTCTTGACGATTGGTATATGATAAACTCATTATTCGTCTCCTTCCTTTCTAGTTATTAAGCTTCAATATCTGCTTCGGCAAAAGTTTGTGTTGCTTCGACCGCTTTTTGCCAGCCACTGTAAAGTTTTTCTTTCTTCGAATCATTCATATTCGGCTCGTAAGACTCACCGACTTTGTATAAGGTCTTAATTTCATCTAAGTCCTTCCAGAACCCAACTGCTAGCCCTGCTAAGTAAGCTGCTCCTAGGGCTGTTGTTTCGTGGTTTTGTGCACGTAATATTTTCGTTCCTAAGATATTAGACTGGAATTGCATCAAGTATTTATTCATAGATGCTCCCCCATCCACACGTAATTCACCGATATTGATATCCGCATCAAGCTTCATCGTATCAACAACATCACGCGTCTGGTAAGCGATCGCTGGCAAGGTTGCCTTCGCAAAGTCCTTACGGTTCGTCGCTCGCGTCAAGCCATAAATTGCCCCACGCGCATCAGAATTCCAGTACGGTGCACCTAATCCCGTAAAGGCTGGCACAACATAAACTTCATCGTTGTTGTCTGATCCCTCAGCCAATCCTTCCGTTTCACTTGAGTCCTGAATCATCTCAAGTCCGTCACGTAACCATTGCACGGCACTTCCAGCTACGAAAATAGATCCTTCCAACGCATAGTAAACTTTCCCATTAATACCGTATCCAATTGTGGACAATAAGTTATTCTCTGAGAGTTGCATTTCTTCACCGACATTCATCAGAATGAAAGCACCCGTTCCGTACGTATTCTTGACCATCCCCGGCTCGAAGGCTTGTTGCCCAAATAAAGCTGCCTGCTGGTCTCCAGCCATTCCCGCAATTGGAACTTCATCACCATAGAAGTGGTAAGAAGCTGTCTTGCCGTAAACTTCCGAGTTAGATTTTACTTCTGGTAACATGCATGCTGGAATATTCAAGATATCTAGAATTTCTTCATCCCACTTCAAGTCTTTAATATTGTATAGCATGGTACGACTCGCATTCGTGTAATCCGTTACGTGCGTTTCGCCACCCGTTAATTTCCAAACTAACCATGTATCGATCGTTCCAAAGAGCAACTCGCCCTTCTCCGCACGCTCTTGCCCATTATCAATATGGTCCAAAATCCAACGAATCTTCGTCGCTGAGAAGTAAGCATCAATCACAAGCCCTGTCTTCTTATGAATCATATCAGCATGGCCTTCTTTTTTCAACCGATTAACAATATGAGAGGTCTGGCGTGATTGCCACACAATCGCGTTGTAGACGGGACGACCAGTCTCTTTATCCCAAACAACCGTCGTCTCACGTTGGTTCGTAATCCCAATCGCTTCTACTTGACCTGGTTTAATATTACTATCGATGAATGCTCCGGCAATAACCGACTGTACCGAGTTCCAAATTTCATTCGCATCGTGTTCTACCCAACCATCATTCGGAAAATATTGCGTAAATTCTTTTTGGAAACTGCCAACTGCTTCTCCCTTTTTATTATAGAGAACTGCTCGTGAGCTCGTCGTTCCTTGATCGATTGTCATAATGTACTTTTCTGACATATTTATCTTCCTCTCGTTTTTGTAATCGTTTAATCTGTAAATCTATTATAAATGAAACGGATACATTTTTCAAAAGTATTTTCATGAGATTTATATAAAATTATTTTAATATTTTTAAGTTTCATTCTCCACCAGTCTTGTTATAAAAGTATTTATAAGGATTTTATATAACTAGACTTATTTATATAAATTTTCCGTTTTATGTTTATTTTTTTATATTTATATACATTTTATCCTTGATAAATAATGAACAAAACTTTCTATTAACTATTTTATATCACTCATTATTTTTTAATGATATTTTAAATGTAAATTATGAACAAAAAAAGAGGCTTGCGCCTCCTTTTTAATCATTCGATCACTATTACTTGTCATTTTTAAGCTTTTTCACACTAACTCCTGCCAACAATGAGCTGACTCCAACTAAACCAATAATCCATGAACTAGTTGCCGTATCTGGCAATCGTTCTCCTTCTGTTGCTTTCTCAGCCAATTGCTTGTTAGCTGATTGAGAGGTGCGGTCAGTTATGCTAACTGTTTGTAGTAGGATGTGCGTTTCATTGCTTTTATTTTTCTGGTCTGTTATTTCGTTCATTGCAGCTTGAACGGTAAGTTGTTCATTAACTGTGACTGCTTGGCGAATGATTTGTTCAATAGTCGGTACATTGTTTGCCTGTTGGATGGCCTCTTGATAAGTCATTGTACTGGTTGCTGTTAAATCTGACAGTGTCGCAATATACGTTTTAGCCTTATTTTTTTCAACCTGAAGTAACGCCTGCAGTTGATGGTCTGGGAACATGGTTTTTTCATGAATGGCTGCTTTGTGATGGTTTACCCCACCTTCAAATGCTGGTTTATCAGGACGAATGAGTCCTTTCCCTGTTTCTATATTTGAATCATCAGGTAATTGATTATCGTCAGTTGAATCAATAACTTTCCCCGTTGATTGGTTCTTCTCTATTTCTGGTCGTTCAGGTTGTACGGGCTTTTCTGTCTCTTGAACTGATTCATTTTCTTCAGCAGGTGGTGCGACTGCTACTGTCAGATCAGTTTTTAGTTTAAATACATAGGTCAAAATGGCTTCTTCAGCTAATTGTTTAAATGTGATATTTATGCGTTCATATTCCTTCCCGTCACGTTCAATGACTTCCGGCAAGTATTGATCGTACACTTCTCGAGCGTGCTCCTCTGAAGCCCAGACATCTGAATCTTTGCGGTCGTAGACGACTTGTTCCCCATCGAAGTCAACTACCAGTTTGAAGTGGTTTTTTATAGTTTTTAATCCAGGTTCTGGTATCTCTTCAGGTTCTTGTGGCGGAGTTGGAACAGTTGTATCCTCAACTGTTGCTTTTTGTTGGAACTCAGCTAATAATGCTTGAACAGCTTCCACACCATCCGCTTGACGGATCAATGTAAGATATGTTTGCTTCAAGTTATCTGAAGCTTGCTCTGAACGAATAATTGCCAAGTTGGCTTCCACTTTTTTCTTCGCCAACACTTGTGAATCTTCTAGTTGCTCTTGGACTGTTCCTTCCGGTTGCTGTTCTGGTTCTGATGAAACTTCTGGTTCTTCCTCAGGTTGTTCTTCAGTCTCTTTTGTTTTCTCTAACCATTTATTCAAGAAGGCGCCCTTATCAACTTGTTCTTCTGCTTCGATGTGTTGGTTAATATTAAGAAGCTCGTCAACAAATGGATTCAAATCAACTGCTGGTGCGACTTCTATTTGCTCAATAGCTAAGTGGAATGTGCTACTGTTTTCCGTCAATTCTACTACAGCTCCATTTTGCTCACTACTGTACCCCGCTGGAAGTTCCACAACAATAGTGTACGTTCCTTCTGGCAAACGAACTTGCAAGCGATCTGGGTGATAAGATGTCGTAGGAACTAGATAACGTTTGCCAGCAGCATCAACGGCATAAACTGTTGCTCCCTGTGGTAATGATTCGTTTAATTGGACTCTGAATTCACGATAAATGGTCTGTTTAGCTAAGAAATCAACTGTTTGAACAGATTGTTCGAATGATACAGTAAATGTCTTTTGGATGTTGCCAACTACTTCAAGATATTCAATATCGTATAAGAATGTTTCAGCGGTATATGTGCCGAACGGTAAGCGAAGCGTTGAGCCTTTTTTGCCTGCGTGCTCGATTGTCTCTACAATATTGCCTGCTTCATCACGAATAAGCACACGGAAGCCATATTTCGCATAATTCTCACCAGTCACTTCATCTAATAGACGGAAATTAACAACTCCTGTCATACCGATAAGCAATTCATTCAGTTTTTTCTGCTTGCGGTTACCGGCATTGTCTTCTAAGTTCAAGACTAAGCGTTTGTCAGTGATATCAACACCTTCTGGAATATCGAACGTTAAATCTTCATTCATGTACAATCTTGGCAACCCTTCCGCAAGTGGGCTACCATCTTTATAACCAATGCTGGTTCGGAATGGGTTGATCCCAGACAAGTCACTAGCTAATTCATTAGTATTTCTAAACGTTAACTTGCGTAGCTGAGCATCAAAATCTGCTGCTGTCGCCATCGTTAGCTGCGTATCCAGTGTGAGATCAAACGTTAACTCCTGCAAGTCAGCCCCAGGAACAACTGGACGATAATTGACGACATATTTATATTGACCATCTGCTAACAAATTACCTAGATAATCTAATCCATTCCAGACCGATTCTGGAACAAGTGTGCTTTTATCATCCTGCCCATCGAAGTAGTTCTTACGCCCACTGGTCTTTTCACTGCGCCACAAGACTTTCTCACGGGAAACGTCATCCAAAGCATAAATACTCGCAACGAAATCCTCATAATTTCTTAAGAAGACTCCCTTAAAGCCCAGTTCATCTTTGTGACCATCACCATTCGGGGAGAGGGCTAATTTCATATCTTTACCTTGTTCTAAGAAATTCCCTTCTGGATCGACTGTATCTGCTCCAAGTGTTTGTATTTGCGGTTTATCTTTTCCTGTATCGACCGCTGTCACTAAACTTGTGAAGTGATCCTCATGTGGATCGACGACTTGTTCTTCTACATTAGCATAGTAGTAAAAAGGCACTTCACCTTTCTCTAAATCATAAATAGGTGTCTCTACAACACGTAAGGAACTAAAATCACCGCGGAATCCAACATACGGAATATTGACTAATCCTTGTCCCGCTTCATCTTTGAAGACAACATATCCTTCTAAGAAATAGCCACTTTTCATCTGAGTTAATAACTCTTCACTAAACTCAGAAGCATCAACAGTGATGGAGATTGTTTTAGATTCACCGGCTTCAACGGTAACGGTTTGACGTTCTGTCGTCTTCAAATGACGTGGCTGCAAGGACATCAGCGGTCCGATCGGCGAATCTTTCGTCGCATCAGTATTCAAGTGTGTTTGATAAGTTAATGTTTTGGCTTCATTGGAACGGTTGTGAACAACCACATCGAATCGTAATTGGTCGCCAACATTGTACAAGGAGACACTACCATATCCTTTATTATTCGTCACATACAGATCGGACGTCAATGCTTTATCCACATTAATAATCCCAGCTCCTTGTTGACGAGGAGAGGTGAAAGCTCCCGTTTCAGGATTGGTATGAATCGTAGCTGTACTCATCAATAAATTCTTCACGAGTGCTGTTAATTCACCTGCTGACATTTCCGGGTATTTCTTTCGCAACCCTTGCTTAATCAACGCAACCGCACCAGCTACATGAGGTGAGGCCATACTCGTTCCGCTCATTGGTCCATACTCACCATCATTATATGCTGAGAAAATTCCCCCACCAGGAGCCGTCACATCTGGCTTCAACTCACCATCAGCCGATAAGCCCCAACTTGAGAAGTAACTCATTTCGCCCTTATTAGGATGATCAAACTTCATTCGGTGTTGTGTATCAGGTTTAAGTCGATATTTGTCCGCATGTGCAGCTAATTCATTCCCGGCACGATTCGTAATAAATAACGCTGGGAAGTCTTTTAATTCGGGATTGTCTCCCAAAGTCATCGTCATCACTTCATCATCACTATCATCTCTATTATAGACAACAATTCCTTTAGCACCTGCTCGTTTGGCATGTAGCGCTTTGTCTTCAAATGAAATTTCACCACGTTTCACTAGCGCAAACTTTCCACTCAAATCGCGGCCAGCAAAATCTGCTTCCTTACCCAACCCAGCTACTTCATATTCAAACTCACCTTCAGCAAATTCCGGCTGGCGTAAAATTTCTTGTGACTTGTTATCTCCGAATCCTACCATTAAGTTTCCATGATTAAATTCTGCTTTTTCTAGTCCTTTTACTTGCAAAACATATTCCATCGCTACCGTCGAGTTAACGGATGCTACTGAAATTGAATTTTGGGCAGTTGATGGTGAGCCAACAACTCCAATATCCGGATTGCTTGCTTTTGGATTACTGTGTCCTTGACCGAATACACGCGAATTACCTGCTGCAATAACTACACTCACTCCAGCTGCATTCGCATCAGCTATAGCTTTCGATAAGCGGTAACTTGTCTCGTATAAGGAGCCACTTCCACCACCGAGACTCAAGTTAATACTTGTTGCTCCAAGTTTAACAGCATCTTCAATCGCACGAGCATAAAGATATTCCCAAGTGCCTCCGTTCAAATCAGAGAAAACACGCATCGCCATCAGTTGTGCTTCTGGTGCGACACCATAAATATATTCTTCATTATCGGGATTATCTAACGTTGGTAACTTAACTGGTCGACTTGGATTCCCTACTGCTGTTCCTGCTACGTGCTGACCGTGTGACATTAAATCATTTTCCTTCAAGTGAATATCCGCATCGGTATAATTGTAACCAAAAATCAATTTTTCATTTACCCAACGACCATATTCAATACCTGCTGCCAATTTTGCTTTTTCGAACTGTTCTTGCGTTTGGTAACGAGCTTTCATCATATCAGATAATCGACCAAAAGCATCGTGAACGGGATCAATTCCTGAGTCAATAATCGCCACTACTTCGCCCTCGCCACGGTAACCCGCCTGCCATGCTTGTGGTGCATGGATTATTTGATTTGAATTTTCAGCTTGGGGATGATGCTGATCTTCGGCCCCTCCTTGGACAGCTTCTTGCGGTAATACATAATCCAGTTCAGTGCTATTTTCGCTAGGCTTATTTACTTTAGATTGATTCTTGCCTTCTAACTCAGTAGAGCGCTCTTCCCGTGAAGCATCCTTCACTGTGTGCTCCGATGCATCTCGTTGTTCCACTTCAGCTGTTTTTTCTGAAGATTCATGTCCTTTTTCTGTTGTTATAGATTCTGCTTCAACGGAATCATCAGCTATTTCGGCATAGTTTTCCAGCTCACTTACCGATTGCTCTGTTTCAGTAACTACTTGCTCCCGCTCAACATTGGCGTCTTGACCAGCAGCTTCTACAATCTCTCCCTGCTCCAATACGTCGCTAACCTCTGGTAAAGTTTCATGGGCTGAAACTTCTTGACTGACATTACCTAACGCCATCAACATCCCAACTGCAACTGATACCGTAAACCATTGGCCATTCTTTTTACGCAATAACTTCATGCCGCACACTCCCTTATTTTTTATTGATAAACGACATTTCACTCTACCCCACTGAAAGATTATGTCTTCTGTATTGTATTAGCTAGTATATTCTAAAAATAATACATTAATTTATTTTGATATTTTTCAGACAAAAAAATCATAAAATAAGTGTACCTCAGCTAAAAAATTACTTTAAACCAGTAAAACCTCTCTCAATTATTGGCAAAATCGCTTATTGGAATATATTATATCTTCTTTTAAACTCATTTTCAACATAATTATACAAAATATTGTCAGAAAATTTAAATTACTCTATTAATTTTGCTGAATGTTTCTGTTCTCCCACCTTGCTGATATACAAACATAATTATCTTATAAATTTTTTTTATAATATCCTTTTGTTTTTGAGATCTTCATAGTATAATAAACATAGAGAATTCACACAAAAAGGGGGATGCTAAATGAACTATGTCGATCAAATAATTGGTTGGGGTGCACTTTTAATTGCATTAGCTGGTGTGGGATTCCAGCATGAATGGCTTTGTGTACTAGCAGTTGTGTTCGGTATTGTAGCTATGTTCTTTAAAGATATTCGTGGAATGGGCATAACCTCTATTAGCATTGGCGTAATAGGCTGGCTAATGACTACCTTGTACAGCTCTAGTCAAGTCTTCGAATTATTCCAATAATCGGCTGCCCCACTACTAAGTAAAAAAGCCTCCGAGTAATGCAGTGCCTTGGAAGTTGGTATAGTCAATCCAACTCTTGGGCCACCACATCACAGGAGGCTTTTTTTGTTCACTTATCGGCGGTATATATACTCTAAATAAATCAGTAGTCGTTCTTCTACCGCTTGTTCAATTTTGGTTTCAATCAAGTCTAGACGTTCCCGTGCAATACTCAATCGTGTCATTGCTCGGGAATAATTACCATCAACTTCTGCTGCATATAATGACTGAACCGTCGCATGTTCGGGCTTATCACTTGTAATCACCTTTTCAAAATAAGGATGCTGCTTAAAGTTCTGAATCATCTCAAGTGAGTCATTATCTGCCAATAAAAAGGCCAATAAATGAAGCGCGTAGACCTCTTCTTTATAGCCGTTGAATAACTGATCAAATACAGACCATAGTTGCTGGCTCAAGGCATATGCTTGATTAAATTCGTGCTGATCAATTGCATTCAAAATTTTTAGTATCATAAGAGATGTCTGATTCGATTGACTGAGCGCTATTTTATCGTTCAAGTCAATATGAGTCACAATCTCATGCATAGGCACTCCTTGCATGAGCTGCTTATAGGTGATTAACACTTGTCGTAACTGTTCTTTGTAAGAAGGGGTACGTAGAATTTCTTTCAAATGATACCCATCTGTCGGATCAATTGGCATTAAGTTCATTCCCCCGAAAAAAATGCCCACATACCCAGCAACAATTAGGATATTATTCCATAATGGTTGATACAACGTACGTGCTACAGCTAATAAAGTAATTCCCAATAAAATATTGACCGTTATTCCACCCAAAAAATACGGTATCACAGGAACATTTTTCTTAGTTGGAACCATTAACGCTTGGCCTAATATGCCTCTCGTAATGGATTGCTTATCTACCTTGGTCTGCCATCCTGATTTTCCTCGATAAAGTGTCAAATATAACATCCGAAAAACACTGAGTTGATAGCCAGTTAACCACCCGCCTAGCACATGACCTAATTCATGTAATAATATATGCAAAAAACCACTAACAATAAGTGTAATGATCACAACTAATATCGTTTCGAAAAGACGACCCGAATATATAAAATAAACACTAAAATATAAGCTAATAATAAACCCCATTACCCCACCAAATACAAATGGCAATATTTTTTTCACATTATCTCGTCCTCTCTAGATAGGTTTTATTTAACTGCTCGCAAGCCAAAAGTAGCAATACTAATAAATAACCAACTAGCTCCTAAGGAAAAACCTGCTAACACATCAGAAGGAAAATGCACGCCTAAGTAAATCCGACTCAAGCCAATTGCTACAATGGTGACGATGCAAACGACACTGACTAAAAAATGCAATATAGCTTCATTAGACCATAACCGAATAACAATAAATAAGAGTGAACCTAATAAAATCATCGCCCCCATCGAGTGTCCGCTAGGAAAAGCATAGTGACTTTCAGACACAAGATGTTCAATATAATCAGGCCGCACCCGCGCAAATTGATGCTTCACAAAATTATTCAACAATCCCGCCCCGACTCCAACTGTTATCGCAAACCATATCGCCTCCTGCCACCGACGAACCGCTAAAAGGATTAAGGTAATAATACCCGCGAAAGCTGCTTGTGCCCACAAATCACCCAGTGTTGTTATTCCTACGACAATCTGGGTGCGCTCTGCAGTACGCATATTATGTAAGATAGCTCCCAAATTTGCATCCATTTCATTCAGCCATACTGGATTAAACGTTAGTAATAACGCCAAAATAATAAACGGAATTAATAACGCCACACCCGTTAAAGCCGTATTTCGCTCTGTCCAAAAAGTACTTGTTCGTTTTGTCAATCCAATCACTCCAAACTATTCATTGTCTCTATTATCCGTTAAATTCACAACTTTGACAAGGTATTTAACTAATTTTCCGTCTTGAGACTGATTTTCTCTTCTTTTCGATGGATAAAAAATATATGTAAGCTTTTTTATCTTAAAGTTGACTTTCAAGACTCTTTAACGTATTCTATTAAGGGAACTAAAATTAAATAACGTATATTAAATGCTTATTTCCTATTTTTATGTCCTATTGCCGTATGAATTACGAATGAACTATAAGGAGAATTAGAATTCATGAAGATTTTTGACTACGAAGATATTCAACTGATTCCAGCTAAAGCGGTTGTCAAGAGCCGTTCAGAATGTGATACCTCGGTGGAATTGGGTGGACGCCACTTCAAGTTACCTGTTGTTCCAGCCAACATGCAGACGGTCATCGATGAAGAATTAGCAGTCTGGTTAGCGAAGGAAGGCTATTTCTACGTTATGCACCGTTTTGATGAAGCAGCTCGTTTGCCTTTCATCCAATCGATGCATGACCAGAATTTATTTGCATCGATTAGTTTAGGTGTGAAAGATTACGAATATGATTTTGTTGAGCAATTAGTGGCTGAAGATGCCATTCCTGAATATATTACGATTGATGTGGCACACGGTCATTCTGATATGGTCATTCAGATGATTACGCATGTGAAAAAGCATATGCCAGAAACCTTCCTCATTGTCGGAAACGTCGGTACACCTGCAGCTGTTCGCGAATTAGAAAATGCCGGTGCTGATGCAACAAAAGTAGGTATCGGGCCAGGAAAGGTCTGTACAACAAAACTAAAAACTGGGTTCGGTACAGGAGGATGGCAACTCGCTGCCCTCTCTCACTGTTCAAAAGTAGCTCGAAAACCACTTATTGCCGATGGTGGCGTTCGTACACATGGTGATATCGCCAAATCAGTTCGCTTCGGTGCAACAATGGTCATGATTGGCTCTCTCTTCTCTGGCCACGAACAATCACCGGGGCAGATGGTTGAAGTTAATGGCAAAAAATATAAAGAATACTTCGGCTCAGCCTCCGCTTCCCAAAAAGGTGAACGTAAAAATGTCGAAGGGAAGAAAATGCTTGTTCCTTACAAAGGCGATATTGCCCTCACCTTAGCTGAAATGAAACAAGATTTACAATCCTCCATCTCTTATGCTGGGGGACGTGATCTCGATGCCATCCGTCGTGTTGATTATGTTATTGTCAAAAACTCCATTATGAATGGTGAACATTATAATTCATTCGGTATCGACGTCAACGACAGCTTTGCTAGCTCAAACTATAATCAAGCATAAATAATATAAATAAATACTATCAAAAAAGGCAACTACATTAACCAAACAGGATCAATGTAGTTGCCTTTTTCTAATATCATTCCTATATCACTTCAGTTGATCAATCATCGCTAGCAATTCATTCACTGCTTGTTGGAAGTGATTATTTTCGATCACATAATCTGTCTCTTGTGGTGGAGTTAGTTCGCCAATTTCACGACAGAAGGAAATACGCTCATTAATTTTTCGAGGACTATCTCCACGTTTAGCCATGCGACGAGCCATCTCTTCTTCAGAAATTGTAATAAAACATGTCACCGCTATATCCGGATACTGGCGACTCAAGGCATGAACTCCATTACGATCGAGTGATACATGGACAATATCATGGTGTGCTAAGGCCTCTTGCACTTCTGCCTTCGTTAAGCCATACATATGATTATTGTAAACCGTCTGTTCAACAAAATCATCCGCCTCAAGCTCAGAAGCTGCTCGAAAATAATAATCTTCGCCTTCTTGTTCGCCAGGGCGCTTAGACCGCGTTGTCGTAGTCACTAGCTTAGGATAGCCTGCCTTAGTCAACTCTGAGCCTAAAGATGTCTTGCCACTCCCGCTTGGCCCAACTAACACAATAATAAATTTGCCCACACTAATCCTCCTTGTATTACATAACGTTTTTCACTTCACAAAATTGACTTCTTTTAGTATAAAAAAGGCGAGCACAACGCCCGCCCTTCTTTATGTCCGTTTGAAACTTATTTAGCTTCAATTGTTCCGATTTGGTCACCGCGTTTGCTGTCACCTGTTGACGTTAAGTTGTAGTTTTCAACTTGATCCATGTTAGTGAAAACAACAATAACAGTATCTTCTTTGTCTGCTTCTTTCAATCCTGCTAAGTCAACTGTTGAAATTTTTGTCTCTGGTGTAACAGTATCGCCTTCTTTTACTAATGTGTCGAACGGTCCACCTTCTAATTCTACTGTATCAATCCCGATGTGGACAAGCACTTCGATACCATTCTCTAACTCTAAACCAACCGCGTGTTGCGTTGGGAAAACTGAAACAACTTTTCCAGTTCCTGGTGCATAAACATCGCCATCAGCAGGCTCCACACCGAATCCATCTCCCATCATTTTTTGAGAGAACACTGGATCATTCACGTTCTCAATAGCCACAACTTTTCCGTTAACTGGTGACACAATGGCTTGTGATTTATTTTGTTCTTGTTCTTTGTTCTTGTTTCCTTTAAAAAAATCAAATAATCCCATGCTTATCATCCTTCATTTTTTAGTTTGTCAATTTACAACTCATTCTAATAATAACACACTTTCACTGCGAATAGAAATAATTTACTCATAAATCTAAAATCTCTTGAGTCTATGCGGTAATTAGCGTAAACTAAGAGCGTGTAACTATTTATATTATAGAAATAGGAGTGTATTATGTTATGTTGTGGAATATTATAAAAGCCATTATCTTGGGCATTGTGCAAGGTATTACGGAGTGGTTGCCAATCAGTAGTACAGGGCACATGATTCTTGTTGATGAATTGATCCAAATGCAAGCAAGTGCCGCCTTTATGGAAATGTTCTTTGTTGTTATTCAACTCGCTAGTGTTTTGGCCGTCGTCTTACTCTACTGGAACGAACTGAATCCCGTCATCCGTACTCATTCGGGTTTCAGCATCGATCAAGACATTCTATCAATTTGGCCAAAAGTTATTGTAGGAGTGATCCCTGCTGGGGTGATTGGTTTTTTATTTGATGATTGGTTCACTGAGAACTTCTTCAATTGGTATACGGTTGCACTAGCTCTCATTATTTACGGTGTGCTATTTATTATTATCGAACATTACAATAAGAAGAGAACCTTTGATATCAAAACATGGGATGATCTCTCTTATCAAGTCGCCTTAATGATTGGCCTCTTCCAAGTCCTCGCGCTTGTTCCAGGAACTTCTCGATCCGGTGCAACCATTATCGGTGCTCTCTTAATTGGAACAGCTCGCCCGATTGCAGCTAAGTTCTCATTCTTCTTATCCATCCCCATTATGTTCGGTGCTAGTTTCTTAAAGCTCGTTCGCTTTGGCTTTAACTTCACTGGTGATGAATTGGTATTACTGCTAGCGGGGTGCTTATTCTCTTTTGTTGTCTCGGTTTTTGCAATCAAATTTTTAATGAACTATATCCGCAAAAATGATTTTAGTGCTTTTGGATGGTACCGTATTGTAATTGGATTGCTGGTCATTGGATATTTTGGCATCTTGGCCGCCTAATAAAGCGCCGTTAAAGATACATCTTAAGCCTTATGACATTTTAGCTAATCCATGATAAAATGAATGTGAGCATCGACACATAAAGAAGGAGGGATTTAAATGGAAGGAATTATATTAACATTTGTCTTTTTAGGGTTAGCACTTTTTGTTTTGACACCTAGGAAGACGATAGGGGCCACAATTTCCGCATTATCTTTCACCGGTTATTTCTATCTAGTCGGCGTTAATAGTTGGATTCCAGTTGCTTTATTTACTGTTGGTCTCCTGCTTATTGTGCTGGAAGTCTTTATTCCCGATTTTGGTTTGGTCGGTATTAGCGGTATTCTGTCTATTGTCTTAGGCTTATATTGGACCTTGGGCGACTTGACACAGACGATCCAAGACTTAAGTATCGCTATTGTCATCACGGCAGCCATGGTTGTTTATTTAATTCGGAGAGGCTATTCCTTGACGAACGTGAATAAGCTTGTCTTGCAGTCAACCGATCCTGGTAGCAAGGCAAATGATTCAGTCAAAAGTCCGGACCATCCGATTAAACCCGGCTTAAGAGGCATTGCTCAGACACCTTTGCGACCGAGTGGGAAAGTAACATTTGGTGAGAATAGCCCCTATTTCGATGTGATTAGTTCAGAAGGTCATATCTCACGGGGAACACCGATCGAAGTAGAGAAAGTCTCTGCCACGAAAATTGTGGTCCGGCGCCAACGTTCATTAACATTCTAATTTACGACATTTTAATTTACTGTTCAATAAACACGCTTAGAAAGGAAGACTTATTATGACACAAGGTTATGAAAATTTTATCGGTATCGGTATTGTTGCTGTTTTAATTGTTATTGTTGTCAGTGTATTCTTGCGCTTCGTTCCAATCGGTCTCTGGATTACCGCTTACTTCTCTGGAGTCAAGATTAATATCGGCACCTTGATTGGAATGCGCTTCAGACGCGTAAAACCGCATGACATTATTGAACCACTGATTAAGGCTACTAAAGCTGGATTAACCCTAAATATTGATGAACTGGAAGCACACTACTTAGCTGGTGGGAATGTCGATGATGTGATCGATGCCTTAATTGCTTCTCAACGTGCGGATATTGACCTCGGATTCGAAAAAGCAGCCGCTATTGACTTAGCGGGACGTAATGTCTTCGAAGCTGTCCAAGTATCCGTTACCCCAAAAGTTATCGTCACGCCAGATATATGTGCCGTTGCTAAAGATGGTATCGAAATTATTGCTAAAGCAAAAGTTACTGTCCGGGCCAATATCGAACGACTCGTCGGTGGTGCCGGTGAAGATACCATTATTGCCCGAGTTGGAGAAGGGATTGTCACAACGGTCGGTTCATCCGAGAAACATGCGACTGTTCTGGAAGATCCCGACTCAATTACCAAGACTGTTCTCTCAAAAGGACTCGACTCAGGAACCGCTTTTGAAATTCTGTCCATTGATATCGCTGACCTAGATGTTGGCCGTAATATCGGAGCCAAATTACAAACTGAACAGTCCACCGCTGACAAAAATATTGCTCAAGCAAAAGCAGAAGAACGTCGCTCCATGGCGATTGCTGAAGAACAAGAAATGCGTGCTGAAGTACAAAAACAACGCGCCAAAGTAGTGGAAGCAGAAGCTGAAGTTCCTCGCGCTATGGCAGAAGCCTTGCGTAATGGGAATTTAGGCGTCATGGATTACTACAAACTAGAAAACTTGAAATCAGACACCCAAATGCGTGAAGCTATTTCGAGTCAAGGAGAACCGATGCAAGCGGACACTGAGGAAGAGTGATAACAGATGGAAATCCTAATTATCTTACTCGGTCTTGGATTTGCTGTCTTCTCTGTCGCTATCCAAGGTTGGGGAAGTTCCCAGAAAAAATCAAAACCGTTATCGTCGAAAAATAGCAGACAAATATCCAGACGAAACCCATCAAAACAAGTATCTCGTTCACACCATAATCGAAAAAGTTTCTTAAATCAACTGCGCAGTGAACGGAATATGACAAATGCTGAACGAGCTACCGATTCAAACAGAGGGCAACAGAGACGAAACAGCTCTGTCCAGCAAGAAGCTGATCAAGAACACAGACGCACTTCTCGCATTAACCACCCAAATTCACAGGAATCTCGCTCAAGACAGAGTCACTCGACACACGAACGTCGTCAGCGGGCTAAACAGTTAAGTGCAACGGAGAAGACATCTAAAAAATCAATAATCCAAAAACAATCAACTAGACCGACTAATAGATCTACTCCATCGCTTAATCAACAAAACTTAAAACAGGCAGTTATTTATACCGAAATACTGAACAAACCAAAATCACTTCGTTAATGATAACTGTCTCCACTATAATCAAGGACCACCGACACTAACAATGCTGGTGGTCCTTGATTATTTAGCTTTTTCTTCCTTATATATAACTCCTTTTATGCAAGCGGATTCTCGGTACTATCATATGCTTATTACTTTCTAATATTTTAATAATGTACAATATTGTGTATAACAGGCAACTTAATCTTATTAAATTATTTTTGTACATTTATCTGTATTTTTGGTATTTTAAGAATCAATATGTATCCGGCTCTTTTATCAAGGCAGTTATAGGATGCACGACACTTTTTAGTTAGATATCAAGTACATCTCTAGAGAATCTTTTGCAGTTACAAATGACTTCTATTGTGAACTTAATGTTAAGTTTTTGGAAAAAATATCGTTTTCTTCAAAAAAGGTATTGCAATCATTGCGTAAGCGTAATACAATAGTTATGTAAGGTCAAAGTTAAGCACTAACCATTACTTCTGTGGAAAGGGAGTAACCCTGTAAATTGAGGATCTTTTTACATAGAAAGGGACGTTCTATATGATTAATTTGTACGTATCACCAAGTTGTACATCATGTCGTAAGGCAAAATCTTGGTTGGAAGAACATGACTTAGACTATGTTGAAAAAAATATCTATCATGATCCATTGACAAAAGATGAAATTAAGGAAATCCTGATGCTGACAGATGAAGGAACCGGCGAGATTATTTCATATCGTTCGCAAGCGTACCAAAATCTTGAAGTAGATATTGAGGACTTATCAATGAGTGAACTGCTTGATCTATTCACCGATCAGCCTAGCCTCATTCGTCGTCCGATTATTATGGATGATCGTCGTCTACAAATTGGTTACAACGAAGAAGAAATTCGTTGTTTCCTACCGCGTGAAGTTCGCGAATTAAAACTCGCTGAAATCAGACAGCAACTAATTGCTGATGACATCGCCTAAGATTTATGACCTTATTTCAACTTAAAAAGCGTGGTTTCTCACCACGCTTTTTTCTATGCAATTTATTTAGTTTCCTAAGTTTTCTAACCACTTCTGGGCAATAAAGCCATGTCCAGCCAAGGTTGGGTGCACACCATCTTCTTCTGTATAATAAGTCAGTCCATCACGCATGGCCACAGCATTGATTAACCCATCGAGCGGGATAAAATCCGTCTGATAATCCCGAGCTAACTTACGGATAATATTGATAATCGCATCCAACATCGGACGCCACTGATGACGATCTTTCTTATACGGCACCACATAGGGCTCCATCAGTACAACTCGCGCATCTGTTCGCTGGTATAACGTCTTTAGCAAGTAACGATATTGTTCCTCAAAACGGTCTAAATCTTCTTGCGTTTGGATGTTCCCTTCCCAAATATCATTAATCCCAATCAGAATAGAAATAACATCCGGATTCAATTCCAAACAGTCTCGCTCCCAACGATGCACAAGATCATCTAATGTATCTCCGCCAATTCCCCGATTATAAAACTGGAAATTCTTGGTCGGCTGATCTGTCAACAACTGAGCAGCCACCAAGTGAGGATAGCCTTGTCCTAACGCGCCTTCATCACTGCGGTTACGTCCAACATCCGTAATACTATCCCCAATAAACAACACCACATCATCCATCTTCAATCTCATCATGGCACCCCTTTCGCACTCTCATTATATCACGTCCATTCACCATTCATCAACCGACATTAATATACAAGAAAGAGACCAACACTTTAGTTCAAAATATCTAACCCAAACAAAAAACCCCCACCACTTAAGGCAGGGTTTTGTCGGCTTGTCGTTTAGATTAGTTTTGGATAACCTCAACTTTGTAGCCATCAGGATCTTTGATGAAGAAGTAACTTGTACTGTTGTTAGATAAAGCTTTCAGCTCAGTTACTTCATAACCTGTTTCGCTGTACTCTTTGTGAGTTGCTTCTAGGTCATCAACACCAATTGCGATATGGCCGTAACCATCACCAATTGTGTATGGTTCTTCCTTATCGTAGTTGTACGTCAACTCAAGTTCATAATCTGAACCTGGCACTTTCAAGTATACCAAGGTAAATTTATCTTCTGGGAAATCTCGTTTACGAGAAATCTCAAAACCAAGTACATCCTGGTAAAACTCAAGTGACTTATCTAAATCTTGTACACGATAGCACGTGTGTAAAAACTTAAAACTCATACAAATCTCCTCCTACTTACATTATACAAGTTTCCTATTTATTTGTCTACAGATGACACTTGACTCAGAAATATCCCGAAGTGTCTGGTCGCTTACACTTCTGTGACAACAAGAACGTTTACAAACTGCTTCCTGTTAGTCATTTATTCAAATCTCATTTTTATCAAAAAGGCTAGAGGCACGTCATCTAAATCCAGATCTACTTCTGTTAAATGCTCTACAGTTATTGACGTAACATCTGCATCATCCTTTAGATATCTAATGACTCCTAATAAATAACCATCGTCCCACTCAGCAACGCCATAGTCAAAAATGGCCGGCTGAACAGTTGTGTCTAACTCATTTAAATCATACGCATGATAAGTTGAATAGCTATCCGTGTCCACCTCAATACTATCAAGTGCATGATCTTCATATGTTAGGTGATTGAGTGCTAAATGGAGTGGATTATCCTTTTGTGGCTGGTCAGCTGTCATTTCAAATTCCTGAGCTACTTCTTTCAGTTGACCGTATTCAACACGCTCAATCCAAAAATAAAGAGTCGGCTGCTCTAAATTGATCTGTTGATAGGTGAATGTTGCTTCTTGACTGGTGCGCGTCGTCTCAGCCGATGACTCACTCTCATCTAATACCGCCACACTATTCTCATTGACATTGCCTGCCGAACACCCCATCAATATTAGCATCATTAACAACACCATGACCAAATATTTTTTCATTTAAACGCCTCCTTATTGAAAGTCCCCATTATCCCTGACTACATTTCAACTGATATATTTATTCTTTTAATATTGTTGATAATATTATACTCATTTATTATGAATGTCAATATAAATATTTGATTCTTTAATGAATGATAAAATGGTGGTAAAATTTATTGCAACTAAAATTGTCCATACGAACTGCGCTGACCGATTGCCACTGAGCTTCTCCTTTGTTTTTTGGTTTAATACCTTTATTATAAAGGATAACCTCATTTACATAAAACCAGTCCGTAAATTAGTGAATACAACAATATATCGGAAGAGAAATCCTTTTGTATAGGGATTTTCTCTTCCGATTATACATATATTATATTTTTAGGTTTGTTGTGATAATAAATTTATCCTATTAAAACCAGTCAATTTGACATTGCTTCTGTTATGTCAAAAGTTTACTTAACCTTTCTCCTTTTAATTCTTCAGATACCCATCTGATCAAGGCTGAATTCCCCTTGGACAGTTTATTGACTTGATTAATCCATTGCACTTCATTATTGGCTTTTCCTTTTAGAATTTCATTAGTCGTATCAGTCGCATAAAAGCTAGAGTTAATAATCCACCAGTTGCTATATATTCCTGCTCGATTTAAATCTTCTTGTAACCTTATCGCTTCATACACGGGCGTAGCTTCTGGCAAAGTAACAATTAGCACTTCTGTCAATGAGTCATCTTTCAATTTAGGCAATAACGATTTAACAGATTCTGGAACATCTCCTTGAGTACGTTCAATTTCAGTATTATAACTTTGTGTTGATTCTAGTAATAATAGTGTATGCCCAGTTGGAGCTGTATCAATAACCACTGTTTCTTCTTTCGAGCCTTCAACCACTTCCGCTAACGCTCGAAAAACAGCAATTTCTTGTGTACAAGGTGATCTTAAATCTTCCTTAATGTACTCAATATCATCATCACTCATCGTTTGTTTTGCTTTGCTTAATACATCTTCTTTATATTTCTCTAATTCTTCTTTTTCATCAATGCTACTTATCCGCACACCGTGGCTTTCTTCTAAGACATATTTCAAATGTGATGCTGGATCAGTTGTTGTTAGATGAACTTTTTGTCCTTTTTTGGCAAGCTCTTGTGCTATAGTCGCGGCTATTGTAGTTTTACCGACACCACCTTTGCCCATAGTAAAAATCACTTTTTTATTGGATTGATATAAGTCTTCGATCACATCACTGAGATTGGAACGATCGGCTACTTCTAGAGCTTCTTCTTTATCTTGGATCTGGTGCTCTTGAAATAATGCTCGAATACTTTCAATTCCTGTTATATTATATGGTCTCAAGGGGATTTGGTACGTATGAATTTCCTTAAGATGTGCAGGCCGTGCGTTTAATGCATGTTGTTGTTTATTATAAATAGCTGTCGAAAGTTCATCATCATGCTCTTGGAGTATCCCATTAATGATTAACTTCTGATTATTCACACCTATATCGTGTAATTCTAATGAGGCTCTCTCAGCTTCTTCCAACGCAGAGATCTCCGGTCGCGCCACTAAGATAAGTGTTGTTTTACTGTCATCAGCTAAATTATCTACCGCTTTTTTATACATTTCTTTTTTATCTTCAAGCCCTGCTAATTGTCCCAAACATGATGCACCGTGCGTACTTTCACTAATAAAATTAGTCCACGCTGATGGTAATTGTAACATTCTCAAAGTATGACCTGTTGGGGCTGTATCAAAGATAATGTGATCATATTTATCAGCAGTTTCCTTATCCGTAATAAATCCAGAAAATTCATTAAATGCCGCAATTTCTACTGTACATGATCCGGAAAGTTGCTCTTCCATACTTTGTAGAGCGACTTCGGGAAGTTTTCCTCTGTAAGGAGCTAGCACTTTCTCTTTATACTCTGCTGCTGCTTTTTCCGGTTCGAAATTTGCTACTTTTAAATGAGGAACTTCTTCTATAGAGACCCCTTTATTATTTAATTCTGTATCGAACACATCTTGTAAATTAGAGGCTGGATCCGTGCTGACCAACATAATTTTTTTGCCTTGATCTGCGAGTGCAACTGCCACGGCACAAGCAGTTGATGTTTTACCGACACCACCTTTTCCTGTGAAGAATAAATATTTAGTTAAATCAATATTATCTGCATTAAATGATTCAAACATATGACCTCACTCCTTTTAGCAACAATTACCTTTTCCACAACAACATTTTTTTGTTGATTGTTCTTTCGATGAATCCAGATATGCTTTAGGAATATCTAAAAATGAGCAAAATTCATCATTTGTAGGGTATTCTTTCTTCTTCACGACTTCTCCATCTACTGTTGTAATCGGCAGTGCCTCTGTTCCTTCACTGTCAATTATTTGGTTAATTAATTCATTCTCCACAAATGCTTTTGGATCATTGGCTAGATTATGTCTTTCAACTACTATATCTTTCTTTTTTAATTTATTGATTACTGTAGATACCCTCAGCAGATTTTCATCAACAGAAGGCCCACAAACCCCTGTAGAACAACACATAGCTGGATCAAATATAACCATTTTCTTCATTTTAGCCGACTTCCTTTCTTATTCTCTCAGTATTTTTTATAGTCATCCATGTATCTGTTTACATCTTTATCATACCACAAGTTTAATCCATTGTAAAAAAAGGCACAATATATGTCTTTTTACTAAGACAATTAATACTCAAAATACATAGCCTCATTCATTACGATTGGTTACTGAATTATAGGTAGTTCATGATTTCCTTACTAAAAAAATAAATAATTTCCATTTCCGCTTGACACCGTTTCCAGAATGCGGTATCATATAAATAGATGGATGGGACAAACAAGCTTTTTGTTTTTCTTTTCATTTATCATCTCCTTTCTACTTGAAGAAGCTCCCCAATTTGCGGGGAGCTTCTTTTATTTTCTCTATTTATTTTTTATGCTCTAACGCCGAGAGAAATCCTCGCATAGCGCGACATATGGCTCGTGCTCCATGCCGGTGAAAAAACCAGATCAATATTAACAAATTCAACAGGATCACAATCAAGCAGAGCAAAACGGACACCATTCATAATCTCATCAGCTAGCGGACAGCCCATTGATGTAAGCGTCATGGTTACTTTACAGTCCCCTTTTTTATTTAAATCAAGTTTGTAAATCAAGCCTAAATTCAACACATCAATACCTAACTCGGGATCAATAACTTGCGTGAGTTGTTGGTGTAAGACCTCTTGATGCGTTTGAGCTTCATTCAACAATTCAACATTTAAGTTTTCCATCATATCTGTGCACCTACCTTAATCTATATTGCGTTGTGGGATATCTAAGATGGCTGTGGCGATTTCTTCATTTGAGATATTGTAAATCAACGACTGATCAGTTAATTCTGTTATTTTTTCTCGAATCGCTTGTTCGTCTAAGCGTGTCCCAACAAGTTTCTGACAAAATTCTTCAATATCTTCACCTGAGAAAAAATCCCCTGTCAATTGCAATTCAGCAATACGTCCCGACTTGATATTGAGCGACACACTGAGCTTACCTCCCGCCAAATAATGCGTTGTTGTACGTGTAAATGTGGGGTTCCGCTTATATTTCGCTTCCCAACTGCGAAATAATTGATCCGCCAGTTCATTAATGCGAGCAATATCTGTTCTCGTTAAGTGATAGATTGTTGCTTCGTTACCCATCAATTCTTGGACCATATACTGCTTGAAGTCCATTGCTGTAAAGTCATTAGGCAAATACTCAGCAATATTCGTCACCCGATCGCGAATAGATTTGATGCTTTTTGAGATGATTTTGTGTTCATCCACCGTCGTACTGCGCACCATTTCCTCAATGTTTGTATCGAAGAGCAATGAGCCATGATGGACCGTAATCCCTTTTTCTTTGTACTGTGCATTGCCCGATATTTTTTTGTTCTCAATCATAATATCATTTCGGCCATTAAATTCAGCCGGAACACCCAATCGATTGAGTGCTACAATAACCGGTTGCGTGAAATCATCAAAGAATATCTCTCGCTTCGTCTGATAATGAATAAAAGTAAATTGCCAACTGCCCAAATCTGTATAAATAGTCCCCCCACCAGATGGACGCCGCACAATGTTAATATCGTGCTGTTTTGCATAGTTGACATCCACTTCTTCATAAATATTTTGATACTTCCCAACCATCAGCGTTGGCTCCGTCCGCCAAAAAACTAATAAGGGCTCATTCATTTGTTTTTCCGTTACAAAATAATGCTCTAAAGCAAAATTAAAATATACGTCATTAGAATCATTATTAATAAACAACATAGGCTAAGCCTGCTTTGCTTTAGCGTGTTCGAAGGCCTCCGCTGCTTTGTATGATGAACGAACGAGCGGTGCTGCTACGACATATTTAAATCCTTTTTCGCGGGCCATTTCTTCATATTCATTGAACTTCTCCGGTGTCACGTAGCGGGCCAACTTATGGTGCTCACTAGATGGTTGCAAGTATTGGTTAATCGTCAAAATATCACAACCCGTCGCTAAGATGTCATCCATCAAGTTAGAAATCTCTTCATCAGACTCACCTAGACCGACCATGAATCCAGTCTTCGTTAAGGTATTCGGTGAAATCTTCTTACTATTGCGTAAAACATTCAAGGACTGTTCATAATTACATTGTGGCTGGACTTTTCGGTACCATTCTTTTGGCATCTCCATGTTGTGGTTCAAGACATCGGGATCGGCTGCAAGAACGTCTTCCAATGCTTCATAAGAGCCGCGCAAGTCTGAGATCAAGACTTCGATTGTTGTCTCCGGATTGATCTCGCGGATTTGTCGAACAGTCTCAGCCATATGCGCTGCACCACCATCTTTAAGATCATCTCGTGCGACTTGCGTAACCACAGCATGCTCAAGCTTCATCTTACGAACTGCATCGGCCACTCGAATGGGCTCAAGTGGATCAAGCTGGCCCGGGCGAGCGGTCCGTTCAATATTACAAAACTTACAGCCACGGGTACATTTTTCTCCCATAATCATAAAGGTTGCGGTGTTATTGCCGAAACATTCCCCGATATTCGGACAATTTGCTTCCTCACAAACTGTCGTTAATCTGTTCTCTTCTAAAATATTAGAGACGTTTTTAATCGCACTCCCATTGTAAGACACGCGCAACCAATCAGGCTTTGACGATCGTGGTCCCGCCTCAGCGACAATTGCTCCAACGGGTACATCATCTCCTTCTTCGTAACGATGCTTCATCATCAAGCCATCCATCTCTGCCTCAATAATATTAACGACTTTATCTGTTTCAACTTCGTATAACGGATCGCCAGCTTCGAATACTTCACCTTCATCGACAACCCAAGCAACAAGTTTCCCCATTTCCATGTTGGGAAGTAATTTTGGCATCTTGATATGAATAGTCATAATTATAATCACTCCAATGTAGAATAGTTTTTATACCGATTTCTTGCCTATAATCTACCAAAAAATAATAACCATTACAATACAAAAGACAAAAAATTATCAATAAACCTAACATTTAATAAAATTCCATATAAAAAAGTATAATAAGATGTATTATAAAAACAATTTCGACTTTAAACATAGTGAGAACCCGTTATTCTCTCCATCACTCGTTACTATGTACTATCAAAAAAATTTAAAAAATACTTGTAAAATACTTTACATATTCATTGCGATGTAGTATACTATAAATAAGTTAGATGAGTTATTAAAAATTACATAGCGCTTCTACTGAAAAGAAGCACAAATCTGAGCAAGCGGTGAATAGGTGACTATTCATGCAGCCCGGCTACTAAACGTAGCAGCAGAGTGTTAAGGCACATCTGTGAGACAGTTAATTCTGTCCACAGGTGTGCCTTTTTTAGTACAGTAGCCTAAAAAGGAGGATCGTTTCACTAGCGCAATTTAGTCACTCATTATTCAAGTTATTTTTTACCAAAGGAGAGATTACAATGTTAAATTATTTAAAAACAAATCGTGAAGGACAATTTTTAGTCATAGGTATTCTATTAACAGTACTAGGATTCAACTTATCAATAATGGATTTAACGAGTAGTCGGTGGGCATTCTATGGTGCTATTGTATTTTTAGGCTTCTATGCAGCAAAAGAAGCGCTAGTTGAAACTTTTAAACATAAAGCCCCCAATGATGCTCTGCTGATGATTCTCTCAGCCTTAGGAGCCACCCTAATCCAATATGAATCAGAAGGCGCTGTATTACTTCTTATTTTTGCTGGTGCAGAAGTGTTAGAAGATTACGTAACAGATAAGGCAACTGACAGTATCTCTGAGTTGATGTCTAGCGTTCCTAATCAAGCTCATATTATGCGCGAGAACGGCAAGGTTGATCGTGTTCCCACTGATTCCTTAGCAATCGGTGACACAGTGATCGTTCAAAAAGGAGCTCAACTTCCGATCGATGGTACGATTGATCGCCAAGCTGTATTGAACGAATCCGCCCTCACTGGTGAATCTATTCCAGTAGAAAAATCTAGCGGTGATATGGTCTATGCCGGAACATTGAATGAAGGAGATGTCTTTTATCTAACAGTTACTCAGACAAGTAATGACACTATCTTCTCCAACATTATTCATATGGTCGAGCAAGCACAACAGCAACCCTCCAAAAAAGCTCGCTGGATTGATACATTTGAATCCTATTATGTCACAGGTGTTCTGATTGCAGTTCCTCTATTTATTATTGGATTATTTTTTCTGCAAGATCTCAGTTGGCAAGACGCCTTCTATCGTGGACTTGTTCTCTTAACAGTCGCCAGTCCTTGTGCCTTAGTTGCTTCTATCACTCCTGCCACACTCAGCGCTATTAGTAACGGCGCAAAGAACGGTATCCTCTTCAAAGGGGGTAAGGTTATGGAACGCTTCGGTGAATTGAAGACACTCTATACCGACAAAACTGGTACACTCACTCAAGGAGAATTCAGTGTCACTGATTATGAGTTAGCCGATGACTATCTTCCAACACTGGTCTATATGGAACAGCAATCGAGTCACCCTATCGCCCAAGCAATTGTTGCTCACTTCAAATCAGAGAAGATCGAATTGCCAACTGAATCAGCTCAAATCGAAGAAATTGCGGGAGCCGGCTTGAAAATGGGCAACATCACAGTCGGAAAACCTGATTTATTCAAACAGTCAACAGGAATTGAAACCGTCCAAGCAGCTATCGACAGTACAGATACGACCGTTATTATAGCTGAACGTGATCGCATCGTCGGTTATGTTAATTTAGCAGATAAAATTCGAGTTAGTTCTCGAGAGGCTGTTCAACAGTTCCAAGCAGCTGGCGTTGAAGTAGTCTTACTCACTGGTGACCAACAACGCGTAGCCGAAGCAGTCGCTACCGATATAGGTATTCCTAAAACCTATGCTGAATTGCTTCCAGAAGATAAAATGAATTTCATCCAATCCAGCCAGTCCAACAATGAAGTGGTTGGCATGATCGGTGATGGCATTAACGATGCTCCTGCCTTAGCTCACGCCGATATTGGAATCGCGATGGGCAGCGGTTCGCAAGCGGCCATGGAATCTGCTGATATTGTAATTGTTAAGAATGATCTACAAAAATTGTTCAATAGTTATCGCTTAAGTCAACGCCTAGATAAGATTATTAAGCAAAACCTTTTCTTTGCAATTGGTGTGATTATCACACTCATCACACTGAATATTTTAGGAGGGCTCGATTTACCGATGGGCGTTGTTTTTCATGAAGTATCGACTATTCTAGTCATCTTAAATGGTCTACGGCTCTTGCGAAACAGCTCTACAGCAGCTACCGAAGCTAACACATCACAACAGCATACCGCTGATCATCCCGAGACCATCATTTAATAAGCACGATTCTCTCGCTACACCGCTATGTATGTTATACTAGGTAGCAAATAGAAAGGTTGATAACTCATGACAAAAACATATAGTTTAATTACTGGAGCAAGCTCTGGTATCGGGCGTGATCTCGCATACAAACTAGCTAGTGAAGGACACAATGTTATCCTTGTGGCCCGCCGTGAACAACGGCTAAAAGAAATTGCTGCCGATATCGAAGAAAACTACCACGTAAGTGCCGAGTACCTCGTGCAGGATATTGGTGATGTGGCCCGCTTAGATGATTTTTATGAAAAAACAAAAGCATTCAACATTGATCTCTGGGTTAACAATGCCGGAATCAGTGTTTCCGGTGACTTCTTAGAGATAGATCCCAATGACATCTTAAAAATGTTAAAACTCAATACCGGGGCTCTAGCTAAGTTGTCAATTCTTTACTTGCAAGATTATGCGGATGAGCCTGTCCAACTCCTCAATGTCTCATCTGTGGCCGGCTATGCTTTAATGGAAAGTGCCCCACTCTATTCCGTGTCTAAGCACTTTGTCAGTACCTTAACTGAAAACTTAGCCCACGAATTAGCAAATAAAAACAAACCAGCTCGGGCTAAAGTACTTGCTCCTGCTGCAACTGAGACCGAATTTGTCGGCGTTGTTCGTGGTGATGCTGAAGCAGATGTTGATTACTCTGATGTCTTCGAACGCTACCACACCAGTGAACAGATGGCTGAATTCGCCTGGAAGTTGCTCGAATCCGATAAAGTGGTCGGAATCGTTGACTTAGATGATTTCGAATTCAAACTAACAGACCCTCAGTTCAAATATGCTGGCGGTAACTAAGCGGTTTAACTAACTGAAACACCAATAGCCAAGAAACGTCTATCTTACTAGCGTTTCTCGGCTATTTTTTTAATAAGTAATCAAAAAGAACCTCGAAAAAAGTTGATCACTCTTCCGGGGTTCGATGTGCAATGAGATATTGCAGTTTAATATGTAATGCGCATAAGAAGATTTGAACTTCCACGGGCACAAGGCCCACTACCCCCTCAAGGTAGCGCGTCTACCATTCCGCCATATGCGCTTCAATCACAATCATAATTATACCAATTTAGAGATTATTTGTCAACTTACTTACCCAAATTCTTGTAAAAGTTGTTCTTCATGCCGAAGTTTATTCGGATTGTGGTTCAGTAGCATCTTCTGGATGTCTCAACAGGTGCCGGTCTTCTTTGTGTTGCTGGATAACACGCTGATAATCTGGAATATGTTCATCGGGCAAGTTGAAGACAATCTCGCCTTCTCCTGTCACATAATATTCATTGCGCGCTAACTTAGCCACATACTGTTCATCGTTCAATTGTTTAATATAATATTGAAGATCTTCTTGATATCCTTTCACCAACTTAAGCTCATCGCTTGCTAGTTGACGTTCTTCACGTAAGTCATGAGCTTTCATGTAGTTATTAAGTGTTGGAACGGCTAGTATAGTTAGAAGTAACATCCCCACCCCAACGATTAGCATCATTCGCTTTTTCAAATAAGCCTTGCGCTTCTTTACAATTTGTTGACTCTGATGATAGGCACGCGTGTGTGAATTATTCAGCTGTGTAATATTTGATTCCTGATTCTGGTTCATTCGGTACCCATCCTTTTAATCATTGTATCTTACATCTATTACTTCTCACTTTCTATTATAGCAGTAAAACCCCGTTCTGCCAACCGATTTCACAACTTTATCATTGATTTTCTGTTAAATTAATTTTTTGTTCAATTGTATAATACAACTAAATAAGGAAATTAACCCCATCCTATTACACAGATAGAATGGGGAGCCACTTCTCAATTATTCATCTCTAAAGTCTCTTTCGTATGTTTCATCGATAACCGTATACAACTGTTGGGCTTCGGCTTTTTTCGTCGTATCCTGAATGTCATCAACTCGTACGAATAAAGTCTTATTCCCAAAACGAATCTCCAATTCATCTCCCACCGAGACGCGAGAAGAAGATTTAGCCATTTTTCCATTAATCAGAATTCGTTCTTGGTCAGCAATCTCTTTCGCTACAGTTCGTCGTTTAATAATTCGAGATACTTTCAAAAATTTGTCCAATCGCATAATTAATCGCCTCCCTTCTCTTGTGCTTTGATTTGTTGCCATAATATTTCAACTTCTTCTGCCGTTTTCGCTGTTGCATCGCCAAAGACATGTGGATGTCGGCGATACAGTTTGCGGTTAAGCGCAGCTAAGACATCCTCTAGTTGAAACTCACCTGCTAATTCCCCAATTCGAGCATGATACATAACTTGCATCAGCACATCGCCCAGTTCTTCGACCATATGATCCGTATCTCCAGACTCAATCGCTTCAATTAATTCCGCTGTTTCTTCTTTCAAGTACGGAATCAGGCTCTGATTGGTTTGATCGATAATCCATGGATCGCCTTCTGCTGAAATAATCTCATCAATATAATGAGCTAGCAAGCCAAAAGAATTCACTTGCTCATGACGTTCAACTGGTGGGACATATACCGAGCGTAAGTTATAGGTGCCGTCGAAGTGATCCAATTCATGAAGCGGTACTTCTTGAATCTGCTGCTGATCTGTCCCCGCTGCATCCACGATAAAAACTGAATGTTCCCATGGGTATTGTTCCATTAAGGTCAACTTCACATCACCCGCCATCAAGGAATTAAACACTTGCATAATAATCAGATGCTGATTTAGATTCAGTTGATCGCTCGCTAAGTCAAAACTATCGACTAGCTGGAAACCATCAATCGGATCGACTTCAACTGCTTGGAACATATCATCTAAAAAGCTACTCCCGCCAAGCACCGTGACATTGGCTGAACTTTCCCGAAGTAAAACCGTTGTGCGTTCTGCCACAGCGGGATGCCCCGGTACCGCATAGAGTACCGGTTGTTGCTCTGCTAATTGCAATAATTCATCAACAATGGCTTGATACACTTGCTCGAAGTCATCGCTGCAAGCTTCATATACATGATCAAAACTTTTAATCTCAATACCTTCTGCTGCTAGCTGCGCAACAACCGGATGATCTTTCGTCCGGACCACAAGTCGCTGGGCAGACATAATTCTGCGATAAATCCCTAGTGGCAATTGATCAATTGTTCCAGCGCCAAGTCCAATAATATCGATTGGATAAGTCATCTTATGCCTCCTTCTCGGCTGATTCTCGTAAATTAGCTAACGCTTCAGTAAAGATTAGCAAATTATTTAACCAGTCTTCTTTTGTCGTTCGTTTGGTTAATTTAAAGGTCAGCTGCCATTGATCTTCAGTTTTCATATCCGAACGTAACGTCGTATCACCAAGCGCCTTAAACAACCATTCCACTGATAATTGCTGACTAGCTTCTGTTGAAAAATCAATCTGGATCGTCTTATCCTGACGTGCAATTTTTTCTATTAACGCACGTTCACCGAAGTATTTAATTAACCCGATTTGGAGTAAATCAGCTACTTGTTGGTCGTATTCTCCAAATCGATCAATGAGTTCCTCTTGTAATTCACGGTACTCTTCACGACCGGTAAGCGAGCGAATTCGTTTATAGAGTTCAATTTTTTGACGTTCATCTTGAATATAATCTGACGGCAAGTAGGCATTAATGGCAACATCAATTTCAAGTGTTGTTTTCTTCAACTTCCCATTATTCTGCTTGCGTTCAACAGCTTCTTCCAACATCTGTGAATACAAATCAAATCCAACCGCATCGATAAAGCCGTGTTGTTGCTTGCCTAGAAGGTTACCGGCCCCACGAATCGCTAAGTCACGCATCGCAATCTTAAACCCTGAACCTAACTCCGTAAAATCTTTAATCGCTTGTAGACGGCTTTCACTCACTTCGGTAAGAACTTTTCCGGGCTGGTGCATAAAGTAAGCATAGGCCACACGACTACTACGCCCTACCCGTCCACGTAATTGATACAGTTGCGACAAGCCCATATGATCCGCATCTTCGACAATTAATGTATTCACATTCGGCATGTCAACACCGGTCTCGATAATCGTTGTCGTCACGATCACATCATATTCGCCAGATAAAAATTCAAACAAACGATTCTCCAATTCTGTCTCCGTCATCTGACCATGAATGCAACTAATCCGGGCATCTGGCACTAATTCTTGCAATTCAAACATACGGCGTTCAATAGTCTTCACCCGATTATGCAAGAAGAAAATCTGACCCCCACGAGCCATTTCGCGCTCAATCGCCTCCCGAATAACGATACTATTCATTTCCATCACATAAGTTTGGACTGGATAACGATTGGCTGGAGGGGTCTCAATTACAGACAGATCTCGCACCCCAAGCATCGACATATGCAACGTCCGAGGAATCGGAGTCGCTGTCAGTGTCAAGACATCGACTTGTGTTTTCATATCTTTTAGACGTTCTTTATGCTTCACCCCGAAGCGCTGTTCTTCATCCACCACCAGCAGACCCAAATCTTGAAACACAATATCTTTCGACAACAAGCGGTGTGTCCCTACTACAACATCCAGCTGGCCTTTTTTCAACTGTGAGATCGTTTCTTTGACTTCTTTTTGGGTTTTGAATCGGCTTAAAATACCAATCTCTACTGGGAAATCGACAAAACGTTCGATCATCGTCTCATAATGTTGCTGAGCGAGAACCGTTGTCGGCACGAGGAAAGCAGCTTGTTTTCCTTCTTGAACCACTTTGAAAATAGCACGTAAAGCCACTTCTGTCTTCCCATAACCAACATCACCAACTAATAAGCGGTCCATCGGTTTTGCTTCTTGTAAGTCTTCTTTTATTTCTTTAGCTGACCGTAATTGATCATCTGTTTCACTATAAGGAAAAGCGGCTTCGAATTCTTTTTGATAAGCATTATCAGCAGGATAGGCATAACCTTTTTGGCGTTCACGTTCTGCATAAAGCTCGATTAAATCATCAGCAATATCTTCCACTTGAGAGCCAACTTTTCGCTTCGTCTTCTCCCAAGAGGTGCCTCCTAATTTATTGATTTTCGGTGTATGCCCTTCTGAAGCAACATATTTTTGTAATAAATTAAGCTGAGTGACGGGAATGAACAGCTTCGAGTTGTTCTTATACATCACGGAAAGATAATCTTGGTTCACACCACCGATTTCCATGGTCTCCATTCCCACATATTCACCAATACCATGATGAACATGCACCACATAATCCCCTGGTGACAGTTCATTATAATTCTTCAATCGTTCCGCATTCGATAGCTTCGTCTGACGCGTGCGACGTTTCGGTATTTTATTAAAGAGATCTTGTTCCGTCAGTACAACCAGTTTATCATCAATCAATTCAAATCCTTCTCGAACCGTATGAGCAACAACTTGAATGCTCCCCGTCTGAATCTGATCAATCGTACTAATCACCGCATCTATCTCAAAGTCCTGTAATGTCCGATGAATTTCACCTTGGCGCTCTTCGTCACTTCCCATCACAATAACAGTCGTATCTTTCTTCTGCCAACCTGTCATTTCTGTCTGGATTAACTTCATCTGACCGAAGAACTTCTGCGCTTGTCGCGAATGAATATGATGAATACTATCGAACGTCACACTCCCCATCCCTTTACGGAAAAGAGAAAAATAAAGCATCGGAAGCGAGGTAGCCGCTAGAATATCCTTAGCTGACTGTGAAAAGACTTGTCCCGGAAGCAATCGCCCACCTTGCAGTTCTCCAGTAACCCATTCTGCCTCTTCTGTATCTAGCTGGGCATTATTTTCTCGCACACGCGGATATTCATCCACCAACAGAATGGCTTCTCCGTGCACATAATCAAGGACACTTGTTTTGTCTGGATACAATAGATCCGGAAACTTAATATACTCACGATTCTGCTCCCCAGCCTCCAAGGAATCTTGAACCGATTCAAAAGACTGTCTCAGACGTTGAATTTTTTCATCACTATCGGCCTTCTCTAACGCCTTCTGATAAGCTACCTTGAAACGATCAGCAGCTTGCTCGGCATATTGAGGCAGTAACATATAATCTCGTGCCGGTAAAATAGTCATCTCGGCTAAATTAGCAATCGACCGTTGCGTATCTGCATCGAAGGAGCGCAGTGAATCAACTTCTGAGCCAAACAGCTCCACTCGAATCGGGTGAGCCTCCGTAATCGGATAAATATCAATAATCCCACCGCGTACACTAAACTCGCCGGGCTTTGTCACTTTTTGTTCCTTCACATATCCCATATCAACCAAATGACTCGTCAGCTGTTTAAGTTCAACCTCTTCACCTAACGCTACACTAAACAACAACGATTGAAATGCCTCCACTGGGGGAAGCAACTTACGCAACCCCGCCAGTGGAATAATCGCAATCCCCGGTCTATCGGACGATAAAAATTCCAAAGTGCGAATACGCTCAGCCTGCGCTTCTGGAGAACTCACTGCCAACTCTGCATGTAATACATCATTCGTCTCAAATACATAAAGATCCTCTTCCGCCACCATTCCAGCTAAATCAGTCGCTAATTGACCAGCATGGTAAGTATTTTCTGTTACCCAGATGATTTTCTGAGGTTGTTTTTGGTACATTGCTTGAGATAATAAGCCTCGTGTTGAGCGCACCATCCCTGTTAGAAGATGGGATGTATTTGGTTGTAAAGCACGTAATACCTCTTGCACAGACGGCTGAGATAATAATCGATCGGTTAATGATGACACAATAATCTCCCTCTCTTACGGCAGTCTTTTCTGAATCGACCGCCCACTCTTAATTAAACTTGCTCATCGTCTCAGGGAATGGATGCCCCTCTGCCCAAAAACGCGTGGCATCCACCGCTGAACGGACAGCCACTAACATATCATCATGTGTTTCTTTCGGAAACGTACTCATCACATGCGATATCACTGTTTGCTCAGCATAAGGACGCCCAATCCCAATCTTAATCCGATTGAATGTCTTCGAACTTAAATAATTAATAATGCTCTTAATTCCGTTATGACCCCCAGAACCACCCGCTTCACGCAAGCGAACCTTGCCGACCGGTAAATCTAAATCATCATAAATAACCAAGACATCATCCGTCGATAAATCATAGTAATCTAACCACGGTCGGACGGAGCGCCCCGAATTATTCATAAATGTTTGCGGTTTAATCAGAATGACTTTTTCTGTTCCAATCCGCGCTTCACCATACGTCGATTCAAATTTACTTTTATTCAACGTAATGCCAAGCTGATGCGCTAATTCATCAATTGTAATAAATCCAATATTATGCTTTGTTCCCTCATATTTTTTGCCAGGATTACCTAGCCCAATAATTAATTTCATCTTGATCTCCTTTATTCTTATCAGACACGTGAAAAAACCGGGGATACACGCTCCCCAGTTATCGTCACCGCTTATTATAACATATAAGTTCTACCCGTGCGACTTTTTGGCTTAAATAACCTCAATCTAGCCACCTAAGTCATTATTCTGCCGCTTTGAACCAATCTTGAATATCTGTTAAGCGCTCCATTCGTAAATTAGGCAATCCTTCTCGCGAAAGTCCATGACTAGACTGCGGATACGTAATCAGCTTCGTCTCGTTACGGTACTTTTTCATGGCGATGTACATCTCTTGAGCTTGGCTCAGCGGACAACGTAGATCTTCTTCTCCATGTAGAATAAGCAGTGGAGTCTTCACTTGATGAGCATACTTGAGTGGCGACATATTCCACAGCGCCGTAACATCAGATAAATCAGCCCCCAACTGATATTCATTAAAGAATGGCCCAATATCACTAGCACCGTAAAAACTTACCCAATTCGAAATACAACGTTGTGTGACCGCCCGCTTGAAGCGATCAGTATGTCCCACGATCCAATTCGTCATAAAGCCACCATAACTGCCACCCGCAACATAGAGTTCACCCTTGTCGATTTCTGGATGTTGCTCAAGAATCGTATCTAGCCCTAACAGCAAATCATCATAATCCTTATTCCCATAATCACCTAAAATAGCGGCCACAAATGCTTGCCCATAGCCATTGCTCCCGCGTGGATTAATCATAAGTACACCATAACCTTGTGCGGACAAGACGTGCATCTCATGGAAGAACGTTTCCCCGTAAGCAACTTGCGGTCCCCCATGTACATACAAAACAACTGGATGTTGATTATTTACCTGCACGGGCGGCACATACCATCCTTGGATCTTGGCTTCACCATCCGTACTCTCATACCAAAAACGCTCAGGCTCCATCACTTGATATGTCTGGCTAAACGACTCATTCGGATTATAAATCGCCGTCCATTCCCCCGTGCTCAAATCAATTAATCCTAACTCACTCGGCTCTGTAAATGTTGAGCGAACAGCTACTAGTTGCGATCGACAGGCACTTAACGTCCCATCCATTACATGCTGGCACTCATCCACAAACACCTCTAACTGCCCATCCAACGACCCTTTATACAAGACAATCTTCCCTTGGTCCGTCACTGGAAATAAAAATGTCTCATTATCTAACCATTCAACTGGAAAACCTTGTACATTTTGTGCCGTATCACCAATTAAGACATCTCCGACATTTTTATCCAAGTCATGGGTCAGACAAGTCAACTTACCCGTAACGACATCATACGCATACAATTGATCAAGCGTGACAAACTTATACTGAAAATCATTCCCCACCAACAAATAGGTCTCTTCCGTCTCATTCGCTCCAACAAAATAAAAATTACCTTCCGGAATATCACGAGTCAACGCACGCACATCTTTTGTCGCCAAATGATACTTATAAACCGTTGTCCCACTTGCCCACTCATCATCAGGATGCAGCCGGTCCCCGAACAACACATAACTCTCATCCTGAGCAACATATTGGAAAGAAAATGCATCTGACCGCTCCATAATCAGCTCTGTTGCTTGCGTTGCGATCGTAACTTTTTTCAACTGATACAGCTGATTAGTCGGCAAAATTCCCGCCTTGTCTAATTTATATTTCACTTTGGTTATCACTGTTTTTTGAGGGAGTTTGCGCTGTTGTTTGGCCTCTTCTTCTGTCGCTTTCTCTGCTTCTTGCGTGGTCTGATAATAAATTCCCGCTGAGTTCTGCGTCCACTTATACGTGCTCACCCCTTGTTCTTCTTCCGTCAATTGGACCGCCGAACCCCCTGACAGCGGAATAATAAACAATTGCGGCTTATTATTGTCCGTATTAGTAGACAGATAAGACAACCACTTGGCATTCGGCGACAGCGCCAACGAGGTATTGCTCTGACCACCATCACCCCAATGCACCTTCTCCCCCGTCTTCTGATTCACACAGTAAATTGTTTTCTGATAATTATTCTCTTCTTCATCCACCAACGTCTCAACAAAAAACACCTGATCCTGATGAACAACCGGCTCCGAAACCGTCTTAATCTCATATAAACTCTCATTGGTCATAACTGACATATCATAACTCCTCTAAGCTTTTAAGGTAACTTTATTTTACCGGAAAAAGAAATCACCGTCCAACTAAAAACAAGCTATCTAAAGTAATAGTAGCTTGTTTTGATTTTTATTTTGTAAGAAAATCACTATAACTATTGGAATAAATTTCTATTTAAATAAATAATTATTTATTTAAATAAACGCTAGTATAATAAAGTTCAGAATAAAGAGAATTGTGGTGATCCAGATGACGATTGAGACGCTCTTGAGTTCGCGTTGAGCAGCTTTGGAGATGATGTAAAATAAGAAGCCCGCTGCGATTCCATATGAAATGCTGTAAGAAAATCCCATAAAAATAGCGGTAAAGAAGGCTGGGACAGCTTCATACATATTGTCCCAATTCACTTCTGAAAAAGCTGACATCATCAAGATTCCCACAACAATCAAGGCCGGTGCCGTTGCTGCTCCAGGGACTACCAACATCAGTGGCGAGAAGAACATCGTAATAGTGAATAGCACGGCAATCGTGAAACTTGTCAGTCCAGTGCGACCACCAGCACCAATCCCCGCTGCACTCTCCACAAAAGTTGTCACAGGAGAGGTACCTAAGATCGACCCGACACCTGTTGCTACAACATCGGCCATTAACGCTTTTTCCATCTTTGTATTCAAACCTGCACCGCTATTCATCGATTCCAAGTCCTCTTGGGTGAAGATGCCCGTCCGACGACCTGTCCCCACAAAGGTCCCAATCGTATCAAATACATCAGTTAAGGTAAAGGCAAAGACCGTTACTAAAATAATAGGATAGCGTGATGGATTCGCTAGTAGTGCACCTAACCCGTCTGCACCAAATGCGGCCCCGAATGTCTGAGACAACTCGCTAAAGCCAGTTAAATAAGAAGTGGATGGATCAGATAAGCTCGATAAATCTGTTACCCCCATCGGAATCCCAATCAATGTCGTCACAACAATTCCTATTAAAATAGCACCCTTCACTCGCATCAGCATAAGCACAATAGTCAAGACTAAACCAATCAACGCAAGTAATGTATACGGACTAGCAAAGTTTCCTAATTCAGGAATAATGCCTCCACCAATTGTGACAGAACCGATTGCCTCTCCCACTGCTTCTCCCGCATAAGGTGCCCCATTCACTGATAAGACATCTGCCCCATCTGCTGTGAATGACAATAATTCAGCATTCTTCAAGCCAATATAAGAGACAAATACGCCTATTCCACCGCCAATTGCATGTTGAATCGATTCAGGAATAGAGACAATAATTTGACGTCGAATCGGTGTAATGGTGATCAACACACCTACTATAGATGTTAAAAACACCATGAAGAGGGCTTCTTGCCAGGAAAATCCGAGAGCGAACACAACGGTATACGTAAAGAAAGCATTCAGCCCCATCCCCGGTGCTTGGGCATAGGGTACATTTGCATACAGTGATAATACCAACGTTCCGATCGCTGCCGATAGCACCGTTGCCATAAATACTGCTAGCGTCGGCATCCCCGTCAATGACAAAATATCTGGATTTACAAACACAATATAACTCATCGCGAAAAAGGTTGTCAGCCCCGCCATCACTTCCGTCCCTATCGTTGTTCCATTCTCCTCCAACTTAAATAACCGCTCTAACACAAACAAAACCCTCTCTATTATTAATATTACCTATTCATCATACGGTAATCCACGTGTTATTTCAAGTTAAAACGAATGATTTTTATAATTAAAATTATTTCTTTCGGTTTTATACATTGTACATTGAGTTAGTTCACTACTATTCTGTTACAATAGACCAAACATATCTCCATCATATTAAGACAGGTCAGACTTATTCACATCCCCAAAATAAAAAACTTCCGCTAGTCCTTCCAAACCACGACTAACGAAAGTTTATGCTATATTATCCCGTCATACCTCATTATGAAACCTGTTTAACATCGCAGACCATTACCCAATAGTCAATTATTCTATATTCCCGATTATCTTCTTCTATCATTTTTTCTAAAATATCACCGTAACTTTCCCCATCATTTTTTATCATACACAATTCCTATCTTAGGTTTAACTGCTTTCTTTTTAAAATCAGTAGAGATTTATTATGAAATTCTCGAAAAGTTGTCATTTCTTCATTTCCTTAAAATGCTTCATTTAAATCTTTCACCTTAACTGTCAATAATGAAGTGATCAACATAAGGAATGAAAATACGATAATAAGGGTTGGAGCACTCATAAATTTTGTTAAATATCCTGATGCTATCGCAGCTAAAGGATTAACTAATGAAAATATCGTTAAAATCGAACCAATCACACTTCCAATAATATATTCAGGAACACTCTTCTGAATGCTGCCAAAGTAAACAATAGACATAACAGTATTAACAACTGCATAACTTCCCCATAGAATAAGCAACAGACTATATGATAGCATCCCATCAAATACTCTTAAATTTATTCCAATCAATACCAAAAAAATACTTTGCAAAAATAAACAACTGTAAAATAACTTAAATTTATTCTTCCATGTCTCAGAATACTTTGCAAAATATAATCCACCTGCTATCCCTCCTAAAGCAAAAAACAACTTTAAAAAACTATATGAGGAATCTAAAAAACCAAAAGAATCTATTGAAATTTTTGGTAATAACAAAGAAATACTCCAGAAACAAAAATTCATTATTAATGCTATTGGAATCAAGTTTTTAATATAGGATGTATCCATAATATATTTGATGCCACTCTTTATATTAGATAGAACATTTTCAGTGTTCCTATTTTCTTTTTCATTCAACTCCACTTTGTAAATCGTAACAAATGCTATCAAATTCAGAACTACTGCTATCCAAACAATATGATTAAATGTAAAAAAAGCAACAAAAACAGCCGATAATAATATTCCTACAATGTTAAAAATTTGAGTGTAAGAATTTACCCATGCATTCAAGCGATATAATTCTTCTTCATCTTTTGACAATATTGGAACAATTGCTTCCATAGTTGGCGATATCAAACTATTTAATACAGTAGTTACAAACATGTATATCATCAATGATATAATTAAGTTAACCCTCATCGAATCAATAACTAATACGATCAAAGAGATTGATACTTTAGCGAGTATAACGCATTTTATAAAAGTAACTTTATTAAATTTATCCGTCAATCCTCCCCCAACAGTAGACAAAAAGATTGCAAATAATTGACTCGCTCCAATTAAAGATATTGCAAACTGATTTCCGCTAATATCATATGCATACCAATAGATGTATATGCCAATAGCACTAGATAATAATGTGGATATAACATCTGAAAACATTATTTTTTTAAACATATTTCCCCTCCAATATTTTTTATGAAATATACCTCTATGTATATTACCATTTAGATGAATTATTTTCAATTTTAAATTCATATATGAATTAAAACATTTTTTTATCCTTTATTTTATTGGTTATCTATTTCCTGTATAATGATTATATCAATCAGAACAAAGGGAGTTTTCAATGTGATTTATTATGCACACAATATTCGTCAATTACGGAAAGAAAAGGGTTTTACACAATCAAAGTTGGCAGAAAATATTACGAGTCAGGGGGTTATTTCTAAAATTGAGAAAGAAATCATCTCTCCTGATATTAAGACTTTACAAGCTATTGCGGACAAATTAAATATTTCCCTACATGATTTATTATTTGAGAGTACAGAGAAAAATATGTTGCAACAGTTTTATTCTCAAGTAAATATCCTTTTAGATCAGCGAGACTATCCAGGACTTAAGTCATTTATTACTGACCATCCACTTTTCCAAACTATTAAGCAAAACAATCCCTGCTTCTACAATTGGATTACAGGGATTATTAACATTCGTGTGTATGATCAAATTGACAAAGGTATTTCTAACTTTAAGCAAGGTTTAGAAAATTGTTCCGATTTAAAATTAAAGTCTCGTATATTAATCGCTCTATCGAACACTTATTCAGACTTAAATAATTACGAAGAAGCTATCGATTACCTTTCACAAGCTGAAGATTTATCTAAGAATGGTTGTGTACCATATAATATGCAAATTATAATTTATTACCACCAAGCACTAATGTTTGCCGAAACTAATAATTATAAAGATTCAATTTTCAAATCTAAACAAGCTATCCAATTTATTATTGATCATCAGTCTCTTCAATTATTAGATGATTTACAATTGCTTTTGGGAGACTCTTACAAAGAAATTGGTAAGTTGAATTTAGCTTTAGAACATACGCAAACTGCTTTAACAATTGCTAAGCTAAAGAATAATGTGGCATTGCTTCCATATATTGAACGAACTCTGCTTCAAATTGAAGAACAGATGACTAGTAAACAGGCAGCACATAAGTGATTGCGTTCACTACAGTTTTCTCTACAAATATCAAAAAAGCACGACTCTCCATCTCTGGCAATGTCGTGCTTTTCTCTATCATCAGGTTATCTCATTGTGACAAATTCTTCAGCTGAGGTCGGGTGGATGGCAATTGTATCGTCAAAGTCTTGTTTAGTCGCGCCCATCTTGATCGCTACGGCAAATCCTTGTAACATCTCATCCATGCCCGCACCAATTCCGTGCAAGCCGACGACGCGTTCATCATCACCGACACAGACCAGTTTCATATGAGTGCGTTGACGGTGCGCTGTTATTGAGCTATGCATAGCGGTAAAGCTATTCGTATAGATCGTGACTTGATCATCACCATATTGTTCACGTGCATCTCGTTCGGTTAGTCCCACTGTGCCAATAGGTGGGTGGGTGAAGACAACGGTTGGAATATTTTCATGATTCACGTGTGCATCTGGTTTACCACCAAATAAGCGTTCTGACAGTTGACGACCTTGTGCAATGGCAACTGGCGTTAATTCGACTTTTCCAATCACATCACCGACTGAATAAATACCGTCTGCTGTTGTATTTTGATATTTATCTACTTTAATATAGCCCTTGTTATCTAATTCGACTGCTGTATGTTCTAGGCCCAGGTTATCGGTGCTCGGTTGGCGACCTGTTGCCCAGATAATCTCGTCTGTTTCATGGGTTGTTCCATCTGAGAAGTGCATCACTAACGTTCCGTCTGCTTCTTTTGTCACCTTATCGATCGGTTTATTCCCGTGAATATGCGCGCCTTCTTCTGTTGCGATATCGCGGTATCCTTCACGAATGAGGGTATCGAACTCAGTTAATGGCAACTCTTTCCGGAAGAATAAGTGCGTATCGACTCCAAATGAGTGGAATACTCCAGCCAGTTCCACCCCGATATAACCTGCTCCATACACAGCAATACGCTTCGGTAATTCCGTCATTGCGAAGACATCATCAGAGACAATTCCTAGGTCGCCTCCTTCAATCGGTAAGCGACTCGGACGTCCACCAGGAGCCACTAAGATATGATCAGCGGTATATTCCGTTCCATCTACTGCAACAGTTTTTGGTCCGACGAATTTAGCATAACCTCTAATCAACTGAACATGATTATGGTCAAGTCCGCGCTTATACGCCCCATGTAAGAAATCAATGTAATTCTCACGGTTCGTCACTAGACGCTCAAAATTTAACTGTGGTGCATCTGTTAGCTCAAGACCATATCCTTCTCCATATAACTTAATATCATCCAAGAGTTGAGATACATACCACATCACTTTTTTCGGTACACAGCCAAGGTTGACACAAGTACCGCCTAACTCGTTGGCTTCAATCAGGGCCACTTTTGCCCCACGTTCACCGGCACGATTTGCCGAAGCAATCCCGCCACTACCGCCACCAATTACTAAATAATCAAAATGCGTTTCACTCATCTAATCACCTTCCTATTATCAATTCCACTCACAATATACCACTTTTGCCGGATTAATAGCAATTATTCTGTTTACTAAATAAATTTCTTTTCAACTGGCTAGCTCTACATAAATTTGTATAGTTTGCGATAATCCTTTTGAAACTTAGCTCAGACAAGAGTATACTTAAAGAAATAGTTCTAAAGATAAAGGAGAGTTTATGTGGAAAAACGTGCATCGTATTGGGAATTATTTACCTCAATGTTTTATTTAAGTGCCTTCACGTTCGGAGGCGGATATGTGATTGTGCCCTTAATGGAAGATAAATTCGTAAAGGAATTAGGTTGGATTGATTATGATGAGATGTTGGACTTAATTGCTCTTGGACAATCGGCGCCGGGTGCGATCGCTGTCAATACGTCGGTGTTGATCGGGTATCAACGGTTGGGGGTACTTGGAGCGGTGGTTTCTACTTTAGGCACTGTCCTCCCACCCCTATTGATTATGACCGGTTTATCCTATATTTATTTGCTTGTTCGCGATAATCCGTATGTGAACAATATGCTACTTGGCATGTCAGCAGGTGTTGCTGCGATTATTGTCAATGTCGTCTATAAGATGGCGCGTCGCATTATTGATCAGCAAAAACTTGTGCCCATCCTCGTCATGATCGGTGCCTTTATCTTAGTTGTTGGCTTCCATGTTCATATTTTATGGATTTTATTCGGGGCGGGTTTAATCGGACTGATCACGACACTTAAGGAGGGCGACTCAGTATGATTTATCTTGAATTACTTCTGACATTCATGCTTGTAGGGGCACTTGGTTTCGGTGGTGGCTATGCGGTGCTCCCTTTGATTGAAGAGCAACTAGTCGTCAATCACGGTTGGCTGACAACGCAAGAATTTATCGATATCTTGACGCTTTCTGAGATGACACCGGGACCTATCGCTGTCAATGCAGCAACATTTTCTGGTAACCGTATTGCGGGGGTATTCGGAGGGATTGTAGCGACAATCGGTGTCGTACTACCTTCTTTCGTTATTGTCATACTGATTGCCTATCTTTACTTCAAGTTCCGGCAGTTGCGCTTATTTCAAGGAGTAGTCGAAGGATTACGCCCAGCTGTAGTGGCCTTAATTGCCTCAGCTGGACTTACTATTTTCCTTAATGCACTCTTTCAGACAACAGATCAGCCTTTATTGACGCTAAGCAACATTAATCTGGTGAATGTTTTACTTTTTGCTATCGGCTTCACTGGTATTCGCAAGTACCAACTATCACCGATCAAAGTAATTCTCCTATGCGGTGGGCTAGGTATGATGATTTACAGTTTTATATAAAAAGAACAGCGAAAAGGCAATGCTCACGGAATGGTAAGCATTGCCTTTTTGTATGTTTTCTTATTTTTGTAAACTTGTACTCTGGCGGTTCAATGAGCGTTCTGGACGAGATTTGTGTCCATAAATGCGCGGTAAGAACCAGGAGTCAATGAATGGTGCCGCAATATTCATTATAATAATAGCGATACCAATGGCGCCTGGGAAACCAACAGCAATACGCAAAATCCCTGTTAGGAGTCCACCGGCAATGGCAAAGACGGTCTTCCCATCCGGTGTTAATGCACCCGAACTGTAGTCAGTTGCCATATAGGTTGCGGCAAAAAATAAGGTGCCGCTCAAGGCGTGAGCCATCATATATTCCAAGTTAAATCCGGACCAGAAACAAGCGACAGTCACTGTTGATAGGATAAACAAAATTGGAATCTTTGGATTAATAACGCGTCTGACGATTAAGTAAATCATTCCGATTAAGATGGCTAATTTCGATGTTTCCCCGATGTTTCCACCCATGTTGACACCGAGAAACATTTCCCATAATTCAGGAACAGCTTCAGCCACTTCAGTTGCGCCACGGCTCAGATACTCAAGGGGTGTAGCCGTCGTCACGTAATCGACATGATAGCCGCCGTATGGGCCAGCGAAGAATCCTTTCGGCAAGACCCAATTAGCAAAAAATGGCGTAAAGAATACTTTGGCGATCACCCGGGCTGTTAAGGCTGGGTTCAGATAATTCTTCCCGAGTCCACCACCGAGCCCAAAATTCCAATGCTTAATAATAAAAACAGCGATAAAGGCCGCCACCGCAACAACCCAGAGTGGAGCTGAGATAGGAAAACTTAGCCCCAATAAAAGACCTGTCACATAAACGCTACGGTCATGAAGGGTTACCTTTTGATAGGTTAGCTTCTGATAACCATATTCTGATAGGACCGAAACAAGCAGGGCAACTCCGAGTTGGACGAATACCCACCAACCGAAGAAGTAGATGGCTGCGATAATCGGAGGGATCAAGGCAATGATTACTTCTGTCATGACTTGCTTAGATGTTCGCGGATTGCGAATATGAGGCGATGGCCCTGTCTGTAATTTGCTTTCGACATCTTTGATATTGATTGTGCCTGCCATCCTTAGCCCTCCTCTGCTGCTTTAATAGCTGCTTTCGCTCCACGAATATTTTCTAAGAGCGGAATCTTTGATGGACAGATGAATGAACAGTTCCCACATTCGATACAATCCATGGCGCCAAGTTCCTTCGCCTTATCAATATCCCCACGTTCAAAAGCTTCTGAAATAAGGATCGGTTGTAAACTAACCGGACAGACGTGAAGACATTCCGCACACATAATACAGTCTTGGCGCTCACCCACTTCGGCTTCTTGCGGGGTCAGAACGGTTACAGCTGTCATCCCTTTAATGATTGGAGTTCCTAAGTCATCACAGGCTTTCCCCATCATTGGCCCACCAGAGAGTACTTTACCCGGAACTGCGGTGAAGCCACCACAATCTTCAATTAATGAATCCATTGGGGTTCCGATTTTAACTTTTAAGTTCTTCGGCTCTTTAATTGGATCTCCGGCAACTGAGACAATTCGTTCAATGAGTGGTTCACCCAATTCGCAAGCACGCCATATTTGCCGACAAGTAGAAACATTCATTAGAATGATATGATTATCTGCCGGCAATGTTCCTGGTTGGACTTCTCGCCCTGTTAAATTCTGAATTAAGTTTTTCTCTGATCCTTGTGGGTACTTAGACGGCAACGGTTGAACGGTTACTTTATCGATGTGGGCGGTTGCTTCTTTCATGACTTTAATGGCATCCATTTTGTTGTCTTCAATTCCAACATAGATGTTAGCCAACTGCGGGTACAAGCGCTCAACAAGTTCAATACCTTGTGCAATCTCATCTGCATACTCTAACATCACACGATGATCACTTGTTGAATAAGGTTCACATTCGGCCCCATTTAGAATAATTGTATCAATCATACTACTCGGTGGCGGAGATAACTTAACCGCTGTGGGGAAAGTCGCCCCACCCATTCCAACAATACCGGCTTTACGAACGGTATCTGTAATCTCATCATTAGTTAACTCACTGGCACGACCCGGTTCAATAATAGGATCAGCCTTGGTATACTGGTAATCATTTTTGATAATAATACTATTCACTGCACCGCCACCTGCTGATGGACGTTCTTCAATCCCAATCACTTCTCCTGATACAGACGAATATACGTGAGCAGAGATGAATCCTCCTTCTTCAGCAATCTTCTGCCCAACTTTCACTTGATCACCAACCTCAACAATTGGTTCAGCTGGTGCACCGATATGCATGGAAACAGGGAACACCATAATCTTCGGTACCGATGCTTCTTCAATCGGTTTATGTTCTGTATAGCCCTTCTTATCATCTGGGTGTGAGCCTTGTTCTTTACGCATAAATGAAAATCTCATAGCCAACATCCTTTCTAACCCTATCACTATGTACCTGATACTTCCCGTCATCTACTATATTCTCATTATTAAAAATATTTTTCTCAAAAAACAAATAAAACGCCTAATAATTACAGTATACCTTACTGTAATTCTAATTAAAAGAGAAAATTCAAATTTTTTTACCATTAATTTAGCGTTTAAAAAACACACAATCGCTTTGCAAAGTAGCGTAGAGAGTGGTTATACTGCATACTTGACGCAAATTGATTGTGTGATGTTATACACTATAGGGATGTTGATTAATTAGGAATAATGATAGCATCCTGTTCGGTCTGTTCATCATCGTCCCTAAGTTCTCTCGGGTTAATCTCCTGCCCTGATGCATCTTCGGCATGAACAGCGACAATTAACTTATGCGGTAGGACGACAGCTGTTTCTCCCGGCTGGCTAATCCAGCCGCGTCGCACACCGATTTGATCTGGACTATTATCTTCACGATTACGGATACGCTCACCATCCACTTCAATAATATTATACTGATGATCAGCTGGATGTAAGGTAAATTCTTCATGCGTCGAACCGTCTAGTGGAGTTCGGTACACTTCTTGACCATCAATCGATACAGTCGCTACAATGTTGATATCATCACCGATTCGACTGAGCTGATAAGCATAGATCCCATGTGGAATAAATGATGCGACGAACAGTGTTACTAGAATAACTACATCCAGTAGTTTCATTTTTTTGAGATTATTCCACAACTTGGTCAGCATCCGAATCTCCTCCTTCCAAAAAATATAAAAGGACATACCCACCTCACCTCAAGAAAGGCAGCTATATCCTTTTAAGCTCATTTCATTCCGTGATCATCTTCGTTAGACTTACTCGACAAATTTTTTCTCAAATAATGGCGAGACTGGACGATCTTCATAAATACGTAAAATCGCATGACCGATCAAGTTCCCGACTGAAATGACTTCCATCTTGTCGATTAGTTTCTCCTCTGGTAAGTAAATAGAATCGGTAATCAGAAGCTTCTCAATCGCTGAGTCACGAATTCGCTCAATCGCTGGTCCACTGAAGACAGCATGTGATCCACAGGCATAGACACACTTAGCGCCACGATCTTTTAAGGCATTCGCGGCAGCCGTCATTGTGCCGGCTGTATCAATTAAGTCATCGATCAGAATGGTAGTCTTCCCTTCCACATCACCGATAATATTCATAACTTCAGCGACGTTAGCTTTTGGACGACGCTTATCAACAATGGCAATGCTACATTTCAGGAATTCAGCCAGTTTACGTGCGCGTGTGACCCCGCCATGATCTGGTGAGACAACGACGACATCATCGCCAACGAAATCATGTTCAATAAACCAATTAGCCAAAAGCGGTGCTCCCAGTAAATGATCAACTGGAATATCGAAGAAACCTTGCAGTTGTGCTGCGTGCAAATCAAGTGTCAGTACACGATCAGCACCCGCTTCGGTAATCATATTAGCAACTAATTTCGCTGTAATTGGTTCTCTCGAGCGAGCTTTACGATCTTGACGAGCGTAGCCATAGTACGGAATAACAACATTAATCGTCTTCGCACTTGCTCGTCGTAAAGCATCAATCATAATCAATAGTTCCATTAAATGTTGGTTCGATGGTGCAGATGTGGATTGAATAATGTAAACATGATCACCCCGAACACTTTCCTCTAGGTTAATGCGGATTTCTCCATCACTGAATGTAGTGACCGTCACGTCCCCTAACTCAACACCTACATCAGCCGCAATTTTTTCAGCTAACGGTCGGTTGGAACTTAATGAATAAATCTTCAACTTTGAATCGTGATATTTTTCGCCCATGATTAACTCCTTTTAGTCATATTTGTTACTTCTAGTGTAATGGTGTAAGCGTCTATAATCAAGTGTTATCCTTTTTAAATGAGTTACTTCTTAGATGCTGGTAAATTTTTCACGTAATCTGCTTTATTTTCTTGGCGACTACGAGCAATGGCCAATGCATCTGCTGCTACATCTTGATTAATAGTTGAGCCCGCTGCTAAGAAAGCTCCCGCCTGTACGGTTACTGGGGATACGATTGTTACATTACTTCCGATGAAGACATCTGCTTCGATAACAGAATGATGCTTGTTTATTCCATCATAGTTAGCAAAGATAACCCCACAGCTGACATTAACACGTTCACCAATTGTTGCGTCCCCAATATAGGCGTGATGCCCCGCTTTTACGCCACTCTTTAAGGTAGCGTTCTTCACTTCAACGTAATTGCCAATATGCACGTTATCTTCAAGAATAGCACCTTTACGCAAGCGACTATTCGGACCAATATCAGAATGTTGACCAACTGTTGCTTCTGTAATGTTGCTGGAGATAATCGTAACGTCATCAGCAATCTGACTATCCGTAATCACTGAGCCCATCCCAATTGTCACATTACTACCGATTGTCGTCTGCCCTTTTAAGTATACACCAGGCTCAATCGTTGTATCTGGCCCGATTTCAACGCCTGCTTCAATATAGGTATTATCCGGATCAATTAACGTTACGCCGGCAAGCATATGTTGTTGATTAATGCGCTGTTGCATCAATTGGTTAGCCTTAGCCAGAGCTGTCCGATCATTGACGCCTAAAGAATCCACCATATCAGTCATTGAATAAGCGGAAACCTTCTCGTCCTGAGCGTTTAAGATCTCAATAACATCAGGTAAGTAATATTCACCTTGTGCATTATTATTATCAACTTGCTTTAGTGCTTCGAACAACGCTTTATTATCAAAACAATAGGTTCCTGTATTGATTTCACGAACTTGTTTTTCTTCTTCCGTAGCATCTTTTTGTTCGACAATTTTTGTGACTGTTCCCTCTTCTGAACGCAAGACTCGCCCATAACTGAAGGGATCATCAGCAATTGCCGTCAAGATGGTTGCTTTCGCTCCTTCTTGTTCGTGATAGTTGTACAAGTTCTCGATAGTTTCGTTAGAGATAAGAGGCGTATCACCGCAGATAACTAGGGTGGTCCCTTCTTTTCCTTCTAACAAGTCAGCTGCCTGCATCACAGCATGGGCCGTTCCAAGTTGCTCTTCTTGGTAAGCAAATTGCGAACGATCTCCCAGATAATCTTGGACCATCTCCGCATCAACTCCAAGAATCGAAATAATCTCTTCAGCGCCCGCTTGTGTTGCCACTTCGACTGAATAATTAACCATGGGCTGACCCATCACGGGATGAAGCATTTTATTCACTTTTGACTTCATTCGCGTTCCTTTACCCGCCGCTAAAATAATTGCAAAACGTTTCATAACTATAATTCTCCTCATTCAATTGGTTCAATATCACCTTTATTGTATCATACACCGTTCATCCTTGCATAAAACAATATTGTTCGGTTCTAATCTCATTAGCCGTAATTTTTCAGCGATCTCATATGTTTATGCGTCAAAAAAGTCGCCTAGCTTCACCTGAATCGTATTTTGTTGTTCATCGACGTCGCTGATTTGGATTAATGAGCGATAGTTAGCTGACACGCTCGATTTTCCGACAATATTTTCGACAACAACGGTAGTGCCGATCAAGGTAGCATTGAACTCATCTAACAAGGCTCGCATCCCCTCAATCGTACCGCCACTCCGAACAAAATCATCGACCACGACTACTTTTGACCCTTCTGCTAAACTTCGCTTCGCTAATTCCATCTTCTCTACCCTAGTATGATCAGATCCGGAAACATAATTGACACTAACCGTACTTCCTTCTGTCACTTTTGGATCACGGGTAACAATCGTGAATGGCACATTTAAGAATCGGGCGACACTTTGGGCAATTGGAATACCACTCGTTGCTACAGTCATCACCGTATCCACATCTTCATCCATGTACCGGCTCGCAATCACTCGTCCAATATGATTGAGCCACTTCGGTTGTCCTAAGACGTCGGATAGATAGACAAATCCCCCTGGTAATAGGCGCTCTGACCCGTCTAATTCTTCTACTAATTCTGCAATTAGTCGATGCTGTTGTTCGCTGTCAACCGTGGGAATATAGCGCACGCCACCCGTTGCTCCGACGAAGGTTTCTAAATCGCCAATCCCTAAGCGGACAAATCGTTCCTTAATAATATTCAAATCTTCACTGATACTGGACTTTGCCGCCTGGTATAACTCAGCAAAATAAGTCAGCGAAATAATATCAAACGGATGCTCCAATAAATAATGAGTCATATCTACTAATCGTTCGCTTCGTTTTGCTTTCACGTATATTCTTCCTCTTCTTTTTTATAATATTCGCTTCTTCTCCATTATACACTAAATCCGGTGGCAAGTTGACTGTTTTTATCATTTCGTATGCTCATGAATGGCAGATTTCCTACTCAAGTTCTACTAATAAATCACTGACTTCAATCGGATCACCCGCGGAAACATAGACATGCTTGACTGTGCCTGATGTATTGGCTCGAATTGTGGTTTCCATCTTCATCGCTTCGGTAATTACAACAGGTTGACCTTTCTCAACCGTGTCACCTGCCTGCACCAAGACTTCTAGAATACTTCCTGGCATCGTTGCTCCTAAGTGATGTTTATTGGATGGCTCAGCTTTTTTGTTTACAGCTTGCGTACTGGTAATCGAATGATCCTTCACTTGAATTTCCCGCGCTTGTCCATTCAGGTTGAAGTATAAGGTCACCATCCCATTCGGATCCGGCTCACTGATTGAATTCAAGGAAATAATTAAGGTTTTCCCTTTTTCAATCTTCACTTCGATCTGCTCACCACGTCGCATACCGTAGAAGAACGTTAAGGAATCCATCTTCGTTACATCAGCGAAGCGTTCATATAAGTCCTCATAATCTAAGAATACTTGCGGATACATGATATAGCTCAACACTTCTTCTTCGGTTACTTGACGGTTCAACTTCTCTGCTAATTCAGCCTCAACTTTGCTAAAATCAACTGGCTCCAACAAATCACCCGGTCGTTCAGTAATGGCTTCTGTCTCGCCTAAGATAAGCTGTTGTAATTCTTCTGGGAAGCCGCCAGCAGGTTGCCCTAACTTGCCACTGAAGAAGTCAATGACCGATTGTGGATAAGTTAAGCTACGACCTTTTTTGTACACATCCGCTTCGGTTAGATTATTCTGAACCATGAATAGTGCCATATCGCCGACCACCTTGGATGATGGCGTCACTTTCACGATATCACCAAACATTTGGTTAACTGTCGCGTACATATCCTTGATTTCGTCCCACTTATCTTCCAGACCGACGCTTTTGGCTTGTTGCTTCAAGTTCGTATACTGGCCACCTGGCATCTGATGCTTGTACACCTCGGTTGCTGTACTTGAAATCCCTTCTTCAAAAATACGGTAAAACCCTCTAATATCTTGCCAGTAACGGTTAATCTGCTCCACATTCTCGATATCTAAGTCTGGCTCCCGCTCAGAATTTTCCAAGGCGTAGTATAGACTACCCATTGAGGGTTGACTAGTCATTCCACTGAATGCATTAAGTGCTACATCAACGATATCAACGCCAGCTCTTGTTGCTGCTCCATACGTGTAAATCCCATTTCCACTCGTGTCGTGCATATGCAAGTGAATCGGCAAATCAACTGCTTCTTTCAACATACTGATCAGTCGATAAGCTGCATCTGGTTTCAAGAGTCCACTCATATCCTTAATCGCAATCATATGCGCACCGAGTTTTTCCAGTTCTTGAGCTAATTCCTTATAATAACTTAACGTATATTTAGTCTCACTGGCACTGTTCAAGTCTCCGGTATAACAAATCGCTGCTTCGGCAATTTTTTGATTATCACGGACGAATTGAATACTTTTTTCCATCTGTGGGATCCAGTTCAGGCTATCAAAAATGCGGAAAACATCAATACCATTCTTGGCTGCTAAGCGGATAAATTCTTGTAAGACATTATCTGGATAAGCTGCATAACCGACACCATTCGAACCTCGGAATAACATTTGAAGCAAGGCATTCGGCATCAATTCACGTAATTTGCGCAGACGCTCCCATGGGTCTTCAGTTAAGAAGCGATAGGCCACATCGAAGGTCGCTCCACCCCACATCTCATGGGAGAAAACATTTGGGAGCGCTTGGTTCGTCTGCCGGGCAATATTGAACATATCATATGAACGCATCCGTGTAGCGATCAAACTTTGGTGCGCATCACGGAAGGTCGTATCCGTCAGCATTAATTTTTTCTCTGCACTTACACGACGAGCCACCGCTTCAGGTCCTTCTGTTTCCAATACGTATTTCAATGAATCTGGATGCGGTAAGTTTTCGCCCGGTTTCAACAGGCTCAATTCTTCAGGCATTCGCGGTGCTGACAGACGCGGCTTATCAATATTGCCGACACCAGGGAACCCATTGACCGTCACATCAGAAATATATTTTAAAGTCTTATTCCCACGGTTACGATTCTTCGGAAAGACAAATAATTCTGGTGTATTGTCAATAAATTTTGTCGTCACATCACCACTGATAAACGTTGGATGGTGAATAACATTTTTTAAGAACGCAATATTGGTCTTCACTCCACGAATACGGAACTCCTTCAAGACCCGCGCCATCTTCTGACAAGCAAGATCAAAGGTTCGCCCATGAACGCAAGCTTTCACTAACAGCGAATCAAAGTAAGGTGTCACAACCGTCCCAACAAAGCCATTCCCCGCATCAAGACGCACGCCAAAGCCACCCGGTGAACGATACGTATTGATCTTACCCGTATCAGGCAAGAAATCATTCTCTGGATCTTCTGTTGTCACACGACATTGAATGGCATAGCCATTCAAATTGACGTCCTCTTGCTCGGGTAATCCCATCTCTTCATTCAAGGACAAACCTTGCGCAATTTGGATTTGGGACTGAACAATATCAATATCTGTGATCATCTCTGTAATGGTATGCTCAACTTGAACACGTGGGTTCACTTCAATGAAGAAGAACTCCGATCCTTCAACTAAGAATTCAACTGTTCCCGCATTTAAGTAATTCACATGCTGCATCACTTGAACAGCTGCTTGACAGATTTGCTCCCGCAAGTCATCCGGTAAATTGACACTCGGCGCGAGTTCGACAACTTTTTGGTGACGACGCTGAATCGAGCAATCTCGTTCGTATAAATGTAAGATATTCCCGTGTGCATCACCTAAAATTTGCACTTCAATATGTTTCGGGTTTTCTATAAAGCGCTCAACATAAACATCTGCCCGACCAAAAGCAGCCTTCGCTTCAGACTGAGCACGAGAGAAGCCTTCCTTCACTTCTTCTGGTGTACGCGCCACCCGCATCCCGCGACCACCACCACCAAGCGCTGCTTTCATAATAACCGGATAACCCGCCTCTTCTGCAAACGCTAATACATCTTCTACTTGATCCAAAGCCCCATCTGTTCCTGGAATTGTTGGAATTCCTGCTGCCAGAGCAACCGCTTTTGCTTTTAACTTATCCCCAAACATATCCAAATGTTCCGACTTAGGCCCAATGAAAGTAATGCCTTCTTCTTCACAACGACGAGCAAACTCCAGATTTTCGGACAAAAATCCATATCCCGGGTGAATTCCATCTACCCCAATATCTTTCGCTAAGGCAATAATGCCTTCAATATCTAAGTATGCATCAATCGGCTTCTTCCCTTCACCGATTAGATACGCCTCATCTGCCTTGAATCGGTGCACGGACTGCTCATCTTCAGCCGCATAAATACCAACCGTTTGGATATCGAGTTCGGTTAATGCTCTAAAAATTCGAATCGCGATTTCGCCACGGTTTGCAACTAATACTTTCTTCATCATCATACTCCATTCTACAATACCGTTTGATTTCATTATTTATCGATCATTTACAAACGTACATCACTTCAATTATAACAGATATGAGCTAAAAATATAGGTCCGACTTATCTTTCTCCTCAAAAAATCTGCCCTCTAGAAAAAAATCTATTTTTCTGCTTTTGGGTATTGCTTTCTGCTTCTGGGCACTGTATACTAGATTAACAAACTAAATATGAGTACGGGAGTAACTGACAGATAAACAATTCAAGCTTATCTGTGCCAACACCACCAACCGTAGCACTTGATGCTGCTGGTGTTGGATTAAATAGTGAGACGTATGTGGGATGTAGTAAGTTATATTTCCACATGCGTCTTTTTTTGAAAAACGTACTCAAAAAAGGAGAGAAATTATGTCAACACCTGTCTATCAACAATCAATCGATGAGCTCAAAGGACAGCTGAACGCCTCAGAACACGGCCTAAGTGCCAAGGAAGCGGCCCAGCGCTTAGAACAATACGGACTTAATGAAATTAGTCAAGGAGAGAGAAAACCGCTCTGGCAACTCTTCCTGTCTAACTTCAAAGATCCAATGGTGATTGTTCTTCTCATCGTTGCCGTGGTCCAGATCGCACTCGGTGATATTATTGAGTCGAGCGTTATCTTAGGGATTGTTATTATTAGCGCTATCGTTACCGTTATTCAAGAACGAAAAGCGGAAGATTCACTGGAATCACTGAAAAACCTCTCAGCCCCAACCGCCACAGTCTTGCGTAACGGAACTTATCAAAAAATCGAAGCCAAAGATGTTGTCCCTGGCGATATTATTTCGCTTGAAGTTGGAGATTACATTCCCGCTGATGGTCGCTTGCTCGAAGCGCAAACCTTACAAGTAGAAGAAGGTGCCCTCACCGGAGAATCCATCTCTGCTTCAAAAGAAGTCACCCAATTCGATGAAGAGATGCCGCTTGGTGATCGATCGAATATGGTCTTCTCTAGCACATTAGTTACTAATGGCCGCGGCGAATTTCTAGTCACTAGTACTGGGCTAGAGACTGAAATGGGTAAAGTCGCTCAGCTGATTCAATCAGCGAAAGCGAAAGAAACCCCACTGCAGCGCAAATTAGCTGATTTCAGTGTCAAATTAGGCTGGGGAATCTTAGCCTTATCTGTGCTTATTTTTGCCCTGTCTGCCTTCCGTGCATTTAGCGGTGGCGTCACTGATGTTACGGGTGAACTCATTAATTCCTTTATGTTTGCTGTAGCTGTGGCTGTAGCAGCTATTCCCGAAGCCCTTCAATCCATTGTTACGATCGTCTTATCTACGGGTACGAACAAAATGGCTGATCGTCATGCCATTATTCGTCAGTTACCCGCTGTCGAAACGCTAGGCTCCGCTTCTATTATTTGTACAGATAAGACCGGAACTTTAACCCAAAATAAAATGACGGTTGTGAATTCCTACTTAGCAGGAGAAGACAATCCATTTCATGGTGAGCCAGAAGACTGGTCCGATACAGCAACCCTCTTAATGAATATAGCCGTTCTAGCGAATGATTCCTATATTACTGAAGACGGCGAAACAGCCGGTGATCCCACTGAAGCGGCACTTATATTGCACAGTAATGACTCTGGCCAGCCGTATGATGAAATCCAGCGCCACTACCCGCGTATTGCCGAGCTACCTTTTGACTCGGACCGAAAATTAATGTCTACTTTACACAATATTGACGGCCGACAATTCATGCTGACAAAGGGAGGTCCTGATGTCATCTTCCGCCGCAGTGCCAAAGTCTTGATTAACGGTGAAGTGAAGCCACTAACCCCAGAAGCATTAGCGTCCTTCCAAGCACAGAATGAAACATATTCTGAAGAAGCCAAACGCGTATTAGCCTTCGCTTACAAACCGGTTGATCATTCGACACTTGAATTAGATGATGAGCACGACTTAATCTTAGTCGGACTCATGGCTATGATTGATCCTCCGCGTGAAGAAGTCGCTCAAGCAGTGGCCCAAGCTAAAGGAGCCGGTATCCGGACAATTATGATTACCGGTGACCATAAAACAACTGCTCGCGCGATTGCTGAGAATTTAGCTATCTTCTCAGAGGGGGACTTAGCACTAACCGGACGAGAATTAGATGCCTTAAGCGATGCTGAATTGATGGAAAAATTAGAACGTATCTCTGTTTATGCGCGTGTCTCGCCTGAAAATAAAATTCGTATCGTCAACGCTTGGCAAGAGAAAAATAAAGTCACTGCAATGACTGGAGATGGTGTGAATGATGCGCCAGCCTTGAAGAAAGCAGATATCGGTATTGCTATGGGATCAGGAACAGATGTTGCCAAAGATGCATCCGCCATGATCTTAACGGATGATAACTTTGTCTCGATTGTAGGAGCAGTTGAAGTGGGCCGTAATGTCTACAACAATATTAAGAAATCAATTTCTTACTTATTCTCTGGTAACTTAGGTGCAGTGGGAGCTATTATATTTGCCCTTATCTTCAACTTAGCTAATCCGTTCACCGCCTTACAACTTCTATTTATTAACTTAGCGAACGATGCCTTGCCTGCTATTGCCTTAGGACTTGAACCATCTGAAGATCATGTCATGACTGAAGCACCACGCGATCCGGATGAAGGAATCTTCGCTGGAGGAACCTTGCAGAATGTTATCTTCCGTGGGGTTACCATTGCTATCTTTGTCATTATCGCACAATTGATCGGTAGCCGAACTTCGGTTGAATTAGGCGTTGCTATGGCTTTCTCAACACTTATCTTGTCGCGAACATTCCAAGTTTTCCCAGCCCGTTCAACGAAAAAGACCGCTTGGGAATTAGGACTCTTCTCGAACAAGTGGGCTATTTTAGCCTTTGTCGTCTGTATTGGACTCTATTCAATCACACTACTACCGTTCACACGTGAAATTTTCAGTATTCCAGCGAGCTTTGGTGCAACCGAACTATTCATCTCACTTGGTCTAGCTCTCAGCACAACAGCAATCACCGAACTAAAAAAACTATTTAGCCGATAATCTGACAAATTAATTGATTATAAAAAATATGCCTATTGATGCTATTATTCACAATTTTGCTCCAATATGGTATAATGAGGATAAGAATTTAAGAAGGAGTGATTCATATGAGTACTGATTGCAACAAACACTCACACCATGACCATGAACATTCTCCAGAATGTGGACACACACGGATTAAACACGATGATCACACCGATTATGTTCACGATGGCCACTTACACCATAAACACGGGGAACACTGGGATGAATGTAAAATTCCTGTCAGTGACAAAAACCCTGATGAATGTCATCCAGTTGATACTGACTGTGACCATTCTGAAGACTGTGAGCATGAACAAGTGCCACACGGTGATCACACCGATTACCTTGTTGACGGTCGCTTGCACCACAAACATGGTGACCACATCGATGACCACGGACCGGTTGACGTCATTGAAGACTAATCTACAACTAGGTTAATCACTTGCACCAACTTCCTACTCTACTTTCTGGTGGATAAGAAGTTGGTGCTTTTTTATGCTGGTGAATGCTCACTAGCCATCTGAATCGCGACCCTATCACTTGCAATACGTCAATCTACCTGATACAATTGCACCAACACTATAATGGAAGAATTAATCTATCATAGACCAAAATAGATCAAGTGCTAAAACCAAGTGTTAGGACAAGGAGTGATCTACAAAATGTTTTGGCTAAACCTTATTCTAAGAAACTTAACCGCTTTCTTCATTGTAGAAGGGATGACTTCTTTATCCGGACACAAACATAGGTGGTGGATCACACTTTCGATAACAACATCACATTACGTCACGAAATGGTATTTCGATAAACGCAGAGAAGAAAAACACTATGATGAAACATGGGAAGAATGGAAAAAAAGAAATGGTCAAGTCTAACGTTACCCTAGAATGAAAAATCAGCACAGTAAAAAAAGTAGCCTCCTTTTCAGGGGCTACTTTTTTACTGTGCTTTTTATCTACTTAGTTTTCTTGATATAATGCTTCGGTTTGTTTTTGTAGAGTATCAAGTGCGTCTTGTGGTTTGTTACCAGAGATTGTAACAGATTCCATGGCATCAATTGTGTTCTGGCGGAACGTACTGTAATTAGCAAATGTTTGGCTTGCCATACCGTAATCAAGCATTTCAGTTGGTGCTTTATACGCTGGGTTTTCTTCTAAGAATTTTTGGTAACTGTCAGACTCTAATGCTGATTGACGAACCGGTAAGTAACCTGTTGCTTCAGCCCACTGTGCAGAATTCTCAGGTTCTAATAAGAACTTCATAAACTCAACAAATGCTAGCTGTTCTTCTGCTGATGCTGATTGGAATAAACCTAAGTCATTCCCCGCGAATAAAGCAAGCTCCGTATCGTTGTATGTTGGGATGGGTGCTGTTGACCAATTAATTCCTTCAGCTGCTGGGGCAACGTGAGCTGTTCCAGCTGATGAACCAATGTAGACTGCTGAAGCTCCATTACCAAATGGCCCTGACATGTAACCATCTTCACCTGCTGTACGCGCATATCCTTCGTCAAGCATTGTTTGGATCATCTCAAGTGGTTCCACTGCTTCCGGTGTGTTCAACTCAGCCACTTCACCATCAGCAAATTTTGATCCATTCTGACGAGCTAATGTTTCCCACTCCATCTCAATACCGTTCTCTAATCCTAAAGCAACCGCATCTGAATTAGCTTCAGCCATTTTTTGGCCTAATGCAACAAGGTCATCCCATGATTTCGGTACTTCGGCATCATGTTCGTCAAGTAAATCTTGGTTGTAGAACATCACACGAACGGATTTTGAGAATGGTAAGGCAAAACGTTCGCCTTGGTAAAGTGAACTATCTAAGAACCCTTCATAAATATCGTCTAATGTTTCTTGTTCTAGACCGCGTTCAGTCAAGTACTCATCTGTTAATGGAACTAAGATATCATTAGATGCTAATTCTGGTACATCTGTTGGGGTCAACTGAGTCATTGTTGGCAAATCACCCGATGTCGCAGCTGCCTTAATTGACTGGTTCAAGTCATCATAGCTTCCTTGTCCTTGTTCATTGACGGTCACCATGTCTTGTGACTCATTGAATTTATTCACAAGTTCTGTTAATGCTTCTTGGTGTGGCCCATTCATTGCATGCCAGAACGTAATTTCAACCGGTTCAGATAATTCAGTCACAGCTGCTTGGTCATCTGCTCCTGCTGAAGTGTCCTTCCCACTATCTGCTGAATCCCCATTACCACAAGCTGCTAACAATGCTCCCGCTGACATCATTGCAAGTGACATTTTTGCCAATTTCTTAAAATCCATACTCCACATACTCCTTTGATTTAATTAAAGTGTCTATCGACAAGTATAATATACCATACATGACTAGCTAAAATAAACTATTTTTTCACAAAAGATTGACTAACCTTTCACCCCGGTATTAGAAACCCCTTGAATAATATATTTCTGTAAAACAATGTAAATAATAATCATTGGGACGACTACAATCGTCGCAGCGGCCATTAGTAATTCGAAATACGTTCCCGCTTCAGTCGTGAAGGCCTGCAAACCAACTGGCAGTGGACGTAGTGATGTTTCGTTCGTTACAATAAGTGGCCATAAGAACGCATTCCAGCTGCTAATTGCTTTTAGAATCGTTACTGCTACAACACTGGACTTCGAGAGTGGGACTAAAATTTGCCATAAGAACTTAAAGTCACTCGTTCCATCAACTTTTGCTGCATAGTACAACTCTTTCGGTACCGCTTCGAAGTTTTGCTTTAACATAAAGACTGAGAACACACTGGCCAAGAATGGAATAATCATCGCTCCATACGTGTTGATCAAGTCTAACTTCGAAAGTGTCAAGTAGTTAGGAATCATCAGTAACTCGAATGGTACCATCATCGTCGCAATTAAAATCGTAAATAAGACATTTTTTCCATAAAAATTCATCTTCGCAAAGGCAAAGGCCGCCAAAATTGATGTAACTAATTCTCCCACAGTTGTTGCTGCGGTAATAAGCAAACTGTTGAGGAAGTATCGGCCGAACGGAGCCACTTCCAATGCTCGCTCATAGTTACTCCATCGCCAGCTCTCTGGGAACCAAACAGGTGGAGTCGCTACCGCTTCTGCGCCTGTCTTCAGGGAGGTTGCAATCATCCAATAAAACGGTAAAATCATCGACAAGGACCCAATAATCAACATAATATATGATACAATTTTTAACATATTGACTCCAGCTGTTGCATGCTGCTTTCGTTCACCTAAAAATCCTGATTTAAACATGTCCGTCTCCTCTCCTAGTACTGCATGAATCGCTTATTGAACCACATTTGGATCAATGTGAACGATAAGATAATTAAGAATAAAACCAAACCGGCTGCACTCGCTACTGCATAGTTGCTTTCAACATAAAATTTGTCAAAAATATAGTACACAACTGTTAGAGCAGAATTAGCTGGGCCTGGTCGTCCGTTAAAGAGTGCAAATACTTGATCAAATACTTTAAAACTACTAATCACACCCATCACGGACACTAAGAACATGGTCGGGCTGAGCAGCGGAAAAGTAATGTTGGTGAACCGTTGCCACGGACGCGCTCCATCGACTTTTGCTGCTTGATAATAGGTCTCATTGATATTGCTTAAGCCCACTAAAAATAAAATAATGTTAAAGCCTAGCCCTTTCCATACAGACATAATCACTAGTGCAGTCATCGCATACTTCGGATCGGTTAAAAATTGAATACTATTAAATCCAAATAACCCTAAGAAATAATTAATCAATCCATATTGTGAGTGATACAACCAGCGCCACACGATGGATACCGCAACCGTTGAAGTAACGAACGGTAAGAAATAAATCGAGCGGAAAAAGCCTTGTAAGAAATCAATCGAATGCAACATCAAGGCAATTGCTAAAGAAATAATAATCGAAATAGGCACTACGCCTAAGACAAAAATAAATGTATTGCGCACCGCTAACCAAAATTGTGGATCACTAAAGACCGTCTTAAAGGCATCTAATCCATACGCATTCACTTCTTGCTTGAAGAAGTTATAATCTGCCCAAAAACTCATCTCGAAAGAACGAAAAATAGGATATAAGTTAAAGGTTCCAATAATCAAGAGCATCGGCAGTAAATAGAGTAACGCTTGTAAGGTTCGCTTTATGGTTGGTCGTTCTTTCATACGTGGTCACCTACTTGCATCTGAATGGCAATCCCCGCTTGATCAAAATAGTGAACCTTCTGTGGATCAATCCCCATCATGACACGCTCACCGACTTCAGGGATACGATCAATATCAGTCGCCACAATATGGGCATTACCTTTTGTCAAGTGAAGGGTCGTGTCTTTCCCTACACGTTCTACATGATCAACCGTCGCTTCAAACACTGACTGGCTTTCGTCACTCACTACAGATAAATCCTCGGCACGTAATCCTAACGTGGCAACCCGCGCTTCTAGAGCTGCAGACAACCCTAAGTTCGTAAGTAAATCAGCATGTTCAGCCGCCTGAAGTGTATTAATAACAGGTGTCCCGATAAATTTCGCTACAAATAAGTTCGATGGCTTCTCATAAAGGGTAATCGGATCTGTATATTGTTGTAAGTTCCCATCGTGCAAGACCATTACCTCATCAGAAATACTGAGTGCCTCTTCTTGATCATGCGTCACAAAGACGGTGGTGACGCCCGTTTCTTGTTGGATCCGGCGAATTTCTTGACGCATCTCTATACGAAGTCGTGCGTCCAAATTCGACAGAGGCTCATCCATCAATAGAATAGATGGTCGCTTCGCTAATGCCCGCGCAATCGCAACACGCTGCTGTTGTCCACCTGAGAGCTCTTTTGGTTTTTTATCTGTATGTTCATCAATATGAACTAACTTAGCTAATTCAAGCGCTCGTTCGCGTCGCTCCGCTTTTTTCACACCTAGCATCTTCAAGGGGAACATAATATTCTCCAATACCGTCAAATGCGGGTAAAGTGCATAGTTTTGAAACACCATGCCGACTTTTCGCTTCACTGCATCGTGCTTCGTTACTTGCTGATCTCCGAAGTAGATCTCTCCTTCAGTTGGGAACGTTAATCCTGAAATTAACATCAATGTTGTTGACTTCCCACATCCACTCGGCCCTAAGATGGATACGAGCTTCCCTTCTGGGATTTTAAAATTAATATCACGTAAGACCTCTTTTGTCCCATCGAAGCTCATCCGAATATTATCAAATTTGACTTCCACACCAGTCACTCCTTCTCATTATTCACTACATGTAGGTTAAAAATAACCTCACCTTACGAAGATTTTTTCTCTCCTCATCCATTATAAAATTTACGGCCATTTTTTACAATAGTTGATTAAAAACCTCAACATAATATATCATTATTAACAGAAAAAAGTAGCTCACTCCCAACTTATCTCGGAAGTAAGCCACTCATTTAAGTTACACAGTTAGTTCACTTGTATTGGCTAGCTTAATGATGCCCAATACGCTTGCCGGCAATACGCCCAAAGGTAATAATATCCGTAATGGCGTTACCTCCTAGACGGTTGGCTCCTTGAATAACACCGGTTAATTCCCCAGCAGCATATAAATTCTTAATCGGCTCACCTGATTCATTCAATACCTCAGCATGCTCATTAATCACTAATCCACCCATTGTATGGTGTACTGATGGAGCCGCCTTCTGGAAATAGAATGGCGCATCTTTAATCGGAGCTAAGCCTTTTCGGTGATTGAAGTCTGGATCTTCCCCAGATTCTGCGTATGCATTAATCTTCTCGACTGTCTCCATGAACTGTTCAACCGGAATATCCCAGTATTCTGCTCCTTCTTCTAATGTATCGGCTACATAGATCAGATCCTGTTCTTGCAGTTGTTCCAGCTCGCGTTGGTGAGCTTCAAGCGTTCCCGTCTCTTCACCTAATGTCTGGTCCCAGACTTGATACGCGTAGCCACCTGTTTGATCAATAATCGCTTTTGAGATAACATCGCGTCGTTCTAATTCTTCGACGAATCGCTCGCCTTCTTGATTAATTAACGCAGCACCATCGAAGCGACTATCCGCTAAAAGCGAGATTTCCCCTGTTTTTGGATTGGATACTGGGTAAGTTTGGATATGTTCCAAGTTATCGACAGTTGCGCCAACTTCTTGTGCCATAATAATGCCGTCGCCTGTCGCACCAGGAGAGTTCGTTGTCCCATAACGGTCGTCGTATTCTTCGTTAGCTTCTGTCCGCATTTCAACATTTGAACCAAAGCCACCCGTTGTTAGAATAACCCCTTGTTCTGCATTGAAGGTGACTTCTTGGCCATGATTAGTTGCCACGACACCACTGACAGCATCATCTGTTGTCAGTAGGGACTGAGCTTCTGTCTCGGTATAAATATCAATACCTAGCTCATCTGCTTTCGCTTCCATCTTGTCGATTAGTTCCTGACCGGTATGACCGACTGGAATAAGTGCCCGCTGGAAACTGTGGCCACCAAACTGGAATAATTGATCGTCTAAGAACTCAACGTTCACTTCATCTTTTAACCATTCAGCGGATGCTAAGGCACTATCAGCCATTAAGCGGACTAATTCTGGGTTCCCTTCGTTATTACCGCCCTCCATCGTATCTTCATAATAAATATCCGTACTATCTCCGTCGATCCCTAACTTCTCTTGTACCCAGTTGCCCGGTGCATTCATCTCACCACCAGAAATCAACGTATTCCCACCGGTCACTGGCATCTTCTCGATAATAGTGACTGAATAGCCTTGTTCGGCTGCTTCAATCGCTGCACTAAAACCTGCTCCACCTGCCCCAACAACTACAACATCATACGTATACTCTTCATCCAATTGCCCCGTCTGACTATCGGATGCCTCAGACTGATCGGTCGCTTCCGTTAATTCAACATTATTCTCCTCCAACGCATTAGTCACCGAATTAATATAGCCTTCACTGGTCATGGTTGACCCTGAGACAGAATCAACTTCCGTAGAGTTGCGTGCAATCATCTCTTCACGCAACTGTTCATAAACTGGCTCAGCCAATCGTTCCGTCTCACTACTTTCAACATCAATAGCTTTTATTTTTCCATCTTCTATCGTTACTTCTGTTACAATATTGCCATTACGTCCTTCTCCGGTCCCTTCATAGACTCCAGATTCTCCCGCTACATCACTGGCTGTATCACCTGTCGTCTGACACCCTACTAATACCAAACCACTTGCTACTAATAAAGCTGCTGATTTAAAATTTATCCGTTTCATTATTACACTCCTTATAATATTTATTTATAGTATAACATATTTCATTTTATTTGTGAAATTACTCACTGAAAAATAGTTTTGTTCTATTTTTTAACTTATTATGTCAATAAAAAAAGACCGAGATTTCTCTCAGCCTTAGTATTTATTCTATTTTATTGGGTTGGATAGATCTTGTCCAATTCAGAGTGAATGACTTGGAAGTTAGATGTCGCCGTCACTTGCACGGGTGTATGCTCAGCGATATAGTCAGCAATTAATTCGGTCATTGGAACAGTCACTTCGCGTACAATTTTATCCGCACTAAACATGGTATAATCGCCACCACCTACTGCTCGGTAAAGATTGACCGCTACTTCTAATGTCTGATCAGGTTTAATCGGTTCCCCGTGATAATGAAGGGTCGTAATGCGAGACCCCACCGGCTGCGCCAGATCAATGGTGTACTGTACACCCGCATACATATCATAATTATATGGCTTCGGTTTCGGATCACACCATGCGGGATTAATACTCAGTTGTCCTGCATCATCAACCACATAATATTCAGCTGATTGTTCCAGGGCAGCTTTCAGTTCTGCGCCGGTCAATTCCGCCACCGCGATCGTATTCGGGTAAATATAATTCGTCACAATATCACGCGTGGTCACTTCTTCAGCAAGTCCTAATACATCATCGCGGAAAATACTAGTTCCCGAGATATCCACCTGACCATATGCCATCTGTACTTGATTAATGAAGTCCACATAGGCGTGACCCGTTAGTCGTGCTTCATGGGCATCTTCGATTAATAAGTTGCCTTCAATCCGTCCTATCGGTTGATCCAGCCACTCATTCACTGCTTGATGAAGTGGCTCGGCTTTAGACTGCAAAGCATCATCAATCGGCGTTATCTCCTCAACCGGAAGCAATTCAGGAATGGCATCTTCCAAATGTAATCCCGTCTCACTCTCAGAAAAATGAAGGGTTACTTTTCCGAGATAACTTCCTTTATGACCAGGCATCACAATCGGTGTTCCATCCACCACTTGGGCATAATGATTATGCTGGTGGCCTGCCAACAACACATCAATGTCAGCCACTTCTTCTAACAAACGGATTCCTTCATTTTCGCCATTTTGTACTTCGGTCTCTTCTCTAGTATCCAAATCTTTTTCGAATCCGCCATGATAACTGACAATCACAACATCCACTTGCGTTCTTAATTCAGGGATAAAGTGCTTAGCCATCTCAACAGCTGACTTAAAGGTCAACCCCTCATAATGACTCGGATGCTCCCAGTGCGGGATATGTTGCGTTGTTAGCCCCAAAATCCCACAACGAATGCCATCTTTTTCAATAATCTCATACGGCTTACCCAATGCTGGACTCCCCGTCTCATCTAATATATTCGCCGACACAATCGGATGATTCAGCTGTTCAATCGCCCGTTTTAAATAAGGCAGACCATAATTAAACTCATGATTCCCCACAACACCTACATCATACGGTAGCTCATTGTAGAGACGGATTAACTCATCTGGTACATCATGTTCTTTTTTGACATAATAGCTGAGCGGTGACCCTTGTAAAATATCTCCATTATCAATCAATAACGATGGACCATCCAAGGTTGCGACTTCTTGTTGGTACAACTGAGCAATTTTCAACAACCCGAATGGCTGATTTTCTTTTTTTTGTTGGTAATTTGATGGGTAAATGTAGCCATGAACGTCACTGGTTTCAAAAATGGTTAAAGTTTTCATTCGCATAATCCTTTCGCTAAATCATAAGAGTGTTGACAACTCGGCATAAATGGTTGTAGACCAATTGCTTCTAACGCCTGCTCTAAGCGCTCGGGATTGAACGTATGCCACGGAATTGTCCATGTCGCATCAATGGTTTTAGCAATGGTTAAAATATCTTCCGGTGTCGCATGACCACTGACCGCAAAGCGTTGAAATTCGAACCCTGCTGCCTCCACTCGGCTCAGCATCTGCGCGTATTCAGGGTCATAATCTCCCAGAGGTGTCCCATTACTATGCAAATATAATCCCGCACCTATTTCCGCTAAGCGATCTATATGAGCATAACTATTTTGCAAAATAAACTTAGCTGGCTGGGTTAATATCTCATCTTTCACTACGGGACTCCATTCCACAATTTTCTCATCCGGGTAAAACGCACGAACAAGCTGGGCAATGGCTGTTTCCATCACGAAGGTCTTATCCAATTGCTGCGCCGCCCGATGAAGTGCGACAATTCGCTCAATATTTCGTTCATATAAGTTGATTGCTATCAGTTGATCTTGTTGTTTTAAGAGTTGCTTAAACTCCGCAACTAAGGCTGCTTCAGAAGCCAAATAAAGCCGTGCCTTATTCGATTCTTCTTGGTTGTCAACCTTGCCTTCATCGGTACCTTTGGAATAAGTTGTCCCTTCGATTAGTAAAATATCCGGTTGCCACTCATGAGCTGCCCGCGCCCAATCCAGCACATCCTCCGGCGACGTACCATGCAGGCGAAAATCACCCGAATGAATCAATTTAGCATCCGGTGTCTCTAACCAAATCGATGCAACTCCCGGCACATCATGATCACTCTTCTTCAGACAAAAAGAAATATCTTCAATGTCAATCCACTCATCTTCATTCACTGGAACCATCTGACAAGTAGGGAGTTGTTCCAGTCCTAATTGAATAAGCTGCTGATATAAGCGCCAAGTCGATTCACTCATATAAACCGTCGCATCACTCGGCAAATAAATTAACCCACCCATATGATCAATATGTAAATGTGACAAAATAACAACCAGCGGCCGTTCATCTGTCTGACGATCCGCTAAAGTAACACGTTGAAATTGATCTGTTTCAAATACTCCCTCTATTCGAGGTAGTGACCCAGCCAAAAGATGTTGTTCCAAGTCACTCATTTGGTGCTCATCTGATGCATCTGAATCCCCAATGCCCACCCCAAAATCGGTCAACACGCGCACACGCTCTGTTGCTATTTCAACAATATTACCACCTATTCGCTCTAACCCACTATGAATCGTCATCCAACTCATTACAATCGCTCCCTTTCGTATGACAGTTTATTTTAACAAGAAATACCGCCTACGTCAACGGTTGACACAGCTTGAATCAGAATCTGTCTCCAGCCCATATTAACGCTAAATTTGTGGTATACTAGCTTAAAACAGACAAATGAAAGGAGTCCAATCTATGCGACTTGATCAATTGCGTTATATCGTTAAAGTCGTTGAATGTGGTTCGATCACCGAAGCCGCTGAACAATTATTCATGAGCCAACCTAGTCTATCCGCAGCTATTAAGCAATTAGAAGAGGAAATGGGGATTACGATCTTTAATCGGTCTAACCGCGGTGTCTCTCTGTCAGTCGATGGGACCGAGTTTCTAGCCTATGCCCGCCAAATTTTAGAACAGACGGACTTAATGATCGATCGCTATCATAGTGAGAAGCCCGCTAAAAAGTTGCTTGCTATCTCCACACAACATTATGCCTTCTCGGTTAATGCTTTCGTCCAGCTACTCAAGAACTTAGAATTGGAAGAATATGACTTCACATTACGCGAAACGCGAACCTATGACATCATTGCTGATGTGGCTGAATTTAGAAGTGATATCGGGATTTTATACTTAAGTGATCACAATGAGCGGGTCATTCGCAAATTATTAAAAGAACGCGACCTAACCTATCACGCCCTATTCGAAGCCTCGCCGCATGTCTTCGTTACCCGCACTCATCCACTTGCTCATCGCAAAAGTGTTGATCCACAAGACTTAGCCCCCTATCCCTTCTTAGCCTTCGAGCAAGGTGAGATGAATTCTGGTTACTTCGCCGAAGAAGTAGTCCAATTATCGAAATTATCGCAGACGATTCATGTCAGTGACCGAGCAACTATTTTTAATTTAATTATTGGATTGAATGGTTATACGATTAGTTCCGGTATTTTAAGTACTGATTTGAACGGGGAAGATATTATCTCGATTCCCTTGAATGTCGATGCTACGATGCGCTTAGGCTGGATTTCCAATGATAAAGCCAAACTGACTTCTGTCGCTCGCGTTTACATCCATCAATTACAAAAAATCATTGAATCTTATGGCTACACCACCCGCTAAAAATGCCAAATCTGCTAGGTGACAGACTTGGCATTTTTTATACATTAGACAATATTTTTGATTGCACGATAAATATTTTTGGCAATATAGGAATTATTCATCGTATACAGATGAATCCCGTTCACATCTTGCGCTAAGAGATCGATAATTTGATCCACTGCGTAAGCAATTCCCGCATCTAGCAAGGCTTTCGGATTATCTCCGAAGCGGTCAATAATTGATACAAATTTCTTCGGTAGATTCGCCCCAGTCAGTTGAATCATGCGTTCGATTTGTTTCTTACTCGTGACTGGCATAATGCCTGCTGATATCGGTTGATCGATCCCGACGATATCAGCACGTTCTCTAAAACGATAAAAATATTCATTATCTAAGAACAATTGCGTGACGAATGCATCCACCCCAGCATCTGCCTTCCGCTTCAAATGCTTCACATCTTCGACAATAGAAGCACTTTGCGTATGACCTTCTGGATAACACGCTGCCAATATATTAAAATCGCCCGACTCTTTAATAAATTCAATTAAATCACTCGCATAGTTAAAGTCTTGCGACCGGCTTGTACCTGGATGTTCATCACCACGCAACGCTAAAATATTGCTAATATTACGACGCTTAAGATCCGCCAATATATCTGATACTTCTGGCTTACTTAAATGAATACTGGGCAAGTGGACCACACTATCGATCTGATATCTTTGTTGGATATCATCTGTAATATCAACGGTCCCTTTCGAATTGCCGACACCCCCTGCTCCCATCGTGACACTAATAAAATCTGGCTTCAATGTGGAGAATAAATCAATCGTTTCATGCAGTTTTTCCATGTTATGCTTGCCCTTTGGTGGAAACATTTCAAAAGAAAAAACCTGTTTTTGTTGATATTTATCGATGATGGTCATGTTCGTTACACCTGCTTTCTAATAGCTTTCGCTGCTTGTACTAAGTTCTCCAATGCGGGTCTTGTTTCTTTAATGCTTCGTGTTTTTAATCCACAATCTGGGTTTACCCAAATATTTTCTTTTGGTAATTTATTGACAAATGTTTCTAGTGCTCGTTCGATTTCAGCTTGGCTCGGAACACGTGGTGAGTGAATATCATATACTCCTGGACCGACTTGTGTTTGGAACTCCACATCGACTAACGTATCAATTAAGCTGAGATCCGAACGTGAAGCCTCGAAGCTAATCACATCAGCATCCATTGCATCGATACTTTCGATAATATCTTCGAACTCACTGTAGCACATATGCGTATGAATCTGTGTCTGTGGTTGTACCCCCGAGTGAACCAAGCGGAAAGCTGGAATAGCGAAGTCAAGATATTCACTGTACCAGTCTGTCTGGCGGAGCGGCAACTTTTCACGAAGAGCAGCTTCATCAATTTGAATAATTTTAATACCATGGGCTTCCAGATCTAGGACTTCTTCACGAATAGCTAGCGCTAATTGGTAAATACCGTCTTTCACTGATAAGTCTTCACGTGGGAACGACCAGTTGAAGATGGTTACCGGACCTGTTAACATCCCTTTTACAATCTGATTGGTTAAGCTTTGGGCGTACGTAGAGTAGTCAACCGTAATAGCTTCTCTTCGCTTCACATCACCCCAAATAATTGGTGGCTTCACACAACGCGTTCCGTATGATTGAACCCATGCCTTCTCCGTAAATAAGAAACCATCCAAGTTCTCACCGAAGAATTCAACCATGTCATTCCGTTCGCACTCACCATGAACTAACACATCTAGACCAATCTCTTCTTGCAGACGAATAACACGTTCAATCTCTTGTTCGTTAAACTTACGGTATTCCGCTGCTGATTTTTCCCCTTTACGGAAGTCGCTACGGTTTTTGCGCACTTCAGCTGTTTGTGGGAATGAGCCAATTGTCGTAGTCGGCAATAGCGGTAAGTCGAACGCATCGCGCTGAATTCCTACACGTTCTTTCGCTTCAGGTCGACGAGTAAAGTCATCCTCTGTTAAGTCTGCAACCTGCTGACGAACCGTATCATCCGATTGCACGCGAGAACCATCGAATAAATCTACATTAGCTTCCAGTGCTTCTTGCGCGCCATGTTCCAAGATTGTATCTAGTTCATTTAATTCATCCAGTTTTTCCGTAGCAAAGGCTAAATGCGCTTTTTGCTCATCAGTTAGTGCTGTTTCATTCTCTAATGTATATGGCACTAATTGAAGGGAACAGCTCGTTGATAGCACAATTTGTTCCACTTTTTTGCGCAGTTGCTTAACGAGTTTCAATGTTTCTTGATAATTATTACGCCAAATATTTTTCCCATTCACAACCCCAGCGAAAAGTGTCTTATCAGCTGGGAAGCCATGCTCCTGGACTAAAGCCAGTGACTGCTTACCTTCGACAAAATCAAGTCCTAATCCATCGATATCTAACGCTAGCAACTCCGTATATACATCACGCACATCACCAAAGTACGTTTGAACGAGCACCCTGAGCGCTCCTTTTTCAGCTAACAAATCGGTGTATAATGTCTGAAGTAAGGTCTTGTCTTCTTCAGTTAAATCAAGCACTAGCGACGGCTCTTCTAACTGTACCCAGTCTGCTCCTAACTGATTAAAGCGAGCGAACCATTCTTTATACACCGCTGCCAATTCACTCGCCACCGCTGACGGCTGACGCTCATCTGTAAACTTCGCTAGCTTCAACAACGTAAATGGCCCAATAACAGTGGGTTTAGTCTCAATACCTAACGCCTTCGCTTCTTCATATTCATTAAAGGGCTTCTCGCCGACTAATTTAATCTCTGTGCTTGGCTCAATTTCAGGGACTAAGTAGTGATAGTTGGTATTGTACCATTTTTTCAGTGCTAGCGCTTTTACATCTCCAGCATCGCCTTGATATCCGCGTGCTTGTGCAAAATACGTATCTAGTTCGCTCAAGCCTAATTCACGGTATCTTTCTGGCACAATATTGAATAATACAGCCGCATCCAATACTTGATCGTAGAAACTAAAGTCATTCGACGGAATAAAATCAATCCCGCGTGCTTGTTGTAAGGTTAAGTGCTCCTTGCGCAAATCAGCTGCGACTTGACGTAAATCTGACTCATTAATAGTTTGTTTGAAGTATTTTTGTGTAGCAAATTTTAATTCTCGCAATTTTCCAATACGAGGAAATCCGATTGTTGAAGTTGTCATCTGTCATCCGCTCCCTTGTTTTGATTGATTAAAAATAGTCTATCATAGAATCTTCACCCCGTATAATACGCTCTAAACGCATTTCTCCATAGGCTAAAACTATGGCAATAATTCATCCTATGCTACATATGAAAAAACTGCTTAAATTATCCATCCAAGCAGTTGACTTACAATCGTTTCTTCAAATATTAATACCTTGCATCTTATTTTTTATTTCCATTACATAACGCTTTGAGCACTCCACATACAGACCATTCGTAAATACAATCATTCGTTTATCAACACGAAACATATCTACATAATCAAAATTAACCAAGGTAGATTGTGATACTTTAGTTAATTCTAAATATTTCTCTTCATAGTCACTAATTTTACCATAGAATTCATGTTTTCCCCGTTTTGTGTATAGTGTTAAACGATGAGGTTTGTCTGATGTAGTCATGTACACAACATCATCTATAGGTAGCTTGTAACAAATATTCCCTACTTTAAATCTAACCACAGTAATTGCCTTTCTCTTTTGTTGCTGTATAAATCGATTATAGACTAATTCTAAATTTGTCATTAACTGTTTTTTCAAATAATCATTACTATGTTTTGCAATAAAATCAAATGTTTCTATTTTTCGTTTTAATGTCAGTGGTGCCATCTCTTCATGAGTAGTAATAAATGTAAATTTACCCGTTACATCAATTGTTCTAATTTTATCTGCTAAATCTATACCATTCATTTCTTGTCCCAAATCAATATCCAAGTAATATGTCCCTCCTTGAATATTATATTCGTTGATGTACTCTAACAATTTTGCTGAATTTGATGTTGCTAAAGCAATTTCAAATCGCCCTTGATAAATTGCACAGTACTGTTTAATTATTTGAGTTATTTGTTCCAGTTGTCTTGAATCATCTTCGCAAATAAGTATTGGAAACATATATTCCTCTCCCTTTTTTTGAGGTATGCCAAAGTCCATTGCATTTAATATTTGATATTTGCTTTCATATCCAAGGTTTTCTCTTTGAGCTTCATCGCTATTTCCTCTGTCGCTTCCATCTGTGAAAACTCGTCCATCTCTACTTCTTGACCTATCAACTCGTCTATATAAATCATTTTGACCTCCTCTATCTTCATTTATATTTTCTATATCTCTATTATAGTCGGCAGCGGCCCTTTCTGTCAGCATCCTAGCACGATCCATTTCCTTAGATTTTTCTTTTATTTTATCTATAATATCTTCACTAACCCTTGATATTACAAGACCTATCTGTTCTAAAGAAATTGTATTAATTCTAGAAAAATTATTTATTAAATTTTCCATATCCATAGGATAGGATGTATTAAACCTATTAACTATCGCATAGGATATTGAGTCTCTCATAAACTTTTCAAAACTCAGTCTATCCTCTATATCTATTCTCAAATCAGCAAGAGCCAAGTGAATATATTCATCTCCATAAATTCAGCTCAAAGAAAATATATTTTCATTGAGTGAATCACTAGCTTCAAATGAAGAATCTCTTATTATTTCTTTTAAATCCTCGTTATGATTTTCGTGGTCAAACTGCCATAAACTAACCTCATTAATATTCCTATCCATTGATGTAGTCTGACTAATATCAAAAATATATGAAACTCTTTGATTTATATCACTTCCAACTAAAATTGGAATACTCTTTTGACCTCTCATAACAACTCTGCCAAAATATTTTTTCCACATATCAAAAGTCGCATAATCTCTATCTTCAGGTTCTTTGTTGTATATACTTAATTGGCTATAAAAATCATATTTCTGATTATTACCTATAACTTTTAAGAGTTTTAAATATTCTTTTTCGTCTTGTAACACTTCATACTTTATTGCTTCTTGTATATTCTTAAAATCATTTACTACCTCCTTTTTAGAGCAAAAAAAGACAATAGATTTTAAATTTCTACCGTCCTTAAATACCCAAGTATTTTTTTATTTATGGTTTTCTTTTAAGAAAGCATCAATAGTTTTTCTTGATTCACTTTCTGCTTTATCATTGTTTTCAGCTGTCCCACCTGTTGCAATTCTAATTTTTCCTAAATTTAAAACACCATTGCCAGCAAATATATGCCCTGCTCCTTTATATGAATAAATCTTTGCCTTAGGGTTTTGTTCTTTTATTTTATTTGCCATAGCAAGGCTATCCCACATCAAATCATCCTCGCCTACAATCATCAATATATTTGCCTTAACATCTTTGACTGGTATTAGTTTATCTTGGCTTGATGAGTCTTTTTCTATTGCACTATTATAAGTTTCTTTATAGCTAATAGGACTTTTAATAATATTCGGAACAATAATATTTTTAAAAAATGAATTAAATGATGATTTTTTTATATCTATATATGGAAGTTCCTTGCCTTTATATGTCCATGATGAACCATAATCTTCAAAATCTAAACCGGCGAAATTATAAGATGAAGGTGCTATTAAAATCAGATTATCTATTTCAGAATATTTGCTAGCCAAATTAAGGGCATATTCTGCACCTTTTGACGCTCCCAAAACACTTATTGGCTTATTGTCTTTTATATTTTTATTTAAATAATTGATGACATTTTCAAATTGTTCTAAAGGAATTTTTCTCAGAGTTTGTTCTTGGTTTTTCATTCCAAACATAAATAGTGCAAAGGTTTCATATCCCTCTTCAGCCAATCTTTTAGCAGTCTCAAAATTTGGACTTCCCTCAGAACCTCCAAAACAAATTACAAGACCCTTATGTGATTTTTCCTTAGGCACAAATCTAAACCCTTGCATCCTACCCTCATCTACATAAGTTACATCAACTCCATCAATATCTGTAGGATATAAACTTATATTAGTAACATCCTTATAATATTCAGGAATTTTCAAAGCATTGATATCTTTATACTTATGGTCATTATATATTCTAAGAATAAAAACTAAAACTACTAAAATAATAACAATTGAAAAGATTATAAAAAATATTTTATTCCCCTACTTTAAAATAGAATACAGATTCTACTAGTATTTAAAAAATCTGCTTGTAGTTATTATATCATCTTTAGAATATTATTTACACTAATCTACATTAACACTTTAATAATCGCCATTAAAATATTAACCACAATAGAATTGCCGGCCTGCTTATACAGTTTGCTTGAATTACAATTCTTTCTTCTTGGATATACTCCCTCTAGTTTATCTATATCACTATCATCAAAACCCATGAGTCTTAAACATTCTCTTTCTGTTAAATACCTATACTGACCATTTCCAATATCTATTATTCCAGAATTAGGTACTCTCATTTGTTTTGTAGAAATAGTATACGAAAAATCTTTAATCACTTTGAGCCGCCCTCTAAAACTGTTATCTATACCTTTATTTAAAAATTTCAGCATATAAGGTTGGGTCATTGTATAAAGTTCACTTACATCCTTTTCTAAAAATTCACTTAGTGGTCTTGTTTCTTTCCTCTCCAATTTATTAAAAGAAAAGTTATTTGCTCCAAGACATGAAACAACAAATATCCTCTCCCTAAGTTATTATAACAACAACAGTGAAAAAATAATCTGTTGGATGATACTGCACAAATAAATTATGATACGAATTACTCATCTGATCCACAATAGTCAATCCTAAACCATCATGACCACTTTTAGTCGTATATTCTGGTTGATACAACATTTCCACATGACTTAATTGGTCAACTTCATACGTATTTTCTATTGTTATTTCTAGTGTTTCGTCCACTTGATTGACCACTATATTAACTTGCTTTTTTTCAATTTCTAATGTAGCTTCTATCGCATTATCTAATAAAATACCAATTAATCGAACCGCATCAAAATCATTCATATTAAATTTACTCATTTGTTGTTTACATTCAAAATGAAACAAAATATCTTCTTTAATCATTTTAAAGATTTTTTCCAATAATAAATATTTAAATTGATCATGTTTAATATTGTCTATATCACTATATGAAGATACTGTTGACATCATTTCATCGGTTGAATAATCATTAAGTTCTTTTAAATATAGCTGTGCTTGGGTATATTTTTGTTCCTTCAATAAACTATCTATTAATAGAAGTAAGTTTTTGTAATCATGCTTAAATTTCCTCAATTTTAGATGACTATTTTCAAGATCTTGTGTATATTTCTCTAACATTTCTATTTTCTTTTTATTAACTTGTCGATTATATATTTTATTTAAGAAAAAATATAGAACGCCGGCAAGTCCAAGCTGAGAGAATAAAAATAATGACAATAATGGATAATTATACAGTTGATCAGTTGCATTAATAACTAAATTGTTAAATGTTAAAAATAATGTGAAAGATATGAATATCCCCATAATTGCTGGTCCAAGCCCTGTATCTTCAGTAATTTGTTTATAATATGGTTTAATATAATATATACACACAATAAAAATCAAACTAATGACTAATAGCTCGAGAAATCCTTCGTTGAATGTGATGTACTCATTTTTGAAGATATGCCTAAAACTAATATTAATTATCATATCAACGGTTTCTCTAATAATATCACTGAAAATAATAATATTAATTAACTTGTAATCAAATTGTCTCTTATTATTAACTAAACATTTATACGTTATAATAAAAAATATAAATTTACTCAACTGAGATATAAAAAACAGATCAGCAACTACCGCTTCTAGCACAAAACTAGTGATAATAATTATTATTATCTTTTTATATTTATGTTGTATATTTATATTTTTCGAATCGCTTATATACAATATAGCTTGTAAATTTAAATAATAATAAACAATATTTCTTAATATGTATATGTTAGTATCCATCACCACATTCTCCTTATTATTCATATCATATCAAAAAATGCACACCTACAACAGAAATATTTCTTATTCGGTATTATTCTTGTCTTAAGTGAACATATACTATTTCATGACAACATTCACTCAAACCACATAAGAACTAATAGCTACCGAATAAGAATGATTACTTTTATCAGAGTAACTTATTTCTTATACTGAAATCAGAAGTTATTATTAATTGGTAATTTTTAGGGGGGAAAATTATTATTTAAATAGAACGGTTGCTAATTTTTGATATATTATGTAAACTAATGTTAAGGAGGTAGTTTTATGAGTAATTTCACAGATAAACGATTTTCGTTTGCTACATTTATGATCATCTACTTATTTCAAGTAGCTGGAATCGGCTTTTTTTACTGGCTATCGCGTGGATCATTCGATCAGTATCCTATTGTTATCAACACCTTAGTGCCGCTTATTATCTATCCAATCGTTTACTATTTTATCAATAAGCGATCTTTTTCCTCCGTTGATTTTACTCGATTTGTCTTAATCGTACTTGTGGGGACACCTCTGTGCATCATTATTGGTGCTTCCCTCGTCATATTCACTCAATAGTCACTTTATTCAGCATAGTTAAAGGCTCACCCCATTAGTGGAGTGAGCCTTTTTTGATACGATATGTCCTTCGTTTGAACTTATCGCTCTTATTTATTTACTAGCCATCGCTTCGATTAATCTTTTGTCTTCAGGGCTTCTAGCATATCAATGTGCTTGAGCTTGAAGTGCATGACGGTCATGACAATCATCGAGAAGCCTAGCATGAGTAATGTCGCATAGAGATAACTACTTCCATGAATTTCGCGAACAAACATTAAGAAATCCAGTTCTGCTGTATCTAAGATAAAACGGTTCAAGATGATACCCGTCCCCATACCGACAATAATTCCCATAATGGTAAGGATCAATGTTTCGCGGTATACATAGGTCGTCACTTCTTTATCGAAGAAGCCTAGCACCTTAATCGTCGACAATTCTCGGACACGTTCACTGACATTAATATTCGTCAAGTTATACAAGACAATAAAGGCCAGTGCGCCCGCCGAAACAATCAAGACCATTGTGACTACTTCTAAACTCCCCAGAGATGTCTCAATTAGATCAAAAATATCTGATTGTAAGATAATAGCCAAAGCAGCTGGTTCTTCAGCTATTTGCTGGCGGAAGGATTCTTCATCAGCTTCCGGTCCACTGGCATCTGAATCATACTGAACGAACCGTGCATCGAAGTCCGGTGTTTCCCCGAATGTTTGCTCGTATAATGTAGGGGACATATATACATAATGATCGACATAGTGTTCTACGATACCGCCAATGATGACTGTCTGCGGTTCATCTTGATTATCCAATACGGTCAACTCATCCCCTACTTCAACAGCCGTTAGTTCTGATAATTTTTCAGAAATAATTACCTGTTCATCGTCTAATTGATAAATGGTCTCGCGATCATCTGCATCATAGAGGTGAATAAATTGATCAAATTCCTCGACATTTTCCGGCACCAAAACTATCCCATCATACTGCTTCGTTGCTTCAATCGTTATGTTTTTCTGTTTCACACGAGCAACATCTCGAACGAGTGATTGCTCCAGTAAGGTCTCTTCAAGGGATTCAATATGCTCCGCTGATTCGTCGGTGTCAACTTGGACAAGCGCATCATAGTTATACACTTGATTAAATTGACGATCGCCAATATCACTGATTGAATCTGCTAAGCCAAATCCAGCTAAAAGCAAGGCAACTCCGCCGCCAACACCAATAATTGTCATAATCATCCGGCCTTTATAACGGAATAAGTTACGCGCAGAGACTTTTTGGGTGAACGACAGTCGGTTCCATAACGCTGGAATACGCTCTAAGATATTGCGCTGTCCGACTTTAGGCGCTTTTTGTCGCAGTAAGGTAGCCGCATTTTGTCGGAGCAATGACCGCAGTGATAAGTGGGTGGCTAAGCCCGTTGCTAATAGCGCTCCGATAACAGATATGAGTGAAATCCATCCATAAAATCGGGTCTGCGCTGGAATCATCCGGTACATCGCCGTATAAGCTTCCATTACAATTGTCGGGAATAGCCAAAAACCGAGCCACAATCCACCGATACTTCCGGCAATTGTTGCCACAAAAGCATACATATAGTATTTTACCCCAATTAATGTATTGGAATAACCGAGTGACTTCATTGTCCCAATTTGGGTACGACCTTCACTCACCATACGAGACATGGTTGTTAAAGAAATCAACAAGGCTAAAAGAACAAAAAAGACTGGAAAAATAGTTGCGATGGACTGCATCCGTTCAGCATTCTCACCATATTCAGAAAGTCCAGGGAAGCTTAAGGCATCATTAAACGTATAATCAACCTCTAAATCTGCTAAGTCTTCTTCCCCTTGTACAATATCAGCTTCAGCCTCTTCAATTTCACTAAGGGCTGACTCTTCTTCTGTTTCATATTCGGCTCGTCCTGCTGCATAATCAGCTTCACCGGCTTCCAGCTGAGTTCGAGCATCCATTAATTCTGCCTCAGCTTCAGCCAGTTGTTGACGCGCTGCTTCTTCATGCTGAGTTAACTCAGCTTCACCGGCTGCTAATTTCGCTCGACCAGCTTGAAGTTGCTCCCAGCCAGCTGAAACTTGATCTTGACGTCGCGATAATTCAGCTTGTCCCGCTGCTAGTTGTTGGCGTCCACTTGCTAATTGTCGCTCGCCAGCAGTGAGTTCTGCTTGTTTTTCAGCTAGCTCTTGTCGGCCGGCTCGTACTTCCCGCTCGCCCGCCTCTAATTCACGACGCGCCTCTGCCAATTCTGCTTTCATCTGTTGACGCCCAGCGGTTAATTCCTGTTCTGCTTTAACTAATTGCTGGCGACCCGTTTCAAGCTTTGTTTCACGCTGATCAAGTTCCGTTTCTTTCTCAGCTAGCCACGCGAGGACACGCTCACGCCATGCTACTTGATCTAAAGCATGTGGCAATTGGCCGTGCTTCTCTTCTATTTGGCTGCGAACAGCTGCTAGTACTTTTTTCACTTCAGTGATGCGACGTTCGAGTACTGCTTTTTCTTGATTAAACTCCGCCATAGCCTTAGTTGACTGTTCAGCATTCGCAGCTGGTGAAGTTGGATTAGTCGAGTCAGCTTCAGCTGTAGATTCTGAAGTCTGACTATCCATATTGGCGTCATTTTCTAATGACGGAGCTGGTTCAATTAATTCATCAACCGGCTCCGCAGATGGTGCCTCGGCAATTAATTGAGCTAACGCAGCTTCCAATTCACGCAATTCGTGTTCCAGTTGTTCAGCATCAATATTTAATGCGTCTAACTCTGCTTGCAGTTGATCCTTATCCAGCCAACTTCCCACTAATTGATCCAAATCAGGTAACGCACTCAAGTCCGGCACTTCCCCCCGCTTGACAGCCGGGCGAATCACCTGGATAGCCTCGCGCGTAGCTGCCAGTGCTTCCGCACCGGCATCCAGTTCCGCTCGTTTTTGGACCAGTTCGCGTTCGCCAGCTGCCAATTTCCCTTCAGCCGCTGCCTTCTCTTGTTGGAACTCCTGACGACCTCGCGCTAACTTATCTTCAGCGTCCACCAACTCCGCTTGCCCGGCCCGGAATGCTTCCTGGCCGGCTTCTAATTCCTGCTCGGCTTTCGCTAGCCGAGCGCTCTCACGGTTCAATCGTGCCCTTGCTTCCTGCAGTTGTAGTTCACCTTGGCGCAACCGCGCTTCTTCTCGGCTTAATCGTTCGCGCCCCGCTGCCAATTCATTGCGCGCCGTCTGCAAGCGCATCTCAGCATCACGCTCTTTGCGCTCCAATTCTTGACGACCCGCTTCATAGTCCGCCCAACCTTGATCTAATTCTTCGCGAGCATCCAACAATTCTTGTTCTGCTTCATTCAATTCTTGCTTAGCCACTTCAATCTCATCGCGGGCCTTGGCAATATCGTCTTCTGCCTCTGCTCTAATCTCGGCCAAGCGTTCTTCTTCTCGCCCATCAAAAGCTTCTTCAACCATTTCTGTTCGTTGGGCCAATTGTTGTTCATAGTCATCAGAATAAAAGGCGAACTTTTGAATATCTTGGAACTGAGCATTCAGCATACTATATTGATCCAAGTTAAAAACCTCATCCTGGACCACCCCAAATCCATTCAACACCCCGGTTCCAATAGTGGTATAGCCACGGTTATCCATTTCGATATAGAGGGGCGAATCGACAAATCCAACCAATTCGAACGTGTCTTGATCAATATGATCGGCATAATTTTCGGTTGTTTCTGTTACCAATTGCACGATGTCACCCAACTCATAATCAGAAGCTAAGTCCCTATCCAGCGCAATCTCATTGACAGATTCTGGTAATCGTCCAGTCTGCACATTGTATTGATTCATCACTGTATCATCGTTTATTCCGAAAAGCCGGACTGCTTGATTATCCCCGATTAAGATATCCAACATATAGCCCGGTTCAACCACCGCATGCTCCACGGCTTCCAGTCGTTCAATATCTTCATCGACCAGTCCGCCCGTCGACAACACTTGCATATCAGCTAAGTTATGCTCCTTATAATACGCATCGGATGTCTCCATCATAACCGGTCCCGTCGCTACTAAGCCAGCAAAAAACGCAACACCTAAAAAGATAATAGCAAAAATAGATAAAAATCGACTTAACGTGCCTCTCACTTCTCTAAAGGTATCTTTCCATAAGGCTGATAACTTCACTTACGCCACCTACCATTCAATCGAGTCAACACTAGCCGGTGACTCGTTGATCGTCATGTTCCGTACTTTGGCATCCGCAATTTCGATTACCCGATCAGCAATCGGCGCAATCGCTTGGTTATGCGTAATGACAACCACTGTCGCACCATATTGTTCTTTAGAAAACTGAAGCAATTCCAGTACCTTTTTACCTGTTTCGAAGTCTAGTGCGCCAGTCGGTTCATCACATAAGAGGAGCTTCGGCTTCTTCGCCAACGCTCGAGCAATCGCCACACGTTGTTGCTCCCCACCCGATAACTGAGCAGGGAAATTCTCTTTCCGATGACCTAACCCCACATCCTCCAGTACTTTTTCTGAGTCCAGTGCATCTGGCGAAATCTCAGCGGCAAAATCAACATTTTCCTTCGCTGTCAAATTGGGAATTAAATTATACGATTGAAAAATAAATCCCACATCATCGCGACGATACTGGGTCAGTTGTTTCGTATCGAACTCAGCAATATTTTTGCCATCAATAATAACCTCTCCTTCATCCGCTGAATCCATGCCTCCTAACATATTTAGCACGGTCGTCTTTCCTGCCCCAGATGGCCCCACAATTACTGCAAATTCGCCTTTTTCAATATTGAATGTCATCTGATCATTGGCCGTCACCTTGGACTCTCCTGAGGTGAAGAATTTCGACTCATTAATTACATCAATATAACTCATTATTCATCTCCTCTCACTCACTTACTCATTTATTATAACGTATCATTTTGAAAAAATAAGGTCATTATTATATAATGTGTTTATTAAACAACATTTTGTCTATTTTTGTTAAGAAAAGGAGTCAAAATCATGGACCGACGTCAGGAAAAAACACGGCAAGCCATTCAAGAGGCTTTAATTTCGAAAATCAATGCTCATGGACTGCATAATTTAACGGTGAGCTCGCTGACAAAAGCAGCCAATATTAATCGTGCCACCTTTTACTTGCATTATGATAATATCGATGACTTAATGGAATCGATTCAAGCTGATATTGTTCATGAACTAGCCCAAACCGTGGATCAATTCAATACAGCTGATTTAGCGCATAACTACGATGATATCACCCGGTTATTAACCGATATCACGCACCTCATTGCGACGCATGCTGATTTACTCAGTGCCTTACTCGGCCCAAACGGATCATCCAGTATGCGTATTACTTTCGAGCAAGTGATTGCCAATATTGTCTCTGAAAAAATGAATGAATTGCCTCATTGGACGCGCCCTGCTCATGTTATGGTACCCGATAATTATGTAGCCGTGATGATTTCGGCGATTTATACAAGTGTGATCTGGGAGTGGTTCGACCGCGGCATGCAAGAATCGCCTGAAGCAATTGCTCAGTTTATTAGCGAAGCTGGCATTCAACCGATTGCTAACTATGGCTTGAACCCACAAGATCATTAGACATAACAAGCAAGTACTCCGTTGTAGAAGCCACTAATTGGCATAAATAACGGCCTGAACACCTATATCAACAACTATTTCAGATATATTTATAATGTCTATTGCAGTTCCTATTAAATCTTTTTTGAAATACATTTTGGTTCGACCTTGGCTGATAGTACTCTCTCGTATAAAACAAAAAACTTTAATATAGTAATAGGCCCCCAAAAAAGTTAGGATCATTGCTCTAACTTTTTGGGGACCTTATATTTTTACGTTTAGTCTTTACGTGCGATCTCTGCCAAGCCTGATTCAACATCTGCTTCGGTTAAACCGAAAAGAGCCAGTCGTTTTTGAAGCTGCTTACCGTTCGTATAGCCGATGCGCAGCCGTCGTCCTAACTCTGCTCGTAACTCAGCGGAATTCGGGCGTGCAATTAATCCATGCTTCATTAAGAATGCTTTAGAGACCGGTTCTGACGTAGAGGTGTTTGTTTGTTCAGTATACACCGCTGATAAAGCCTGCCGGATACTCTCTCGGCTAGCGTGTTCGATTCCCAGACTGCCTTTATGGCTGGGGCGTGCTTCATCCTGTGTTAAAAATGCGTGTTTGACACCTGGTACTTCACGCGAGATGATTTTTCGAATTTTTTCACCAGGAAAATCAGGATCAGTAAAGACAATGACACCGCGCTTAGCTTGGGCATGTTTAATCTGATCAATGACATCCCTATCGATCGCTGACCCATTTGTTTCGATCGTATCAGCATCCACAGCTAGTTTTATCCGTTGCGTATCGTCGCGACCTTCCACGACAATTACTTCTTTCACCTGCATCATTGATCCGCCAACTTAAATAAACGATTGGCATTTTGAGTTGTTTGTGTGGCAATCTCTTCTAGTGATAATCCCTTCAAGCGTGCAATTTCCTCAGCAACATAGCGCACGTAAGCCGGTTCATTACGCTTGCCTCGATTCGGTTCTGGCGCTAAGTACGGGGCATCTGTCTCAATTAATAAGCGCTCGAGTGGCACTTCTTTCGCAATTTCTTTCACTTCCGGTGCATTCTTGAACGTCACTACACCACTTAAAGAAATATGAAAACCTAAGTCCAAAAACTTATGCAACCATTCCGTATTTACACCAAAACTATGCATAATCCCCCCAGCTTCCGGTAAACCAACTTCTTTCATTATCTGATAGACATCTTCGGTCGATTCGCGATTATGAATCGTCAATGGCTTGCTAACATCTTTTGCTAACTGGATTTGACGACGAAAAGCTTCGTGCTGAACAGGCTTCGGATCCGACATCCAATGATAATCCAAGCCCATCTCGCCAACTGCCACGACCTCTTGACGACCTAAAGCTTGACGCAAAAAGTCCTCCACTTCATCAGAGAAGCTACCCGCTTCAGTTGGATGCCAGCCAATTGTTGGATAAATCCCTTCATATTTTGCAGCCAGATCAAAAGCCCGCTCAATAGTTGGATAATCAAATCCAACCACCGACATGCGCGTCACCCCCGCCTCACGTGCTCGATCTATTGTCTGCTCAACATCTTCATTAAATTGCTTCACATTAATATGCGTATGGGTATCGAAAAACATAACATTCTCCTCAACTATCTGATTGCTCTTTTTATTATAACACGCTAACTATAGAAAAGCAGAAGAAAATCCACTATTCTTCTGCATGCCACTATCTAATTTAATTTTCGTAAGACAAAGACTTTCAAATATTGGCTTTCGATATATTGACGATTTGTGGGGAAGTCTTCTGGAAGGCCATATGTCTCAATCACTTCACCATCCACACCCGCTTGCTTGAAACCCGCCAAAATCAAATCATAAAACTCATCCGCCGATAACATCCATGCATTGGTCGAAGCAATCAGTGTCCCACCTGTCTCTAACACAGCCAAACTATCCGCAATCACTTGTGGATAATCTTCTTCAATCCGCCATGTTCCTGCTTTACTCCGCGCAAATGTTGGTGGATCAATCACAATTACCCCAAACTCAAGGGCGTGTTTTTTGGCATAATCAAGATACGAAGCCGTATCAATCACGCGAATTTCATGATCATCAGGATTCAATCCATTCACTTCAAACTGCTCAGCTGTTAGTTCCTTTGAACGATTGGCTAAGTCGATATTAACTGTCTGAGTCGCTCCGCCCATCGCTCCTGCTACGGAAAAGGCTCCCGTATAGCTAAACAAATTCAATAAACGCTTACCCACCGCATATTGATTCATCATCGCTGCCCGCACATGACGTTGATCGAGGAAAATCCCTGTCATCCAGCCATCATTTAAGTACGTGGCATAACGAATGCCATTTTCGCGGACAAGATGCGGCTCTGGGGCTTCTTCTCCATGAATCAGACGACTCTGAGTAGGTTTACCGGCCACATTTTTCTTCTCATAGATCCCTTTAGCCTCCTTGAATACATCAAACAGTGCTTGCTGAATAGCATCTAAGAAGCGATAAATCCCTTGATTGTACAGCGAGACGACATAATAGTCATTATAATAATCGATCGTTAAGCCACCCAGTCCATCGCCAGCACCGTTAAAAACGCGAAAAGCATTTGTCCCTTCATCTGCATACAACGAACCACGTTTTGCTTTAGCATCCATGAATAACTTTTGGAAGAAATATTGGTCAATCGTCTCTTCTTGATCCGTTAACATCCAGCCGACTGAGCGATTCTCTTTTCCTAAGTAGCCAAGACCTAAGAACTCTTCATTATGACCAATCAGACGGAGTAAATCACCATCTTTATCCTCCTTGCTGAGGCGCGAAGCGAAATCTAGCTCCTCAATAGCGGGGTATCCTGCCTTAATGCGATTAGTTGCTAATTCTCTTACTTGCTTTGTCTTCATCTAGTAATATCGTTCCCTTTCTGTTATTCGATCAAATCTTTTTTTCCTTGGCGGTTCAATCCTTGTGCTTGTTCTGGTGAGTCCGGAAATTCTAAGCGAAAGGTTGTGCCGATTCCTTCTTCACTGGTCACATCAATCCGCGCATCATGTAGTGTGATGAGTTGCTGAACAATGGATAAACCTAAGCCTGATTCACCATATTTAGTATTTCGTCTGGAAGCATCTGCTTTATAATATCGCTCCCAAATATTAGCTAACTGCTCTTCACTCATCCCGATACCCGTATCGGCAATTTCAATCACTGTCCCATACTCACTTTTCCAAGCCTTCACCGATACTTTTCCATTTTCGGTAAATTGAATGGCATTTTTAATTAAATTCACAAAAATTTGCTTCAAGCGGTCATAATCAGCATAAACCGTCAGCTCATTCGCCTCTGCGATCTCTAATTGATTATTCGATTCATTGGCTAATTTATCCATCTGATAGCGAATTTCACTAAAAATATTTTTAAGTGAAATGTGGGTTTTGTTCAACTTGATATGATTGGAGCGAATATTTTCATAATCCAAATTCTCGTTAACAAGTCTGATCAAGCGAGTCGTTTCTTTGCGCATCAGTTGAATACTGCGCAGACGGTTATTTTCTGCAATCACATTATGTTCTAATCCTTCTAACAACCCATTGATCGTTGTCAGTGGCGTCCGCATCTCATGGGCTGCATCCTGCATGAAAGTCTTCCGCCGCTCTTCTTGTCGGTTCAAGGCTTTTTCAGTCTCTTCCAGTGCCAATACCATCTTGTTAAAATCACGTGACAACGCATCTAATTCATCACGATCACCGTGCTCTACCCGCACATCATACTCACCTTCTGCCACCGTATGTGCCGCTTCTCGCAAATGATTGATTCGATTCACCTGATAACGTGCTAACAAGGCGCTAATAATAATCGCAATAATTGTTGCGATTAAGAAAGCATGGAAAAGTTGGGTCTCTAACTGCACAATTTCACTCGTCACCATACTAACTGGCGTAGCAGCTGCTACAAATCCACTGAACTCTTGCGTGCTCTGGGTGAAGAAAGGAACATATACTAACATCATTTCCTCCACCTTATTCTCAGCTGTCTTATACTCTACAACAGACGTAACTCGTTGCCCTTCTCTTAGCTGATCAATCTCTTCTGGCACAATCGTACTCTGACCTAACTCCGGCGAATGTGGATAAATGACATCACCATGTTCGTTCGCCACGAATAAATTAATATCAAATTTATTCAATAAAGCTTGTTCCCGCTCCACATTTTGATACAGGTAAATATTCTCCACAACCGTCTCTGCATATTTAAATAAATCATTCTGTGTGGCTTCTTGCGCTGCATTACGCGTAAAGTGAAAGAAAGAAAAAATTGAAATATACATTAACGTCACAATGACCGCAAAGAAGCCCAGCATTTGCTGGTAAAAATAAGGTAGCTTCATTGCTAATCCTTCGCTTCAGAGTCATCAAACTTATAGCCGACACCCCAAACCGTATGAATCACTTGTGGTCCATTCGGTGTTAATTTTTGGCGTAACTTCTTAATATGTGCATCCACGGTCCGCTCATCACCGAAGTATTCGTAATTCCAAACTAGTTGCAATAATTGCTCACGGGAGAAGACGCGTTTAGGATGACTCGCCAATGTGTGCAATAAGTCGAATTCTTTCGGCGTCAAATTCTCCAACAACTCACCGTATAAGAAGACTTCTCGCGTTTCGCTATCCATCTGCAAGTGCTTTGTTTCAATTTCATAATTAGACTGCTTAATCTCTACTTCCGTATCCGTCACTTCATAAGCCCGGCGATAAATCGATTTAATACGTGCAATTAGTGTTAATGGGCTGAACGGTTTTGTCACATAATCATCCGCTCCCAGCTCCAAGCCGATTACTTCATCGCTCTCTGTATCCTTCGCGGTCAACATAATAATCGGCACATTATCGCCTGACTGACGGATTTCGCGACAAATCGCCATCCCGTCCAAATCAGGTAACATCACATCCAGAATTAATAAATCAAATTGACTTGGAGACGCCATATACGTATCCAAACCTTCTTGCCCATTTGGAATGAACGTTGCATTCCAATCTTCTTTCATAAAAAACATCTCAAGCATTTCACTGACAGATTCATTATCTTCAATCATTAAAATATTCATTATTTCGCCACCTTTTCTAAATCTAAAAATCTCTACTCCCATTGTACATCAAAACTTTGAATAATACATAATGAATCTACGAATAAATAGCTTAAAATCAGGAAATTTAACAAAAAAATAAAAAATTCTTCCTTATGCCAATACCCACTAAAAAAGAGCGACCCACTCAACATCAGCAGGCCTCTCCTCTTCAGCTTATACACTCATTAAAAATTAGTTGTTTTATCTTTTTTAGGTTGCAAGAACTGCACGTGATCGACATTCATCTCAATCACATATTGTCGCTCTCCACTATCATCTTCATAACTCCGTGACTGCAAGCGTCCATCGAGACCAATTAAATCTCCTTTATCACAATATTCTTCAATTAACGTTGCCTTCTTGCCCCAGACAACGAATGGAATAAAATCAGCCTCTTGCCCATTCTCCGACTTAAATAACCGCTGCACGGCAATCACATTATTGAGTACAATCCGATCCTCACCCACTTGCTTCAACGTCACCTCTCGCACGATTCGTCCCACAACAGTCAATCGATTCATCAAAATCCCTCCATTTTTCTTTTTATTGCCTTCACTTATATAAATACACAACTAAAACCAGCATTAGTTTTTTAACGTATCTTTTCTTTTACCACTCCAAATGCTATCAGTTAAGCTGGTATGCCTAAGTTCTTAAATAAAGTTCTTAAATAAAAATCGGCTATTCTAATAGCATTCTAGCCCTATCTGCGGTACAATAGATATAGAAAGCTTCAGAAATGAAGTGCTTTATAAATTATGATTAACCATTAATCACATACTCAAGCTCGTGCTACCACGACTTACCATTATTAATTATACAGGAGGAACTCATGTGAATATTCAAGCAGAGATAGCACAAATTATCCATGCACAACTAGATAACCAATTAACAGTAGAGGACATTCACCAACTACTGGAAGCCCCTAAACAAGAAGAACACGGAGACGTTGCTTTCCCAACGTTCCAATTGGCTAAAATTTTCCGCCAAAATCCAGCTGAAATCGCTAAAAACTTAGCTGAGAAATTAGATAATGACTTAATTGAAAAGGTTGAAGTCGTAGGACCTTACATTAACTTCTTCCTTAATCGCTCAAAAGTATCTCAGGCTGTTATTCAAGATGTTCAATCACGCGGTAAGGATTATGGATCGCTTGAACTCGGCAGTGGTAATGTGCCGATTGACATGTCCAGTCCTAATATTGCCAAACCTATGTCAATGGGTCACTTGCGTTCAACCGTTATCGGGAATGCGATCGGGAATATTTTGGCTAAAGTTGGCTATACCCCGATTCGAATCAACCACTTAGGCGATTGGGGAACCCAATTCGGTAAGTTAATCTACGCCTACCAACAATGGGGCGATGAACAAGCCATCGAAAATGAACCAATTGCAGAATTGCTTCGTATTTACGTTAAGTTCCACGACGAAGCTGAAAAAGATCCTGCTTTAGATGATCAAGGCCGTCTGTGGTTCCACAAATTAGAACAAGGCGATGAAACAGCTTGGCAATTATGGGAAAGATTCCGTAATGTCTCTTTAAAAGAATTCAACAAAATTTATGATCGTCTTCATATTGAATTTGATTCAACTAAAGGAGAAGCCTTCTACAACGATAAAATGCAGCCCATCTTAGATGAGTTAGAAGACAAGCAGTTGACCGTCCTAGATGAAGGAGCTTATATTGTTGATTTAGAAGGATATGACCTAAATCCAGCCCTCATTAAGAAAAAAGACGGAGCAACTCTCTACATTACACGTGACTTAGCTGCTGCGAACTACCGTCATGAGACCTATGACTTTGCTCAGAGTTTATACGTGGTCGGCCACGAGCAAGCCAATCACTTCGCTCAACTAAAAGCGGTCTTAGCTGAGATGGGACGCGAATGGCAAGAAGACATGCACCACATTCAATTCGGTCTTATTACCAAAGATGGCCAGAAACTCTCTACCCGTAAAGGGAAAGTCATCTTATTAGAAGATGTTCTAGATGAAGCTGCTGCTAAAGCTTTAGAGCAAATTGAAGCGAAAAATCCTAACTTAGCGAATAAAGAAGACGTGGCAGAACAAGTCGGTGTCGGTGCGGTTGTATTCCACGACTTGCAAAATGACCGTAAAAATAGCTTCGACTTTACAATTGATGAAGTTGTTCAATTCGAAGGCGAAACCGGTCCATATGTTCAATACACACGTGTTCGTGCCTTAAGTATCTTAGAAAATGCTGGCTACGAACGCCAACCACATACTAACTTAGTCGGCTTAGACGATGATTACAGTTGGCGTGTAGTGAAGCTTATCGAGGAATTCTCACAAGCAATTGCACGCGCATACCGTAACTACGAACCATCAATCATTACTAAATATATTTTAAGCTTAGCGCAAGCATTCAACCGTTTCTACGCGAATGTTCACGTAATGGAAGCTGGCGAGAATAAAGAAAGTTTACTCGCTCTAGTTGATGCCACTCAGGAAGTCATCCATATCGGTCTTGACTTACTCGGTGTTCCATCACCAGAAGAAATGTAATCTGAATAGCCTTTCAACAACAACTTTAAACCCCTGTCACATCAGCTGTGACAGGGGTTTTCCTGTTTCAATTTAGATTTTTTAGACTATTATTTATGCTTTAGCGCTGTGGAGGATAATCCACTTTTTTATTTAAGCAGCTTAGTGCGCCATCATATCTGCTTTGATCTGCTCGATCGTGTAATCAATAGGATAGTAGGTTGGCCAGTGCTCAACTTCATCTAAGAGTTCTTGACGATCATCGCCCCAGTATAAGTGGTAGTGAAGAGCCTCTTGTGGCGCGATAGCATGATCAGAGAACTGAATATATTTTGGCATCTTATCATTGTCGCCTACTCGCTTGAAGACAAAACGTACACCACGGTTTCCCCGTTCATATTCAAGGACTTCATGGCCATCATGCTCGTAATCAGCTGATTGTTGTTCGCCTTCTTCATCCGTGAAGGTGACTTCTGAGCCATGAATATCAATATATTGAATATCAGTCTCATATCCTTTAGTGTAATATTCTTTGTAATACTCAGCAGTTTTTTCCGGATCATCCGCTGCTTCAGCCTTATGCTCCATCACTTCATCTAAGTCCCCGTCCGCTAAGTAGGTATGAACAGACTGCCATTGCCCTTCCCAATCACTTAACTCACGCGCTTCAATTTCATCATTGTAGAAAAATCCACTATATATCCGTGAAGCAACTTCATCGCCATCCGTTCCGTGATGATCATCGATATGAATCTCCATTAGATCTGATTCACCGATAATTTGATCATTATCATCTAATGCTTGTGCTTTCACTTGTAGGCCATCTTTTGCGTCAATTTCTAACATCTCTGAGTCGCCAATGACTTGATCATTTCCGTCAACCCATTGCCAGGCAGCTCCATCATCTTTGGCAATTAATTTTACTTTATCACCCGTATGGTAGTGATCTTGTAAGCCCTCGATATCAACTGTTTGTGCCACATCGCTGGCTTCTTCAGCTGTATCTTGATTATCAATAGCTGGCTCTTCAACTTGCTGGCTGTCAGCTGCTTGTTGATCACTCGCACATCCAGCTAGGATTCCCGCAGTTACTAATACAATCGATCCACGTTTTATAAAACGATTCACATTATCTCTCCTTTATTTCAAAATCATAATGATTACAGATACTATTAGACTTATTTAATTATTTTTGAAAACAATAACCATTACGATTTACTAGTTTACCTTACCCAACATCACTTGTCAAGTGTTTTTCAATCAGAAGCTTTTTTCGATGAGTTGTATAATTGAATGCACGGCCGATTAGTTTACAAATTGAATGTCCCGAGCAACTAGCGCATCAGCCAGTGCTCCATATTCAGCGATACTTAATGTTTCACCGCGTCTTGAAGCATCAATATCTGCCGCTGCTAACGCTTCCTTCATACGTGCCTGCACATCTTTTTCCTTACCGAATGCAATCTTCATATTATTCCACAAGGTTTTTCGACGCTGAGCGAAGCCCGCTCTCGCAAGTTTGAAGAAAAATTCTTCGTCTTGGACAGCGACAGCCGGCTTATCGCGCAATTTAATCTGAATAATAGCTGAATCCACATTCGGTTGTGGTTTGAAGACAGTTGGTGGCACCGTAAAGGCAAGTTCCGGCTCCCCAAAATATTGCAGAGCAATCGACAGAGAGCCATAATCTTTTGTTCCCGGTTCAGCTGACATCCGTGCGGCCACTTCTTTTTGGACCATAAAGACTAACTGATCCGCTTCTAGGCCTGACTCTAAGATCCCCATAATAATCGGGGTGGTAATATAGTAAGGTAAATTCGCCATCACCACCACCCGCTCAGCTTCCGCCAAATAGTTACGCTCAAATTCTGATAGGTTAACGTCTAATATATCTTGGTTAAACACTTCAATATTGGTATAATCCGCCAATGTCTCTTCCAGTACTGGAATTAACCGCTGATCAATCTCAAAGGCATAGACCTGCTTAGCGTGTCGAGCAATCTGTTCTGTCAATGCCCCAATCCCTGGCCCAATCTCAATTACTGTTGTTCGCTTATCAACTGATCCTGCTGCTACAATTTTCTCTAAAATATTCGTATCAATTAAGAAATTCTGTCCCAAGCTCTTCTTTGCTTGCAAATTATATCGCTTCAAAATTGCAATCGTATTGCTTGGATTTGCAATATCTCTAGTCACTTCCGTCACTCTCCTTTAATTCTTCCAACGCCCTCTCGACTTCATCCTCACTAATCCCGAACAGCTCCAACCGCTTCTTCAGCTGCTTGCCATTCGTGTACCCAATCCTGAGTTTCTGCCCCAACTTATCTCTCAGCCCGGCCGAATAATCTCTTCCTATCAAGCCCATCTTCATTAAGAAAGACTAAGAAAACTTCTCTTTTTGTAATACAAAAGTAAAAAAGCAGGAGACTGTGAAGTTAGTCTCCTACTCCTATTTTACCTATTTTAAATATATATAACAACTAGGGATAACCTGATAAACCCAATTTTTCTATATTAAATCATTTGGGAAATTAATCACTTCATCAAACAACTTCCGCACATCTTCACTTGTTTGGTGACTGATCATCATAACGGTCAGTTCAGGTAGTGCTAAAATACGTTCTTGCACTTCAAGAGCAGTTTTTTGATCAATCGCTGATGTACTCTCATCCATTAATAAAATATGCTTATTTCTTATTAATCCTCTTGCTAATGTAATCCGTTGCTTTTGTCCGCCTGATAAATTTTTCCCATTCCCACTAACTTGATAATCAATCAATTCGTTAGCCCTATTTTCACTAAACCCTGCACGCACAAGTGAGTCAACAATCGCTTCATCTGTAAATTTATCACCTAACGAAATATTCTCTCTAACAGTTTGATTAAATAGGTAAGGCGTTTGATCAATATACATAATCTGATCACGAATAATGTGGGATGGAATAACACTCAATTGCTGTCCAAAATATTGTATATCTCCTTCATATGTCTGCAAATAACTCGCCAGCACCTTTAAGAAAGTACTCTTCCCACAACCACTTGGACCTTTAATCAGATACTTCTGTCCTTGATGAATGGTAAACGTTAAATTACTAAAAACCTGCTTGTCTTCATACGCAAATGATACTTGGTTCCCACTAAAGACAATCGATGTTTTCTGATTATCCACCTGTTCAGCTATTCTACTAAAATCTTCTAGTTCTCTCGCATCCATTTGCTTAAATTTGTCAAACACTGGTGTAACCCCATTAATCAGCGTGATCTGATTAGAAAGCTGACTAAGCGAATTAAATATAATATCCGTTAATCCACCTGTTGCTTCAATAGTTCCAATTAAGACTACTCCATTGAACGCTAATAACCCTGCATAAAACGTAATACCTATTTGAGCCAACACATTAATGGCAAATCCAACTGAGAAACTAAAGGCTTCTACTTTTGTTTGCTCCATGATGCTTTGTTTCAATCCTATTGCCGCTGTATAAATTTTCTTTGGCAATCGTCTCAATATATTTAGTCCAAAAAAAACATTAAACCCATGTAATGTATCTTCTACTTCTTCAACATATTCAGCGTTTGATTGCGCTAGAGCTTGACTAGATGTCTTTATTTTATCTGAAAATAACTTAGGCACCAACATCATCACACTCGCTCCTAAAGCTACTACAATTGTGAGTGACCAATGATACATAAATAATGAAATAACAGCGAATGTTATCCCCGCCAAACCTTGAACAATATTAAAAAATTGGTTAAATCCTTTTGTCTCTATTAGTTGCATATCGTTATTTAACCAAGAAAGATATGTCCCTTCTGAGTGTTTGTGATATTGTCGATAATTTTGATTTTTGAGATGATTGGAAATGGTCTGTTTTATCTCGATAATCAAATCTTGAATCAAATTTTCCTTGGAAATTTTGATTCTAATATCCATCATAACAATAATAATCCACAAAATAACTAAATATACATTCTGTTTAATAAACTCACTAAAATTAAAAGCAATTAAAGCATTCAATCCTCTAGCATTAATCGTCATATTATACACTAATAATAACTGTCTAATGATAATGACAATACTCAGTATAAACACTCTTTTCTTGTCTTTTTTTAAATAGTAAAACATGATGCTATCCCCCTTTCCGATAGATGTCAGATAACTAAAAATCTTATCTTAATTTCATAATATCACATCTTTTTTTATCCAGTCAACTGATAACCCTTTCTTTTTTTAAATCATTAAATAATTAATGAAGCATATCGAAAAAGGTTAGGAAAACATTATTGTGAAAACAAATTTTTTTAGAAAGTTAAGGATTCACCTTTATTATGATTATAGCTAAAATATACGTTTGAATATTCTGAATCACCATCTTAAAACCGTGTAGTATTATATACTACACGGTTTTAAACTTATTTATTATGCTAATCCTGCGCCCGACTCGACTCGCTCTGGTAATTCCACAACTGTTAGCTTGCCGTCTGCATTCTCAGCGGATAAGATCATTCCTTGGCTGATTTCGCCCATCATATGAATCGGTTTTAAGTTAGCAACAATGGCTACCTTTTTACCGATGAAGTACTTAGGATCTGGATAGTGCTTGGCAATTCCCGAGAGAATCTGTCTTGGCTGATCGTCACCAGCATCTAATTTGAATTGAAGTAATTTATTCGACCCTTCAACTGGCTGGCAGTCTAGCACTTCCGCTGCCCGCAATTCAACAGCTTCAAACTGACCAAATTCAATATCAGCTTTTTCATTCGTCAGTTCAACGGTTTCTGGATCCCAGTCTGAATCGTCTCCAGCCGCTTGCCCACCTGTCATTGATTCGGTAATTTTTGCCACTTCTTCTTCCACATCTAGACGAGGGAAAATCGGCTCACCTTTATCAATCACTTGTGCTGCACCTAAATCTGCCACAAAAGTCAACTCATCCCAAGTGCCTTCTGCTAGAGGTTCCAAGCCTAATTGACGCAAGATCTCATCAGAAGTTGTAATCAATACTGGTTTCAAGAGATTGGCAATCACGCGTAAGCTCAAGACTAAATGTGTCATGACACTTTTCAGTGCTTGGCTCTGATTCTCATCTTTAGCAAGCACCCACGGAGTTGTCTCATCAATATATTTATTCGTCCGTGAGATAAGCGCCCAAACCGTTTCTAATGCTTTCGAAAATTCCAAACTATCTAGTAAAGCTTTATACTCAGTAATCGTTGTATCTCCCAACTCACGTAAGGAAGCATCGTAGGCTGTAATATCTCCTGCATAACTTGGTACTGTTCCATCGAAGTATTTATTAATCATTGCAATAGTTCGATTTAATAAGTTACCTAAATCGTTGGCCAAGTCATAGTTCATCTTCCCGACAAAATCTTCCGGTGTGAAGACCGCATCACCTCCGTGGGGCACCTCACGCATTAAATAATAACGCAGGGCATCTATCCCATAATGCTCCACTAAGAACTCCGGATAAATCACATTTCCTTTTGATTTAGACATTTTACCGTCTTTCATCAACATCCAACCATGACCGTACATTTGCTTCGGCAATGGCAGATCCAGTGCCATCAACATAATTGGCCAGTAAATAAAATGGAATCGTGCAATATCTTTCCCCACCATATGCAAATCAGCTGGCCAGAATTGCTTGAATTGCTCAGACTGTTGCTCAAAGCTCCCTTTATCTGGATCATAGCCAAGCCCAGTAATGTAGTTCGTCAATGCATCAATCCAAACATAGATAACATGTTTCGGATCTGAATTAACCGGCACCCCCCAATCAAAGGTCGTCCGCGTTACCGCCAAGTCTTCCAAGCCCGGCTCAATAAAGTTTTTCACGATTTCTTTTTCACGCGATTTGGGTTGGATTAGCTCAGGGTGTTCTTCATAATAGGTAAGCAGGCGATCAGCATACTTACTCATCTTAAAGAAGTAAGACGCTTCACTAACTTGCTGAACTTCATGACCACTTGGAGCTACTCCACCAATCACTTCACCGGCCTCATTGCGGTACACTTCTGCTAATTGACTTTCTGTGAAGAATTCTTCATCCGACACTGAATACCAGCCCGAATATTCACCTAAGTAGATATCACCTTGTTCCAACAGCTTATCAAAGATTTTAGCCACAACTGCTTTATGTTGCGGATCTGTTGTTCGAATAAAGTCATCATTTGAAATTTCCAAATAGTTCCATAGTGACTTAATACTATCAGCCATTTGATCAACATAGGCTTGCGGAGACAATCCTTTATCTGCCGCTTTTTGTTGAATTTTTTGACCATGTTCATCTGTTCCTGTTAAGAAGAATGTATTCGCACCTTGTAGACGTTTATACCGCGCCAACACATCACATGCCACTGTTGTATACGTATTACCTATATGTAACTTCCCACTTGGATAATAAATCGGCGTCGTCACATAATAATTCTTATTCTCTACCACACCAAATCCTCCTTTGAAATTTTCACTCTTTCTTAGTATAGCACAATTTTCATTAAATTAATAGAAATCAGTGGCTTTCTTTCGCTTTTATGCCAAAGAGAGCCACTGACTATTTCACTATCCACTTACTTCCTTCTAATAGCTAAACGATAAATCCTCAACTTGCTCAAGTGTTGCCAAGTAACGTTTCGAGAAGTATCTCGCCATAGGAAGATTTTGATCTAAGTAATTCCCACAACTCTTCGCATCAGCGCCAGGAATTTCTCCTTCATACGCAGCTGCAAAAGCAAAAGCTTCCTTCAACAATTGCAACAAATCAGCTGCCTCAATTGCATCGGACGTAATAAGATAAAACCCCGTCCGACATCCCATTGGCCCAAAGTAAATAATATCATCCTTAAACTGCTTATCATTGCGTAAGTACGTTGCAATTAAATGCTCAATCGTATGGATTTCTGCCGTATTCATGACCGGCTCATCATTTGGCGATGTAAAGCGCAAATCATATGAATTCAACTCACGTTCACCTAATTTATCTTGACGCGATAAGTATAGTCCTGGTTCTAGTTTTTCATGATCTACCGTAAAACTTGCAATTTTTTCCATTGTTAACCTACTTTCTCTTTATCTACTTTCACTTTTAGCGATCAATTAGACGGCGTACGATTGGATAAAGTAATAAAGTGAGTCCCGCACTCACGATACCCTGAATACTGTTAGGAATCACTGCGCTCAACGCAACAGGCAAATCAAACATAAACACCTCAAAAATAAAGTAACCAAATACCATCCAAGCCACACCAACAATTACCGCAATAACACGCGACACCGTATTCCCTCGATCAATATAACTCGCTAATAAAGCCTCAATTGCTTTTACAATTAGCGTTACCGGGGCAAAAATCGTATAACCTAAAAATAAATCTGCTAACGCTGATCCAACACCACCAATTAATGCACCATAATAATGTGAGAATAACAGTCCACTTAATAGGACAAAGGAGTCCCCAACATTAACAAAACCTTGCGTCGCAGGTACTGGAATATGTATAACCATTGTCGCTACCGTCGTCAAAGCCATAAACAATGCGGCTAAAGTTAATTGTCGTGTTGAGGTTTTACTTTCTTTCATCATAGTTCTCCTTTCTTTTCTAATTTATTTCAAAAATTCTTAACACTATATCCTAATCATAACCAGGATAGACAAATATTTCAAGCATAACCTTCCAAATCCGTACAAAATAAGTGCAAAAAAATTATCAAACCTATACCAATCTATACCAATCTAAAAATCAAAAAAACAGGAACAACCCTGCTGTAGAGCCATTCCTGATTTTTTAAAACCAACCTATACCAATGTATAAACTCCTCAAGCTGGACTCGAACCAGCGACAACGCGATTAACAGTCGCGCGCTCTACCAACTGAGCTATTGAGGAATGAGATAACATACTATTTATAAAAATAGTGCGTGGCAACGTCCGGCTTTCACAACGGGAAACCCGTCACTATCCTCGGCGCTAAGAAGCTTAACTTCTGTGTTCGGTATGGGAACAGGTGGGTCCTTCTTGCCATCATCACCACACACTCTTATTGCTCTCTCAAAACTAAATAGTTGAATCACTCTTTGAATCCTTCACCGATCCTATGCTTAACCAACCATTTGGTTAAGTCCTCGACCGATTAGTACTCGTCCGCTCCGTATGTCACCACACTTCCACTTCGAGCCTATCGACCTGATCTTCTTTCAGGGGTCTTACTTCCTTATAGGAATGGGAAATCTCATCTTAAAGGGGGCTTCACGCTTAGATGCTTTCAGCGCTTATCCTTCCCGCACATAGCTACCCAGCTATGCCATTGGCATGACAACTGGTACACCAGCGGTGCGTCCATCCCGGTCCTCTCGTACTAAGGATGGCTATCTTCAAATTTCCAACGCCCGCGACGGATAGAGACCGAACTGTCTCACGACGTTCTGAACCCAGCTCGCGTACCGCTTTAATGGGCGAACAGCCCAACCCTTGGGACCAACTCCAGCCCCAGGATGCGATGAGCCGACATCGAGGTGCCAAACCTCCCCGTCGATGTGAACTCTTGGGGGAGATAAGCCTGTTATCCCCAGGGTAGCTTTTATCCGTTGAGCGATGGCCCTTCCATGCGGAACCACCGGATCACTAAGCCCGACTTTCGTCCCTGCTCGACTTGTAAGTCTCGCAGTCAAGCTCCCTTCTGCCTTTACACTCTACGAATGATTTCCAACCATTCTGAGGGAACCTTTGGGCGCCTCCGTTACTGTTTAGGAGGCGACCGCCCCAGTCAAACTGCCCACCTGACACTGTCTTCCACCCCGTTAAGGGGCGCGAGTTAGAGTGGCCATACGGTGAGGGTAGTATCCCACCAATGCCTCCCTCTAGACTGGCGTCCAGAGTTCAATGGCTCCTACCTATCCTGTACAAACCGTACAGACACTCAATATCAAGCTACAGTAAAGCTCCATGGGGTCTTTTCGTCCTGTCGCGGGTAACCTGCATCTTCACAGGTACTATAATTTCACCGAGTCTCTCGTTGAGACAGTGCCCAGATCGTTACACCTTTCGTGCGGGTCGGAACTTACCCGACAAGGAATTTCGCTACCTTAGGACCGTTATAGTTACGGCCGCCGTTTACTGGGGCTTCAATTCAAAGCTTCGCATACGCTAACTTGTCCTCTTAACCTTCCAGCACCGGGCAGGTGTCAGCCCCTATACATCTTCTTTCGAATTAGCAGAGACCTGTGTTTTTGGTAAACAGTCGCCTGGGCCTATTCACTGCGGCTAACTTGCGTTAGCACCCCTTCTCCCTAAGTTACGGGGTCATTTTGCCGAGTTCCTTAACGAGAGTTCGCTCGCTCACCTTAGAATTCTCATCTCGACTACCTGTGTCGGTTTGCGGTACGGGCAGTTGCTTTCTCCCTAGAAGCTTTTCTTGGCAGTGTGACGTCAGATACTTCGGTACTGTACTTCCCTCCGCGTCATAACTTCTCCTTAGCGATAAGCATTTGACTCATCGCCAGACTTATTATTTGCACCCACATCCATCAGTGGGCATATCTTAGCCTGCTGCGTCCCTCCATCGGTCAAACAAAAGAAACTGGTACAGGAATATCAACCTGTTGACCATCGCCTACGCCGTTCGGCCTCAGCTTAGGTCCCGACTAACCCTGGGAGGACGAGCCTTCCCCAGGAAACCTTAGTCATTCGGTGGACAGGATTCTCACCTGTCTTTCGCTACTCATACCGGCATTCTCACTTCTAATCGCTCCACCTGTCTTCACAGTCAGGCTTCTATGCTGATTAGAACGCTCTCCTACCATAGAACCAAAGGTTCTATCCGTGGCTTCGGTACCTTGTTTAGCCCCGGTAAATTTTCGGCGCAGGGCCACTCGACTAGTGAGCTATTACGCACTCTTTAAATGATGGCTGCTTCTAAGCCAACATCCTAGTTGTCTAAGCAGCCCCACATCCTTTTCCACTTAACAAGGATTTGGGGACCTTAGCCGACGGTCTGGGTTGTTTCCCTTTCCACTACGGATCTTATCACTCGCAGTGTGACTCCCGGATTAACATCTGTGGCATTCGGAGTTTATCAGGATTCGGTACCCCGCAAGGGGCCCTCGTCCAAACAGTCGCTCTACCTCCACGATGCATCATCCGAGGCTAGCCCTAAAGCTATTTCGGAGAGAACCAGCTATCTCCAGGTTCGATTGGAATTTCACCGCTACCCACACGTCATCCCCGCATTTTTCAACATACGTGGGTTCGGGCCTCCAGTGCGTTTCACCGCACCTTCACCCTGCACATGGGTAGGTCACCTGGTTTCGGGTCGACGACCTCATACTGCACGCCCTATTCAGACTCGCTTTCGCTGCGGCTCCTCTTCTTCAGATTAACCTTGCATGAAATCGTCACTCGCCGGTCCATTCTACAAAAGGTACGCCATCACCCATTAACGGGCTCTGACTACTTGTAAGCATACGGTTTCAAGTGCTTTTCACTCCCCTTCCGGGGTTCTTTTCACCTTTCCCTCACGGTACTGGTTCACTATCGGTCACTAGGTAGTATTTAGGCTTGCCGGATGGTCCCGGCTGATTCCGACGGAATTTCTCGTGTTCCGCCGTACTCAGGATCCTCATTGGTTCATGTTGTTTTCACCTACAGGGCTGTCACCTTCTTTGGCCACGCTCTCCAACGTGTTCAACTAACAACAATCGTCCATTCTTGAGTCCTACAACCCGATCATGCAAGCATGATCGTTTGGCCACTTCCCATTTCGCTCGCCGCTACTATGGGAATCACATTTGTTTTCTCTTCCTGCAGCTACTGAGATGTTTCAGTTCACCGCGTGTCCCTTACACTAAGCTATGTATTCACTTAGTATATACCATACTTCTCAATATGGTGGGTTGCCCCATTCGGAAATCTCCGGATCAAAACTTACTTACAGTTCCCCGGAGCATATCGGTGTTCGTCCCGTCCTTCATCGGCTCCTAGTACCAAGGCATTCACCGTACGCCCTTATTCACTTAACCGTCTGGTTAAGTTAAGCATATGTGTAGCGTTAAAAAATTGTTACTCTCATTTATTAAACTTAATAAATAGACTCTTTTCAACGTTTTAAATCAAACTAATGATTATGTCTCGGTGTTGTCTTCAAATAATTTATAAATTAAATGTCGATTCAACTATTCAGTTTTCAAAGAACAATATTAACCTTTCGGTCAATGGAGATAAGCGGGATCGAACCGCTGACCTCCTGCGTGCAAAGCAGGCGCTCTCCCAGCTGAGCTATACCCCCATATAATGAGAACTAATCTCTCAAAACCGAATAAGATAAACAATGTGTAAGGTTCCGTCTGCCCTAATGGCAGTATCCTTAGAAAGGAGGTGATCCAGCCGCACCTTCCGATACGGCTACCTTGTTACGACTTCACCCCAATCATTCAACCCACCTTCGACGGCTGCCTCCCATAGGGTTGGCCGGCCGACTTCGGGTGTTTCAAACTCTCGTGGTGTGACGGGCGGTGTGTACAAGACCCGGGAACGGATTCACCGCGACATTCTGATTCGCGATTACTAGCGATTCCGACTTCATGCACTCGAGTTGCAGAGTGCAATCCGAACTGAGAATGGCTTTGAAAGATTAGCTAGCCCTTGCGGGATCGCTGCTCGTTGTACCATCCATTGTAGCACGTGTGTAGCCCAGCTCATAAGGGGCATGATGATTTGACGTCATCCCCGCCTTCCTCCGGTTTATCACCGGCAGTCTCGTTAAAGTGCCCAACTTAATGCTGGCAACTAACAACAAGGGTTGCGCTCGTTACGGGACTTAACCCAACATCTCACGACACGAGCTGACGACAACCATGCACCACCTGTCATTCTGTCCCCGAAGGGAACGCTCTATCTCTAGAGTTGTCAGAAGATGTCAAGAGCTGGTAAGGTTCTTCGCGTTGCTTCGAATTAAACCACATGCTCCACCGCTTGTGCGGGTCCCCGTCAATTCTTTTGAGTTTCAACCTTGCGGTCGTAATCCCCAGGCGGAGTGCTTAATACGTTAGCTCCAGCACCGAGGGCCGGAAAGCCCCCAACACTTAGCACTCATCGTTTACAGCGTGGACTACCAGGGTATCTAATCCTGTTCGCTCCCCACGCTTTCGAGCCTCAGCGTCAATGTTAGACCAGAAAATCGCCTTCGCCACTGGTGTTCCTCCAAATATCTACGCATTCCACCGCTACACTTGGAATTCCATTTTCCTCTTCTACATTCAAGTCTGTCAGTTTCCAATGCCGTTCCACGGTTAAGCCGTGGGCTTTCACATTAGACTAAACAGACCGCCTGCGCTCCCTTTACGCCCAATAAATCCGGACAACGCTTGTCACCTACGTATTACCGCGGCTGCTGGCACGTAGTTAGCCGTGACTTTCTGGTTAGATACCGTCAAGGCGCTAGTAGTTACCTAGCACGTGTTCTTCTCTAACAACAGAGCTTTACGATCCGAAGACCTTCTTCACTCACGCGGCATTGCTCCATCAGGTTTGCACCCATTGTGGAAGATTCCCTACTGCTGCCTCCCGTAGGAGTCTGGGCCGTGTCTCAGTCCCAGTGTGGCCGATCACCCTCTCAAGTCGGCTACGTATCACTGCCTTGGTAAGCCATTACCTTACCAACTAGCTAATACGCCGCGAGGCTATCCATGAGTGGTAGCAAAGCCACCTTTAATGAATTAGTCATGCGACCAATCCACCTATGGGGTATTAGCATCCGTTTCCGAATGTTGTCCCCCGCTCATGGGCAAGTTCCTCACGTGTTACTCACCCGTTCGCCACTAATCAATCACTGCAAGCAGTGATATCATCGTTCGACTTGCATGTATTAGGCATGCCGCCAGCGTTCGTCCTGAGCCAAGATCAAACTCTCATGTTTAAATGAGGTGGCGTTTAGCCACACTTGTTTGAATAGCTCAATTTAAAGTATAAGTTTTTCTAAAACTTACAAAAATATGAATTGTCCTGATTCGATTGAACCAGAGACCCTTACACATCTTGGTTGTTTATCTTATTCAGTTTTCAAAGATCAGTTCGTCGTTATCTTTTAGCGACAATAACTATTATATCATCTTCCGAATATCTTGTCAAGCATTTTCTGAAAAACTTTTAAAATATTTTTTTGATGATTCCAATTAGTGCCTGTTGTCTTTCTCAACGACAAATACTATGATATCATCTTATAAATAACTTGTCAACACTTTTTGAAAAAATAATTATTTTTATTTCTATACAGTCTATGTCTTCTCTCGTGAAATAAGCGGATATTGTTGTTTTAATAGGGATTGTCAAGGTATTTTAATCTTGTCGCATAAAGTCAAAGTCATACGCTTCTTTTTTTGTGATGAGGAGTAACCCATCTCCTAATGGTAGTAATGTAGTATCTAAAGCTGGATGATCTAGTACTACTTCTAGGAAATCATTCAATTTACGGTGAATCTTGCGACGATACTTCGGCACGTCTTCTTTACTGTCTAATATAGTGCCTCCTTGCAAGACATCATCAACAGCCAATACACCACCCTGCTGTAATATACGCATACAATCCGGGAAAAAACTGTAGTACTTCGCCTTCGCACTATCCATAAAAATAAAGTCATACGTATCAGCCGGTAATTCAGCTAAAATTTCATTGGCTTGTCCTTTCATTAAAGTTACGCGATCTTCAATAGCCATCTCAGCAAATAAAGCTTCTGCTCGTTCATACATATCTGGATTGCGGTCAATTGTTGTCACATGACCATCTTCATGCATATGCTCAACCATTAATGCTGCTGAGAAACCAATCGCAGTTCCGATCTCCAATATTTGTTTAGGCTTTATTAGATTAAATAACCAAATAAAATACGTCACTGTCTCATGTGGAATAATCGGAACCCGGTTTTCATTGGCAAACCGTTCAATGTCCGCTAGTTTTCCAGTGAGTTGTTTTTGTTCTTGTCTGAGATAATCTCGGACAGCTGAGTCAATAACTGGACGATCCATCATTTCATTTAATTTTCTCATTATGATCTCTCCTAAAAAGTATTATTATAGCTGTTAATTTTTCAATTTTTGTTATAATATATGTAATCATATTATAAGGAGTGTTGGCTATGTTAATCAAACAATTATCATTACCAAAACGTGTTGTGTCGACGATTTCTGAAGATACAACGCTACAAGAAGCAATTGACTTACTGGAAGAATCTGGGTTTCGTTGCGTGCCAATTTTAGACGAGAGTGGCAAAATTTATCGCGGAAACATTTACAAGATGCATATTTATCGCCACCAATCACGCGGCGGTGATATGTCCCTTCCCGTCACACATCTATTAAAAAATGCTACAAAATATGTCCATATCAATGATTCATTCTTCAATATCTTCTTCATGATCAAAGACTTACCTTATATTACCGTCTTGGATGAAGATAATCATTTTTATGGTATTTTGACACACAGCTCACTTATCGACATGTTACAGCAATCTTGGAGTATCGACCGTGGAAGTTATGTGTTAACGATCGCTACGCCGGGTGAAAAAGGTGACTTCTCAACAGTAGCTAAAATTATCAACCGTTTTAGCTCAATTATGAGTATTATCTCGCTTGATGTGAACAAGGAATCGGAATTCAGTAAAGTTCGGCGTTTAGTTATTACATTAGAACCCGGTGTCACCAAAAAGAACATCGAAGATCTTCGAACACGTCTAGACAAAAAAGGATATAGCGTACTACAAATCGAAGACTTACACACTAACTAATTATTCATCAATAGAATAGAATCGTTAGATAATGGTCAGAAACTCTGAAGTCTCTCTATACTTCAGAGTTTTTATTTTATATATGTACATATCATTGTGTATGCATTCAGCAGATTCTCTTTAGACATCTTTATATTTCTCGGATAAACCGACGCTAATTCTTAATGCCTCATCGATTTCAGCCATTTTGTCTTTTTTAAGTTGGGTGATTTTTTCTTTCACCCGTTGCTTATCAATCGTTCGAATCTGTTCCAACAAGACAACTGAATCTTTCTCTAATCCTCGATCAGATCCTACCTCCACATGAGTCGGCATTTTCCCCTTATCAATTTTAGTTGTAATTGCTGCAACAATCACCGTTGGACTGTACTTATTTCCGACGTTGTTCTGCAAAATCAGGACTGGACGCATCCCGCCCTGTTCAGAACCAACGACCGGAGATAATTCAGCATAATAAATTTCTCCTCGTTGTACCATAGCTGTCTTCCTCTCACTCATTTACTTACCAAACATATCAGCATACTAATCTGACTCAGCCAACTGTATCCCTAGCTAATCAAAAAGTAGTTTGATTCAGTAAAATAATCCCTTCCTCAAGCCTATTCTACCATAGTCTGTACCATTTGAAAACTATCACTCGATACTCACTGTTCCTCTTCGATAATCACTTGAGCTGCGGCAACAGACTTCGTGTGCGTAATAGAGAGATGCACACGACATTGCGGTGACAGCGGCCTCTTCCAAACGGGCTCACCGCGCTTGCCTTTTCCGACTTCCATATCCGTGAAGCGTAGCTTACCGATGCCTGTTCCAACCGCCTTACTGTAAGCTTCCTTCGCTGCAAAGCGCCCTGCCAAAAATTCCATCTGTCGTCGATTTTCTAGCTGATTAAACATATCGAGCTCTGCCCCTGTCAAGATCCGGTTAACAAACTGATTATTTTTCTTATAAGCTTGCGCAATCCGATCAATTTCGATAATGTCCATACCAATGCCAACTATCATACGTCTGATTCTTTCAAGCGCGCAACCACATCGAGTAAATTCGTCCCAAAACTAGACTTCACCAATACCGCATCTCCCGGTTGTAACTCCGCTTCAATCTGTGCTGCTAACGTAGCTGTTCCTTCTTTAACATAGTGGAGGTGGTCTGCTGATAATTTCGCCGCTAACTTCTCGTATAATGCCCGCATCTCTTCCCCATAGAGAAATACCTCGTCAAACTCACCCAATTCAATCGACGCAGCTAATGATTCATGAAGCATGCGAGATTGTTCGCCCAATTCACGCATATCTCCTAACACCACAAGCTTACGCCCATCATGTTCAAGTGCTCCCATATACCCTAATACAGCTTTCATCGAGCTTGGACTGGCATTATAAGCATCATTCAAGATTTGTGAATGCTGTTTCCCAGCTATCCATTCTAAGCGATTCTTAGTCAATTGGAATGTCGCTAGACCAGCTGCACCCACTTCTAAGGGAATCTCCAATTGCAGCCCAACCGACAAAGCAGCCAAGGCATTATGAACATTATGACGGCCTGGAACTGGAATAGTCACCGTTAATTCCTCGTGACCAACTACGGCAAATTCAGTTACATGTTTAAGATTCACTATATCGTTAGCACGTAAATCATTCCCCTCTTCCAGCCCAAAGGAATAACTCTGCGTCGTCGCAAGCGCTTCTGCTAATAACGGTTCATCGCCTGTTGTTACCAATACACTGCTGCTTTTGAAGCCATCCAGCAACTCCAACTTCGCTTGGGCAATCTTCTCTCTCGAGCCAAAAAATTCCAAGTGTGATTCACCAATCATCGTAATCACACCAATATCTGGCTGAGCCAAGAGAGATAAGTCATGAATGTCTCCCGGATGATCCATACCCATCTCTAAAATAATAACATCCGTCTCTGGTGCCATACTCAAGATAGTCATTGGAACTCCCAGGTGATTATTATAGTTGGCTTCTGTTTTATGTGTTTTGTACTGTGTAGAGACCACCGCTGCTGTCATATCTTTGGTTGTGGTCTTCCCGTTGCTCCCAGTAATAGCTACCACTGTTGGACTCACTTCTTGCAGATACCACCCAGCCAATGCTTGATAAGCTGCCAACGTATCATCCACTAGTATAGCGGGCACTCCTGCCGGCACATCTGCTGCATCCTTGCTCCAAAGCGTAGCGACTGCCCCCTTCTCAATAGCACCTGACGTAAAATCATGCCCATCACGTTCAGCTACTAAAGGAACAAATAAATTCCCGGACTCTATTTGGCGTGAATCAAACTGCACCCCTCGGATTCTAATATCTCCCGCATTATTCGGGTAAACACGTCCAGCGACCGCTTCAGCTATCGTTGCTAGTGTCTGTTCTATCATACTTGATACTCCTTACTTTTATCTATCTTTCATACTACTCATTTGACGACTCTTATGCCGGCGTAACCCCAATTGAATCAATTCTTCAATTAAATCGCCGTAACTTAATCCTGTTGCTTCCCACAATTTTGGATACATACTGATTGGAGTAAAGCCTGGGAATGTATTTACTTCATTAATGAATATATCATTATCTGCTGTCACGAAGAAATCAGCTCGCATCAAGCCACTACCATCTGTCGCTAAGAATGCATCGGCTGCATATTTTTTAATTCGGCTAACTGTTTCGTCTTCTAATTGGGCCGGAATACGTAAGCCCACATCATTAGATTCGTATTTTGCTTTGTAATCATAAAACTGTGTATCCTTCACTAATTCACCAACGACAGAGACATTCACATCATCATTCCCTAACACAGCAATCTCTACCTCGCGTGCTTCAATGCCTTGATCAACTAAGACACGGTGGTCATACTCGAAGGCCAGATCAATCGCTTCGATCAATTCATCTGTATTCTTAACTTCAGAAATACCCACACTTGATCCTAAGTTCGCTGGCTTAACATAGACTGGATAAAGCAAGTTGAGTTCCACTCGCGTAATGACTTCATATTTTTTGGCTTGCCATTCTGCCGGTGTCACGGCTTCATATGGAAGAATTGGAATGCCTGCTGCATCGAACAAAACTTTGCTGACAATTTTGTCCATACCGGTACTGCTCGCAAGTACACCACACCCTACATAAGGAATATCCATCACTTCGAATAGCCCTTGCATCGTCCCATCTTCTCCATTCGGGCCATGAAGTACCGGGAATACGATGCTATCATCTACCTTCAATGCTTCGATCGAGAACGGTTCTAAGTCTTCCGTCATGGCTGCATGTGTTGGCACATCATCAACTGAAGTAATAGTCGCCTTGCGCATCCACTGTCCTTCACGCGTAATATAGATCGGAGTCGCTGTATAATATTGATAGTACACTTCTTTCAAAATATTGTAGGCTGAAATAATCGACACATCATGCTCCGCACTCTTACCACCATATAAGACAAAAATATTCATTCCTAATCCCCCGTCAGTTCATTTAAGTTTTTTCTCCATCCATTTTATCATAAAAAAATCCAACTGACTAAAAATCACACCACTTTCTGCAAAACTAAAGACCCTTCCTCCTATAGAAAGGGTCCACTATTACTGTTACGACAATGCTTTTGCCCCATCGCCAACTTCTGCAATATAAAACTCTGCTTCTAAGCCAATTGCTTCTTGGTAAGCTGGCCCAATTGCTTGAATAACAGCTTCAGCCTGGTCTTTATGCACTAAAGCAATGGCACAGCCTCCCATCCCTGCACCTGTCATCCGGGCGCCTAGAACACTCTCTTGTTGCCAAGCTTCTAACACAATCGTATCGAGCGCCTCACCTGTAATCTCATAATCATCGCGCAAGCTGCGGTGTGATTCATCCAACAACTTACCGAATGCTGGCAAGTCACCAGCCGTCAGTGCTTCTTTTGCTTGTAAGGTTCTCTCATTCTCATAGACTGCATGCTTCGCTCGACGTCGGAGCACCTCATCTGTGATTAACTGTTTATGTTGCTCGAATGCCTCACTCGACAAGTCACCTAATGTTTGAATATCAAGTTCTGTCTGCAAGTCAGCTAGCGCTTGTTCACACTGCTGGCGTCGCTTATTATACTTCGAGTCCGCTAATTCCCGACGTTGATTCGTATTCATAATCAGTATGACATAATCTTTAAAAGCAGCCGGCACCATGCTATATTCCAACGTATTGGTATCTAAAAAAATCGCCTGATCTGCCTGTGCCATCCCAATCGCAAATTGATCCATAATCCCGGTATTTAAGCCAAAGAACTCATTCTCGACGCGTTGCCCCAATTTAATAAGCGTCAACCGATCGACCGCTAATCCATATATCTGATCAACCGCCAACCCAACTGCTAACTCAATCGATGCCGAGCTCGACAATCCAGCCCCATTCGGAATATTACCGTAAACGACCAAATTAAAGCCACCATCTAACTGCTGCCCTGAAGCTTCTTGGAGATATTTCACAATCCCTTTTACATAATTGATCCAATCATCTTCCTTAGCATAGACTAATTGATCCAGCGAGGTCTTCATTACCCCTTTGTCAGAAAAATTCATGGAATAACAGTGAATCGCGCGATCATCACGTTGGCCAATTGCCACGTACGTCCCTTGCGTAATCCCACACGGAAAAACATGGCCTCCATTATAATCAATATGCTCACCGATCAAGTTGACTCGTCCCGGTGCAAAAAATACTCCTGCTAACGCTTCGTTATATAATTCCTTAAATTTAGTGGTTACTTCTCTTTGCATATCCATCACTTATCGCTCCTTCACCAATTGATAACTCGTCGTCCGACTATATATATCCCCAACACGCAACGTAATATCAGAAAAATCTGTCTCATTAGCGGCATTAGGCTCGCACTGTGTTTCCAACGTGATCCCCGCATACTTCAGCGGTGACTGATTGAAGATCGTCTTATCTGGCTCAGCCGTATTATGCGTATAGACGACCACACACGGGGCATCTGTCGTCATTTCAATCCGATAATCTGTTCCCGGACAAGTCACTACTGCTACGGGGTCAGCTGATGGATTCAACACGAACGGATGATCCAGTCCGTCTGTCCGCTCTAACTCGGCAGGCATCGGTTCAAATAACTCTCGCAAGCACTGTCCATCACGCAAGTCAAAAGCTGTCTCTTCTACTGCCAGTCGCTGTCCGGTTGGGATATTTTCGGCATCTAATGCCAAGACGTGATCCGCATTAATTTGGACATGATGGTTCAAGATCGATTGCGACATATCCCCATTTAAGTTGAAGTACACATGATTGGTCGGATCAAGGATGGTTGCTTCATCGGTTGTCTGGGCCCAGTAGCTCACCGTCCAACGATTCTCCTCATCGAAGGTATGTGTCACCCGTATATCAATCGTTCCTGGGTAACCGTGCATCCCAGCTGACTCCTGATATGAAAAATCAACCGACACTGAATCGCCATGGTGCTTAATACATGCATCCCAAACCGCTTGATCTAATGCTGATGGCCCGCCGTGTAAATGATGTGCCCCTTCATTAGCCGGCAAATGATACGTTGCGCCATCTAAGCGGAACTGACTCTGCGCAATCCGACCAGCAACTCGACCAATTGTAGCTCCATAATATAAATTAGGTTCCGCTAGCAAGTCTTCTGCTATCTCATAGCCTAAAATCAAATTCTGGCCATCCGGTGTCAGCCACCGATTAATTCGCGCTCCGATACTGGATAGGGCAATTGTATACCCCGCTTCATTCGTTATCCAAATCTCTTTATGCCGCCCTGAAGTCGAAAATGGTCTAATCTCTACTTTCATCTAATCACCTTCCTCTGTCATCATCAATGTGAATGTATAATGAAATGGTTCTACTTTTAACTTATATTGCTCTTGCGTTGCTGGTCCACAGCTATTCGTCCCCAGCCCATATTGCTGATAATCAATGTTAAGCTCAATCTGTGGCTGCTTGACTAATTCATACGGGTGCAACGCATGATCAATCATACGCGTTGTATAATAATGTGCTGAAAAATTCAGTTCCTCGCCGACAATTTTTAACCCGAAATTCGACTGATTGGTCAACGTAACTTGTGATACTCCCATATGATTCCCGTTCTCTTGAGGATGAGCATACGGCGTCCAAAGTTCATCAATCGTTCGCGTAAAGCGACCATAGCGAGCTGCCAACTGACTATCGGGATAATTTTCTGCGGGTCCCAGTCCATCCCAAGTAACCGTCTCGTATTGATCTGGCAGATACAATTGCATCCCAAGCTTCGGCAACGACTCACTCCCATTCTGCCCAAACGGTTCGCCCGCTATATCTATCCCAATACGGCCGTCCGCATCAATCGTGTAACGCGTCATTAGATCCAATCCCCAACTTTGTCCCGGAGGTGCCTGCATATGTTGCGCTTCAATGATGACTCCTTCGTCTGTCTGCTGATAGTCAATGTTCAACAACGTACCTTCCATTAAATGAACCTGCTTCTCTTGCCAGTAATCACCAATTCGACCGCTTCCTTTCATCAGTGGTAATTGGTCATTATCTGTCATCGCACGCCACACATTGAATCGTGGCCCTTGTGCAATCACTTCTTCTCCGCGATAAGAGAGGCAGTCCAGCCAGCCGGTATGTGTGTTGAATAAAATGTCAAAATCTTCCCCTGTTACGTGCAATTGCCCCACTGTTTGTTGTACTGATAACGCTTCATTTTTCTGTTGATTGACTGTTAACGCTGCTTGCGGATGAGGCTGAGATTTCTGCCCAACTCTGAACTGACAGAAGGCCACCTCATGACCACGCTCAGCCCACTCCACTGCTTCTTTTAACTTGAACTGAATCGTCAAGAAGCTATCTTCAGGTAACTCCTCTTCATCAATTGACAGAGGTAATTCCCGGATTTTTCCCGGCTCAATATGCGGAAGCTCAATTAATCCATTCTGAAGCAACTCACCCTGATAAGTGATGGTATAATCTGCTACCAAATGCGCTAAATCACTAAAATCATATCGATTCTCTAGCAAAAAACGCCCGTTCGCATTGCGTGTTACTTTTAACGGTTGGGCTGCCGCTTTAAATTCACTTAAAGCAGGAGACGGCTGACGGTCAGCGAATAATAACCCATCACAGACAAAGTTCCCGTCATGTTGCTCATGCGAGAAGTCGCCACCGAACGCAATGTATTCCTCTCCATTAGCTGTCTCTTGGCGCAACCCATGATCGATCCATTCCCACACAAATCCTCCCTGCAAGCGCGGATAACGATAGAATAAATCCATATATTCTTTCAAGCCACCTGGACCATTCCCCATCGCATGAACGAACTCACACAATAGATGCGGTTGGGCTAGGTCGGACTGTTTCCCTAGCTTTTCCAAACTCGCATGTGACGTATACATCGAGGAATAAACATCGGACGTATCATTAAGCTTCACTGGCTCATATTCGGTCTCTTGAAGCAACCCAAAGGACTCACTCTCATTATGCAGCAATCGCGACGGATCACGCTGACGAATCCAGTTCGCCATCGCTTCATGATTCACACCATATCCCGATTCATTCCCCAATGACCACATAATAATCGACGGATGGTTCTTATCGCGCTCAACCATTCGCTTCGCACGCTCTACATAGGCCGCTTCCCAAGCTGGATCATTCGTTAACTTATTCCACCCCAATGTATGCTGCATCCCATGCGTCTCAATATCTGCCTCATCAATAACATACAACCCCAGCGCATCACACAATGCATAAAACCGTGGATCAGACGGATAATGGGCCGTTCTAACTGCATTAATATTGTGACGCTTCATCAGCATCAGGTCATCTTTCATCGTCTGCAGTGAATTAATCCGCCCCCGCTCCCAATCATGTTCATGTCGGTTCACACCTTTGAACAGTACACGTTGCCCATTGATGAGAAGCAATCCCTCTCTAATCTCAACTGTACGGAAACCCACTCGTTGTGTCACCGTCTCTAGAAGTTCCCGGTTATGACCCTTCACCTGAACAACTAGTGTATATAAGTTAGGCATCTCCGCTGTCCACGGTTCAATGTTTTCGATCTGAGCTACTACGTTACGGTCTGTTACATCTGTTCGCGTATAAACTACCTCTTGTTGATTATTATATAACGTATAGTCTAAGCTCACTTGGTCGGAATTAAAGGCCGACTCAATTCGCAACATCCCCTCCTTATAATCGGAATCCAATGTCGCTTGAACGAACAAATCCTCCAAGTGATTTTGTGGCCGTCGCACAAGCTTCACATCGCGAAATATACCACTTAACCACCACATATCTTGATCTTCTAAGTATGTTTGCGCATTGAACTGATGAACTTTTACGGCAATTTGATTCGCTCCAGACTGTATCACATCCGTCACATCAAAACTAGAAGCGGTCCGACTCCCCGTACCGTATCCGACAAACTTCCCATTCACCCAAACATAAAAAGCACTATCCACTCCTTCAAAACGCAAGTGAACTATCTCATCTGTCACCGAATCATAGTTAAATGTTCGCTTATACAGCCCCGTTGGATTTTCAGACGGAATAATCGGTGGACGCACCGCGAATGGATACGCAACATTCGTATAATGTGGCTCGCCATAGCCATTCAATTGCCAATGCGCAGGTACCTGCATCTCATCCCACGCCGAAGTATCATAATCCACTTGATAAAACATGTCATGCACTGTTTCTGGATACTGACTGTAGAAAAATTGCCACTTGCCACTAAGCGACTGAATAGCTGGTCGCCCAGATGCCAGCTTTATCTGATCTTCTTCAATAAAAAAAGATTCTTTTAACCGATTCATGCCTAGTACATTAAAGTCTTTATATTCTTGCCCATTCATGACGTTATCGCCTTCTTTCATTTATATCGTATTCATCTCCTGTTCATTATACATTAGCAGAAACCCTTTTCAAAGTGATATCTGTTTATGTATCCATAACATATGACCGTATTTTTTCGCACATGAAAAAAAGCTACGACAGAAAAATTCTGTCGTAGCTTCTGATCATTATGCTTATTCTTCGTCGGAAAGACCGTATTTTTTGTTGAAACGGTCGATACGTCCATCCGCTTGTGCGAACTTCTGACGTCCGGTGTAGAACGGGTGCGAATCGGATGAAATTTCCACTCGAATCAATGGATATTCGTTTCCATCTTCCCATTCAATTGTTTCTGCTGGTTGTCTAGTTGATCCAGACAAGAATTTGAATCCAGTTGTTGTATCCATAAACACAACTGGTTTGTATTCTGGATGAATAGCTGATTTCATATTTTCACTCCTTTGACATGAGCTCTTTTCGCGCCCATAATAATTCTGTGATTGCTCACGTATCTATAAAAAGATCTTTAGTTACAACACTAACCATAATAGCATACTTCACTAAAAAACACAACTCTTCAAGCAGATTTTTTTAGTCTTTTGCCTCATCACCCAATACTTTAGCAATAAATTGGTGATTGGTCTTCAATTTGCGTAAGGTGGTGATTAATTTTTCAGAGTAAGATAGCGAGTCCTGCCCTATACTACGGCGCAACTTAATCAGGGCTTGTTGTTGTCTCTCAGACAGCAACAGGTTCTCTTTCCGCGTCCCTGATTTCTGAAGATCCACCGCTGGGAAAATATGACGCTCAGCTAACTGTCTAGACAAGTGTACTTCCATATTCCCTGTTCCCTTGAACTCTTCATAAATCACGTCATCCATCCGACTCCCGGTATCGACTAAAGCAGTCGCCACAATCGTCAAGCTTCCGCCTTCTTCTACATTTCGAGCCGAACCAAAAAATCGCTTCGGACGATAGAGAGAAGCTGGATCTAACCCACCACTTAATGTTCGTCCACTCGGTTCTTGAATTAAGTTATGCGCTCGCGCCAGTCGAGTAATACTATCCATCAAGATCACCACATCTTGCTTCTCTTCGACTAAACGCCGCGCCCGTTCCAAGACAAGCTCACTCACATTCACATGATTCATCGGCTTCTGATCAAACGTTGAATGAACAACTTCTCCATCAATACTGCGTTCTAAATCTGTCACTTCTTCTGGTCGCTCATCAATCAAGAGCACAATCAGTGTGACCTCGGGATGATTACGTGTAATACCATGGGCGATCTCTTTCAACAATGTGGTTTTTCCCGCTTTGGGCGGAGCGACAATCAAGCCCCGTTGCCCGAAACCAATGGGAGATACCAAATCTAACAAACGAGCTGATAATTCATGGGCAGACGACTCCAAGCGTAGCGCCCGGTCAGGATACAGCGGCGTCAACGCTGGGAAATGCGGTCGACTACTTGCTTGCTCCGGGTCCTTATCATTAACCTGCTCGACGTTCATTAACCCATTATAACGCTCACCTTCTTTCGGTGGGCGCGCTGTCCCAGTCACCTTATCACCATTGCGCAAGCCGAATCGAGTAATCTGACTTGCCGATATATAAATATCTTCATTACTCTGCGCATAATTAATCGGTCGCAGGAAGCCAAAATCTTGTCCCACCATCTTGTCCAAAATCCCCGACACTTGGAAGTATCCGGTCTTCTCTTCTTGTGCTCGCACTACCGCTAGCGACAATTCTTTTTTATTCATATCAGCATATGATGGGATTTTATATTTTCGAGCTAATTCATAAATTTCATCTAAAGTCTTATCCTTCAAGTGATCTAACGTTAAAAAATGATCCTTCTTATGCAACGAATCGCTACTCCTCTTCTTCTGTCTCAATCATCTTAATATCTGCGCCAAGTGCCCGTAATTTAGCTACGATACCAGCATATCCTCGCAAAATATTATCCACACCAGAGATGACCGTTTCTCCTTCTGCAATTAACCCAGCGTTTACTAGACAAGCCCCTGCCCGTAAATCACTCGCCGTCACAGCTTCTCCTTTTAGCGGATGTCCACCTTCAATTAAGATAACATCACTCTCAATACGAGCGTTCGCGCCCATGCGGTTTAATTCTGGAATATGTTTCGTTCGCTTCGGATAGATCGAATCCATCACCACAGACTCACCGGATGCTAACATTAATAAAGGCGTCAGCGGTTGTTGCAAGTCCGTGGCAAAGCCTGGATACGGCAATGTCTTGATAGAGACCGGTTTTAACGGTTGATCTGCCTGAGTAATCCGGACACTATCTTCTCCAACCTCCATCGGCACACCCATCTCTTCCAACTTAGCTAATAAACCATCGACGTGCTCGACAATAACATTCTTCACTAATACATCCGTTCCAGCAGCTGCCGCAATCGATAAATACGTCCCTGCTTCAATTCGGTCGGGAATAATCGTATGACGACAGCCGTGTAATTCATCCACTCCGTCAATACGAATCATATCTGTTCCGGCTCCACGAATTTTTGCGCCCATATTGTTCAGAAGTGTCGCTACGTCGATAATTTCTGGCTCACGTGCTGCATTCTCAATAATGGTTCGCCCTTTTGCTTTCACAGCCGCTAGCATCACATTAATCGTTGCCCCAATCGTGACCACATCGAAGTAAATACGAGACCCTTGAAGACCAGCTTCTTCTGTCTTCAGATACATTGCGCCCATCTCGTTCTCGACCTCTGCTCCGAGCGCTCGGAAGCCTTTCAGGTGCTGATCAATCGGTCGCGGCCCTAAGAAGCATCCGCCCGGCAGTCCGACTACCCCTTCACCAAACTTCGATAACAATGCGCCCATAAAGTAGTAGGACGCACGCAAGCTCTGGATCTTCCCGCTCGGCATCGGTACATTCACCATCTCAGTTGGATCAATAACTAAGGTAGATCCGGTAAATTCCGTCTTCACATTCATCTCATGCAAAATCTCAATTAAAGAATGCACATCTTGAATATCCGGCACGCCTTCTAACGTCACCGGTGAATCCGCCAAAATTGCTGCTGGAATTAAGGCAACTGTACTATTTTTCGCTCCCGAAATCGTCACTTCACCACTTAACGGACGACCTCCATTAATAACTAGTTTTTTCATTATTATCCCACTTTCACATCGGTCTATTTTTGTTTCTACATTATTATCATATCATTCTTACCGCCACTACCTCTTGACAGAAGTGCCCGCTCTTTCAGTATATTAAATTCTGACCCAAAAGACAACTACCTAGGCCGTTTATCCCTCTCTTCCTTACTACATCCCTATTATACTGAGAAACTCCCCTAAAAAACAACTTGCTAAGCAAAATATTTGGCTTACAAAAAATACGCGTTATAATAGACTTACACATTGAAATAAACGAACAATTGAAAGGACGATTACTTTGACTAAAGTAAATAACATTATTATCGGTTTCGGAAAAGCTGGTAAAACACTCGCACAATTCTTAGGCGAACGTGGTGAGGAAACGATCTTAATCGAAAAATCTCCTGATATGTATGGTGGAACATGTATTAACATCGCCTGCATCCCAACTAAAAAATTAGTCGACATGGCGGAACAGAAGCCAGCTGGAGCTGACAAGTTCACTTACTACAAAGAGTCCATCCAAGCGAAAAAAGAACTTCGCAAAAAAATGAACCCAGCTAACTATAAAAATGTCGCTGAAACAGATAATGTAGAAGTCATTGACGGATTTGCAACATTCAAAGATAACAAAACTGTCTCGGTAGAACTAAGCAACGGAGGTACCGAAGAATACACTGCAGACAAAATCTACATTAATACAGGTGCTGTGCCAAACATCTTACCGATCGATGGTCTAGAAGTTGGAGGCAACATTCACACATCGACTACCTTACTAGAGGAAGAAAACTTCCCAGAAAAATTAACCATTCTAGGCGCTGGTCCAATCGGGCTTGAGTTTGCTTCTATCTATAACAACTTCGGAGCTGACGTTACCGTACTCGAATACGGACCAAAAGAAAGCTTCCTTAGCTTCATCGACAGTGACGTGCAAGAAGTGGTCTTAGAGAGCTTAGAAGAACGCGGCATTCAATTTATCTTCAATGCCCGCACATCCAAAGTTCACGAACAAGACGGTGGCGTTCACACCCATTACTCTGTTGATGGTGAAGAGCATACCTTACAGAGCAATGCCTTCCTTATGGCAACTGGACGCAAACCAGCAACAGAAGGACTTGGTTTAGAGAACACCGATATTGAACTTGGCGAACGTGGTGAAGTGAAAGTTAACGATAAACTCGAAACCACGGTTGAAGGTGTCTACGCACTCGGTGATGTCAAAGGTGGTCCACAGTTCACCTACATCTCCCTCGATGATTTCCGTATTATTAAGCACCAACTCACCGGTGAAAAAGACTACACCAAAGCTGGTCGTGACTTCCCAACCGCAACCTTCATTAATCCACCATTAACACACGTCGGATTAACTGAAAAAGCGGCTAAAGAAGCCGGCAAGAATGTTAAAGTCGCTAAAATGCCAGTTGCAGCTATTCCAAAAGCTATGATTCTCGGCAAGAAGACCGGTATCTTCAAAGTCATGATCGATGCGGATACGAACTATATTCTTGGAGCAACACTATATGGTGAAGAAGCACATGAAATGATTAACCTCTTCACGACAGCCATTAACCACCAGATCGACTACCGCGCACTACGCGACCAAATTTACACTCACCCAACTATGACCGAATCATTGAATGGGTTACTAGGTGTCTAATCACCTGCATCACAACAATACAATAGCTTGACCACTCTCCCCACATACTTGTTCATTAGTATGTGGGGATTTTTTTATCCTGCCACCCCACATAAAATAAGAAGTTCTTCATCTATATCTCTCTTCTCCTAAAAAACACTCATCTTCTCTCCTTTTCATTTTTAGTATCTTGATACATTTTTTCTAATTATGACTATAAATATAGAACTCTCTCCTCAAAAATAAGGTTTATAAAGAAGTTTTTGAGTAAAAAGAATATATAAGTAATTGTTTTCAGTTAGTTGGGCTAGCTATATTAGTCTTATTTATCATTTAATTCTTAAAAAATAGAAATTTTATCAAAAAATATCTTTGCATTTTTTAATTGGTGTGCTATACTACTAAAAAGGAGGAAGTTAACATGAAATTTAATAAAAAATATGCAATTTTAGCAACAACTGCTTCATTAACTTTACTATTGGCTGCTTGTGGTGGCGGAAATAGTGGAGCTAATGACCCCGCAACTGAAGAAGTTACAGATGAAAATGGAAATGACCAAGCATCAACTGGTGACCGTGACTACACACTAGGTTATCCAGATCACGTCATTAATGAAGGTGACCCGATTGAAGGTGGAGAAATCCGCGTCGGTGTTGTAACCGATACCCCTTGGAAAGGAATCTTCAGTTCAACTCACTCTAGCGACGCTCTAAATAATAACATTCTTGGTCCAATGGCTGGTTCCCTCTTGGCTACTGGCGAGAACTATGAATTAGTTGGTGGAGAAGAATACGGTACTGCTGCGAGTATTGAATTTGACGAAGAAGCAAAAACAGCAACTATTACTGTTCGTGAAGGCGTTAACTGGCACGATGGCGAGCCTGTAACAGCAGATGATATCGTCTTCGCCTACGAAATTATTGGGCACAAAGATTACCAAGGTGTTCGTTACGATGACGATATGATGAACGTAGTAGGTATGGAAGAATACCACAATGGTGAAGCAGATACTATTTCTGGTTTGACCCTATCAGATGACCAATTAACTCTAACCATTCAATATAAAGAATTCACACCAAACATGAAATCTGCTGGTGGTGGGGTTGCTGCCTATGTAGAACCACGTCACCACTTAGAAAACGTTGAAATCGCTAAATTCGAAGAAGCTGATGAAGTTCGTAAAAACCCAATCGGATTCGGCCCATTCAAAGTTAAATCTTTCAGTGACTCAGCTGTTCAATACGAAGCTTACGAAGATTACTTCTTAGGCGCACCTAAAGTTGATAGTATGGTTCTAACAACTGTTCCGAAAAGTAATGTCGTCAGTGCCTTAAAAGCTGGAGACTTCGACTGGGTAAGCGATATGCCAGCTGATATTTACGAGAGTTACCAAGATGGTATTCCAGGTTACACAACACTTGGACACTTGGAAAACTACTATGCTTACACTGGATTCAAGTTAGGTAAATGGAACGCCGAAGAAGGAAAAGTAGAATACAACCCAGACGCAAAAATGGCCGACAAAAACTTGCGTAAAGCAATGGCTCACGCCCTTGATATCGACCAATTAGCAGAAACCTTCTACAGCGGTGTCCGTATGCGTGCGACATCAATGATTGTTCCGAACTTCAAAGAGTACTTCAACGAAGAAATCGAAGGATTCCCATTTGACGTAGAAAAAGCAAACCAATTATTGGACGAAGCTGGCTACGAATGGGAAGGTGAACCAGGTGAAGGTTACCGTCTCGACAAAGATGGCAAGCCACTTGAAATTAAAATGATTGCCATGACAGGTACCGACGAAAGTCTTTACCAATTCTACCAACAATCATGGGAAGCAATCGGCTTGAACGTTCAATACGAATTGCTTGAAATGAACGCCTTCTATGAAGATGTTCAAAATGACAAAGAAGGTGTTGATGTCTACCTAGCTGCATGGGGTGTCGGAAGTGACCCTACACCAGAAGGACTATACGGTCCACAATCAGCCTTCAACTTCCCTCGTTTCGAAACGGAAGAACACACTGCCCTCTTAGAGAAGATTCAATCAGATGAAGCTCATGATCCAGAATTCCGTGCGCAAGCCTTCCGCGAATGGCAAGAGTACTTCATGGATGAAGCACCTGTCTTCCCAACACTATGGTCAACTAAGTTATCGCTTGTCAACAACCGTGTCTCTGCTTACATTCACGGTAGCAAGCCTGGTACTGACAAAGAATTCGAAACTTACGGACTTCACAATGTCCAATTATTATCAGAAAACCCAGTTACAGAATAAACACTTACTAAGTAATAAAACACGTTTAGCCCTCCTCTCAGGAGTGAGGGCTAAGCGTGTTTTTCTTTTTTTATGAAAAAAGTGCCAATAATTCGTGAATGTTTTATTTTTGTGAAGTAAGTATGCTATACTACTATGAGTAAAGGAGGATAAATGTATGAAATTGAGTAAGAAACATGCATTTTTAGCAACCACAGCATCGCTGACCTTGCTGTTGGCTGCTTGTGGAGCTGGTGGCGGTGCAAGTCAAGAATCTACCGCTGAAGTTCAAGAAGATGTCCCTGTAGGCGAGCGAGGTTATTCGATCGGTTACGAGGATCACGTGATTAATGAAGGCGACCCTATCGAAGGGGGCGAACTCCAAGTTGGTGTCGTTACTGAAAGTGCTTGGAAAGGTGTCTTCAGTATCACTCACTATCAAGATTCAGTTGACTCAACCTTAATGGGCCCTATGCTAGGCTCACTCTTAGCTGAGGATGAGAACTATCAATTAGTCGGTGGTGAAGAATATGGTACCGCAGCCGATATTGAAATCGATGAAGAAGCCAAAACCGTTACATTAACTGTCCGTGATGGGGTTACTTGGCATGATGGTGAACCATTAACTGCAAATGATATTGTCTTTGCACACGAATTAGTCGGACACCCAGATTACCGTGGTGTACGTTACGGTGATGACTTAATGAACGTCGTGGGAATGGAAGAATACCACAACGGTGAAGCAGACACCATCTCTGGATTGACTCTATCAGATGATAATATGTCAGTGACGATTGAATATAAAGAATTCAACCCGAATATGAGAAGTTCTGGTGGTGGAATTTATGCCTATGCCGAACCTCGTCACCACTTAGAAGATGTCCCGGTAGACAAGATTGAAGCATCAGATGAAGTTCGCGTGAACCCACTTGGCTTCGGTCCCTTTAAAGTCAAATCAATCAGTGATACTGCGGTTCAATATGAAGCCTACGATGACTACTACTTAGGTGCACCAAAAGTTGATGGTATGGTACTATCACGTATCTCTAAGAACAATGTCGTCAGTAGTTTAAGCTCCGGTCAGTTCGACTGGGTCCGTGGTATGCCACTTGACATGTATGAAAGTTACCAAGATGGGATTCCTGGTTACACCACACTGGGCCACCTAGACAACTACTACGGCTACACCGGCTTCAAGCTCGGTGAATGGAATGCCGATGAAGGGAAAGTTAACTACAACCCGGATGCGAAGATGGCGGACAAAAACTTACGTAAAGCAATGGCACATGCCTTGAACATCGATGAGATGGTTCAGAGCTTCTACCATGGAACACGCTTCCGTGCAACCACCATGCTTCCACCAACCTTCGCACAATACTTCAATGAAGATATCGAAGGCTTCCCATATGACGTAGACAAAGCCAATCAACTCTTAGACGAAGCTGGCTACGAATGGGAAGGCGAACCAGGTGAAGGTTACCGTCTCGATAAAGATGGCAACCCATTGAAGATTAAAATGATCGCAATGACGGGTGCGGATGAGAGTCTCTTCTTATTCTACCAACAATCATGGGCGGCAATTGGTTTAGATGTTCAATATGAATTACTTGAGATGAATGCCTTCTACGATGACGTCTTGAACGATGCTGAGGGAATCGATGTCTTCCTAGGCGCTTGGGGCGTTGGACACGACCCAACACCACATGGCTTATACGGTCCACACTCAGCCTTCAACTACTCTCGTTACGAGTCTGAAGAGCACAATGAACTTCTAGCAGATATCCAATCAGCTGAAGCACATGACTTAGAATACCGTACAGAAGCTTTCCACAAGTGGCAAGAATTCTTTATGGAAGAAGCACCTGTCTTCCCAACCGTATGGACAACGAACCTCACATTAGTAAACAACCGTGTCTCAGCTTATGTCCACAGTAACAAACCAGGCATGGGTAAAGAATACGAAACATATGGTCTTCACAATATTGAACTCTTAGCAGACCAACCAATGACAACTGAATAACCCTAACTCTCACCCATATCAACTCACTTGATATGGGTGTTTTTCATATGAATGAAAGTTGCCTTTTTATCGTAAGCATTTTATAATTCAAATAGATAACCTCTCAATAAAAGGAGTTAAAGAACTTGAAGACATTAACTGACGAAATTACGGTGTTCAACAGTGGCACACATGATGAAAAAAATACGGATGACATCTTTTGCTACCGTATCCCTGCTTTGTTGCAGACAACGACAGGTCCATTAATTGCAGGAGGCGATGAGCGGCGTAACCAGTATGCTGATTTCGGTGACATTGCCATGGTCATTCGACGTAGCCTAGATAATGGCAAATCTTGGGGAGAAAAAATTACGATCCTTGACTTGCGCCGAAATCCACAAACTGAAGATCCAGAAGTAGACGGCCCTTTCTTAATTGATATGGCGCTCGTTCAGCACCCAAACAGCGGACGAATCTTTGCCTTATACGATCTGTTTCCTGAAATTAAGGGATTATGGGGCATGACTGAGACATATGAACCGCCCTTCGTTGAGATTGACGGAGCAATGTATCAAGCCCTTTACACCAATGATAGAGTAGATGAGTCAGCTCCGTATACTATTCGTGACGGAGGCATTGTCCATGATCCGACTGGGAGCCCGACTGATTATCGGATTGTCACGCAACCGACTGAGCCAAATTATTCTGATTACGGGAATATTTTACGCGGCAATGATGTGGTGGGCAATATTTTCTTCATCACGAATAAAACCGCTCCTTTTCGCGTTGCCAAGACAGCTCACATCCACTATTCTTATAGTGATGATGCGGGTAAAACCTGGTCCGCCCCTCATAATATTGCTGGACAGCTCACCTCATCTCATATGAACTTCCACGGTATTGGTCCAGGGGCTGGCATTACACTCACACATCCCCCGTATACCGGCCGTATCGTCATTCCCACTTACACAACGAACTGGATCAGCCACCTCGAAGGCTCCCAATCCTCGCGGGTGATTTATTCAGATGATTACGGACACACTTGGCATTGTGGGCAAGCGGTCAATGATGGTCGTATTCTAGACAATGGCGAACGCATCCATTCTGCTACAATGGCTCATACAACGGCACAGAATTCGGAAGCAAGTGTCGTCGAAACCTCCCATGGTGACTTACTCCTCTTTATGCGCAATCTAACTGGCCATGTCCAAATGGCGCGCAGTACGGATGGCGGAGCAAGCTGGCACAATCAGCCAGAAGACATCATCTCTTTCAAAGCTGTGCCAGATGTGTACGTCCAACTCTCAGCTATCCAGACGATCTATCATGAGCAGGAATATATTCTCTTAGCTAATGCCCAAGGTCCTGACCGCAACAATGGCTACATCCATCTTGCTGAAGTAGATGCTTCAGGCAACTTACATTGGCTCCATCACCGACAGATTAATACCGGCAAGTTTGCCTATAACTCCCTCCAAGAACTAGCTCCGGGGACATTTGGACTACTTTATGAAACCGCCGATGATGCTCATAATGACTATCAACTAAAATTCCAAACCTTCTCCCTAGCAGAGCTACTCCAGAAGCACTAACCTACTCAAACAGGCCACCTCATCTTCGAAGTGGCCTGTTTATTTATATTATTTAACGCCTAACTAATACTGACTTATTTTGCATGACCTTCAACATCCACCTAAGTATCCCTCGCAACCTTCATAGTTCAACCTCGCCTCTCTTTATGGTAAACTAGTATTAGAAAGGTGATATAATGCCAACGATTAAACTTATTGCAACTGATATGGATGGAACATTCCTTAACTCGAACAAAGACTATGACCGCAAACGATTCAACCGTATCTTCCAACAACTACAAGCCCAGGATATTACATTTGTCGTTGCCAGTGGAAATCAAGTCGCCCAACTACAATCCTTTTTTTCGGAAGACATCCGTTCTAACATTATTTTTGCCGGCGATAACGGCGGTGTTATTTATCATGGGGAAGAATTCATAGAAGCTGCTCATATCCATCATGATACGCTTACTGCACTAATTAATTACGTCGAAGCCAACTATCCGCATGTCCCTATCGTCTTATCCGGCGTCAACAATGGCTACATCCGCACAGATAATTCTGATGCCTATAAAGAAAACATCGCCCGCTACTTCCATAAATTGATCGAAGTTGACCATTTACAGAACTTACAAGAAGACCAATATGTCAAACTCACCTTAGAAACCCCCAGTGAGCTCTGCCGTGAACTCATTGCTGAACTGAACACACAATTTGGTGACCAACTGAACGCTGTCATCACGAATGGAGACAATATCGACATCAATCCTACTGACAGTAACAAAGGCGTCGCTATCCAAAACATCGCCCAAAAACGAAACATCTCACCTGACGAAATCCTTGCATTCGGCGACAGTGGCAATGACCTCGAAATGATCCAGTATGCTACATACGGTTACGCCATGACAAACGCCTACCAAGACCTTAAAAACATCACTCCCCTCATCGCCCCAAGTAACGACAACAATGGCGTCCTAGAGGTTGTGGAGGAATATATCATTAAGAATTAAATCTCTTCCAAAATAAATGTAAAAGTCCGTTATACGAGCATCAATTATATGCTCGTATAACGGACTTCTGTCCTAATTATTATTAAAAAGAATTTCTCCATTACTTTCAATAACGTCTTTGTACCAGTAGAATGATTTCTTTCTGTATCTTTTCAGCGTCCCTGTTCCATCATCATGACGGTCTACGTATATAAATCCGTAACGTTTGCTCATCTGAGCAGTCGAAGCTGAAACCAAATCAATTGGCCCCCAACTTGTATAGCCCATAATATCTACTCCATCTTTTAATGCTTCGCCTACTTGGATCAAATGCTTTCTTAAGTAGTCAATTCGGTAGTCATCTTCTACTGTATACCCATCTCCGTTCTCAACAAGTTCATCTTTAGCCCCAAACCCGTTCTCAACAATGAATAAAGGTAATTGATAACGATCATACAAGCTATTTAATACTAAACGTAAACCAATTGGATCTATCTGCCAACCCCAATCACTTGCTTCTAAATACGGATTAGTAATCCCACCTAGAATATTCCCTTCTCCTTGTTTATAATCTTGTGGATTATGTGCCTGAGCTACACTCATATAATACGAGAATGAAATAAAATCAACTGTATGATTAGCTAATAATTCTTTGTCATCTTCAGCAAAATTAATATCTATATTTTGTTCTTTAAAGTACCGTTTAATATAATTAGGGTATTTTCCTCGCACATGAATATCAGAAAATAAGTAATTACAATTTTCAAATTCTCGAACAGCTAATTGATCTTTTGGATCTGCAGTCATTGGATAGGCTGGCATTGCTAGAACCATACAACCTATTTTAAATTCAGGATTAATTTCATGACCAATTTTCGTCGCCCACGCTGAAGCCACTAGTTCATGATGGACAGCTTGGTATAAATCTTGTTTAGATAATTTATCTGGAGGCGTAGCAATACCCCCGCTCATAAAAGGTGCATGCAGTACTGAATTAACTTCATTAAAGGTTAACCAATATTTAACTTTATCTTGATAACGTTCAAAAACAGTTGCTACATATTTTTTATAAAACTCAATCATTTTTCTGTTAATCCAACCATTGTATTGACGTGTCAAGTATAACGGAGTTTCATAATGTGATAACGTAACAACTGGTTCAATATCGTACTTTGCTAACTCATCAAATACTCTATCATAAAATTGAAGTCCTTTTTCATTTGGCGTCTGTTCATCCCCCTTAGGAAAAATACGACTCCATGCAATTGAAATTCTTAACGCTTTAAATCCCATCTCAGCAAATAAAGCGATATCTTCTTCGTATCGATCATAAAACCCAATCGCTTTAAGTTTTAAATTATCCGCGGTAGGTTCAGTGGTTATTCTGCCAGAACCAAATCCACCATCTGGGGTAACATCTTGTACGGATAAACCTTTTCCATCCCTATTATATGCCCCTTCAATTTGATTAGCAGCTGTCGCCCCACCCCATAAAAAATCTTTTGGAAAAATCATCATTACACTCCTTCTTCTAAATACGGCTACTTTAATAATTTTCTCTTTAGTCTTCCAAACCAAATATTTCGCTAATTTCTTGGTTATATAAGTCTGATTTGCCTCCAAATATGGCTTGAATACCTCCAGAGACTTCTACAACTGCTGTAGCTCCCAATGATTTAATCGTCTGTTTATCCACTTGATCTGTATTTGTGATTGCAACGCGAAGTCTGGTTGCACAAGCAGTAACGGATTCAATATTCTCCGCTCCACCTAATGCATCAATAATCATCTGCGCTTCATCTTTTAATGAATTATTCGATGAAGGAGCAGTGGATGAATCAGAAGTGAGCTCTTCTTCATCTATCATACCCGGAACAGCCACCTTAAATTTAGTAACAAAAAAGCGGAATACAACATAATACATTGCTGCCCACGCTACTCCAACTGGTAGCACAAGTAACCAATTTGTATGATGATTTCCTTGCAAAATACCAAATAAGAAAAAGTCAATTAAACCACCAGAGAACGAGTTCCCGATTCGGATAGACAATAGATCTGCAACAAAGAAGGATACTCCATCTAAGAAAGCATGAATCACATATAACCAGGGTGCTACAAATAAAAATGAAAATTCAATTGGCTCGGTAATTCCTGTTAGAGCTGAAGTCAATCCTGAACTAAAATAAAAACTCGCATTAGCTTTTCGATTTTTCTTCGGAATAGAATGATACATCGCCAAACACGCTGCCGGTAATCCAAAAATCATGGTCGCAAAACGCCCAGCAAAAAATCGTGTGCCGTACGTAAACAACCCTTCAAAACCCGGCTCAGCTAATTGTGCAAAGAAAATATTTTGAGCTCCTTGAATCATATTACCACCAACAGCTTCTGCTCCACCTAATGATGTGTACCAGAACATTGGATAAATCGTATGGTGCAACCCAACCGCCCCTGTTAATCGCAGGAAAAATCCATATAAGAATGAACCAAAACTACCTAACTGAGCAATATATTCACCTGTAACAACTAATCCACTTTGAATAGGTGGCCAAATGAAGTAAAAAATAGCACCAATAATAATTGCAGCAACAGATGATACAATTGGAATAAAACGTGATCCCCCGAAGAATCCTAGGAATTGTGGGAGATCAATTTTTCTGTATTTACCGTGTAAGTAAACAACCACAAGACCAATGACTAACGCCCCTAATACACCTGTGTCAATACTAGCATCTTCAGGTGAGAATAACTCCAACAGTCCACTGATTGTAGCTGTATAGACAAGATAAGCAATCCCCGATGCTAATCCAGCTGTTCCTTTATCTGCTTTTGCTAAGCCGACTGCCACACCAATACTAAAGATAAGCGCAATATTAGCAAATACTGCTTCTCCGGCTACGGACATAATCTTAAAAATTACTTGCAACCATGCCTGGCCTAATACAGGAAATTGTTGAACAGCTGTTTCATTCGACAACGCACCACCAATTCCCAATAGCAAACCAGCTGCCGGTAAAATAGAAATCGGCAACATAAACGCCTGACCTAAACGTGAAAATTTCTTAAACATAATCTGTCCCTCTCTTTTTTTAATTATAATTCAACCATATAAATTGTAACCCTTTTTATCATATTTATCAATGTATGTTCGTTCACTAGCATCTTCATGCCAATATGTTTTAAACATAAAAAGCTGTATATAGTATCTCATTTAAGAACTATATACAGCTTCATAATATCTATTTACTAGCTTAATTTGTCTTTAATTTCCTTGTACATTTCATCTACATTAATTCCCGTTAATAGAGGAACACCATCTATAACCTTATCCTTTACCCTTTCAGGAACAGTGGTTGTACTTAATACTACATCATATTCATCTAATCTACCAACTTCATCAGATACTTTAGACTGAATAATTTTTACTTCTTTATCCATACTTTCTTTTTTCAACCATTCTTTTACTTTATTTGTAACAACCGTTGAAGTTGCTACACCTGTTCCACACATTATCAATAACTTTTTCATTTTATTCTACCTCCGATTTTCCTCTTATTTTATTTACATAATATAAACCAATTAATAATATAATTCCAATGGAACTTATTCCTATCCATCCTAACCATTGTGCTACACTCACAAATAAACCAGTAGTCCACAACCCACCTTCTGCTAATGCAGTAATTTGACTGTGTCCACCTAAGTCAAAATTAGCTGTTTGAGCTACTGTTGTAACAAGTGGAGCAACCCATGACGTAATATAGAGAACACTAATCATATAAAATGTCCCTGAAATGACTGTTTTTACAATATTCCCATTAAAAACAGGTGCCATTAAACAAACAACAAAAGGTATAGTTGCTAAGTCACCAAAAGGAAGTGTCTTATTGCCTGGTAAAATAACTGCTAAAAGAATTGTGATAGGCACTAATAATAAACTAGATGATAAAACTGAAGAATGTCCTACTGATAGTGCTGCATCCATACCTATATATACTTCTCTATCTGGAAATTTACTTTTAACTAAATCGTTAGCTGCTTCAGATATAGGCGTCAATCCTTCCATTAATACGGATACCATCTTAGGTAATAATACCATAACAGCAGCTGTAGATACAGCTAATTCAGCTATTCCTTGAAAGTTATATCCAGCAAGTATACCTATTCCAATCCCAATAATTAACCCCATTACTGATGATTTACCTAAAATTCCAAATTTATCTTGAATCGTATCTGGATCAAATTCTAAATCTTTAAGTCCTGGAATTCTATTAAAAAGCCATTCAAATGGTAAAGCAACTATATATCCAGGTATTGCAGTTCCATGTGGAAAAGTTAAATTAGGAAATCCATAAAATTTTTCTATTGTAGGAGCGAGCATGTCACCAAATAATTGTATTAATAAAATATAAACTATTGTAGTTAATATACTTAAGTAAAAATCATTTGAAATAGCATACACTAGTGATGCAACAAATGCAGCATGCCACAAATTCCAAATATCAACATTCAAAGTTTTCGTTAGACCAGTAATCAGCAAGACAACATTAATCCCTATTCCTATAGGTATAGCAAGTGTCCCTAAAACTGTCCCATAAGAAATTGCTGCTGCAGCAGGCCAACCTACATCAATAACTGATAAATTCAACCCATAATTTTCTACCATCTGTTGTGCTGCAGTCCCTAAAGTATCTGTCAACAATCCGATTACTAAATTCAAGCCAATAAACCCTATACCAACCATCAAAGCGGCTTCAAATGCTTTACCTGGTTTAGTTTTTAATACCAAACCAAATATAAAAATTAATACAGGTAAAACAACAGTCGGACCTAGGTCAACAAACCATTCTATTCCTGAAATTATATTATTCATCTCTATTCCTCCATCATAATATTATTAGATAATAAATAAAGTAATTTTTCCTCATTATTTATAGATTTCAATTCTTCAACAATTTTCTCATTGGTAAAGAATTCCATCAATTCGGATAATAGTTCTAGTTGTTTTTCACCTTCTTTCATTCCTAATGTAAAAACTAATTCTGGAAAAATTTCCTTTGAAGCATTTCCCATGTGCTTAAATGAAATCTTATTATTTAATTTTTGTATATAGATAAATGGTTTTGATACATATTGCGGATCAGCATGTGGTATTGCTATAGCAATATTAGGAAATTCTAAACCAGTTGGATAATCATGTTCTCTCTTATTCAGTGCTTCTAAAAAATCATCTTGAACATATCCTTTATTTTTTAGCACAGCAAAAGATTCTCTAAATAATTCTTCAGCACTTTCTGCATTTGTACTTAAATCAACTAAATCCTTTTTAAATATTTTCATAAAATTATTCCCCCATTATAATAGTTGTAAATTCACGCTGTCGCTCCCTAGTTTGATCAAAATCGACTAAATATATATATCCTGTCCCTCCTATTCCTAATTTTCCACCCGTAACTTCTAACGTTTCACTCGCTCCAATAATAGTCGATTTTAAATGTGCATCTGCATTCCAGAGTGCACTACGATCTCCATTAGGTAAATAATCATTGGCATTCTCCCAATTTTCTACTGCTTGATAATGTTTTTCTCCAGGATATTTGTATGCCGTTTCATCTCGGTGGTCCGGAATAATTTTTCTTAATACATTATTTAAATCTTCTTGTAAAAATTCATCCCCTTCCTCATTTATATCATGCACATATTCTTCGAAAAATATAGCACACGTAGTATGTCTTGTTGTTACCACACATATCCCTTCCTTTATCCCACTATTCTTGACACTATCTTTTACATTATTAGTTATATTTATATATGTGGCTTTCTTAGATTCTGTGTTAACAGTAAATTTATTTTTATATATTGCCATTTATTGTTCCAACTCTCTTTTAGCGCTTTTTACTGAATATATCATAGATTCAAACATTTCTTTTGGGTTATCTGCTTCTGTTATGCCACTTGTACACCCAGTTCCATCAGCACCAAGTGAAATAACTTTATATACATCATCGGTATTACTAATACCCGCTGCTTGCATAACTAAAATATCAGGATTTATCTGTTTAATAGCTTCATTTGTTTCTCTTATATACTCATCATTACTAGTTTGACCAGTTCCAATAAGCTCAGTCGGTTCACATAAAATAATATCTGGATTCAACGTTGCTATAGCTTTTGCTTCTTTGATTGAATCTGCACAAACAATCGTAATAATATCTAATTCATTAGCTCGTTCAATAGATTTAACCAATTCTGAAAAATTCATTGGTTTTTCAGCGTGATTTAAGAACACTGCTTTCACTCCTGATTCGTATAAAGATTCAGGTAAAACATATCCCATACCACGTCCCGGTTCTATTCCATCCATATGTTGAGCAGTTACGATTATATTTCTTGTATGTGCTGTTATTTTTTGTAAATCAGCGAATGGTGCTGTCATAAAGATTGATAATTCTGTATATTTTTCAGCTAATTTCTCAGCTAAAGAAGCAAACTCTTGTATTTTTTCTCCAGTAAAATAAGATTTAGGATTGAAAATAAAGAATGGTGTATTTATCTTATATTTCATGATGCTATACCTCCTTTCTAACTTCCTGTGTTTTGAATACTTTATAATAATGTGTGAGTACTTGTTCCATTCCCTTATTTGCTAAATTCTTTAGTCCTATATAATTATCATAGGTAGATTCCTCAATTGCATTCATTGCTCCGTTTAAAAAATCAGTATATATATTAATCTTTGATATACCTAATTGAGCACACTTAGATAAGTTTTCATCTCCTGATGATGATCCTCCGTGTAATACTAAGGGGGTATTAGTTTTTTGTTTAATATCCTTTAGTCGATCAAAGTTAATATGAGGAGTTCCTTTATATACACCGTGTGCTGTACCAATTGAAATGGCTAATGAATCAACTGATGTTTTTTTTATAAATTCTAAAACATCACTAACCTCAGTGTATACTGATTCTGTTAAACTATTTGATTCTGATAAGTCATTTGATCCTACATGGCCTAATTCAGCCTCAACACTCACATTAAATTGATGAGCATAATCCACTACTTTTTTTGTTATCGATATATTATCTTCAAAAGACTCTTGTGAAGCATCAATCATAACTGAAGTAAATCCAAAATCAATTGCTTTCTTAATAAAATCGAAATCTTCTCCATGATCTAAATGTAGCACAATCGGAACTGTTAATTTTTCACTAAAAAATTTTCCAACTAATGCTGCCTCCTCTAGTGAAATAATATGACTATGTGATTGAGCAAACGCTAATATTAATGGTTTGTTTTCTTTTTCTGCTGTTTGAGTAAATACTCGTGCAGAATCTATATCAATAAAATTTGCTGCTGGTATAGCAAATTTATGTTGTTGTGCTTCCTTAAATAAATAATTTGAATTAACTAGCATAACATCTATTCACCTCTTTCTAATACAACTATAATACTAACCACCAGTAAAAGTCAACGCTTACAAATAATTTGTTATGTGACTTTACAAATGTAAAATTTAATGTAGAATAAAATTATATATTTAGAAAGGAAGTTGTCATATGTCGTCAAATCGAAATGATCTACTTGCTAAAATTGCCACACTTTATTACGAAGCGAATTTAACTCAATCAGAAATTGCTAAGAGACTTAATAAATCTCGCCCTACTATATCATCTATGCTACAAGAAGCACGTGATAAAGGAATAGTTCGCATAAATATAATTCATAAACAAAGTAATGTTATCAAAAAAGAAGAATTCCTAGCAGAGAAGTTTAATTTACAAACAGTTATAATTTCAACACATACTGGTCCTATAACAGAAAGGAAGAAAAATATTGGATTATTATGTGCGGAATTTGTCGAAGGAATTCTGCCAAATTATCACTCTTTAGGATTAGGGTGGGGCACTACCGTTTATGAATTTGTTCAAGCTGCATCTTTTTATCCTATGAATAATTTAGAAATAATTCCTTTAATGGGCGGAATAGGTATTGATAATATTTTATATCATTCTAACCATCTTGCCTTTCAGTTAGCCGAAAAATATAAATGTAATGCATCTTTTTTCTATGCACCTGCAATAGCAGAAAATGAAGAAGTATTTAATATTTTTCAGACTTCTAATTTAATTTCTAGAGCTTATAATTCAGCTAAAAGTGCTGAACTTGCTATCTTTAGTATTGGCAACCCTACAACATCTCAAACATATCAATCCTTTAATAATATTTCTCCTTCTGAACATGAAGAAATTAAAAACAAAGGTGCTATAGGAGATATTCTCGGCACATTTTTTGATAGTAACGGAGACACCATTAATACTTCAGTTTCTAACAGAATGACTGGTTTAAAATTAAAAGATATAGAGATGATGAATGAAGTTTTAATCTTTGGGGTAGGTGAAGAAAAAGCTGAAAGCTTTAGTATACTACTTAATAAAGGTTTTATTGATCATTTAATTATTGATCAAACAATTGCTGATTATTTGATACAAAATTAATATATTATTTGATGTAAAATCACTTATTCATATATATTTACAATTATAAATCCCCAAAAACTAGAATGAGTTGTTCTAATCTTTGGGGATTGTATTTTATTTAAAGATATGCGTTTTTGTAAGTTGCTGAGAGTGGTCTATAATAAGATATCTTCTTTTAAGTGAATGAGTTCAGTCATCATTTCACAGTAAGGGGTTTCTACATCATATTTTTGGGCAATTTTGACGATTGCGCCATTGATGTAGTCAATCTCAGTCAGTCGTTTATTTTGGATGAGATCTTGGTGCATTGAAGGGTAATGCTCGCCTACTTTTTTGGAGGCTGAGACAACGTAATCGTACATTTCGTCTGCATCTAAGTGGACATTTTCTTTAGCGGCTACTTGGACAAATTCACTAATTAATTTTTCAACAAGATTATATCCGTGTGAGCTACTAAATACTTCACTAATATTTGCATCCATCAGAGCACATGTTGAATTCATTGTTCCATTCACACACACTTTTCGCCAGATTGATGGCCAAACATCTTGATCATATTCGGCATTTAAATTAGCCTCATTGAAGATATTGATAAGGTCTTTACCGAATGTTTCACCGGTTTTCTCAACACTTTGTAAATTAATACCTCCTTGACCCGATAACTTCACTTTACCAGGAGACTCTATCTGAGCTGTCCAGATAGTCACTCCCATTAAAATATTTTCTCTAGGGACATACTTTTGGATTTCTTCCAAGTGGCCCAATCCATTAAGCAAGCATAATACCTTTGTGTCTTCATTCATAATATGCTCAATATTTTGCAACATAGAAGGAAGTTGCATCGCCTTAGTAAATAAAATGATTAAATCAGCCGATTGATCTGCCTCTTCAGGCTTCATAATCGGTATATCAATATTATCCTCCTGATCACCCGTAATCGATAATCCCTTCGACTGAATGGCGGTAATATGTTCCTCCCATTCGTCTAATAAAGTTACTGTATTATTAGCTTTTGTCAATTGGTAGCCAAATCGACAACCCATTGATCCTGCTCCAGCAATGTATATATTTAACATATTAAATTTCCTTTCTATTATCCTTTAAATATCCATACTTCTGGTTCATACAACTTTAGAACTTTTTCGCACAATAGTGAAATAGCAAAACCTACACTAAAAGGTATAACTAACCATACAAATAGCATAATTAAAAAATTGATATTTGCTGATTCAAGTGAAGCAATAGGTCCAACCAAGCCAACAAGCCCAAAACCAGCTGATTGAGATGTTCCGACAAGATTAAAAAGTGGTACTGTGACAGCACTTATTGCTGCTGTTATAATCATAGGAATACCAATAATTGGTTGGGTTAGAAAATTAGGCATCATCATTTTCATCCCACCCAGTGCAATAGCAATAGGAACTCCTTTTTTATTTCTATTCACTGTGCTAATTACTAATACAGCTGTAGTAGCAGCAATTCCCATAGAAGCTGCTGCTGCCGCCATACCGTCAAGTCCAATTGCTAGCCCGATTGCAACGGTAGAGATTGGACTAACAATAATAATCGCAAATGACATTGCAATTAATATACTCATTAATACTGGTTGCAATGTCGTAAAGCTGTTGATTCCATTGCCGATAATTGTAGTGATTGAACCAACAATAGGTAACAACAACTTTCCGATGTAGCCAATTCCTCCACCTATTAATATGGGAAGAAAAATAATTTTTACTGATCCCAGTTTATCTCCAATCAACAAAATTGCTCCTACAGCTAAGCTAGCTGTGATCATAATATTGATTAAATCCCCTATTCCTTGCAATTGGAAGATATACTGAGGGTCTCCATCTAGTCCCACATTTATATATTGCCAAGCACCAGATCCAATAAAAGCTGCTCCTCCAACTGTTAGCTGTTCCATAGGGTCCAATTTAAAATTTTTTGCAATCAAAAACCCAACCATAATAGCCGTTAAAAACTGAAACACTTGCACAACATGGAGTAAGTCCTGTGCTAGTACACTATCAGGAAAAAGCCTGAAAATAGTCGCCAAAATAGCATTTGGAATAAGTGCTACAACTATTCCTGTAGCTGTTCCTCCTAATACATGGTTTAAAAATTGCTTAGCTGTTAATTTTTCTTCCATTTCTATCACTCCCTTAGATAATTGGCTTGCTACTATATTATATCTCTAATAGTGAATTCCCGCACATGAAATGGCACTTATCTAATATCTTATTTATTCTTTTATCATCTTTTTGTTAGTCTATGTCAAATGCGTCGATTTCTTGCACAAACCATTCTTCAAATACTTCGGCATTGATATCGAGGCAGACGGTTGGTGCAAGTAGTTGTTTAGGTCAACGATGGTAGCGCCCGTGGTATACTGACCTTGAGTTTCGATAGTCACAAAGGTATCTACCGTTTGGAACATATCTGGGCGCACTAAGTACGCAATTGCGGTGGCATCATACATCGTTAGCCCTGAGTGAAACGTTCCACGATATGTCTTAAAGAGGGAGTAGAACATGTCCCCTATTTTATTCAAATGACGAATGTTTTCGCTGACTTCAGGTTGAATAATCGCTTTAATCCCGATATTCATCCCAACCATCGTGCGGGGGATAGTCGAGTTAAACACAACTTGGGCTGCTTCTGGATCATATCCAATATTAAACTCGGTATAGACACCATAATTGCCCCGATCCGGGGTCCCGCCCATCAAGATGATTTCTTTAATATCTGATGCGACATCAGGGTATAGTTTCAACAACAAGGCAATGTTCGTCAGTGGCCCAATTGTAACAAGTGTAATTTCTCCAGGATATTGCTTAATTAGCTGATACATGGCAACAACAGCAGGCGAATCTATCAGTAATGATTTATCTCCTGGTTGGAAGTCATAGCCAGCCATTCCTGTCTCGCCGTGAATACGACTGCCATCTCTTGATTGCCGGATAAGAGGCGTATTGGCCCCTTTTGCCACAGGGATATTTTTCCCATAAAATGTTAATAACTTCAGAACATTCTCGGTGACGTGATCAATATGGACATTCCCAGATACGGTAGTAATTAATTTAATATCAATGGCCTCAGAAAAAGCCGCCAGAGCAATCGCAACCGCATCATCAATTCCTGGATCTGTATCTAAAATTATTTTTCGCTTATCAGACATGTCATACCTTCTCCTTATTCGTTTTTCTATCCAAGCAACTTATATGTATTTTACCGAAAATAACAGTTTGTCGCGAATAGTTTGAAATTCTATATAAAAATAACAGGAAATGCCTCGTACGAAGACTGAGACACTTCCTGCTTATTAGAATGAATTGATTTTATCTTTGGACTGCCTTGACCATAGAGACTAAGGCAAAAATCGTAATAAAAATTAACGTAATTGTTGCGCCGGGTGGGGTCCCCCAATTATATGAAGTAATTAGCCCGCTAATAGTCCCTATTAAGGCAATTAGAATTCCGATTCCAATGACGCCACTGAAGCTCTTGGCTAAGCGCATCGAAATGGCTGCTGGCAAGATTAAGATAGCTGCTACTAGTAACGCACCCATGATTGGCATAATAATTGCAATCGTCACTCCTGTTAAAATATTGAACAAAATAGACATGCGCTGCACCGGTAAACCTAATGTATAAGCTATTTCTTCATCAAAGGTGAGCACATACATGGGCTTGCGGAAAATAATATACAAGGCAAAAATCACAGCAGTCAATCCTGTTAACATCCAAACTTGTGAGCGACTAATGGTTACAATCGAGCCAAATAAGAACGTGTTAATATTGACCGAAGCACTTCCTTCTGAGAGACCAATTAATACGAGCGCAATCGCCATCCCACCTGACATGAGCATCGCAATCGATATTTCGGAATATGAGCGATAAACTGAACGCAAGTATTCCAACAATATAGCGACAGCTACGACAACTCCGATGTTAACGAATGTCGGATTAATGCCGATCAATAGTCCTAAAGCAACACCGGCTAGAGAAACGTGCGAGAGCGTATCAGCCATCAATGATTGACGCCGCAAGATCAGGAATAAACCAAGTATGGGGGCAATCAGTGAAATTAAGAAGGCTGCTTGGAAAGCTCTTTGCATGAATCCATAGAAAAACATCTCCACGGTGAATCTTCCTTTCTAACCAGCTCGACATGTTTGTCGGCGTAATATTTCAAGTCATCGTAATCATGCGTCACCATTAGGATCGCTTTATTATGGTAAGTGGCATTATGTCTAAGCAGTTCATAGAATTGTTGGCGGGAAGTCTTATCCATCCCGGCAGTCGGTTCATCCAATACGAAGATATCCGGATCAGTGGCAAATGTGCGCGCTAGTGAGATCCGTTGCTTCTGCCCACCAGATAGTTCGCCAATTTTTTTATGGCGCTGATCCCACATGCCGACTGATTCCAAGGCCCGTTGAACATGTTCATGATCATCCTCATCTAAGCGGCTAAACCAGCGACCATGTGGGTAACGTCCCGACTTAACCAATTCCAAAACTGTACTTGGGAAACCAACATTGAAGGAAGCGACTTGTTGGGGAACATAGCCAACGACCATCTCTTGCCCATGAATATTTTGTTTGGCAATCGTCACATTTCCTTTATGAGGTTGCAAGAGTCCTAAGATATTGCGAAGTAAAGTTGTCTTCGCAGCTCCGTTCTCTCCGGTCAAGATTAAAAAGTCACCGGGTTCCACCTTGAAGGAGATATTCTCCAAGACGGGTTCATCATCATATTGAAAGGCTAAGTCCTTCACATCAATATACGTCATTGCTGTTTCCTTTCTTCTCTATAGCATGATTGCTAGTCCTACCTTGTCAGCTCAGTCAAGGGGTGGTAAAAGCAGTGGTTATCGGATACTTAATTTCAGTTGTTCCAGGTTTTGTTTCATGGCATCAAGGTAACTGTCTGCCTGATCAGACAAGACCTCTAAGTCAAAGAGTTGAGCAACTTCTGTCCCGGTCTCTTCAGCAACCGTTTGTGCGATACTAGAGTCTGCTCCTTGTTGATAATAAATAACCGGCACATCATATTCTTCAACAATGCGACCCACTTCAGCGATTCGTGACGGGCTCGGTTCGACTTCTGTAGAAAGTCCTCCGATAGCAATTTGGTTCAAGTTGTATCGCTGAGCAAAGTGCCCGAATGCTTCATGTTGGACGACAAAATTTCGGTGTTCGGCATCTTTGAGTGTCTCTTCATATTCTTCGTGCAAGGCTTGCAGTTGTGCTTTAAAATCTTGCGCATTCTGTTCGTATATATCTTCACCTGCTGGATCAGCTTCAATGAATGCATCTTTAATCACATCCACTTGCTCTTGCGCATACACTAAATCTAACCAAGTATGCGGATCTACCGCTTCGTGATCATCCACGTGTAACTGAATCTTCTCTTCAGCAACATGCTCTCCAGTCGCATCATGCACCTCAACATCAATTGTGGCTCCATCTTCAGTGACTGTGTATTCGAATGATTCATCAGAAGTGGTCGTTACTTCGTCAACAACATCTCCATTGACGGTTACTTTCCAGTGGAGTTCCTGTGCATCTATGGCTGTACTTTCATATTTAAGTGTGGCTGTATCCCCAGTATGGTAGTGTCCTTGTACTCCAACAATACCTGATTCACCTTGAGCAACCTCGCCATGTGCATGGTCGTGGTCTTCATGATCGTGGTGATGTTCATCTTCGCCATGTGCGTGGTCATCTTCCTCATGGTCATGACGCTCATGCAAATCAATGCCATCTGCTGCTCGTGCCACTGTTAAATCAGGATTCTCAACTGATTCTAGAAGCGATGGCACCCAGAATTCCATCTCTTCACTACTATAGACAAAAACGTCTGCCTCTGAAACTTTAGCCACATCTTGTGCGCTGGGTTCAAATGTATGCGCATCTTCACCTGCATCCAACATCATCTGCACATTAGCTCGGTCGCCACCCACTTCTCGAGCGAATTCATACATCGGATAAAAAGTCGTCATCACTTCAATTGGCTCGTCACCGGTTGTCTCTGGGGTACTTGCTACCTCACCATTATCTTGCTCGCCAGTTCCACAGGCAACTAATGTTAATCCCAAGACACCGCTTATACAGTACTTCATCCATTGTTTTAACATCCTATCGCTTCCTTTCTAATCTAATTATTTTAATTTTTAATTTAGTATAACTACAGATAGTATCCATTACGATTTACTATTTTAAGCAAAATACAGTTGAATGTCAAGCCATATTCCACTATCTTCCCCACAATAACAAAAAACCACCTACCATATCGGCAGATGGCTTATATTTACGCTTCTTCTTGCGTGTTGTCACTATGATCAGAATCATCTTCTTCATCTAAGAAGGTAATATCAACAATTCCAGTCAGAACATCGGTATAGCTAAAGGACAACCTTTCATACTCCACTTCATCATTCAACTCAATAATAAAGATGGCTGGATACGTATCTTTCAAAACACCGCGACGTTCTCTTGTTTTCTTACGGCCTTTATCGACAACAAGTTCAATGCGTTGACCAATTTTTTTCTCGAGTTGTGCTTTAATATCATCGATTGTCTCTAGTGTGTCTGTCATCGTAAATTCTCCTCGCAAAGATTCTACTATTATTATATCATAAATCTTCTAAAATTAAAAGTATATGAGAATATCTCTTTTGATTCCTTAGCACTTCCCTATTCAATCAACTCGAAAAAATAATCCGCATCTAAGATTTCTATTTGTTTACGTCCATAATTGATCCGCTCTTCTTCCGTTAGGCGCTTAATGACTTTCCCCGCGGTTTCACGCGTTGTACCTGCCACTTCAGCTAGTTGGATAATCGTTAATGGATACGGAATAATCACATGTTGATCTTTCATATGCCCCATATCTAACATCCACAGCGCTAACATCTGTTCTACCCGCTCTGTCGCACTGGAGATCGTCACTGCTCGTACTCGCTTCTCATGATACAACAAGACCTGTGACAATTCTTTATACATCTCCAACAGTATAGCTGGACTTGAGCGAACAATCGCTTCAAACTCATCTACCGGCAGCATCAACATCATCGCCGTCGTCTCAGCCTCAGCACTGGCTGTATAGACATCATCGCCGAATACCTCACCATACGGAAAAAAATCATTCGTTGTGATAAAATCCGCGTAGATACTCTCGCCATTATAACTGCGACTCTCCAGCTTAATCAGCCCATTTAGTACAAAATAATAATAATTCTTCGGATCCTGCTCATAAAATAGCATCTGCCCCTTATCGTATTGGCGAATAATGGACATATTTTTGATCTGAGCGACCGCTTCCGCTGAGAATTTCTTAAAAAACGGCCGTTCGTCTAATCCCTCCATAAATAACTCGATATCTCTATTTACCATCGTGATAAATCCCCACACTATCCGTTGATTATCTGCTATAAATTTACCCGCATACGAAAACTCATCTCTAAAGCAACACACCCGCTTAGCGTCACTAAGACAAACAACACCTAGAGTAAGTATCGTTATACTTTGGCGGAATGACTTTGGTTAATATAGCCTATGTGTCTAGTTGTGCGCTTGGTTGGTCTTTAGTCAGCTGATACGTCTGTGCTGGCACACCAAAATAGTCCTCACAACGTTCTCTCAACGTTTGCAGCGCCTCCTCTGCACGTTCTCGCTGATCGTGTTGCACCGTTTCAATCACTAAAATCGCATGCGTCGTCTCCGGGGTAAGCATCGTTCGCTCTGCTTCACGCCAATTCAAACACCGACAGATTGCTCCCGATTCATCATAGTAAATCATTTCACCTTCAAGCGCTGGTGAGTCCTCATCTTCTCCTAATGGTCGAAACGCTTCTCCGCCTTGCGCTGTACCTAAATGCATATCCCCATCAATAGCGTCCACTGTTTCCCCACCACAAGGAATACCATATTCAATTGATACACTATTATAAATATCAACTAACGGGTTAATCGAACGAAAACTGTGTCCCTTGCTGGCGCGCTTCAAAAGTGCTTCAATCGAAGAACGAGCTCCTTTTTTCGTTTTGAATTGTTTAAATGCTTCTCGCCACACTGCAATAACTTCATTATGACTGAATGTTTCTTCAGTAAAAAATTGCTCTGCTTTCTCTACTGCTTGATTAAGAAGTTGCTCAAATCGCTCGATATCGCCCTCTGTTTTATGATTATCTATCCCCGTCAGTTCCATCACATAAATCGCTCCTTCTGGGAATAATTCCCAAAATGACTGATCCACGATTACTTGTTTGCTCATCAAAATCACTTCGCTTTCTTATTCATACGATACTATACAATCTTTTTTCGTCCATAACCAAAATAGCTGCCAACTTTCTCCGCTACCACTCTTGTTGTTACCGCCATGTCGCTGGCTTGATAGGCCACACTATCCGTTGATTGTCTTGATTCCCATCAGTGCTAATCCATCTGTTAAGACCTGTGTGCTCTTATGGATTACAGTCATATTTATTTTATCATGTTCCGCTTTATTATAAAAATATTTGCTAGTTAACTGGCTCAACTCATTCAAATAATGGGTTAGATGGCTCGGATCATATGTGTCTTGGACCGTTTGAATCGTTGCTGGATATCGATCGATACACTGAGTCAATGCTTCAGGAGCCTGTTCATTTTCATCCCCAGTTCGTTCTACTCGATTCACCTCATTAATCAAGTTCAAGATATAGCCCAAATGTCCTGGCTTCATCGACGGCTGTACCGCATTTTCCAATTGAAAGCTCTCCCCGTTCTGATGTGACAACATCGTGTAAATAATTGTCCCCACTGCTAACTTGGAACGAAGCATTTCGCGTGAGTCAGTTGTCTCACGGAAGGTATCTAAAAGTGATGGATCCATATTTTTTGCTTCTTTTAATAGTTGAGGCACAGTTGGTTGGGGTGTGGTCAATGAGCTGAACGGCACGTGGACAATATCAGTGGCCCAAGAATAATCCAGTGTCCCCAAAATTGTAGTCAGTTGTTGGAAATGTTCGGTTTGTTCTTGCGCCACCACATACAGTGCTCGGTCGAACTGATAGGTCTCATAACGATGAACCGCGGCTGCCAAATCACGTGTCAAATACGTTGATAATTCCAACTGATCCAACACACGAATATCTTCTCCTGCGATCGTTAATAACAAAACCCCATCCTGCATCCGACTCTCTTTCGCTTGACGCATCCGTTCAAGTGTTTTTTTCACAAACGGCTGATAACATGATTCGCCTCGAATAGAATCGAAGGTAATCCCTAACGTCTCATAGAGCTGACTAAAATGCTCAAGTGACAAGCGAACTAGCCATTGCCACTGTTCAATAATGGCCTTATCGCCATATGTCAAGCGACTAAACAGTTGTGCACTCTCTTCTTCTAAATATGGGTTAAACTGCAAGCGCCGAAAATATTCCCGATACAACTCATCCAATGCTTGCAGTGGCTGAGGATCTGATTCAATCTGCTTACGGTCACCCCACCGATCGATTGCTAGCAAAATTTTACCCAGATGATAGCCCCAATCGCCAATATGATTTATCTTAACTGTCTTATAGCCTTGTTTCGTCAATACATTACTCAATGTATTCCCAATAAGTGTCGAACGTAAATGCTCCATCGACATTGGCTTGGCAATATTTGGACTGGACATATCGATTGTAATGATTTGGTCATGTTCATTTATAATCAGGGAATCTTTGGTTAATACATCATAGTTGTTCATTTTATCTACTCCTAGCGTCCATTAATTACTATGTAGTCAGTAGTGCCTAAGAAGATACCACTTTGTAAAGAAGGCATCTAATATACCGAAGAGCCGATAGTTCATAGGATATCGGCTCTTGGTACGTATTTATTATTCGGCTGTAATAATCGTTCCTGCGTCAGATTCGATTAAGTTCTCCAAGTTCTCCAGTGAGGTAATAACCGCTTTACTGCCTGGTTTTTCGCTCACGAAGGCCATCGTTGCTTGAACTTTTGGCAACATACTACCTGGTGCGAATTGGTCTTGCTGGATATATTCTTCCAATTCAGCGACGGTCACATTTTCCAATTTTTTCTGATCGGGTTGGTTGAAGTTGACATACACATTGTCGACTCCAGTTAAGACGATGAATAAATCGGCATCGATCAAGCCCGCCAAGGTTTGGGAAGCGAAGTCCTTATCGATAACAGCTTCAACGCCTTCTAAAGTACCATCTGCTGCCTCTACGACAGGGATTCCTCCCCCACCACCTGCAATCACTAATTGTTTGTTGTCAATTAATGTTTGGATCGCTTCTATTTCTTTAATACCTTTTGGTTTTGGTGAGGGCACCACTTTTCGCCAGCCACGACCAGCATCTTCTTTAAAGGTGTCATTCGATTTTTCCATCTCCGCTTTCGCTTCTTCTTCACTATAAAATGGTCCAATCGGTTTTGTTGGATTTTCGAACGCTGGATCTTCCTTATCAACTAAAACTTGCGTCACCACAGTAGCGACTGACTTATCGATACCTGCTTTTGTTAATTCGTTTTGCATCGCATTTTGTAACCAAAAGCCAATACTTCCTTCAGTCATAGCTACTAAAGAATCAAGTGGAAAGGCTGGGTTCTTCTCTGAGTCGGCTGCAATATTTTGCAACAGCAAGTTCCCGACTTGTGGGCCGTTCCCATGTGTAATAATTAATTCATCGCCATTTTTAACTAATTTCACCAATTGTTTGGCTGTATCTTTTAAGGCTTGTTTTTGTGCTTCTGCGGTTGGGCTATCGGATAAAATCGCATTCCCACCAAGTGCTACTACAATCTTTCGTTTTGACATAATTTATTCTCCTTTACTGACAAGCTAATCTTTTCAACGTTTCAGCGTAAATTTCAAGTGATTCATAAATATTTTCAAGTGGAATATATTCATCTACTTGGTGTGCTAAATCCGGTGTTTCTGGTAATCTGGCTCCAAAACATACACAGTTATCCATCATGCGAGCATAAGTTGCTCCACCAGAACTAATTGGTTCTGTCTGATCTTCAGTGCGTTCTCGATAAATAGCTAGCAATGTCTGTACTAATTCACTATCTTTTGGTACATACAATGAAGCTAAGTAATCAAATTCTTGATAAGTTAGCCCGTTTTCTTGTGCAATATTCGCTATGGTTCGTTCTAATTCCTCTTTATCAGCTGTTACTGGAAGTCTTACATCAATAAATAATTTTGACTCAGTTGGCGTTACTTCAATTTTGGCTACATTGAAGGTTAATTTACCAGATGCTTCATCAGCTAGTTCACCAAAAATATTAGTTGCGTGAGGATCTTGGTTCACGATATCATTTAGGAATGTTAATGTAGGATGCTCATACACTTGTCCTAAAGCTTTAGCTAGTCGAGTTACTGCATTTATACCTTTTGGGGCATCTTTTGAGTGAATTGATTTACCTTTAACAATTAAACTATCATCCACATCATCATAATCAAATTCTAAATGATCGAGCGCTTCTTTTACTTTAGTTTTATTATTCCCAGTATAAATAGCCTTATCTGGCACCACATTAAACGCTGCTCCAGTATTTAATGCTAATTCATCATGACCAGGACCTGTAAGATTTAATTGCCACAATCCCTTCTCAGCATAAATTAACGGGAATTTTGAGTCAGGAGCAAATCCTAAATCAGCTTTTTCTTCTTTTTTATTATATTTATCCATACAACGCCACAAAGTTTCTTCATCTGTCCCAAAAATAAAGCGAATTTTTTTGTTAAATGTATAACCAGCATCTATCAAAGCTTTCAATGCAAATAATGTAATAATACTTGGTCCTTTGTCATCTTGCGTGCCACGACCATATAATTTTCCATTGTCAATAACTGGTTCAAATGGTGGATGTGTCCAGTCTGCTTCGTTATCAGCAGGTACAACATCTAAGTGACACAATACAGCTAATGTTTCTTTTCCTTCACCTATTTCGGCATAACCATAATAACCTTCATCATCCAAATAAGTCTCTAATCCTAATGAACTACAAATTGATAATGTTTCCTCTAAACATTTTTGTATATCTTGTCCGAACGGTGTCGATTGACTATTTTCGTCCAAAACAGAGGGAATAGCTACAATTTGCTTAATAGCTTCTATACATGCTTCTTGTTGGTTCTTAGTTAACGGATAACTGTTCATAATCCATGTCCTCCTAATTAATTGTCTAGGTCATATACTAAAGTAAATAAGCTGCTCCAACTAGTATCGCGAGTGATGCAATAACTACCATAACTTGTAATTTCCAAGTGAATTTAATCCAAGTCCCTAAATCAAATTTAGCAATTGCTAATGCCCCCATTACAACGCCTGATGTTGGTGCAATCAAGTTAACTACACCACTTGAAGCTTGATAAGCAGTAACAATTAAGTGTTTCGGTACATTGGCAAATTCTCCTAATGAAGACATTATCCCCATTGTTGCTGCTGCAAGTCCTGAAGTTGATACAATTAAGAAAGTCATTGGGATATAGAACAGGTATGTCAGAACGATAAATACACCTGAAGATAAGCCTTTCAAACCATTTTCACCCCAGTGTAAAACAGTAGCCGTAATATTTCCATCATTCATGACAACTTGAATTCCACGTGCCACCGCTACAATCAAAGCAACACTTATTAAGTCTTTTGCCCCATCGATGAATGTATTAATCAGTTCTTCTTCACTGAAACCATAGTATAAACCAATAATAACAGACATCAAGAAGAACAAGACAGAAATTTCAACTAAATACCATGTTCCAAGTGGCTCTATAGTACTTCCGATTAGATTACCAATGAACGGTACATTAATAAGTGTTTCATGAACACTCATGAAAAATGTCCAATTCTCATTGAGTTCATGCCATGGAATTAAACCTAGAATCATAGTAGCAAAGGTTAGCGCAAATAGTGTTAATACTACTTTTTGCTTACTTGTAATGCTGTCAACTTCTTTCATTTTAAAGTGTTTTTTATGTTCTTCTAATTTATCATAGATAACAGAGTTTTTAGGATCTTCCTGAACTTTTTTAGCGTAACTTGATACATACCAAGCACCTATAATGTACGTAACAATAAAGAAAATGACACGAATCATAATTCCTTCTTCAATTCCAATGCCAGCCATTGTCGCGGCTGTTCCTGTAGCAAACGGGTTAACTGTTGATGATAATACTCCTAAACCTGAACCAATCAATACAACACCCACTGCTACAACTGCATCCATTCCTACATTAATCATCATTGGAATAAGAATAACATAGAATGGAATTGTTTCTTCAGCCATACCATATGTTGATCCGCCCAAAGCAAAAATAAACATTAGAATCCAAATTAATCGCGACATATTATCTTTGTTAGTTTTGATAACTGAACTAATTCCCGCATCAATTGCACCTGTTTGCGTTACAACATTTAAAAATCCACCTACAATTAAGATAAATAGGGAGATCTGTACCGCTCCATCTGTATCATCTGTTCCTAAAAAACCTTTAATTGGAGCTGATATAATATCCCAGATTCCTTGTGGATTTTGTTCAACAGCCTTGTACGTTCCGGCCAAAATTTGTCCATCTGCATCAAAATCATATTGTCCAGCTGGAATAATCCATGTCAAAACCGCAATAAGTGTAATAATAACAAATAGCATTGTAAAGGCATTTAACATTTTACTTTTCTTCTCTTCGCTCATAATGTTCACTCCGTTTCTTTTTAAAATAGGGACTGCACAAGCAGCCCCTTTTCTTCTATCATTTATTTATACTTTTGGAATAAATAAGTTTCCGTTTGTTGCGGCCATAATTGCTTTGATAGAGTGCATTCTGTTTTCTGCTTCTTCGAATTGGCGTGCGTGTTTTTCGTCGCGGAAGACTTCATCAGTCACTTCCATTTCAGTGATACCGAATTTTTCTGCCATTTCTGCTCCGATTTTTGTTTCTGTGTCGTGGAACGCTGGCAAGCAGTGCATGAAGATGTAGTCGCCTTCGATTAAGTCCGTCAATTCTTTGTTGATTTGGTATGGTTTCAATAAGTTAATACGTTCTTCGAATTTGTCTTCTTCACCCATTGAAACCCAGACATCGGTGTAGAGAACATCCGCATCTTTGACCGCAGATTTGATATCTTCTGTAACCGTTACTGTTGAACCGGACTCTTTCGCAAATTTCTCTGCGTAGTCAATAACTGACTGATCTGGGAATAATTCTTTTGGTGATGCAATAGTGACGTCAACGCCAAGCATTGATCCTGTCACCACTAAACTGTTGGCCATATTGTTACGACCATCACCACAGTATACAAGTTTTTTACCTTTTAATTCACCGAATTCTTCTTTAATCGTCATGAAGTCAGCGATCATCTGAGTTGGGTGCCATTCGTCTGTTAGACCGTTCCAGACAGGGACACCAGAATATTTCGCTAATGCTTCTACATCTTCTTGTTTGAATCCACGGAATTCAATCCCGTCAAACATGCTACCGAAAACTTTTGCTGAGTCTTCAACAGATTCTTTTTTCCCAAGTTGGATATCGTTTGCTCCCATAAATTCAGGTTTTGCCCCTAAATCTTTTGCCGCAACAGTGAAGGCTGCACGCGTACGAGTTGATGCTTTTTCGAATAAGAGACAAATATTTTGTCCTTTTAAGTATTCATGAGGAATATTACGTTTTTTCAAGTCTTTTAAGTGAATACTAAAATCAATTAAATATTCAATCTCTGCTGGGGTAAAATCGACTTCTTTTAATAAACTTCTTCCTTGAAACATTTGTTATTTCTCCTTTATCAGTTATGTCGTTATGAGCGCAAGTTTGCGGTAGGTGAGCTATTCCACCCACCTAACTTGCACGTTTCATTTACTGTTTATTTATTTAATTTCTCCCGGTAAAGTGGCATACTCATACATCTCGGACCACCACGACCGCGGACTAATTCACTGCCGCGAACTTTGTGCAACTTAATGCCGGCTTCTTCTAGCTTAGCATTCGTTACAGTGTTTCGCTCATATACCACCACTTCGCCTGGTGCGACAGTTAGGGTGTTAGATCCGTCATTCCACTGTTCACGCGCTGCTGCAACAAGACTGCCCCCACCACAACGGATCAAGGTGACAGATTCAAGACCTAATGCATCAGCTAAGACATTCTCCAAGCTATCTACTTTCTCTTGGATGTCTAACTTGTCGTCTTCGCCTTTGGTAATAGAGAAGACCTTCAGTTCGCCTTCAATTTCAGGGTGAATCGTAAATTTGTCGTAGTCAACCATCGTGAAGACGGTATCTAAGTGCATGAATTTACGGTTGTTCTGAATAGCGAAAGCGAGAACTTCTTTAAAGTCGGTCTCTGCGAATAGACGTTTTGCTAATTTTTCAATAGATTTAGCCGCTGTACGTTGAGAGATTCCGACTGCTAGCACGTCTTCAGATAGAACTAGTTCATCTCCACCTTCGATTCGAGTAGATTCTTCTCGGTTGTAGTAAAGTGGCACTTGATCTGAACCATACTCTGGGTGATACTTGAAGATGTACTTACCGTAAAGGGTTTCTCGGTTACGCGTATCTGCGTACATTTTATTCAGAGAGACACCTTCACCCATTGTTGCGAACGGATCACGTGTGAAGTATAAGTTCGGCATTGGATCGATCAAGAATGGGTAGTCACTCTCTAGACGGTCAGTAATAGAGACTTCTTCATAGTCCACTTCTTCTTTACGGAAGCCTTCCATTGTCTTGAGAACCATTTCATACGTGTCGTCATAGCCGAGTAACACCTTACGCACGGCTTCGCGCTTACTAGTAGATTCGATGGTAGTCTCATCTAACCATTCATCGATGAATTGCTCTTTCACATCAGCATGATCGATGGCCTCAGCTGCTAATTTTTCTAAATATAAAACTTCGACACCTAATTCTTCTAACTTCGCTGCGAAAGCATCGTGCTCGCGCTGTGCTTCAGCTAGGAACGGAATGTCGTCGAATAATAACCGCTCGAGGTAATCAGGTACTAAGTTTTCGAGTTCTTTTCCGGGACGGTGTAATAGAACCTTTTTTAATTGACCGATTTCGGAATGAACATGAATTGGGGTTGTCATGAATAACTCCTCCTTTGTATTTTTGAACAACTTCAGTATACTCCCCATAGAAAGAGCTTTCAATAAATCGTTAACATTGTTGATGCGAAATTCATCACACCGCTTACGTTAGATCCTTGACATGAATGTTATACCTTTACAACGTTGCTCTTTCAATATATGTTGGCTTTTCCTATGCTAGTTGCTCCTGCACCCAGTCTCGTAAAACTTGTGCATGATTATATTGTTCATCTTTAGCCGCATAGATAAATGTCACTGTCCCTGCCTCCAATTTCTCTTTTATTAAAGCAAGAAACTCGTCGGCCTGTTCATTATGATCCAATTCATACCTATACTGCTGGCGGAAGTCCTCAAACTTCGCCGGATCATGATCAAAATCTTGACGCGCTTCATCAGACGGTGTGATCTCTTTAGCCCACTCATCGTAAGGAAGCTCTTCTTTCTTCACTCCACGCGGCCAGAATTTATCCACTAGCACCCGAAACCCATCAGACACAGCCGGTTCATCATATGCTCGCTTCAACTGTATGCTCATCCTATTCCTCCATTCATCTTATTATTCATAATAAAAGCTCCCTAATCCGGAGACTAGAGAGCTTACATTTACACAAAGAAATCTAATACATGTTGCCATAATTGTTGATCGAAGACGTCAAGTGGGTTAGAACCCTCTCCAACGACAGCATAACCAATCATTGCCCCGACCATAAAAAACACAACAAGTAACACTAACACAATGACAATTTTTAACAAGTAGAATAAAATATCTTTCATTATACTTCTAGCTTCCACACTCACACATCCTCATCCATTCTGATTACTCGTGTACTTCTATCCTTCATCTTACTGAAAAATCGATAAAAATACAACTGTAAAGTGATGATTTTAGTTGTATTTTTTGAGGACAGAATGTTTTTTCACTTATGATGGATTTAACAGAGTCGGCAAAGCATGCTGCCATAATGATTCGAGGGTAGCTTTGTTTATCCTATGTGTGCGTTCAGTGGTTGTTAAGTGAATAGTTGGTTCATCTGTTACTGTACCCAATTGTTGTACAAAAACGCCACGTTCTTGGGCAAGGGCTTCGAAGGCAGCTTGTTGATTCGGTGCTACACTAACAACGTAGCGCGACTGGGTTTCACTGAAAAGTTGTGCTCCTGAATAATTCGATAGATCTACTGTTAAACCAAAACCTGTCTTGAACACAACCTGTAACAACCCCGGCAATAATCCTCATGGTTATCAACATTATCAACGAGTTTTCAGCTTGCTCTCGAGTTAACTTAGTCATAGTTCCTAAGTCAAACACCTAGACCACTTCACTTGTATTCGGCGTAGCGGTTATACGAATCGTCACACTCCTATCTTCAAGCTACTCAACTTTCTCTTTCGTGACAATGGTTTGATCGCGCTTATGTTGACTATTCCACCACTTGCTCGATACCTGTCGCTGAATCTGCCTTAAGCACGTGACTTGGTTGAGGTTCAAGATTCATTACTAGCCACAACACAATACCCACCATCACTGTTAACACTAGCAACACACTACTTATAACATATAATAATATACTATGTTTTTTAGATTTCATTATAGGGTCCCCCGTTTTATTCTAAAATATAAATTAGTTGTCGCTACTCGCTTTTTAATTTGAATAGCTGTTAATGCCCCCTTTGATGAAAATAATATGCTCTTTTAAAGTATCTGTCAATATTAAATTATGTTTAATATGTGATTTTTTAGAACAAACTGTTCCTATTTATGTTCCTATAATTTTTAACAGGAAAATCCATTAATTGATTGATATCGAGCATCGAAAATCGTAACAACTACTCTCTATTTTCTGTCTTCCAATGATTCGATCAGTGACTAGAAAACTTTCAGCCCGTCCGTAAAGCCTAATACCTCTTCGACTGCCCGCTCCGGATGAGGCATCATCCCTAACACATGGCCAGCTTCATTGACAATCCCAGCAATATCTGTCTTACTCCTATTCGGATTTTGTCCTGACTTGTAGCGGAATACAATTCGTCTTTTCAAGTATAATATGATATTTAAAAATAAAAATATTCGTTATTTAAATATATTTTTTTGTCCCTTTAAAAAATAAGTAACGGATCGCTCAATGATTACATATTGCTCATAATGCTCCGTTTCCTTTACTTTTCACCTGCTTCAGTCTATAATAGCTATACTAAAATACTTAGAAAGAGGGAATTATTATGTTGAAGAAAGTATTGAAAGCAACATCTAAATCAGGTGGATTTGTTGGGGGATTATTAGCCGGAACAGTGGGGCTTAAAGTCCTAACAAGTAAAACTACGAAAAAGGTGGCTTCACACGCAGTAGCTCAATCATTAAGAGTAAAAGAATCAATTGATGATTCACTTTCAACAGCTAAGCAGCACTTAGATGATGTATATGAAGATGGTAAGGCGATTTATGCGGAAGAAAAAACGAAAGACATCTTAGCTGATCTCGAAGAAGAGGCAGAATAACGTGGGGGCGCCACTAACAGTCCTTCACCAGAGTAAGACACGTATCCGATTAGGTGTTGCGTTCCCATTGAATGAAGCGTGCCATGACTATTTAACTGAGCTGTCTAAGCAGTTTAGTTCTATTCGTGCACTCCATTTTTATCAAACCAATAAGCAATTTGCGATTCAGTTCGATCGTCAACAATTAGATCAAGTGAAGGCTTACTTACAAGCCATTGATTGGGAGATACTTATGGCAAAGGTGCGCGATAATCCGATTGATCACGGGCCAGAGTCTGTCTACGATATTGTCTCCAATGCCCTATACTTTAAAGCACTTCGTATGGCCCTTCTCCCTACATCTTGGCGCCACGGACTTATCTTATTACGTGCCGTGCGCTTTGTGAAGGAAGCAATAAAATCTTTATTAACTGGCAAGCTGGATATGCATGTGCTGGATGCTAGTGCCATCTTTGTGTCACTTCTATCCGGTGATTTCCGCTCAGCCGATACGATTATCTTCTTACTTAACTTAGGTGATCAATTGGAAGCCTGGTCATATGAAACATCGCTTGCTAATTTGGAACAAAGTTTGGCCAAGCAAGAGTTCCCCGTCTGGATCCAAACCGAAGAGGGCGAGCAACTAAAAGTTAACAGTACAGAGATTTCGATTGGGTCACATATAATTTGTCAAGAAGGCGATGATATTCCTTTCGATGGTACAGTTATTCAAGGTGATGGCCATGTGAATGAAAGTTCGATCACTGGAGAGGTCTTCCTAGTCCACAAACAAGCCGGTGATATCGTTCATTCTAATACCACATTGGAGAGCGGTGAACTTATTGTTGAAGTCACTAACAACAAACCTAACGCTCGCATTAGTGACATGATCGAGTTAATCAAAACAGCGTCGACTCATCAATCCACTAATGCAACTGAACTCACCCAAAAAGCTGATAACCTTGTGAAGTATAACTTCTTAGGGATGGCGCTCACATACCTTCTGACGCGATCAATTAGCAAAGCTCTTGTCTTCATTCTTGTAGATTATTCTTGTGCACTAAAAATTTCGACCCCTATATCATATATATCAGCTATTAATGAAGGGGTCGAGCGAGGCATTGTTATTAAAGGATCCCGCTACTTAGAAGTGATGAATCAGATTGATACCTTCGTATTCGATAAAACGGGAACCTTAACGACGAGTATCCCGATGATTAATCGGATCGAACCGTTCTATGATTACAGCATTGAAGACGTTCTTCGTATCGGTGCTTGTCTAGAAGAGCATATCTATCACCCAATTGCCCAAGCCATCGTTCAAGAAGCCGATAATAATCACATTATTCACGAAGAATTCCATGGTAAGATTACTCATGTCGTCGCTAAAGGAATCATCTCTACCTACCAAGATAAGACGTTACTGATTGGTAGTAAGTCATTCATGGAAGAACATGATATCCAATTTAATGCTAATCAACGTGAGATGATTACCACTTATGAAGATCAGTATAACCTGCTCTACTTAGCATACGGCGAACAACTTATTGCACTATTCTTCATCGACATGCCTTTACGTGAGAACACAACTGATGTACTGGAGCAACTGAAAGCATCTGGCAAATCTATTGTTCTACTCTCAGGTGATCATGCTGCTCGTGTAGCAAAATTAGACCAAAAAATTGGTTTTGATGCTACGTACAGTGAGGTCTACCCTGAAGATAAACACCGTATTATCCAAGAATTGCAAGCAGAAGGTCGATCAGTCTTCATGATTGGTGACGGCTTGAATGATTCCGCTGCTTTATCTCAAGCTGATATCGGAGCTGTATTCCAAGAAGGCTCTGACTTAGCACGACAAGCCAGTGACATCATTATAAAAACGGATGACTTACAATCCTTGCATACTTTAATAGACTTAAGTGATGGGGTCCAACAAAAAGTTCAGCGCAATATGACCCACACGTATACGATTAATTCGTCATTAATTGTGATGGGACTTTTAGATCTCCTCTCACCTAGTCTTCTCGCCACCCTGCATAACAGTGCTACTCTGTTAATGATTACCCGCAGCTTCTTTAATGTACTAGATTAACAACTCATTAGCAGTAGCACACACTTAAAAAAGGACAAGCACGCTGTTGGCGTGCTTGTCCTTTTTGTTATTATTTAGTTGGTTTATTCGATTAACCTTGTCCTGCAGAACCGAAGATTTCCATGTTTTTAATAGTTGCTTTCGTAATATCTTCTTTTCCTGGTCCAATAATCTTACGTGGATCGTACTGGTCAGGGTTGTTAGCGATCACTTCACGTGTTTTCTTCGCCCAAACTTGTTGAAGCTCAGTATTTACGTTAATTTTACTGTGACCGTACTCGATTGCTTTTTTGATTTGGTGCTCAGGAATACCTGATCCACCGTGAAGTACAAGTGGTGCACCTGTTAACTCAGAGATTTCTTTCATCTCATCAAACCCTAACTTCGGCTCGCCATCATAATCACCGTGAACAGATCCAAGCGCTGCAGCTAATGCATCAATCTTCGCTTCTTCTACAATTCGCTTACACTCTTCTGGGTCAGCATAAATAACGCCACCTGTCACACCATCTTCAGTTCCTCCGACAGAACCGATTTCTGCTTCAACCGATGCCCCTTTAGAATGCGCATATTCAACAACTTCACGTGTGTTGGCAATATTTTCTTCAATTGGGAATTTTGAGTTATCAATCATAACACTCGTAAATCCAGCGTCAATCGCTGCACGACATGATTCTAGAGATGAACCGTGATCTAAGTGAATTGCAACTGGTTGAGAGATGTTACGCTCTTCTAATTGACCTTTCACCATACCTACGACTGCTTTGAAACCACCCATGTACTTCGCTGCACCTTCTGATACACCTAAGATGGCTGGTGAGTTAGCCTCTTCAACCGCGTCTAAGATCGCTTGTGTCCACTCTAAGTTATTAATGTTAAACTGCCCAACAGCGTATCCACCCTCGAGCGCCTTGTTCAACATATCTGTCATATTTACTAAACCCATTCTATCTGTTCCTCCTATAATTAATCTTTCTTCATTCTTAACTTACACCCCTATTATAGCACAATACCTCTATTTTACTAAACAAAATACCTTGAAACCCCACAGACGCTAGTGTTTCCTACTGTGTCAAAACTTAAACCGTATACAATTCAACAGAACGTCTCTTTCTGGTATGAACCGAATTAAATATTGCTTGTCCGACGGGCTCAAATCACTTCATACTCTCTTCAGATAGATAGAATTTTTAGTCCCTCACTGCTCGATCATCCCCGAATTTATCAGCAATAAAAAATCAGTGGCGCTTGTCTCCCTAATTGATGAATTGTATTAAGATATCATATTTTTTCAGAAAAGTATTGACTTATCATTAAAATTAAATTATGATAATTCCAATAAGCGATGAGTGGACGATCTGGCCCGATTTTCAGAGAGTTAACGGTGGTGGAAGTTAACGTAGGTACCAAGCACACCCACGAGCTATATTATTAAAAATAATATCGTCTGCTCTGCGTTACGGAGCCGTGATGGCAGATCTTAAACTGCCTATCATACTGAGGCATTTTTTGCAAAGTAAGGTGGAACCACGTCTACAGCGTCCTTTCAATGAGAGAGGACGCTTTTTGTCTTTCTTTCAGTCGGCTTCGGACAACTAGCAGGTGATTCATTGTATAAGGAGAGGTTTATATGTTAAATCCGGTATTAATTTCAGTCGTAACGGTCATTATTTTGTCACTCTTGCGACTAAATGTGTTGTTAAGTTTAATTATTGGTGGACTGGTTGGCGGTTTACTGGCGGGAATGTCTGTCGAAGGGGTCATGACGATCTTGGTAGAAGGAATGGGCGGCAATGCAGCGACAGCTTTGGATTATATTTTACTCGGGGCGCTGGCCGCTGCTATTAGCCAATCGGGAGTGGCTACCTTACTGGCACATCATCTAGCTAAGAAGATCGGTCAACATACGACGTGGCTTATCTTAGGAATTGCCTTATTCAGTATGCTCTCACAAAACGTGATCCCCGTGCATATTGCCTTTATTCCCATCTTAATCCCTCCACTGCTGCCTGTCTTCAATATGCTTAAGATTGACCGGCGTGCGATTGCATCGGCCTTAACCTTTGGCTTGCAGACCCCTTATATATCAATTCCGATTGGGTTCGGCTTAATTTTTCACAATATTATAAAAGAGGAATTGACGGCAAGTGGTCTGTCGGTGACCAATAGCCAAATTGCTGGTGTGATGTGGATCCCGGGGGTCGCTATGCTAATCGGCTTACTGATTGCCATCTTCATCTCCTACAAGAAGTCACGAATATATGAATACTCAGAAGTTTCTGTAAATAAAGAGCAATCCGAAGATGTCACCTGGTCGCGCCGTCACTTGATCGTCTTAATCGGAGCCATGAGTGCCTTAATCATTCAAATCTTATATAGTTCCTTAGCGTTAGGTGCTATAATTGGTCTCGGTATTATGTTATTAGGACAAACGTTTCGCTTCGATCAATTAGATCACTTGTTAAATAACGGTATTACCTCAATGGGATACATTGCCTTTGTAATGCTGGTAGCAGCTGGTTATGGCAATATTATGCGTGAGACGGGTGGAGTAGAACAACTTGTCCAGTCTCTATCTTCCCTTGTTGGCGACAATCAATTACTCGGTGCATTCGGCATGCTTGTGGTTGGTTTGTTTATTACAATAGGAATTGGAACGAGTTTTGGGACGATTCCTATTATTGCCACTATTTATGTCCCCTTAGCACAACAACTTGGCTTCACTCCTACTGCAACGATTCTATTGGTCGGGGTGGCGGCAGCATTAGGCGATGCCGGTTCGCCCGCGTCTGATAGTACACTGGGGCCAACTGCTGGTCTTAATATCGATGGTCAGCATGATCACATTAGAGATACCTGTCTGCCTACCTTCTTACACTACAATATTCCGCTCATTTTAATCGGAACACTGGCAGCCTTGTTGATAGGATAGCTAGGTCACGATTGCAGAGTTGATTATTAGTAAAAAGAGCTCCCCCGTATGCTAGGTGGGGAAGCTCTTTAGTTGATTGATTATTTAGCGTTTGCTTGTGCGACTTCGATAAATTTGTCAAAGAGGGGTTGTGGGCGTTCTGGCCGGGAGATAAATTCAGGATGGAATTGACTCGCAACGTAGAATGGATGATCCGATAGCTCGATGATTTCGACTAATTTATTATCCGGTGACACACCCGAGAAGACCAGTCCTGCTTCTGATAAGATATCGCGGTATTCATTATTGAACTCATAACGGTGACGGTGACGTTCTTCGACTAAGTTTTGACCGTATGCTTCATGAGCCTTTGTACCGTTCTCTACTTTACATGGATAGAGACCGAGACGCTGGGTTCCTCCCATATCTTGAATATCAGCTTGATCTGCCATTAAGTCGATAATATTGTGTTCAACTTGTGGATCCACTTCAGCTGTGTGTGCCCCATCTAAGCCGACTACATTACGGGCAAACTCGATTGCTGCCAGTTGCATGCCGAGACAGATACCTAAGAATGGTATATTATGTTCGCGAACATATTTAATGGCTTCTAGTTTTCCATCAAGGCCACGTTCACCGAATCCACCAGGGACGACAATACCATCACATTGTTTAATTTGATCGATAATGGCATCAGTCGAGTCTTTCTCCGCATTAATCCATGTGATCTGAACGTCAGTATCATGTTTATATCCGGCATGTTTTAGCGCTTCAGTCACAGAGATATACGCATCCGGTAATTCAACATATTTACCGACAATTCCAATCGTCGTCTGTCCACTTAAGTTCTGGACGCGCTGTTCTAAATCTTTCCACGCACTCATATCTGCTTCAGGCACGTCCAATCCTAAATAGTCCACAACAATTTGGTCTAGTCCCTGTTCTTGTAAACGCAGTGGCACGGAATAAAGCGTATCAACATCAAGAGATTCAATGACTGCACTTTTGTCCACATCGGTAAACAAGGCAATTTTCTCTTTGATACTCTCGTCAAGTGGACGCTCAGAGCGCGCAATTAAGACATTAGGCTGAATACCGAGACTGCGCAATTCTTTCACACTGTGCTGAGTCGGTTTCGTCTTCATCTCACCTGCTGCAGCTAGATAGGGAATCAAGGTTGCATGTAAATACATCACATTTCCTGCTCCAACGTCACTCTTCATCTGACGGAGCGCTTCTAAGAACGGCAACGACTCAATATCTCCAACCGTTCCACCCACTTCCGTAATAATGACATCGGAATCGGTCGTCTCCGCTGCTCGCATAATTTTTTCTTTAATCATATCCGTGATGTGCGGGATGACTTGAACGGTCTTACCGAGATAGTCTCCTTTACGTTCCTTATTCAACACTTCGGAATACACTTTTCCGGTTGTGACGTTTGAGTATTGATTCAAGTTAATATCAATGAAACGCTCATAGTGGCCTAAATCTAAGTCCGTCTCCGCCCCATCATCCGTCACGAAAACTTCTCCATGCTGGTACGGACTCATCGTTCCCGGATCCACATTAATATACGGATCGAACTTCTGAATGGTGACTTTCAAGCCACGATTTTTCAACAATCGACCCAAACTTGCTGCCGCAATTCCTTTCCCAATTGATGACACAACGCCACCTGTTACAAAAATATACTTCGCCATGACAATTCCTCCATTATCTTTATGTATCGCTCACTGTCTATAAAATAGCAAAACTCCCTATTCCAATATTTGAATAGGGAGCTCAATCGTTCATATCTAGTAGTGCCCAATAACTATTTTACAGATTCTGGACACTGCTGTCAATTTTTTTACTTAAAATTCTGACGGCAACGAAATATGTCTCACATCAAGTACGGTTGGTGTTGAGGCTTGGACTTGCGCGGTAACCGTCTCTGTCTGTTCGAACGTGACGAGATCATATCGTTTCATCTCAGTCGGTTGGTCGCTCTGCCACTGTATAGGAATAAGCCATAACTGACCATCTTGCACGAGCCAGTGGAAGCCAGGTTCACTCCACATTAATGCCTCCGTCGTCTCCATCATTTCCGGCATCGATTCTTCTATACGCAAGACCGTTTCATTATCTGCCGTTACTTCATAAATACGCAACGTCTCTGTCTCATAATCTTGCGCCACCATATACAACTGCCCGCGTTCATAGATAACCTCTATTCCCTGATGCATCGTCTTATCGAAGTGAATCTCTTCCTTCGTATCCGTCTGCCAGTTGTAGCGGTAATAGGTGGAGGTTTCCTGATTGGCTTCTGCCACATAATCGACAGTGTATTCTTCCAAGACTACTTCATCGCCCGCTCCATCACCGTATAGTGCCAGTACTTTTCCTTCGTCTGCCGTCATCGTACTACGCTCGACTGTCCCTTGTTGCGGATCAATAATTAGATGCTTCATCTCCTCTGATCGATCCATAATATGAGAGAACAGATGCAACTGACCCGACTCATCGAAGAACGAATGCATAATAAAGCCATCCAATTCATTATCTTCCGGTCCCATCTCAATCGATTGTCGCTCAACTTCTCCAGTCGCTTTATCCACGTAATTTAAGCGCAATGTTTTGGGTTTATACGGCTCACCGATAAAGCCATATGCCCAAATACCGTCAACTGTTTCGTGATAAGCCGAAACTTCCCCATCCGGCAGACCGCGCAATAGTTCAGGATAGTCTCTCGTAAGTAAGGCTGGCAAACGAATATAATCTTGCGGCAAGATAGCCTCACTTGCTTGTCTCAGCTGAAATTGTCCTTCATTATAATCCACTTGTGCTGCTGAACGCCAATCATCAAAATCAGCAGCTGGCTCGCTAATAGCCGCTGAAAATGTTAACTCATCTATCACTGTATGCGCCGGCGTGAACGTCACTGATACATCTACATCTCGACGTTCACCTCGTGTATAGGCACGCGTTCCGAAGAAGCCGACGAAAACAATGACAATAATCAGGAATACCGTTGTCAATTTCATATTTTTCATAACCTTATCCCTCCTAAACTCTCAGCCGGTGATTGATGAGATAATGGCTGATGCCGATACAAATCAACGTATATAGCACCATAATTCCATACATCATATAGAGCGCCTCATCGTAGAAAAGATACCACTTATAGGCTTGTCCACCGATCACTGATATTACCGCAACGGAGCCGATCAACGATATAAGATAAAAAGCTAGACCACTGATGAATCCAGCTAAGCCAAAGCTTCGCTCTAACAAAATGCCGACAAACACAATATTTAAGGTCATAAACCCCATTACATATCGGTTAATCATAATTTGGAGTACCGGCAGGAAGATTTCATTTCCAAAAGCGTTCCAATAATAGAGCTCAAATAGATGAATCGGTCGGATCACATCTTCAGACAAGACCCATTCGAAGATCCAATTCCCAACTGCTAACAACACGATCTGTAGCGCTACTAACAATAAGACCCCAATATATAGGGCTAATAATTTAGCAAAATAAACCTGCATTCGATTGCCCGGAATCATCATGAGTCGATAGCTGAAGCGACTCTTGCCATACCATTCACGATACCACGTATAGAAGGCATAAAAGATTAATGCAAAGACCGTAAACAAGATGGCTAGCGTTACAATCCCCGACTGTGTCACTTCATTGAAAGCCAGTGCTCGCGCCACAGTTCCGGGCATCTCCAAGGTCGTGCCAGCCGAGACATCACGGTCGAAGTATCTATACGTACTCCAGATGACGCCTAAAGGTTGGACCACCATATTGAAGAGAATTAACCCGATCAGTACTTTCCATAGCCGATTAAATTCGAATTGTAATAACTTCCATGTTCTATTCATACTCATCACCTTCCCAGCTTGCGAATTGTTGCGGCTGATACACCTCACGCATCACATCGACAATCGACTTCCCTTCATCCATCCGCATCTGCTCAACATTGAACTCCTTAGCAATCCGCGTGCGATCAAGCAAGATTACATGATCCACGAGTCGCTCAATTTCATCAATCTCATGCGTCGTAATAAGCACACCCTTATCTTCTACCAATGTTGTCGTGAAGATATTGGCAATCTCCTCTCGAGTAAAGATATCGATATTATTGAATGGTTCATCCATTAAGATATAATCTGAATCCTGTGCAAACCCTAACAACAGATTCACCTTGGCAATATTCCCCTTCGACAACTCCTTAATCACCATCGTTTCCTCCAAGTTAAAAAAGCGTAAAATATCTTGGGCCTTCTGCTCATTCCAAGACGCATAGAAATCTCGCATAAAGTCCATCGCTTCTCGAATTGTAAACTCAAGTAGCATAATAGATTCATCTGGAATAAAACTTATTTTTTCATACAATGAATACTTAAGCGGCTCACCATCTATCCGCACCTCTCCTGCCTGCTTAGGTACCAAATTCATTATCGCATTCAGAATAGTCGTCTTCCCGACACCATTCACCCCGATAAGGGCGGTGATTTCCCCTTTTGGTACAGTAAATGAGATGTCTTCTACAATTGTTCGTTTCCCGTAACGCTTCGTCAGTCCATTAACCTCTAACATCTGAGTCCTCCCTCTTCCATTCATCTTGGATCATCTGAACAACCTCAGCCTCATCCAACTCTAACAAGCTCACTTGCTGGACAAATTGCTTCACCGCTTCGCGGGCCCATTCTTGTCGCAGCTGCCTGAGCACGGTTAGGTCTTCCGTAATCTTACTGGCGACATTTGCTTCGGTATAAATCAACTGCATCTCTTCCATCTCCTTATAAGCCCGCTGCACAGTATTGGGATTGATCTTCAACGTCCGAGCTAGTTCTCGTCTTGAAGGCAACTCTTGCCCTGGCTGCAGACGCTTCGCCACTAATTCTTCCTTGAAGTATTCAACCACTTGGACATAGATTGGATCTCGATTATTAAACCTAATATTCACGCCATCACCTCTCACTTCCGTATTAAGTAATTAATACACTCTGTCTAAAAAAATAGTATACTGACCCGTATCAACCACTTAATACACCTTAATTAAAAAAATACTTACCCCTTATGTGTATTATACGATTAATACAGTTATGAGGCAAGTTATTTTTCGATATTTTATACATATTTTTTTCGTCATTGCGGTCTGATAGCTTTCAGCCGCTCGCGAAGAGTTCCTTCCACCTTCACAAGATATGATAAACACCACTATGATGACGTCTCTCCATCATAATAGTGGCGTCTCTTGTAGGCAGTGTGTCCGAGTTATTATATGTTTACTCCATTGAGTTAATGTCGGTTAACGATATAATCCAGAATAACCTTAATCACTCCCCATAGTATGACGAACAGCCCCACAATATAGACCCAAGCATGTGGTGTTTTCATCATCGGAAGTGCTATATTCATCCCAAAGAAACCAGTAATCACCCCAAACACAGCTAAAATAATCGAAATAATCGTTAATGTCGTCAAGTTCTCATTTAGATTATTGTTCAATACATTATTATATGCTCCTGAAAGTTGCTGGAAAATTTGTGCGTTTAGTTGTGTCATAGAGGCCAATTGCTTCGCTTCTATCAAGGCATCATTTAATTCTTCCCTATCTTCCGGGTCGCATCGTCTAATGACATGATGATTTTTTAACTTCTCCAACAGCAAGACATTTTGATTCGCTGCCACTTGTAGATAGACTGAGCCGGTTTCTAAATCGGATAAGGCGAACAAGTTATGTTTATTCGTCCTTTGGCGTAGTTTTCTATTCAATATATCTTTTTCTTTATCAATCGCATCCATCACCGGAAAATAGCGCTCCGTAATTAACGTCAGACAGGAGAAGAAAAATTTGTTCACTGACACCTGTCTATGATGCATTAAATACTGATTGAAGTGCGCAATCAAGTATTCACTCTTATCGTTAACAATTGTAATAAGTCGATTGGGTTGAACAATAAATGTCACTGGGATCGTTTCGTAATGCTCACTCGTTCGATAATGATCCAGTGCATTATAAATAACTAACAACGCCTGATCATCGGCATCATAATTAACAATCGCCCGCTCGTTCTCATCCATCGCATACGCGATAATATCATTATCGATCGTATCATCTGCCAATGTATCTGCCGTCAATTCTACCTTGTCTGTATGAATGATTACCCAACGAAATGCATTATCTTGCCCAAAATATTTCTCTTGCATAACGGTTTCCTCCATTCTCTAACCTCACTATTATAAAGCTTTGCACTCAAATTTTCAATCAGCCCCTGATAAAAGAAGCACTATTCCATGTAACTTACCGGACATATCTTGAACATCTAAGATTCTCCAAAAGAAAAAAACACTATCTGAGTTATATTTCCCAGATAGTGCCCTCTTTAATAAATTAGTCGTCACCAAGAACATCTTCGTCATCAACGATCGATAGATCTTCTAATTCGCTACCTTCATCATCCGTAATGAAGTCATCGTCTAATTCATCGCGATATTCATCGTAGTTCTCGTCATCTTCTAGTTCGATTTCTTCTTCATCGGCTTCGTCTTCAGAGAGTTCATCTTCTACATCATCAATATCATCGAAGCCATCCGGTGCTTGCTTCGGTGTAATATCTTCTAGATCATTATCGTGCGTTAACTCTTCATCAATCGAGTCAACTGGATACCAACCACGGAGTCCCCAACGATTCTCTCCTAGTGAGATGAAGCGTCCATCGATGTTCAGATCGGTATAGAACTGCGCTATTTGCTCTTCTAGCTGCTCATCATCCAACTCTAAGTAGTCAGCTACTTGGTGTAATAAGTCATTGAAGTTCATTACTTCATGATTTTTGTCCAAGATTGCCTTCGCTACATGAACCGGGGCTAATTCGTGTTTTTCGATCCCATTAAATTCTTTTAATTCCACTATCTATCAACCTTTCTTCTTCCACATTCTCTTATTTATATTAGCGTATTATGTCGTGAAATGCAATCTTAATTCGTAGTCGCCTAATTTCTCTTCACCTGAGAATAATTGATAGTCCACTTGTACTTCACCAGCTGTTGGCTGTTGCTTAAGTGTTGTCATCAAGTGGTTAGTTTGAACAACTAGTTGTATTATTCCTGCTGGTGTTCGGTAATTGACGCTCGTTGGCTGTGTGCTACTAAAAACTAATCGCGTCGTCTGTTCCGCATGACGAATTAATGTGACTTCCTCTCCCGACTGATTGATTTTCACTGTAACAGGTGTCACTTGTTCATCTAATACTTCATCGAACTTAATATAATAATGCCCCTTCATCTGAGCAAACCGCCCGCGATCCTCGAACTGATGCTCATTCACTTGGCCCGCCTGCTTCGACTTAACCGACATATTCACTTCAGCTACTTGCGCTTGTCCATCAATCATTTGACACATCACTACTCCCTCTTCTCATCATCTTCTCTATTATACCGCATACGGTTCACGTTTAAAAATATTTCTTTTGGTATCCATCTATTCCTCTCCTTATGAAAAACCGCTTATCTCAGCATTTTCTATTGATTTTTGCTATAATAGGCATAGATTACTTAGATGACTGTGGGGGATTGATGTGAGTGAGTTACAAGCAGATGGATTAGATCAATGGAAGGAATATGTCTTCGAGTTGTATCATACGGATGATTTTCCACTCGATGTGAACGGCTTAACTTATTTTGCGCTGACAGATGCATTAATTAAGTATGCAGGATGGGCAGAACAGCCACTTGTCTACTTTTGGCCGTCTGATCCCTTAATTTTCTTAGGGATGGTGGATTCCAAATTACCTCATCTGAACGATGGACTAAAGGTCTTCGAAGAGGCTGGGTATGAGTATATTGTGCGTAATTCGGGGGGATTAGCCGTTGTAAGTGATCCTGGTGTATTGAATTTTTCGATTATCTTTCCAGAAGAACATCAACGACTGGATATTAATCGAGCTTACAGTCGGATGCATGAGCTTATTTCCCAAGCCTTAGCCCCATATGGTGTTGAGGTGAATGCGATTGAAGTGCCAGAATCATACTGTCCGGGTGATTATGATTTAAGTATTCATGGACGTAAGATTGCTGGAATCTCACAGCGGCGGATCGGTCAAGGGGTGGCAGTGATGATCTATATTAGTATGAACGGTGATCAAGACGTACGTTCACGCTTAATTAAGTCCTTCTATGATCGTGGTCTTCAAGGCAAGACCATTAATTGGGACTATCCTGATATCGATCCAAGTGTCATGACAACTGTAGAAGCTGAGATTGGAGAGCCCATCGATGTAGCCAAGATGACTGAGTTAATTATCCAAGTGCTACAAGACAATGCACATGGTCAAGCATTGCGCGAAGGAAACTTTACCCACGATATTTTATCCACCTATATGACCGCCTATGATAAAATGGTGATGCGCAATAAGAAACTATTGGGTTCCGCATTCGATAAGGAGGCATACTAATGACCCAAGACGTCACATTCGAACAAAAGAATAAATTAAATGATGAAAAAGTCTTCCGCGACCCGGTCCATGACTATATCCATGTTAATGATCAGTTAATTATGGATTTAATCAACTCGCGCGAATTTCAACGTTTGCGCCGCATTAAACAACTCGGTACGGCGCAGTATACCTTCCATGGTGCGGAACATTCCCGCTTTTCGCATTCCTTAGGGGTCTACGAACTCACGCGAAAGATGATTAACAACTTCCAGCGCCATTATTCAGATGTGTGGAATGACCAGTATCGACTCGTTACCTTGTGTGCTGCACTACTGCACGATATCGGTCATGGTCCCTTCTCACATACGTTTGAGAAGATCTTCGATACCGATCATGAGCAATTTACGATTGATATTATTTTGCAAGAGGGAACCGAAGTACATCATATCTTGCGACAAGTATCCGATGACTTTCCCAATCAGGTCGCAAGTGTCATCACCGGCGAACATCCTAATCCTCAAGTGGTCCAACTCATTAGTTCCCAAATCGATGCCGATCGGATGGATTATCTATTACGCGATGCTTACTTTACGGGAGCAACATATGGCGCCTTCGATTTAGCCCGTATTATGCGAGTGATGAAACCTTATGAAGACGGAATTGCCTTCTCTCACCGCGGCATGCATGCGGTTGAAGATTATATTTTGTGTCGCTATCAGATGTACATGCAAGTCTACTTCCACCCTGCTTCACGAGGCATGGAAGTTACCTTGGACCGCTTATTGAAGCGAGCACGCCAACTCTATAGTGAAGATAAATTAGATTCGCATGCTCCTTTACTAGAGCCATTCTTTGCTGAAGAGCATTCATTGCAAGATTATCTGCGAATTGATGATACGACTTTCTACGTGGCTTTGACGCATTGGACGGATAGCTCAGACCCTTACTTGAGCCAGCTTGCTCGGATGTTTTTGGACCGGAAGCCACTGAAATCTGTTGAATTCGATCATGAGACAGATCAAGACTTGGTAGATACGTTGCGTAATATTGTCGAGAATGTGTATTATGACAAAGACTTGTTCACCATGGTTAATACCACCTTTGATATTTCTTATGATTATAAACTAAAACAAAAAGCCCCCATTATGCTCTATTATCCGGACGGGAGCTTGATTGAACTGGGAGAAGTTAGTAAAATCGCCAATATTTTAAGTGATAGTATTCATGGAGATGATCGACTGTATGTGCCACGTGAATTTATTAAACCATCTGATCAAGATTACATGAGTATGTTCGCTGAGAGCTTGCACGAATTCAGTCAGTATATCCATAATGGCAAAATCACCCGCCCTAAGTCATCTAATTAGCCCAATTGAACAAAACACCCCAACCAAAAAGGAGATACAACATGTCTATAAAATTATTAGCAATTGATATTGATGATACCTTACTGACATCCAGTCACGAGGTACACTCAGCTGCCCCCGAGATGATTTCTCGTGCACTTGAAGCAGGTGTCAAAGTCGTCTTATGTACCGGGCGTGCTACCCCGAGTGCGATGCGCTACGCCGAAGAGCTCGGCTTGAAGGACGCGGGACAGTTTTTAATTACGTATAACGGAGCTGTTACGACGAACTTAGCTGACGATACCATTTTTGCGGATGCGACATTAGATCTTGATGATATCCGCACGTTATTTGATGTGAGTGAAGAGATTGGTGCGCACGCACACGCGATCGCTGACGGAGGTATTTTTACACCAAACAACCCACTTAGTCCTTACACTGTTCGTGAAGCTTGGTTGACAGACTTACCCCTCTTCTATCAACCTGTTGATGAACTCGATGAGTCACTGATTTATAATAAATTCATGATGGTCGATGAACCAGATATCTTAGATCGCGCACAAGCACATATGAAAGAACATTACAGTAACCAATTCACCGCCTTACGTAGCCAACCTTATTACTTAGAGATGATTCATCCCCAAGCAAGTAAAGGAAAAGCTGTCGCTTATTTAGCTGAACAATTGGGAATTGACCTCAGTGATACAATGGGGATTGGTGATAGCGGGAATGACCTAGATTTAATTACCACCTGTGGCATCGGTGTTGCAGTTGGTAACGCCATCGATGAACTGAAAGACTTGGCCGATTATATCGCGCCTACCAATGATGACGGTGGTGTCGCTCACGCGATTGAAAGATTTATTCTTAAATCCTAACAATCTAACAGATAAAATGGCTAATTATCCACACATCATGTGGACAATTAGCCATTTTTGGTTACTCATTAGTTTGAAAACTGCTGATTATTTTTCTGGGCAAATGTTTCAAGCCAGTGTTTAAGATGCGGTTCGATATACGGTACATCCGGATCGTCACACCAAGCGGCAATCATGCTACCAATTGTCGGAATAGCTTCGTCTTCATCTTTCAACACTTGATTAAATGGTACCTTATTCATGCCATCCAAGCCTTGTTCTAAGTTATACCAGCCGCTCTCTTTATCCTCGCGACCAATCACATAATACCATGAATCATTCGTGTTCAAGATATCATGCCCGCGCTCGCTGAAGTAATGCGAGGAGGCTACCTCATAATCTTCCCAGCCCGCTGTCCAGTACGCAATCACAATATTGGAATCGAATGTTCCTTGATCACTCACATAATCGAAGTACAGACCATCATTGAACGCAATCGGACGTAAACCGTGCTGCTTCAATAGATGTGCTAAATCATTGGTATAAGCTACAAAGTCCGCATATTCTCCGCATTTCTGTAAGTTCTTCCAGCCCGGCATCCAGTTCGGAATCGCATCATTAGCATACTCATCCAAGCCCATATTGAAGAAAGCTACTTTCCCTTCAAAGTACGTCGCATACAACTCAACAAGTGCCTTCGTAAAAGCAACTGCTCGATCATTTTTTAGATCAACTGTTCTTTTTGATACAGTTGACTCTCCGGAATCCGGATCATGATAGACATAGTTGGGCGCTTCGATGCCTAAATGCTTCATTGCTTCTAGGATAGCATCCATATGGCCCGGTGTATTGACAGCCGGAATCAGCTCAATATCGCGTTCTCCCATATAGACCAGCAACTCATCCATCTCTGCTTCCGTTAGTGTATTCCCATTCGGATCATCATAATAAGCCACATTTCCGACCTTAATCGCTTCTTGGACTGCCTCACTCTCATAAACCGTCCCCGCAACATCTAGACGCATATCATTCAATATAAGGCGCAGACCATCATTGCCGACCAACAAGTGCAAATGTGTATAACCATTGTCCGCTAGCATATCGACTACATTTTTTAACTGCTCTAAGGAAAAATACTTCCGTCCCGCATCAAGTGATACAACACGCATCTTATCTACCATCGCCATATATTAGCCTCCTTTTTTGCATCCAGTTAACCTATTAATCCCAGTGCTCATCTAAGAAATCATCGCGCCCACTTCCCTTACGGTAACGGGTGTAGTGCGCATTATTTTTCTTATAAAAATCTTGATGATAGTCTTCTGCCGGGTAGAAGGTCTCCTTCTCTTCAATGGAAACAACAATCGGCTTAGTAAAACGGCCACTCGCATCCAACTCACGCTTAGACTGTTCAGCAATAACTTTCTCTTCTTCATTCTCATAGAAAATCACCGGACGATATGAATCACCACGATCAGCAAATTGTCCACTCGCATCGGTCGGATCAGTCTGTTGCCAGTAAATATTAACTAATTCTTCGTATGACATCTTACTCGGATCATACGTAATCTCAACCGCTTCAGTATGCCCCGTCGTCCCTGAACAAACCTCTTCATAGGTGGGATTCTCCACATGACCACCTGTGTAGCCGGATAAAACTTGTTCGATCCCATCTAATGAATCGAACGGCTTCACCATGCACCAAAAACATCCCCCAGCAAATACTGCTGTCTTAAAATTATGACTCATTTATTTTTCCTCCTTAATTACTGTCTTCCCACCCATATAAGGCACGAGCACGTCCGGAATTTTCACGCTGCCATCCGGTTGTTGATAATTCTCAAGAATCGCTGCGACCGTACGTCCTACTGCTAAACCAGAACCATTCAGAGTGTGTACTAACTTCGGATTCCCTTCTTCATTGCGGTAACGAATCTTCGCTCGTCGCGCTTGGAAATCTTCGCAGTTCGAGCATGAACTAATCTCACGATAAGTCTCCTGCGCTGGAATCCAAACTTCAATATCATATGTCTTCGCAGCTGAGAAGCCCATATCCCCCGTACATAACGTCAACACGCGGTACGGCAATTTCAACTCTTGCAAGATCTCTTCCGCATTGACCAACATCTTCTCTAACTCATCATAAGACGTCTCTGGCTCAGAGAACTTCACCATCTCAACTTTATTGAACTGGTGCAAACGTATCAATCCCCGTGTATCGCGACCCGCACTCCCCGCTTCAGAGCGAAAACTTGGTGACAGTGCCGTCAAGTAGATTGGTAACGTTTCTTCGATAATTTCATCCGCATAAAAGTTAGTCAATGGAATCTCCGCTGTTGAGATCATCGTCAGTGGGTGCTTATCAACTTGGAAAACATCTTCCGTAAATTTCGGGAATTGACCGGTTCCATACATCGCCTGATCATTGACTAAATAAGGCGGAATCATCTCACGATAACCATTCTCATCCACATGCTTGTCCAACATATAATTGTACAAAGCTCGCTCCAAGCGTGCGCCTAAGCCCTTGTAGTAAAGAAAACGCGAACTCGCCACCTTCGCCCCACGTGAAAAGTCTAAAATATCTAAATCTTTCCCTAAATCCCAGTGTGCTTTAGGCTCGCCATTAGGAAAATCTGAGAAATCAGGGATAAACTCATCTCCCCAACGTTTCACTTCAACATTATCTTCTTCATCCTCACCTACCGGCACTGATTCATGTGGTAAGTTCGGTAACCAAGATAACTGCTCTTGCAGACGTTCCTCAATCTCAGCTAACTTCTCATCAAGGTCTCTAATTTCTGCAGCAACTTCTTGCATCTCAGCAATCGCATCCTCAGCTGATTCACCGGCTCGCTTCTTCTCACCGATCGTACTGGATACATCATTACGGCGCTGCTTCAAGGTTTCTGATGTTTGGATGAGCTCACGTCGCTTCTCATCTAACGCTACTAATTCATCAACAACTTCAGCAGCCACTCCTCTCGACTGCAACTTCTGCTTATATAAATCAATCTGCTCGCGCATGCCCTTCATATCTAACATGACTATCGCTCCTTTATCTCTTAATTTTTATTCTGAAAAAGGCAGTCCCTATCCCTCAACTAGGGACGAAGACTGCCTCTCGCGGTGCCACCCAACTTTCAAGCCATGCCATTAAACAGGCCTAGCTTGCACTCAACTTGGATAACGGATCTACCGAAATAACTTGTACACAGGGATCACTTAGCAGTCATCCCTGTCCTTGGTCATTATTTACTCATCTGCTGGATTCAGCACCTTCCTCTGTCAGCTCACACCACCCGCTGACTCTCTGTTAGATTCCGCTACTTACTAGGACAGATGATTCGTATTTAATTATTCATTTAATTAGTTCTATTGTACCGCTAAATCAATACAGGTGCAAATTTAAAGCTCGATATTATTTAGTAAGATCGCTTGTCTAAATAGGCACTAATCTCTACCAGATAGGAAAAAGGTATTTCAATTTATTTATAATTATGATATTGTATATGAAAACGGGCAAGTAACCGTTAATAAAGAAATGTTGGCTAGTCGCTATAGAGAAGAACAAGCGGAATATATTGCAGAAGGTATCAATGTTTTGTATACTGAAGACAATATTCAGGGACATCTTCAAGCTGCAGTCTACCAAAGACGTTTTCTCACCTGCATGCGCGATGAAATGATCGGTCTAATTCCCGGGTGAATCGTTTTAATGCTCACTTCGGCTCATCACTTTTACTTTGTTAATTAAATTGGAAAAGAGGACACATCATGAAAGAATATTTTTTAGTTGAATCTATGGAAATGAATGCAATTTTGGGACTTGCTGTTGTTGGACTTATTATCGGAATAATGGTGCAATTAAATGATGCCAAAAAAATTATAATTCCTGGACAACCTGGCAAAATGAAACGACTTTGGAATATTGGCTACACAGTGATTATCTCTGTTGCATTAGGAATCTATACGTTTATGTACCAGCAAGCACCCGCTACTATTCTCATTATTATCGCCCTGATTATCATCAGTCGGATACTTTCAGTGAAGTATTATGGACTAGCCGAAAACAATATTCATTGTGAGATTAAATTATTCGTCAATGCCGGGGGAAGTATGGGAGCCATGTTCCCTATTCGTAATGTGCATAAAGTCTCTTACCAAAAAGCAAGTAACGCCACCTTAACGAATGACAAAATGGATAAAGTTATTTTAAAGTTTGATATGAATCAGGGAGAAGAACAACGATTAGAATTTGATCGATCAAAACAACAAGATATTGAAAACTTCTTGCAAGAAAAAGAATTGCTTTAGTCATTAACCAGCTATTAATTATTATTGTGCAACATCTGCTTGAGTCAATCGCTTATGCTTAGGGAGCTGACGATTTTGACGAGCCATTTTTTCCAAATTATTCCCGATCATCTTCTTCATCTAAATGTTTACCTTTTAGCTTTAATTTGGTACACTTAACGTGAGTCATATTTCTCTGTCCTTTCTGTATGGGTGTGAATGCTATCAGATTAACAGAGAATATGGCTTTTTTTAGTATTTTCTTGCTTGCATTTAATTATACAACTTACCTTAAATTTTTCCACCATTGACTGATATTGCGCTGAAGACGTTGAAAGATATTCAACTGCTCGGATGCTTCTGTCGTTACAATTGGAAAGGTAAAATAATCCTCCGGCAAGTCACCGAGATAGTCCAGTCCTGCTTCGGTCGGATGCACGGTGGCAGTTCCCACTGTTTCGCCTGCCACAAATGGTGGTTGTAACTGCTCATTTTTATCGACGGCAGATTGATCCATCTCATACGTCACTTCATACAAATCTGCTACTTCTTCTGGTAAGTAGACCGGCAAGTTCCCCTCGATCTCCAAATCAACTGTCTCTATTGTTCCATCAGCTACGGGATAATCGGTCAATTCTTCATGATGTAAGTTCACTTGTGGAACATTGATATACTCCAAGTCAGCCATGGCATAATCAAACAATTTTGCTGTTGCATCGAAGCGACTGAATTTATCCATAAAGCCATCACCCGCATGCAACACCACGGAAATAAGAGGTGTTGGTTCCTGATCTAAATAGCCAACAAAACTGCCTCCCGCATTAATTGTTGTGCCTGTCTTCAAGCCTTTCACCCCAGGATAAGCATAAGGAAATCCCGGCAGCATAAAATTATAGCTACTGACGTCTTGTTCTGCCGGCGAGTCAGGCCGGTATGTATAGCTCGTGAGTGCTGTAATTTCTAGTATTTCAGGAAAATCAGTCACTAATCGCTGGGCTACCGCCGCTAAGCTACGTGCTGACATGCGGTTCTCATCATCCGTGGCTGTATTGAGCAGTGGACCGCCTTGTAAATCTTCATTATTCAGTCCTGTTGCATTCACTAAATGCGCGTCTTCCAGGCCCCAATCGGTCATTAATTCGCGCATCTGGGTAACAAACGCTTCTTCTGAACCCGCAATATGCTCTGCTAAAGCAACGGTCATTGCATTGGCACTGGCAATACTCATCCCCATAAATAACTCGCGAACTGTAAATGTATCTTCCTGATTAAGCGGTAAGTTAGCTAGTTTGGGATCTTCCGTCAAGTCCATCACGTAATCACTAATATTAACTGGTTCCTCCCAATCCAACTCACCGGCATGAATCTTTGATAGTGTAATATATTGGACAATCATTTTTGTAGTTGAAGCGATCTCACGCACTTCATGACCTTGTTGATCAACTAAGACTTGACCACTCTCGGCATCAATTAAGACCGCTGATTCAGCAGGTACATTCGGCGCATTCGCGAAGCCTGCTAAAGCAGTAATTGGCTGAATGAAGATGAGAATTAGCGCAACCCCCACCATCCCTATTAACTTATGCATGACTTGTTTCATTATTCTCCCCCATTTTGAACAACTTGTATTCGCGGTAATGTGATTTGGAAAATTGTCCAACCTGCTTCGACACGAGCGCTAATATTGCCGTGATGCAAATCAATAATACTCTTCGTAATCGCTAAACCTAAACCACTTCCCTCAATTGCTTGAGAACGCGATTCTTCCGCCCGATAGAATCGCTCAAAAATATCCTCCAAATGAGTCGCTTCCAGCGGGGTCCCATTATTTTTTATTTGAATAATAACTTCATCTGTTGGCTCATAACACTTTACATTTACTTTCACTTGGTCCCCATCACTGCCGTATTTTAAAGCATTCGAGAGCAAGTTGCTCACTGCTCGCACGAGTTTTTCTGTATCACCTTGCATGTGAACATGTGGTGCTTGCGTGGATACCGTCAACTGCATCGCTTGCTTCTCTGCTTCTAGTTCAAAATCTATCACTAATTGTTCTAGTAATTGTACCATATCGAACTGAGTCAGATTAAGTGGTGTCGTTGTTTGGCGAACTTTTGTGTATTCGAATAGGTTGTCCACTAAGACCTTCATCTGTTGCGCTTTCTCGAAGGCCACGCTCGCATATTGAGTCAATTCTGCCTCTGAATGATAGCGTTGATGTTCAATCAAGCCAAGGTAGCCAATAATTGATGTAAGTGGCGTACGAATATCATGACTCACATTGGTAATTAATTCATCTTTAGACTGTTCGATCAGCCGTTCTTCTTCCATCGCTTGAAGTGCTGAATCCACTAGCATATGAATACTCTCAACAACCCGCTTGACTTCATCACGATACTGACCACGGATTCGATGTTCGAAGTTCCCTTGCGCAATATAATGCAACTCATCAATAATATGGCTCAGCTCATATTGACGTAATCGTCGCTTCAATCGCCAGTAAACTAGAATACCCATAATAATTAATAAGAACACACCCACATACGGGGTCAACCCCCAAAACTGTTGGTCGCGAATTTGGACTAGAAATTCCTCAGACCAAACCTCACGCTTACTATCAAGTATATAAACAGCTAATCGGGTCATAATTTGATGCGTCGCCACATACATTAAGAGAATAATACCCGCCGTAATGACACCTTCCACCACTAAGCGCATTTTTTCTTTAGTCGTTAGCTTCATCTTCTCCCCGTCCTCTTACAATAGTTCATCCGTCTTATGCTTCAATCTTGTAGCCGACACCCCAGACGGTCTTAATAATCTGTTCGCCACCTGTCGCTTGTTCGATCTTATCACGCAGATGACTCACATGGACCATTACCGTCTTTGCTGGCACTAAGCTCTCTTGCTTCCAAACTTTTTCAAAAATTTCATCTGCATTAAATACACGATTGGGGTAGCTTGCTAGTAAGTAAAGAATCCCAAATTCGAGTGCTGTCAGTGGAATCGACTGGCCATCAACTGTCTCAACTTCATGACGTTCCTTGCTAATGAGAAGCGGACCCACTTCTAACTCACCCGTATTGCGTTCAGTCTGATTATACGTACTACGCCGAATCAACGACTTCACCCGAGCCAATACTTCGAGCGGACTAAACGGCTTCACGACATAATCATCCGCTCCATTCGATAAGCCACGAATTTTATCAACATCACTCGTCTTCGCACTCAACATCAAAATCGGCAAATGCGAATATGCTCGTACTTCCTTCACCACTTCCAACCCACTCTTCTTCGGCATCATCACATCCAGGATTAAGCAATCAATTGCTTCCCTTTGAATGATATCGAGTGCCTCTTGCCCATCATATGCCTTCAATACGTCATAACCTTCATTTTTAATATAGATTTCAAGTAAATTACAAATTTCACGATCATCATCTGCTACTAATATCCGCATACGAACCCCCTCCATTCTCTCCTATTGTATCACGATTAAGTGGCTAACTGCTTAAAAAATGGTTAAATTACTAAATATCTGTTTCACGTAGCACATAAAGATAATCAAACAAGCGATCACTTCGCGCTTGAATATCGCGTTCAGTCACACCGTACTGCCGAATGACATCAACTAATAGCTCCACTGAGTTACTCTCATAAATACCTAGCTCCTCATTAATTAATAAGCCAATCGCTCCCGGATCCCAAATCTGATCGAGCGGTCCTGGCGCTACTTGAGAAAAATACGCCTCGCTTCTCTTATCGTGCACGACACGGTACAACTCCCAATCTGAGATAGCCCCCACCTCTTCTGAGACAAGCTCAGCTAACTGTTCAGTGGATATCTTATCAAGGGGACACGCCTTAAGCGAAACCAATTCGGCTGCCGCTTGCTTCAATGTCACTGCTTCTGATCGAATATTTAACTTCTCATGATATACAGTCAATAACTGCTCAATCTCATCTAGTGCTTCCACTCTTTCATACGTCTGACGATCCAGATCAGCTGGATTCCGCTTCACTGTAAAATATTCCGGTACCGTATCGAATCCGCCATCTGTGAAGGGGTGACAGCGCATAATACGAGCCAATCCCATTGTTGTCCCTTTTATTGCACCATGTTTTTCAATCGCTTGTACCATATAATGACTACACGTCGGATGATAGCGACAACTCGGTGGTGTCAACGGTGAAATATAGTGCTGATACCCTTTCACCAGACCAATCAACAATCGTTTCATTCATTTCCTCCATTCAACACACGCTAAAGAAAAAACACTTCCCACACATGGCAGGAAGTATTAGACAGTTAATTATTCATTATTTATTCACTGGACGTGAGTAGAAGACTGCCCGATCTGGAGCAAATCCGTACATCTCGAATGGGTAACACGTTGTCACAACGAGTACTTCCTCGCCCATCTCACGGATAACCGTTCGATCGTCAGCATCGACAATATCACGTTGATAAATCTCATATTCATACGTTCCATAAGGCATCTCTACAACAAACGTATCCCCAACTTCGATCTGGCCAAAGTCACGGAATACCGTATCGCGGTGTCCTGAGAGAACAATTTGCTCACCTTGTCCGGGGAAGGCTGTACTGGATACGTGTCCGACACCACGACGCAAGGAATCTGCATCCGCTCCTTCAACAACACCGACACTACGGTTATCTAGCTTCGGAACAGTTAAGACACCGAATGCTTCATTCTTCTCTGCCGTGAAGTTCGCAATATCATACTCTTCTTGTTCAGCTGCCTCTACTTGCTTCGTCTCGAGGACCGTTCTTGCTTCATCCAAAGTAACAGAGCTTGCATTGGCATGATCCCACGTTGTATACCCGAAGGCCATCAAGAAGAACACACCAACTGACATTAATAATCGACTAAACCATTTCATAAAATCCCTCCTCCCAGATTATCACACCCCTATTTTATCGAAAAAGAATATCTTTGTAAACTAGTCTGTTTCAATTTGTACCATGTATTATGTTTGAATTATGTCTTGTATGTCCTCTAAAAAAGCAGTCCTAATGTGAACTAGGACTGCTTACTTCAACTCATAATCTTAATGAACCGTTGCGAGTGACCCCATCGGATCCCATGGGTCAAGTTCGATTATCGGCTTGTCTAGTGCCTCCAACCAAGCTTGTTCAACATATTTTCGGTCAACGGTCACTTGATACGTATATTCATCAAACCACGCATCACTCATGGAGAAAATACCTTTATCTCCAACTTTTTCACCCCAACTGTTCTCAACTTTCCACGTAAGCGGACTACCATCATCAGCTAAGTCCACTCCAACAAGCACCATGGCATGTGTGAGTAAACTTTCGCCATAATCAAGTCGGGCTGCTTTATCTAATCGGAGGGGATGTCCTAATGTGGCTTCATAACCATATAAGTCTTTGTCCATAATTCCTGAATCGCGATGTGACATCTTACCCACATCACAACCGAACCAGACCGGCTTCCCATCCTGAATAGAGGCAATAGCTGCTTGCTTCAAGACTTCAATCGGTGTATTAATATACGTAATCGGCTCCCCTTCCGCTACAGTACCTAAGAATTTAACCGTATAGGCTCGCCCCATTGGTTTATCATCAGTCGGCGCATGAATTAGACTGACTAAGTTGTCTAAATGCCAATCAACATATTTTTCAAAGAATGCTTGTGGTGTTGTTTCTTCCAAGCGATGGAACACATCATCTTTATCACGATACTCATAACGGAATGACTCCGGCACTGTTCCTAATGCTTTCGTCAAGACATTGTAAATCACATACAACATCTCTTCTTTTTGCTCTGTTAAGGCTTCTGTAGAGGCTCCTTGTTCTGCTTGATCACGTAAATCTTTGGCAAATGCACGTAAATAATGTGTTAATACCGCCACTAAATGTCCTGTATTCGATGAGTGATAGGTTTCGGGCATGACCGATTTTGGCACAGCTCCATATTTTTTCAATAAGTTGGCAAACATATCCCACTGGCCACCATCTTCAAGTGGGCTATTCAATAAATGTTGAACAAGGCGGGAATTTAACGGTTCGTCCACTGTTTCGATGATATTATCTAAAAAATAGTTCGCCTTCTCCAACTTGTCCCAGAATAAGGCATAATTTTGGGAAAACTCGAATGTCTTCACATTCAGCGTCGCCATCGTATCTACCCGAGCTGTATTGAGAGCAGCGAATATCCAACATCTGCCACTTGACTTCTGATTCGTCATATCGCCTCGCTTCGTCTCATCCGAAAACACAAACGGATGCGAACGAACGGTATTATTATTGAGTGATGCATCATTGATTCCTACCTTGGCAATCGCACTCTCTACTGCCTGATTAGTCGGATTATCCTGATAACGTTGGTTGAATCGATTGATTAGTTCTTGATTGATCGTCATAATATCCCTTCCTTTACTTAATAGATAGTACGGTCATTATAACACAACATATTATAAAGGTCTATTAAATATACTTTTAAGTTTACTTAAAAGTATCTAGCTACTATTTAATAAAATTCATCTGTCTGATCGCCACCTTGATTCATATCAATTCGGTTGCTCTCATAGACCACAGTCGGCTTTAATGGTGTATAGACTTCGGCAAAAGCTTTCACCGTTGCTCCCACCTCACGTACAAATTGTGATAATTGGATATTATTATCCTCGCTAGCAGAGACCCCTACTGCTTCAAGCCCTAAGCCATTTGCCATCATCAATGCACGGCTCAAGTGACTAGATTGCGTAACAACTGCTACATGATTTACCCCAAAAACTTGTTGCAGCCGATACATACTACTATACGTATTGATGCCTAAATGATCCAAATAAATTTGGCGACTAGGAATACCGGCCTGTTCACTTAAATAAGCCTTCATCACTGATACTTCATTATAATAAGGACCTTGATGATCTCCCGACATAATAAACGTCGCCTCCGGATACTGTTGATAGATCTCACTTGCTTTATCTAGGCGCTTTTTAAGCACTAAACTTGGCTCTTTATTCGGTGTCACTCCTGCCCCTAAGACAACCACAACTGGGGCGTTATCAAACTGTTGACCAACTTCATCCACTGATACTTTTTGTTGAAGGGTAGATACTTGAGCGAATATATTAATTGCAATAATACCTGCGACAATGATGCCAATTCCCCACATCAAGCCTTTTAGCACAACCTTCACAACTCTCATCATCTCTCCCTCACTCTCTCATTAATAGCTATTACCAATATGAATAAAAAAATTCTTCACTGCCCAATTTCACGACAGCAAAGAATCTCTCATCTTACGCTTTCAGCAACTCTAATCGCCTTGGACTATCTATTGATCACCTTATTCAATCGTCTCATCTTGGCCATCAATCGGTTGGTCATCTGCTGTTGGTTGCTCAACACCCATGTCTGTCTGATCATCCGATTGTGGTGCTGCTGATTCAAAGGTTTTCTGGTCTAAGTCTTCAGTTGGATCAGTCAATGTTGGTTCTTGAATAGACGATTCCGTAACACCATTCGATTCACCGAACAAGCCCATGATACTTTCCCAGATACTTTGGAAAAACTGGACAATACGATCCCAGAGGCCACTATCTTTAGCATCTTGTACGAATGAATCGAAACGGCCTGAAATATCATTCGCAAAGTTATTCAATTGTTCCGTCACTTCTGTTGAGTCGATAGCACTCGTCTGCTGGTACCGTTCAAATAACGAAATTAAGCGATCAATCTGTTCAGTTGTAATCACATTTTGCAATTGATGTTGCATAAGCGCATCATTAATAATACGTTCAATATCTTCACGTGTCGCCAACTCACCGACTTGTTGCTTCAACTCTGCCAAGTCCTTCTTAATATCAACAATGGCTTGTTCCAGCTTCACACTATCTGTTTCATCTAAGCTGGAAGCAATCTGGTTGGTGGTTTCTAATTCCACTTGAGCGACTTCCATCCGATCAGATTCTAAGTTCTCCCCATTCATGGCATAAGCTTTATACACACCTGTTAAGGCACTGGTTCCCGTCACTTGCTTAATACTTCCCACATAGATACGTGCATTGGTAATCCCAGCTGTGATCGCTGCATTCGTATACTGGAGTTGCGTCACCTGTGTAATATTATTCGGTGTTTTATTGATAACTTCTACCCCGGAGATATTATTCTGTTTCACCACTAAGACAGATGAAATCAAGGCTGATGTATCTACCGGCGCTGTGCCTAAATACTTCCCGTAATCTTCTCCTGTAATCGGGGCTTCCACTACATCCTGACGCGAAATTTCAAAAATTCCGGCTGTCTGATTGATCTCATCGGCATTCAAGCCTCCACCGTAGACAAACGTTGGCTTCTTCCATTCTTTCGTCTCGATCATAGCCGATGCAGATTCCACTACACCGATACTTATAATTATGGCTACTACCATCAAGATCGTTGTTTTTATCATTTTCTTAATTGTCATTTTACTTCGCTCCTTCACCTCAAGATTATATCACGAGTATTTGCTTTTTTCATTCGAAAAGTCAGATTTTTCTATGAAAGCTTAGAAGACTCGCACAACTTTGCAACTAGATGTAGCAAGCGACTACCGTTAACGGGCCCCGCCACCTCCACCACCGCCAGCACCGGTTCCGCCTCCAATACCAGTTGTTCCACCAGCGCCTGTAGCTGGACTTGTCGCAGAACTGAACCCACCACTTGTAAGACCACTTGCACTCTCCACTCTCGCTCCAAATGCACCATAATAATAAGGATAATAGTAGCTATAGAACGGATAATGCGCATCTGTCTCCGATAACTCCTCTAGATAATCCATTATCGGTTGACTAGAGCCCACTAACACACTCCAAATCATCGCTTCAGCTTCCGTATCCGCTTGATGAAATGCACTCAGAACCTGACCATAATCTTGTTCTTGCAAGTATTGACGAAACTGAACAATATGATCAACTAACGCTTGCCCTTGTTCACTCGGCACCATTGTCTCGTGTTTCGTCATCCAATATCTCGTATGGCCAAAACGGAAGTATCCCTCTGCTTCTAAGTAATCTTCCGAATAGTCCATTAAGTAATCAGCCAAGTAATTCATCTGCTTAGCATGGTGTTTATGCCATTTTTTCAATGCTTCACCGGTCACCTGCCCAGTTGTATCAGCGGCATCCATCAAGATCGCCCAGAGTGCATCCTCATAGGTTCCCGTATAGGTTTCAGCTTTGACTTCACGCAAAACATCATCCGCAGAAAAATCTGTTCGTGCCACAATCTCTGCATAATCATGAATCTGGATGGTTGGATGATGCGTCGTTCCTCTCCAGAGTGAGGTCTCTTTCTGACCAGCCAACGTTATTAAGTTCTGAGTCGCCCACTTCATAAAGTAAGCTTGCATAATCTCTTCGAAGTGACCATAACCTAACTGATGAAGCACCTTGGCAATACCGGCATAATCATCAACAAGAGGCGGTTCACTGCGCTCTAATCCGTCATGCTGACGTTCCAATTCTGCTGTCGGTAAGATATGTCCAAGCTTACGCATATGTTGTCGGAATTTATAATCTAGGCGGAAAATTCCTCCTAACAAGGCACCAATCCCGCCAATAACTCCTGTAATAATGAGGGCAATCGTCTTGCCAGATAGCGAATCATCTCCGATATGTCCAGCTGTATCCGTACTGCTAGCGGTTCCCGTCGCTTCTTCGATATCATAAACAGATCCTTCCAGTGCCTGTTGACGTTGCTCAAGCAAGGTCTGATCCCGCATAGCTGTCAAATCAAAGAATGCTTCCGGAAACTGTAAGAGCAACGTGGCGCCTTCCGAAGCAGTCTCAGTCGAGGTCCATATAATCTCCTCTCCGTCCAACTGAATATCTCCTTTGAAGCCAAAGCCCCAGAAATTCACATTTTCAGTAGATAGTGGCTCGCCGTCAATTTTTTTGACACGAATTGTTAAGGATTCAGCGGGAATATCACTAAACGTATCAAAATTCCAATACAGCGCTTGGCCATCTTGCAATTGCTTCACTAAGTTGGATAAGTTGTACGTTAAATGATATGATTGCTGACCATGCGTGCCCATTCCCCACGCTAGCTCATACGTTCCATCGCCTTGATCAATAATCCCATATTTCCCCGCTTTTTCTTCCAAGGAAGCATCAATATCCCACTCATCAACGGGCTGATAACCTTCCACCGAAAAATCAATCAATGATTCTTGCGCTAAATTCGGCAAGGTGAAGTACAACTCTGTTCCCTCATCAACCGTCATCTCTCGCTGTTCAGATACAACGGCTGTTCCATCTGACTGCAAGCTAATATCAATCACTAAGCGGTGCAATTCATTAGCGCTAACATCATGATTAACTCCGATGAGTAGACCGAACAGCGCTACGAACATCATCATTCCTCTAATATACCATCGTTTCATCTTAATCCTCCCATTCTTCAGGTGACCACAGTGTTCCATCCAGTTCTCCTTGATTTTGCTGGCGTCGTAACACTAATTCCTCAATTAAGGTACTTGCTTCTAAGTAAAGGGCCTTTTGTGTATAATTCTGACTTGCTTCAGCTCGTTTAGCTAGCTCAGCTCGGGCCCAATCTGCTCTCTCCATCATCATCGTCCTCCATAATTCAAGTGCAGTCGCATTTCATCAATCTCCAATTGCAAATCTTCTATCACATCAATCACTTGATCCATCTCGAAACTATCCGCCTCAGCTTCCAACTGCTCGATAAACCAATTCACCCGTGCTGACAGTGACAAATCTGGCAAAGTCATATATTGCTGGTAACGAATTAATAAGGCTTGCTGCTCACGCTCAGTCATATACTGAAACTGATGAATCGCAAATGGGGCTAAAAATCGCATACCCACCTTATTCGCCACTGCTTGATAAGGAATTAATAGTTGACTAAGCGCGAATTGTTCAGCCCCACCTGCTTGATAAGCTTGCTCGGCAATGCCAACTGTCAAAACTAGGCCTAGCTCCTTGCCTACAAGGGCTTGACCACCAACACCGTACGCAAACCCTTCTGTCAACACCTCATCTTGCCATTTCTTCAACAGTGGCGGACTTGAATACCAATACAATGGAAACTGAAAAATAATCCGATCGTGCGCCACCAATAATGCTTGTTCTGCTTGACGGTTAATGTTTTCATCTGGATAAGTTGTCTCCAAATGATGATAGGTTATGTCCTCGCTCACTGGCAAGGATTCTTTCAGAAATTGTTGACTATTCGACCCCTGTACATCCGGGTGCGATACAATAACTAATGTCTTCATAAGAACCTCCATTCCCTTACTTCACCCTCATTATATCAAACATCCACCCTAACATGGAACTGATTCATTAATATCATACAACTTATTTCGCTACCCATGCCTTCCCATATTGTGCCATCTGCCACGTCTAAATTTTTACATAGAAAAAAACCAACTGCTATCCAAAAAGATAGCAGTCAGTTTTCCATCAGATTGTATTAGTCTGTTGCTGGAAGTACAGCACCTTCCCATTTTTCGAGAATGTAATCTTGTGTTTCTTTGTCTTGTAGTAATTCAACTAAGCGTTTCAAGGCTGGATTATCTTTATCTTCACTACGAACAGCAATCAAGTTCGCGTATGGCGAATCAGCATCTTGAATAGCAATGTTTTCTTCTAAGATATTGATCCCCGCATCCACTGCGAAGTTAGAGTTAATGAAGATCGCATCTGCTTCATCGTTTTCGTAAAATGTTGGCATCAAACCTGGGTCAAAGTCTGTTTCAAATTTGTAATCATGTGGGTTTTCCTTAATGTCTTCGAAAGAAGCTTCGGTAATATCAATAGCATCATCGATTTCAAGTAAGCCAGCTTTTTCAAAAATTTCTAAAATTCGGCCGTGGTCAGGACGGTTGTTGCTGACATAAATGGTTGCACCATCTGGTAATTCTTCTAAGCTCTTAAAGCGCTTAGAGAAGGCAGCAATCGGCTCTAAGTGAATGTGACCAATATCAGCAATATCGTAATCATTCTCTTTAATTTGCTCATTAAAGTATGGTACGTGTTGGAAGTAGTTCGCATCTACATCACCATTCACTAATGCAGGGTTCTGTAGCGCATAGTCATCATAGACCGTAATTTCTAACTCAATACCTTCTTCAGCTAATTTTGGCTGGACGTATTCTAATAATTCAGCGTGTGGTGTGTTAGAGGCACCGACATGAATATGTTGGTCATCCACTTGCTCTTCAGTTGTCTCGGCTGCTTGATCATCCGCACCCGTTGATCCCTCTTCACTCTTGTTCCCAGCACCACCACATGCTGCAAGTACTAATGCCGCTGAAAGTGTTAATCCTGATTTAATCCATTTGTTGTTTGTCATTGTAAATTCCTCCATATAATAATTAATAATTTTTAAAATTTGCTAATAAAATAATAGTTATTCATTTTGATAGTTACGATTTAACTCGCTTATCGCTTGTCTAACGTCTTAACGGCCCAATCTCCCAGTGCTTGTACAACGAAGACAATCGCCAGAATAATTAGTGTCGCTACTAAGGTCACTGAGTGCTTATTACGCTGAAACCCTTGTAAGTAAGCTAGACTTCCCAATCCACCTGCTCCGATAACACCCGCCATTGCGGTAAAACCAACGACTGCAATCGCGGTTGTTGTTAGTCCCGCTACAATACTAGGTGAACTCTCTGGGATTAAGACTTTATAAATGACTTCCCACTTGCTCGCACCCATTGCTTCGGCTGCTTCAATCACACCTTTATCCACATCGCGGAAACCCGCTTCAACAATTCGGGCGTAGAATGGCCCCGATGATATAATCAAAGCTGGCAAAGCTGCAGTTGGGCCTGTCATTCTTCCCACTAAAATTTGAGTCAATGGAATAAGTAACACAATTAAGATAATAAAGGGGATTGAACGGAATATATTAACAATACCCGATACGATTTTATGCAAGGCCTGGATGCCTGCATGCTCTGATACTCTCGTTTCGAATAAGAGCAAGCCCAAGACAAGACCAAGCAAGAAGATGGCAATGATCGAAGACGCTGACATATAAATCGTCTCATACGTCGCATTCCAAACTTTGCTCCAGTCAACTTCACTAAATTGGAAATAATCGGCAAACGTCCCGCCCGCTAACGATAATAATTTCATTATGATAACACCTCCGTATTGAGTACTTGCAACTCATCAATCGCTCGGTCAACATCACTCTCATCACCAAAAACCTGTACATAAAGCGTTCCAACCGGTGAATTCTGGGTAGTATAGATTGAACCACGAATGATATTAATATCTACATTGAACTCGCGCGATACCCGTGAGATAATAGGTGCTCTGGACTGGTTGCCCGGATAAGTCACCCGAAGAATACGCCCTTCAGGGAAATATTCACGGAAGTCACTTAACAATTGATCAATATCTTCATCCTCATCCTGTTGAATAAATTCACGTGTAATTTTTTCTTTTGGATTTTGGAAAATATCTGTGGTTTTCCCGGTCTCAACGACACGGCCACCTTGCATAACAGCAACCCGATCACAAATCTTCCGAATGACTTCCATCTCATGAGTAATGATGACAATGGTTAAGTCAAGGCGACGGTTAATATCTAAGAGCAGTTCCAAAACATCATCAGTCGTTTTCGGATCTAATGCACTGGTCGCCTCATCACAGAGCAAGACATCCGGATCATTCGCTAACGCCCGAGCAATTCCGACTCGCTGTTTCTGTCCACCTGATAATTCAGATGGATAAGCCCCTTCACGTCCATCTAGTCCAACTAAGCGCACTAACTCTTGTGCTCGCTCGAGTCGATCCTTCTTCGGCACCCCTGCAATTTCAAGCGGGAACATAATATTCTCAACAACGGTCCGACTCCATAAAATATTGAAGTGTTGGAAAATCATTCCGATCTTCTGCCGACTCTGGCGCAGTTGCTTGCCGCTTAGACGACTAAGCTCTTTGCCTGCTACCGTAATACTTCCCGAGGTCGGTTGTTCCAAGCCATTCAGCGTTCGTACTAAAGTACTCTTCCCAGCTCCAGAATAGCCAATAATTCCAAATATTTCCCCTTCGTCAATGTGTAGAGAGACATCATCAACGGCTACAATCTCTTGCGTGCCATCACTGAATACTTTTGACACATTTTTTAATTCAATCATTCACTCACTCCTCATTAGATCTGTTCAGCGTATTTATTCTTGCCCGACTGGAAGAACTGCTCCCTTCCAAGTTTCTAGAATATAATCAGCCACTTCTTGGGATTGTAATTCTTCCACCAAACGTTTAATATGCGGATCATTCTCACGTCCTGATTTAACCGCCAGAATATTGACATACGGTGTGGCTTTACTTTCTAGAGCAATACTTTCTTCCAACACATCGATACCAGTCTCTACCGCGAAGTTGGAATTAATAAAGACTACATCTGCCTCATCTTCTTGGTAAAGTGTAACCATCAGGCCCGAATCATAATCTGCATCAAAGTTGAAATTGTGTGGGTTTTCCGTAATAACATCAAAACTCGATTGGGTCAAATCCGCATCCGGGTCTACTTCGATCAATCCAGCTTCTTCGAACATTGCAATCACACGACCATGATCCGGACGATTATTGCTGACAAAAATATCCGCTCCATCGGGTAATTCTTCCAAGCTATCGTAACGCTGTGAATAAGCGCCAAGTGGTTCCAAATGAATGCTACCCGCATTGACCAAATCATAGCCATTCTCACGATTGGACTCTTCTAAGTAGGGAATATGCTGGAAGTAATTCGCATCCGACTCTTCCTCGAAGACTGCTCGATTCGGCAAAACATAATCTTCAAACACACTAATCTCTAGCTCAATACCTTCTTCAGCTAACTTGGGCTTCACGAATTCCAAAATATCAGCATGTGGAGAGTTGCTGGCTCCGATATGAAGCTTAGTAGCTTCCTCTTCAGCTGGCTGACAAGCCGCCAATACACTAGCTCCCAGTAATAATGTTGCACTTGCTTTTAACCATTTTTTCATCTTTCATACTCCTACTCTATATAATATAATTTGGCATAAAGAAAAGTCCTCACCTCTTATGATAATTCAAAATTATCATAAAGGGTGAAGACTTCACGGTACCACCTTTATCCACACATTCATCACTGAATGCGCCTCATTAAGTACTCTGCTTACTCTGATGAGCAATCACTTCATCAGTCGCATTCATACTCATATCTGATAACGGAGATTTCCGAGTGATACTCATCTGACAGCTCACACCACTATACTCATGGACCATTTTGGGCTAACTTCCCTTACCTACTCACACCGAACGCAGGCTCTCTGACAATTTCCGTTAACTTACTTATCCACTCACAGCAACTTATTCAATTTGCTCAACTAACTATGTATACTTTACCGCATATTCATCACCCTGTCAACACTTTTTTAGAAAAAAATATTAAAAGTTAGAAAAAACAAGATGTAATATGAGTTTAAAAAGAGAGACTATCTCGTCACAACTTAATTTCATCAGTCATCCCTTATTATTCTAACTCCAAATGTACCTTAACTCTATCATGAATTATACAGAGAAAACACTCCACTTCTAACTTCATGTTAGAAATGGAGTGTTTAAATATTTTATCCACTAAATTCAATAACTGACTTAGCCTTCTGATGCTCCAGATGAAGTATCTACGGCTGCTTGTGTGTCAATATCACTGGCTGCTGCATCCCACGTATTGCTGGTTGTGTCGCTTGCACCACTATCAGCATCTGTAGCAGGTTGTGCCCCTTCTGCTGTTGCTGGAACCTGACCGCCACCGGATTCGCTAGCGCCACTGTCGGCATCTGTTCCTGCATCACTCGCACCACTTGACGTGTCGCCAACACCAACTAATGACTGACCTGTTTTTTGGAGGTAGAAGTCAACAATTGGCTTGAAGTCTAAGATATATTCATTAATTCCTGCATAGTCACCATTCTCATAGTACATGGCTTGGTAGTTGTGAACAACATACTTATCTGGGCCATGGTGTGTAATCGGAATACGAAGAACGTCAGTCTGACCTGAACGTAATTGTTGGATAACATACTCTGCTCCCTTACGCGCACTCTCTGGGTGACACTCAGCAAGAGAGAATCCAACTTGATGCTCATAACGAGACGCTAACATGTCATCTCCCATACGTACTCGGTTGTAGTATAGGAACTGGTTGTTATCATCAGCATAGGTCAGTTCCATTGGCATTGAACGTAAGAATATGTTCAACTGATCAACCGTTAAAATCCCACGGTCTAACTTCACATAGTCTGAGCCTTCTGCCGCTCCAACTAATTCAGCAGCTTTCTCAACCCATTCTGGGTCAGACTTATCGACTCCTTCAATGGTTGATTCAATAGAATCTGTTGCCCACAAATCTTCAGATGGCAACGGACCCTTTTGTTCAAATGCTTTATTCACTTTTACAAATCTTACAAATTTATCCAAGCACAATTCCAAGTAATCAATGGTTCGTTGATCAATTAAGTGATCATCTTCATTGAAGGCTTCTTTAACTTTTCCTAACAAGAATTCTTGTCCTGGGAAGACATGTGCGCCAACACCTGGTGCTTCTAACACTTGACGTAAGTGCAGTTGTGAACGTGAAGTCCCTTGGTTATAGTATGAGGCGCCCATCACCATAACTGACTTACTCTCAAATGGGTGTAACTTGTAAGATAGCCATTCGAGCGTGCTTTTCAGTGCTGGTGGTAATGTATGATTATGCTCTGGTGTCGCAATAATGACCCCATCTGCATTTTCAATCCGTTCATTTAAATGTTGAATCACTGCACTGTCCGACTGATCATCGGATTGGTTAAACATCGGTACATCTTTAATTTCTAAAATCTCGAAGCGGAACTTCGCTTTGAAGCGACGTTTAATCGCTTGAAGTAATAATCGGTTATACGAACGGTCCGCATTTGATCCTACTAATCCTACTATTTTAAGCATAATATTCTCCTTCTACAATGATTCCCAATCGAAGTTCTCAGCATCTTTTTTGTTTGATGAATAAGCGTGTGACAGTTTCTCCATAATTTCGATAAAGACTAAGAAATCTGCGAATAATTCATCTAATTTTTCAACTTTTTCTTCATCGATTAATTGATTCTCTTCGTCGAATGCTTCAAGTGAGTGACCTAATAAGAACTCAGAACTTGGCATAATACGTGCTTTCAATTCTGGTGCATCTAAGATCTGACGCAAGTGCTGTTGTGCGCGAGATGAACCTAATGTCCCATAAGACGCTCCCGTAATCATAACCGGTTTATCTACAAATGGATAAATACCGTAAGATAACCAAGCCAATGCATTATTTAACGACGCCGTAATCGAGTGGTCATATTCTGGTGTACTAATAATCACACCGTCCGCTTTTTCGATTTTTTCTGCCACATTTTTCACAATCTTAGGTAAATCTTTTTCTTCAGGTTTGTTGAACATTGGGAAATCCTTAATTTCAACCAATTCAATCTTAGCTTTTTCTTTGAAGTGCTCCTTCATGAATTGCAGTAATTGACGGTTGGTTGACTGATCAGAATTCGTTCCCACTAATCCGATTAATTGTTTCATTTTTTTACCCTCTTTCATCCTCTATACTATTATACTATAAACTCATTATACCAAACATTATCTAAAGTTGCATCTTTATAAAAATGCATCAATCCGTGACTTAATTCCCGACGTATAGGCAATATTATGTTGCTGATCAATCACGATTGCTTCGATCCGATCTAGCGCCTCTACTTGTTGTAAGATAGTTGCTTTATCATGACCGAATAGACGTGTCGTCCAAATCTCACCTTCCAATGAAGTTGGCGAGATAATAGTAATACTAGCTAAATCAGTAGCGATTGGGCGCCCCGTATTCGTATCAAACACGTGATGGAATTCACGTCCATCTTCAGCAATAAGCCGCCGCTCATAAATGCCGGATGTGACAACAGAACAGGCTGGCAACTTCAGAATCATACAATTCTGTCCCCGAGGCTTATCGGGATGTTGAATACCGACCCGCCACAAATTATCAGGATGATGATGTGCCTTTCCTGATAAAAGTAAATTGCCCCCTAAATTAATAAAAGCTGTTCTCGGCGCGAAGGATTGAATATCAGCCATAATTTTATCAGCAATATAGCCTTTTGCCAGAGCACCTAGATCAAGCTCCATCTTCGGTTGTGCCAACTTCACCGTATGCGTTGTTGCGTCAAGCTCCACTTGATGCACATCGATTCGTTTCATCACTTGCTCAATAGCCTGATTACTAGGCACATTCGCATCATCAAAACCAATCCGCCATAGCTTTATTAATGGGCCAATCGCAATGTTCAAAAAACTATCCTCAGGTAAACTATGCTGCTTACCAATCTGAATGAGTTCGAACAATTCCGGATGCACTTGAACACTTTCCCGACCAGCTGCATGATTGACTTGGGCCAATTCTGACCCATCATCATTCGCACTAAAGCGGTGATTATATTGCTCAAGCAACTCCTTCATGCGTTCAATAATACGTCCGGCTTGCCATCCTTCTGCCATCAGATGAATCGTCGTTCCCATCATTCGCACAGAATCTGTTTCTTTGAACACCGCATCACCACCTTCATAATCATTCTACACTTTGAATTTTACCAATTATTCCAACTAAGGTCAATATTTTTCTATATACATTGATGATATTTCCACCAATATAAGGTTTACAACTGATCCCACACTCTATTTTTTAGCACGTATTTATCGTATTTAAAACCTAATTTTTCATTCGCTGGAACGTACGAAGCAACATCCTCATACACATTAAAAAATCCTTCCAAAGTACAAGCTGATGCCGATACACTAGAAGGATTTTCATGTAAGCTATTTAGCCGATCTGTCTTACAATCTTACGAAAAACTTATCGTAAGATTTCGATTAAGTTCTTATTGGCAGCTGATCGGGCCGGGAAGACACTAAAGACAATTCCAATTAGCGTGGAGACTCCGATCGTCCCGACAACCATGATTGGCGTCAAACCTATGCCGAATGGTAGGAATGTACTGACTCCATAAGCGATAGCAAGTCCCAGCACGAATCCGAATATCCCACCAATTACCGTAATTAAGATCCCTTCCAACAAGAATTGAAGTTGGATCGCTTGCTTCGTGGATCCAAGTGAGCGGCGAATCCCGATTTCACGAATACGCTCTGACACTGAGATATACATCATATTCATTACCCCAACTCCGGCAATGAACAGAGAAATTCCAGCTACACTGGATACAAAGTAAGTGGTTGTCTGCAACTGCTTACCGATCTCACGCATAATCTCACTATTGTCAATAAATGAGTAGGTTCCATATTTAGCCCCTGATCCGAATTCATCCAGAGCAGATTTAACTCGTTCAGAAACTTTTTTCGGATCCCGACCCGGTTCGATATAAACCGTAATCCCAAACCGTGGCATTTCTTCTTTAAAGAGTTGTTCATATGTTCGAGCCGGAATAATCGCATTACCCGGCGGTGTCTCCAATTCTTCGCCCGGCGTTGCGAATAAATTACTCCCAAACGAGCCATCCCCTTCACGGGCCATCACACCAATGATGGTAAAGGAATAGTTATTAATTTTTACTCCCTTATTTAAAGCATTCTCTTCCGTTCCATACATCTTACGCGCTAGTTCGTCATCTATAACGGCGTAAGGTAAGAATGTCTTTTGCTCATCTAGCGTCAACATCCGTCCAGCCACCATGGTTCGGTCATAATTTTTGGCGGCAACATCAACAGCTAGCGATTCAGAATGTTCGCGTGCTTTAATCTCATAATACGGCTGATTATCTGCTTCATATTGACTTTCGGCCGCCTCACTTACTCCATCGATTTCATTTAATTTTTCCATCGTTTTATCAGAGAATGGCGAGAAGTTCGGCACATCCACTTCTGAGGTCATTTCATAAAAGAAGTCAACGTTCTGGCGACCTTGCTCATCTTTAGTCAACGTTTCCACACTGTGACGGCTGTAGCCATTTCCCAAACTCATAATTGTAATAACCGACGCGATCCCGATAATAATTCCTAGCATCGTCAGAAACGTTCGCCGGGCATTCTTTTTCAGTGAGTACAGCGATGATCTTAAAATAACACTAAATTTCACGATTTATCGCCTCCTGACTTCTTCCCTCGTTTAAAGAAGCGGCGTGCAACCCGTGAACGTTGTTGGGCAGCTTCAGCCTTATCTTCCGGAACAGTCTGCACTGATTGTTCTTCAGATTCAAAGTAAACCGGCTGATACTTTTCTTTCCCACGAAGGTAGGTTTCATCATCAATCAACGTATTGGTCACAACCTGGCCATCCACGACCCGAATACGACGGTTCGTATAATCTTCCAATGTCGGATCATGGGTAACCATTACAATCGTCACCCCATCTTCGCGATTTAACCGCTCGAGTGTTGTCATAATCATACGACTAGTCTTTGTATCCAAGGCTCCTGTTGGCTCATCGGCAATGATAAAACGAGGCTCATTCACCAAGGCACGAGCAATAGCAACACGCTGTTTTTGTCCCCCAGATAATTCTTTCGGCGTACTCTTCAATTTATTTCCTAAGCCTACACGTTCTAAAGATTTTTTCACTTTTTCATGTGTCTCAGCAACAGAATACCCATTATAGAGCAGTGGCAATTGGACATTATCCTCGATACTAATCGAATCAATTAAGTTGAAAGACTGGTAGACAAACCCAACCATCTCATTGCGTAATTTTGAAATTTGATTATCATTACGGCTAACTGTTGACTCTCCATCAAAGATATATTCCCCTTCATAATCAGCATCTAAGAAGCCTAACACATTCACTAGAGTGGACTTCCCAGACCCGGACGGCCCCATAATTGAAACAAATTCACCTTGTTCGATATTTAAAGAGACTTCATTCAGCACTTGATGACGGTTCGGTCCTTGCTGATAAAATTTACTTACACGTTTTAATTCAATCATGGCTTACTCCCCTTCACTTTGAGGTTTAAGATCCATATCTTTTACATCAGCATCATCAGCAGGTGAGTGAACTTCCTCATCTGCATCATTCTCTGTGTTGTCTTTGCCATCTTTTTTATCAGTACCTGCCTCTGTTGTTTCGGCCTCTGTATCTGCACCTTCTGCATCTTCAGCCGCTGGATCAGCCATGAAGTCTTCATCTGTTTCCATTCGGTTCTCACCGGCAACTTTTACTTGGTCTCCGTCTTTTAAGCCGGTTGGGTCTTGGATAACTTCATCGCCTTCTGATAGACCTTTCGTAATGACTTCTTGGATACCAATTTTTTCCATCTTCACTTTTGTCTTCTTCGCCACGCCATCCACGTATTTGAAGACGTATTTTTCACCATTCATCTCAAGAATAGATTCAGGTGGTAAGACGAATCCTTTTCGCGGAATAGAAATTTGGGTACTGAATCCAATTTGGACATCTTCTTCTGGTTCAACTATGAAGCCAAATTTGGCAGCTTGTGATTCTGATTGACTTGGTGACGCATCATCGCTACTTCCGCTATCTTCACCGGCACCACTTCCGCCGCCAGCACCGCCTCCACCGCCGTGTTGTGACGAATTACTCTGTGGTAAGCGGTCATAAGACGTAATTTTCCCTTTAATTGTGCGGTCTTCTGCATTGATGTACATATCAACTTCTAAGTCATTTTCTAATAGGTGGTAATTATATTCATCTACTGTTCCATTCACAACTAGACCTTGACCAATTATACGCACGAACGGTACTGAACCACCATCACGACCACGTTCATCAACATAAACTTGTCCCGCATAATCTGCTTTAATGGTTGGGTTTTTCTTCTCTTGAGCACGTAGTAATTTAATCTCGACTTCTTTAATCTGCGCATTCACTTGACGAATAGAGGATTTAATTGAATCCGCATCATTACCGCCTGAATCAGGAGTTTGGGCTCCCGCACCACCAGCTTGACCACCAGAGTTTGTTGTATTCGTGCGTGCCCCGTAATCCACACCAATTGGATCGGTAACGACATAGCGTCCTTGTGCATAAGACCAGACAATACGGTCTCCCATCATGTTATATGTCCCACCTGTCAAGCGTGACAAGTCGGCAATTAAGGCTTCTCGCTGATTGTACAGATTGGTCTGCTCGCGGCTCAAATCTTCCAGCTCGTGATCGTCTTCCTTGGCTGCATATGTAAATAAAGCATCGCCTTTTTGGACTTGTTGACCATCTGAGACATGGACTTGCGAAATCGTTCCAATATCTGAACTGTAATAATATCCCTTGTCGATTCTAGACGCAACGACTCCATCAACTGTTGCTGGTTCTTCAGGACGTACAATAACTGTATTATACGTTAATTCATCGGACTCCTCAGTCTGCTCATTTCCTCCGAATGCCTGGCATCCAGCCAATGTCAGCGTACTGACCACCGCCATACTCCCTACTATTCTCTTCACACTCAACCATTTTTTCATCGCTATTCCCCTTCTATCTATACTGATCATTCTAATACTCCCGCACTCTTTTGTGAGTGACATCACACCAATTGTACGGTAAAACCACCTTATTGTCCACCGAATTTCTTTGATATTTTTATGAATTTAGTTATACTCATACACTATTGACTCATTATTTGATAATTATCCCCAAAAATGAGCCCCTATTACTTTGTCCCAATTAAAAAAGGCCACCCGACATATCGGATGACCCTTTTTAAGGAGAGCTGACAATTATTGTTTGTCGTCTTTATCCATATCTTTATCCATGTCCATATCTTTGTCCATGTCACCGTCTTTAACTTCAGCGTCGTCTAATGAAGTACCCTCTTCAGCGCCTTCTTCAGTAATTGTTGCGTTCTCAGGTGAAACAGTTTCCGTTCCGTTTTCTTTTGTTACCTTGCTACCACACGCTGCTAAAGTACCTGCTGCCAATAAGATGGTTAAAAATTTTGATGCTTTTTTCATTTGTAATTCTCCTATCTCTATTTTTGATACTCATATCTTAACAAGTAATACTCTGCGAAGCAATGAACAAATTGCTCTTATTGCATTACTTTTTTTCGGTAAAATGATGAATATTCTGAGATGATGCAGCAGTTTATTATTTAGTTTATTTGTTTATAAGTTTTGGTGTATAATGAAGCCAACAACGGGAAAGAGGGATATGATGAAGGTACGCGATTGGAGAAGTTTAGGGATTAATTTACTTATCGTAGCACTTATTATTTATGGAGTCCATCTATTAAATATTGTTCACGGCATTGATTTTGTTTATCTAGTCTATATTGTCCCTGGTGTTATCGGGATTACCGGACTCGTACATGGGATTCTCACGCCAAAATATGACAGCCTATTTGGAATAGGTGTCTCACTCATCATGCTACTAGCCTGGCTGGTTTACTTTCCACGCCAATCGTGGCCCATTATTATCGGCTATATGTTTTGGGGATTTATCAGTCATTGGATCGGTTGGCACTTCTCAAAATAACTTCATAACAAAAAAGAGCGATGCAGTCTAATAGGACTGTAGCGCTCTCTTTATTTGATTGATTAGCGGCGCCCGCGAACAAGATCCACTACGAATGAAATAATAGCCAACACTAGGACAAAGTGAATAAATCCCGCAGCAATATTCAACACCAGTCCACCAATCCAAATAACTAATAAAATAAGTGCTAATGTTTTTAACATACTAACCCCTCCTATCTCTATACAATCATTATAACACGAAAAAACGAATATTAGATAATCAAATTATATTCTGATCAACATAGTAAAAACACCTTTAAACCCCATCTTCACTATCCGACTACATTTTTCATTGATTCCATTCTATGTTGCACAGGTATCATACGATTATAGTCCATGTTAGCATCCCAAGATGAAGTATTCACCCATTCAATAGTGAGATAATTCACGCCATCTACGCGCGATAAACGGTGTGCACTTCATTATGATCTGCCAACTGCTTACCAACTGCAGCATATTTTCCGATCAGACCAAAGACAATCCCTAAAATAATAGCCGGCATCACCCAGGCTAAGCCAATACTCGCTAACGGAATCCAGTGATCTAACCACTGACTAAAGCCTGTCCAGCCCAACAATCGACTGGCCACTTCGATTATACTCATCAATAGTACCCCTGTCACTGCCCCGATATAAGTCATATCATATATAATGAACTGATCGACCGCTGACAATAGAACCAATGTAATCATAACCGGATAAATGACTTCCAAGATCGGCCCTGCATAAATAATAATCTCATCTACCGTAAATAAAGAAATTAAGAAGCTGACAACTAGCGACCATAGCACAATTGCTTTATAACTCAACCGACCGTTCGAAATGGAATGGAAAAAATCCCCACACGTCGCTGTTAAACCGACTGAAGTAGTCAAACAAGCCAATGTCACGATCAAGGCAATCAAGACCGCTCCCATTCCCCCAAAAACTTGCAAAAATGAACCCAATAAAATTTCTACACGAGTCACACTAGCCGGGAAGTGACTTCCCATCGTAGCCCCAATATAAGTCAATCCACTGTAGACAAAGATCAACAAAGCTAATGCAATATAGCCGGCTTTTTTAACCATATGATAGCTCTGCTCGGGATGACCATAACCCCGTCGAACAAAATCTGTCACAACAATTCCAGCCATCAGCGGCGCCGCTAGTGCATCCATCGTCTGATAACCTTCCATAAACCCACGAATAAATTGATTCCCCTCAACAATTGGTGCACTCAACTCACCTGGAGGATTGAACACCACGCGTATAATAAAGATAGCTAAGGTGATTAACAACATCGGCGTCAAAAAGTTCCCAATAAAATCTATCACACGTCCTTCATTGAATACAAAATACATCGTTAAGCTGAAAAAGATGATCGACGTCCATACCGGAGAAATACCGGGAAAATTCGGTGCAATAGCAATCTCATGTACAGTAGCAGCCGTCCTCGGAACAGCGACAAGTGACGTAATTAACAAAATAGTCAACACCCCAAGTCCCTTGGCAAAATTCACTCCTACCCGGCGACCAATATCATCAATCCGCCCACCTAATTTTGTCGTCACCACAACGGTTAAAATAGCAAGGAACGGATCGGTTAATAAGAAACCTCCCGTTGCACTGAGCCAATCACGTCCCGCTGAAAACCCTAAATACGGCGGAAAAATTAAATTCCCTGCCCCAAAAAATATAGCAAACAGAGCAAACCCCACTGTCATACTATCACGATATTGTCGCTTCATCATAACCCCTTTCCGGATAATTACTCCAGCAACCATCCTACTTCCTCATTAACTCAACAACTATGTACAAAAAACTAAATCATGTAAATCCGCATACTCCGTATCTATTACAAGACCAGCTGACACAACAGCATTTTATTATTTTATATTTTTTTCATTATAAATTCAACTGGTTTTTTCAGAAATAAAAATAGCCCCGGCTGAAGGGCTATTTCAAGCTATGTAGAGAAGAAGGACATGGGGTTCCTTCTTCATAGATTAAAACTTCAATTAGAGACTAATGAATTAGTCTTTTTTGAATTTTTTGACACCGAGACCTGCTAGAATAGTTGATAAACCAACAGCGCCTAATGCCCAAGCACCTGTTGCCGTGTCTGGTAGACATTCACCACGTGCTTCTTGTTTTTGAGTATCTTGTTGTTTGTCTTGCGCTTGTTTTTGTCCATCATTTTGTTGTTGTTTGTCTTGGGCTTGTTTTTGACGTTCAACTTCTTCGTAGTGACGTTTTTGGTAGTGATAAAAAGCTGTTTCAGCTCCACTAACATTTTCTAGTTTTAAGTCATTGATCACTTCAATTAACTGTTTCTTGGCACTCTCTGTTAAGTCTGATGCTTCTACTCGAGCTAATAAATCTTTACGTTTTGCTACTAACTCTGAATCTTGTTTATCTGATTGAACAGATCCTTGTTTGTCAGCCCCTTTAGGTAAGCCGAATTTTTCGATGTAAGCTTGTTTCTTCGCTTCACTCCAGTTAATTGGGAAACCATTTTTATCGAATGATGATGCGTGACCACCTAAAGGTAATTCCTCTAATGGACGTAAATCATCAAATGATTCTTCTTTTTTCTCTTCAAACTTTTTATCGTCTTCTTTTGGTTCTTCTTTCGCAGGAGCTTCTTGTTTTTGTTCTTCTTTCTTATCTGTTGCTGGCTTTTCTTTCGCAGGTGTTTCTGCTTGTTGCTCTTCTTGCTTGTCTGCGGCTGGCTTTTCTTCATCTACTTTATCAGCAGGCTGTTCAGGTTCTGGTGTTTTCTCCGGTTCTTTCTCTTCTTCAGGGGCCGGTTCTGGCGTTACTTCTGGTTCTTGAGGTTCTTCCGGAGTCGGTGTTTCAACTTCTGGTTCTTCCGAAGCTTCTTCGGTTTCTTTTAAATCTTTATGAGCTTTACCATCTTTAACTGTAAATGTAAAAGTATCTGCAAATTTTTGGTTATTATCTTGTTCATCTGCTTGACCTTCGATAGTAATAGTATAGATCCCATCTGGATATTCTCTAATTCTTTGGACAACAATTTGATGCTGTAAGTTATCAATTGATTTGAATTCACCATCATCCATACGCTGTCCATTTGAGTTAGTAATTAGGTAAGTTCCCGTTAACTCTTTAACTCGCCAATCAAGATTTATATAAACACGTATATAGCTACTTAGAACATTCCCACCAGCATTACTGCTCAAGTTCAATCCTAATACTTCTTCCGGTTGTGTAATTGTTTTATCTTGTTCTACTTCTGCCACTTCTTCTGCTGCACGTGTGCTAACTTCCTCAGTCGCTTCAGTCACTGTTTCTTCTTCAGGTGCTGTTTCTACTGCTTCAGATTCGATGCCTTCAAGGAATCCATCAACATCAAAGTCTTCAACAACCTCTTCTCCCTCTTCTGCATTCACATCAGCTTCTTCTGCTGCAGCACTGTCAACAGCTAATGCCGCTGATAACGCAAGAGCTGCGGCAGATAATCCTAACTTCTTAAGTAATTGACTGTATTTGTTCATTTAATTTCCCCCTAAATCTTTTTATTGTGATTGTAATGCCGCCCCATGTCCAATAAATCTCACAATCTACTCATGCACTCACAAATTGCATACTTTCGGTCATTACCATCAGATTGCTACCGACACCTTACCAGAAAAAAAAAAAAAAAAAACAAGTCTTTTTCACAAAAAATTCAATATCACCTTGATAATCTATTCATTAATAGCTTATTATTGAATTTCCTTTAAAAATACCTTTCAATAAAATCAATATTGTTTAACAATTCAAAAAAGCCCTAGCTTTTGCTAGGACTCTTGTGTATTTTAACTATTCCAACCGAGGTTATCGGCGGCTTCATCGATGTTGGAGAATTGGGCGTTGTACAAGCCGGCGTAGAAGCCGTCTTGAGCTAATAATTCATCGTGGGTGCCCGTTTCGATAACATCCCCTTGATTCATCACAATAATCTTATCGGCATCTTGAATCGTACTCAAACGGTGTGCAATGACGAAACTGGTTCGTTCAGCTAAGATGTTATTCATCGCTTCTTGGATCAAGGTTTCGGTTCGTGTATCGACACTGGAGGTCGCTTCATCCAGAATTAATATCTCAGGATCAGCTAGAAATGCTCGGGCAATCGTAATGAGCTGGCGCTGTCCTTGCGATAAGTTACTGCCTTCCTCATTAATAATCGTCTCATACCCATGAGGAAGTCGGCGCACGAAACTATCAACGCGGGCGGCTTTCGACGCTTCCAGAATCGCTTCATCATCGTCAGCCTTATCATCATTCCCGTAAGCGATGTTCTCCCAGATCGTGCCGTTAAATAGCCACGTATCCTGCAGTACCATCGAGAAGCGCTCGCGTAATTGCTCACGCGGAATATTACGAATATCGGTGCCTTCTAAGTAAATTCCGCCACCACTTACATCGTAGAAGCGTTCCAGCAAGTTAATCAACGTCGATTTCCCAGCACCGGTTGGACCGACAATCGCAACCATCTCACCGGGATGAACTTGCAAGTTGAAGTCTGTCATCAACAATGAATCTTCCGGTTCATCACCATAGCCGAACTGAACGCCGTCGAACTCAACTTTGTACGGCGAATTCGGCTTATTCTGAACATGGACCACTTCATCATCCATCGCATCTTCATCGATAATCTCAAAGATTCGCTCGGCTGAGGCAATCGTGACTTGAACGGTATTCGAGAGTTGCGCAAAAAATCGAACGGGTTGGGCGAATTGGTTCACGTAATCCATGAACGCTTGCACGTGCCCGATCGAAATCGTCCCATTAATCACTCCCCATCCACCGATAATGCCAATACCGAAGTACCCAATATCGCGGGCAAAACTCACTAGTGGCATCATTGTTCCGGCTAAGAACTGCGCTTTCCATGAAGCTTCATTCAGCTTAGCACTGCGCTCAAGGAACTTATCGATTTCATCTTCTTCCTTGTTATACGTCTTAATAATTGTATGTCCCGAGTAGGCTTCTTCCACTTGATCGGTCAATTTCCCCAATTCACGCTGCTGATTCGAAAATTGCCGTTGGGATTTAGGCGCAATGTAGTAGATTAACAGTGCACTGATCGGAGTCGTCACAACTACAACCGTCGCTAAAATCCAGTTCACCATATACATAATGACTAGGACCCCAACAAACATAATTACCCCATTCATCAACTGAATTAAGGATTGTTGCAAGGTGTTGGCAATTTGATCCACATCATTGACAGCTCGTGACATAATATCACCGTTCCCGTGTGTATCAAAGTATTCAATCGGTAGTTCACTGATTTTTTGCTTAAGATCCTTACGTAAGTGATAGACCGTTCGTTGTGAACTTCGCGCTAGAATGAAACTCTGGAAGAAGCGTAATATGGCTTGAATAACGTAGAGAATAATCAAGGTTAGAATGATCTCTTTAATCAAGTCAAAGTTAATCGGAATGCCATCCAATACTTCGCCGGCTGCTCGTAATTCACGGGCTTCTTGGATCGCACGGTAGACTTCATCCGTCGCGCGTCCTAAGTAACTCGGGGCGAGTGCTCCTAAAATAATGGCCCCAGCTGACATGAGAACCGCAAAGGACAGCCCCCATGCACGTTTGAACATATATTGCAACAAGCGCAGAACCGTTCCCCAGAAGTTATGGGCTTTTCGGCGGCGCTTATGTTGGGCAGATGCTGGCATTATAATTCCTCTCCTTTCATCTGTGAATTCATAATCTCTTGGTACACATCATTGGTCGCTTTTAATTCTTCGTGTGTGCCACGGCCGACCATACGTCCATCGTCCAAGACAACGATCGTATCGGCATCCGCCACCGTACTGATGCGCTGGGCAATAATAATAACGACCTTATCTTCAGTCACGGACTTCAAGGCGGCTCGCAAGTTGGCATCTGTCTTGAAGTCCAAGGCAGAGAAGGAATCATCGAAGACCAAAATATCCGCATCTGTCACTAAGGCACGGGCAATGCTCAATCGTTGGCGCTGTCCACCAGAGAAGTTCCCGCCACCATGTTCGACTTTACTATCCAAGCCAGCGTTTAATTCACGGACAAAGTTAGCTCCCTGGGCAATCTCCAAGGCTTCCCATATATCGGCATCCGTTGCATCAGGCTTCCCATATGTTAAGTTATCGCGAATGGTACCGGAGAATAAGACTGCATCTTGGGGCGCAAAGCCAATTTTATGGCGCAAATCACGCTGACGAACTTCTCGAATATCAATACCGTTCACAGCCACCGATCCGTCTGTCACATCATACATTCTGACCAACAAGTTGGCTAACGTACTTTTCCCAGCTCCTGTTCCACCGATAACTGCCAGTGTTTCCCCAGTATCAATCTGAAAGTCAATCTGATCGAGCGCTAACTTCTCCGCTCCCGGATAACGGAAGTCAACTTGATCATAAGTCACTTGAACTGGCCCATCAGGAATTGTGACCGGCTCCTTCGCATCTTCAATGGTAGATTCCGTGTTAATAACTTCCATGACTCGCTCAGCAGCAATACTCCCGCGCGGTAAGAAGGCCAAGACACTTGCAATCAGCATAATACCGACAATAATAAGGGACGCATAGGTTAAGAATGCCACCATATTCCCCACTTGCATGACTTCTTGACCTACTAATTGCGCTCCGAACCATATAATTAAAATACTCGTCGCACTCCCCACTAAGAGCAATGTTGGCATAAAAAAGGCCGCCACCGTTTGTCCCTTAATCGACGTCTCCATAAAGTCTTCATTTGCCTCATCGAAGCGGTCAATCTCGTATTGATCCTTCTTAAAGGCTCGTACAACCCGAACCCCGGTCAATCCTTCACGGAAAATACGGTTCAATACATCTGTCTTCTTCTGCAGAGACCGGAAAATTGGATGAGCTTTTTTCAGAATAAAGCCAATCGCCAGAATAAGAACCGGAATTGTAATAATAAAGACTGCCGCTAAGCGCGGTTCACGAATGAGCGCCATAATGGAAGCACCGATAATTAACATCGGATCTAGCCCCAGCATATAGATCATATGATACATCACAAATTGAATCTGCATCGTATCATTGCTAGACCGGGTAATTAGCGAAGACGTCCCGAAGCCATCCAAATCTTCATTGGTAAAGTTCACAATCTTCTTAAAGATTTTGTTACGCAAGGTTTGGCCTAAGCGCTGACTCTCTGTCGCGGTAAAGTAGACCCCAACAATCGCTCCCGCAATCGCCAATAGCGTCACTCCAATCATAATGAGTCCTTGATTGACAATATATTGCATATCTCCTTCAACAACACCATAATCAATAATATTAGCCGTCAACGTCGGAATCGCTAGCATTCCAACTACGCGGAAAGCTGCAAAAAATATCGCCAACGCCACACGTTTTAAATTCATTTCTTTAAATAATTGAAACATCTACTCACTCCCTCTCCATATCCTGTGGTGAATGATTCTTCAACCCATCAAACAGCCAATCCAACTGCCGCTTAAACTGCGCATTCGTCTGCTCGATCGACCATTCTTGCCAGAATCCCTCCATAATCGTCTGGTTCAACAACTTATGTAAAAATTCAAACACATCTTCCACCTCAGTCTGATCCACCACTAAATCAGCCACACTCACCACATCCACTAATTTTTCTTGTTTATCATTTTCGAACAAAATATCAATACTCTGCTTGTTCAACTGATAATTCATATTCAAGTACAACTGCTCGAAGAAGCCAAACTTCGGACTCTCTAAAATCGCCCGAATATAATACTCGCTGAACGCCAAGTATCCCGCATAGAAGTCACCCGCATGCTCGCGAAACTTCGCTACCATCAATTCATGATAATTCCGCTTAAACTTCCGAATCAAATAACAATACAAATCCATCTTATGTTCAAAATATTGATAAAAACTTCCGCGCGAAATATCGGCATGCTGGATAATCTTCGCAATGGACACCTCACTAAACGGCAGCTGCGAGAATTCCTTCATCGCTCCTTGTATAATACGTTCTTGTTTATCTTTTGGTAAATTAAAAAAAGTTTGTGTCGGCACCTATTCTTCCTCCTTCACGTCATCATATCTATCCTTTTATTGTTAATCCGTTCACTATGACAACCTGTCACAATTTAATCGCATTATCCATTATAAATGACACCCTGTCACTTTTCAACCCATAAAATTATAAAAACGCTTCTTTATTTTAAGGGTGGATCTCAAAAAAGATGGCTTTTCGTTTTAAAATAGGTTACTATTTAGCAGGAGTTACTGTAAAAGCTGGTCACTGGGCTCATAAAACAATTAATGGAAATAAAAAAAGATGGTAAACGAGTTGCGTCTTTAGATGGTGGAGGAAAAATTATTGCAAAATAATAAACAAGTTATTGAATTGAAACAGTATCGGATATCGCACAACCACCCTGCAGAATATTGTGTTGTTGATAGTTTACAAGATAGAATAATGTTTATGGAAATTGGTCAAGCTGATATTCGTTTGGTTATCTGCTTAGAAGAACAAAAATTGACTTTCTATCAAAAATATGGAGTTGTCGTTTCGTATCTTGGAAACAATACTTTTGAAGTTGAGGTTGAAGAATATGACTAACATTGGCAGTTGCAAGATTACATTAGGAAAGTATACCATTGAATATACGGATTATTTAACCTGCTTCCTCGATCTAGATAAGCAAATGGCTATCTTTACCCCACAGAATTATGATGATTTGAACCTAATTATGCAATTGACTGAAGATACATTAATGATTCAGCCAGAGAGCAATATTAAGATACACTACACGGGTCCGTACAGTTATTTTCTCGACGTTAATTACGATCCGCGACGTGATAAGGCGGTGTGGGAATGAGTAAGATACAAGTAGGTAAATATACGCTGTCAAGTAGTGATCAAGTTGTCGCTTTCTATGATGAAAAGCAGTCGCGCATCACTTATCTGACTGAGATATACGATGAAGTCTATCTCGTCATTGAATGTGCGCAAGATGAATTAATATTTTATCCAAGATACAATGTGCAGATTGAACAATTGGATGAGCATCATTTTTATATTGACGTAGCGAGTAATCCAGACGTCCCACCATCATTGAATTGGTTGAAGTGAGCGCTAAAAATATAACAAAAAACAGTAACCCCACACGTAATTTTAGTGAATGATTACGTGTGGGAGTTATTGTTTTGTACTGCCCCCAAAAGTTAGAGTAAATTATTCTAATTTTTTGGGGGTTATTTATGAGTGATTACTTTTCTTCCAATGACGTATCGATTAATACTTTTTCATGGCGATTAGATGGCCGTTCTTCTGCTGGGTAGAGCTCTGTATGCTCACGAATATAATCGAAGATCATATGGAACATAATTTTTAAAATAGCATAAATCGGTATCCCGAGCAATAAGCCCATAACGCCCATCATCTTACCGGCTGTTAACATAATGAATAAAATCGTTACCGGATGAATATTCAACTGATTTCCTAAGATTAACGGTTGGATAATACGGTTCTCCACTAATGATTCTAACGAAATCACGATTAGCACATACACGACCATTATCGGTGCTTGGAAAAATCCGATAATAAGTGCTAACAGTGTCGCGGTAATTGAGCCTAAATAAGGAACTAAATTCAAAACTCCTCCAATAATCGCTAAAACAATGTAAAAGTCTAATCCAATAATCGCAAATCCTACTAAAAAGGACAACCCCACAAAAAAAGCAACCATTAATTGTCCACGCACATAAATACTAAGTTGCTCATGCACACTCGTTAAAAAACTAGAAATCGACTGGCGCCAACGTGTCGGCACAACGCGAATGATATTATTCGGCACTTTTTCTGGAGAGACTAATAAGAAATACAAAATAAACGGCACGGTAAAGATAATAAAGACCGCTTGCGTAATAATATTGACGAAACTGCCCACACCGCTAAGCGTGGCATTCAGCACATTCGTTCCTTGTTCAGTTATTGTCTGGACAATATTTGAATCTTGGATTTGTTGGTACATTTCTCTGAAATCACTGGTCTGAATGAGTGGATCGATAATTTCAATTAACTCATTAAAGTATCGTGGCAGCACCACAATAATGGACTCCACTTGATGTTGAATAATTGGAAAAACATACAATACTGAAATAACAATGATTCCTAAAATAGCCAGAAATAAAATTAAAACCCCCATCGATCGGGCTATTCCTCGCTTTTGTAGCCAGGTAATGACTGGATTAAATAAGTAAAAGAAAATCGTAGCGATAACTAATGGTGGCCCAACGATACTCATAATCGCTCGCAACGGATATAACAGTCCCGGCATAATTGACAGCATAAAAAGGTTTAACAAGAACAATAAGAAACCCAACATATATAGGATGACCTTGTGGGCGGTTAGTTGTTCGAATAATGATTTTTTCTCCATTTGCTTCACTCCGTTCTTTCCTATTATACAATGAATGAGTCAACTTTCCTCAGTCTAAGGTCTCATCATTAGAGACACATGAATCAATTTGTTATAATGAAGGTACATTACTGAGGAGGAATTTTTCATGACGATACCACTATTGCTTGGCACGTATACGCGAGCGACTAGCCAAGGACTGTACATGATTGACTTCGATCAACAGTCCACTACGCTAGCTAATTTACAATTAATTGACGACATCGGGAGCCCCACATACGTTACCACTGGCTATGCTGGCAAGGTCATCTTTACTATTGTGAACGAAGGTGATCAAGGAGGTGTCGGCACGTTAGTCAAACAAGCTGACGGCTCTTACCAACGCCAAAATACCTTATTAGAAGACGGCCCAGCCCCTTGTTATGTCGCCTTCGATCAAGAACGCGAGCTCTTATATGAAGCTAATTATCATACCGGAGCACTTAGCATTTACCAAACGACGGCGGACGGACAATTAACCTTAACTGATCGTATCCAACATGCGGGAAGCTCGGTTCACCAGAATCAAGATGGCCCACACGCGCACTACTTCGATCTCGATGTTGCGGATAAATTCGCCCTATCTTGTGATCTTGGAACGGATGAAGTGAGCACTTACCGCATATCTGAGACCGGCAAAGCGGAAGATATCAGTACACTGTCGGTTAAACCAGGTACCGGCCCGCGTCACTTAACCTTCCATCCCAATGGCGAATACGTATATATCTTTGGCGAATTAAGTAGTGAGATCTTAGTGGGCACGTATGATCAAGCAAGTGGGGAAATCGAGTTGATTCAGACCCTCTCTACATTACCCGGAGATTTCAACGGTGAAAGCAGCGGTGCGGCCATTCGCATCTCCAACGACGGACAATTCCTCTATGCCTCAAATCGTGGGCATGATTCGATTGTGGTCTATCACATTCAAGAGGACTTCACCTTAAAAGTGATTCAATGGGCAGAGACACATGGTCAGAACCCACGCGACTTCAACTTCACGCCGGATGAACAGTTTATCATTTGTGGACATCAACATACCGATACGCTCAGCTTATTCCAGCGTGATGCGTCATCAGGTAAGCTTAGCTTACTATCCACCGATACGATTGCACCGGAAGTTGTCTGCGTAACACCACTTTAATGCCCTCTTTATGGGTCACACAATATGTTCGCTATTCGATAAACACCCTTATTAATGAAAGAGACTGAACGCAACCGTTATTGATCCGGGCGTTCAGTCTTTTTTATCATTCACAATAACTCGTTTTTATTCGAAGCTATCGGTCTCTTCATTGTAAACTTGGTATTCATCTGTTGTAGCGTTGTAGCGGTAAAGCTTGTACAACGTTGATACATCTGGATTATCTTTCGAAAGTTCACGAATCTCAACTTTTACCCAGTCTGCTTCGTCATCTTTTAATACCATGAAGGTGTACTTCATCAGATCTTGTTCTATGCCTTCGATTTCAACGATACGATCCAAAATAGCTTGTTCTTCTTCTGGTACTAGATCTGCTTCGTCAGATGTGCTTGTTTTAGCGGTGTTATTGGCTGGAGTAGACGCATCGGCTGAGTCATCTGATTTATCAGACTTGTCGGTTGCTGAAGCATCTTTGTCAGCCTTCACCTCTTTGTCCGCTGCTTTATCTTTCTCGTCAGCTGTATCGTCCATTTTTTTGTCGTCTTTTTCATCTACTTTTTTGTTCTCTTCTACAACAGATTCTGTTGCAGTCTCCTCTGGTTCGGCAGGTGCTTGCTCATTGCCGCATGCTGCCAGAACAACTGGAGCAACGAGTAATAAGGCTAATTTTTTCATCTTCATTATCATTACCTCCTGAAAATTAAATCTCATGATAAGCTGCATAAACGTCGCGCTTCGGGAGATCCCGTAAGCTGGCAACCTTTTTAATCGCCCACTTATCACGAATATCTTCTAGCTTCATTATATACTCAACATGTTCTTTTAGCGAGAGATTTTCCCATTCTTTAGACTTTTCTAATCTTTCGGGCGCATCATTACCGCTAAAGACTAAGACGAATTCACCTCGGATGAGTTGACTGTTATCGGCTAAGAAGTCGCTTACTTCTGCAATCGTCCCTCTTATAAATTCCTCATATTGCTTCGTCAATTCGCGAGCAACAGCGACTTCCCGTTCAGGACCGAAGACTTCCTCAGCAACAGCGAGTACATTTTTAACGCGATACGGCGACTCATAAAAAATTAATGTCTCTGTCTTTTGGTTTAAATCTGTCAATACGGCTGTGATCTCACTCGACTTGCGTGGTAAAAATCCATGGAAATAAAAGGGTTGTGGCGCTATTCCACTGGCTACTAGTGCCGTCAGTGCGGCGTTAGCCCCCGGTAATGGCACAACGGCACAATGATTAGCGATCGCAGCTTGGGTTAACTCCCGGCCTGGATCACTAATACTCGGCATGCCTGCATCGCTCACTTGCGCAATCGATTGTCCGTCCAACAACTTCTGCACTAATTCGGGAATCCGCTGTTGCGTATTGTGTTCATGGAAGCTAATCTGGGGGGTCTGGATATTGAAGTGATTGAGCAATTTTTGAGTATGACGTGTATCTTCTGCTGCAATCAGATCCACTTGCTGCAAGACATCAACTGCCCGGAACGTCATATCATCCAAGTTCCCAATCGGTGTCGGCACTAAGTATAACTTCCCCAACTTTGTTTCATCTTTAAAGCTACTCTGTCGATTCATCCCCTGCTCCTCTCTTATCTATCATTACGGAGCGGTAGCGCCGATCATACGGCACCCGTACTCCTTGATTGGCTAAGTATTGATCTTTTTGCGCGCGGGTTTGTTGTTTGAATAAAGCTTCTGCGCGCATCGCATCACTTCTTGTCTCGAAGCACTCTGCATAAATGAGCTTCACCGGTCGCCTAGCTTGAGCTCTTGTATACTTGGCACCAATCCCCTTATTATGTTCTTGTTCACGTCGCTTCAAGTCGGTTGTATAGCCTCCATAGAGTGATTGATCTCGGCACAATAAGACATAAAAATAATGTAGATTAGCCATGAATAATCGCTCGCATCTCCGGTGTATACCGGCCTGCTTCATCCATCACATAGAGTGGCGAATCAACCGCAAACCCCGCCACACTTCCTTGTTTGATCGCTTCGACTAATAAGATGGTTGCTTGACGGTGGGGCTTAGGATAGACGAAGCGAATACGTTTCGGCACCAAGTTATGCCGCTGTAGTTCATCCAACAACTCCAAAAACCGTTCCGGACGATAGACCATAAAAAAAGTCCCCTTCATCTTCAGCAACCGACTGACTTCCCGCACTAACGTCGACAAGTCCAATCGAAGCTCATGTCGCGCAATGGCTAAATGAGGATTCGGGCTTATTTTAGCTTCATCCACTTTAAAATAGGGAGGGTTACAGACAATGGCATCGATCGTATCATGCGAAAAGTCCGCCCGTAAGTTGGCAACATCCCCTTGTAGAATCTGAACTTGATTATCCAGCTGATTCAAGGTTATACTACGCTGGGCCATATCTGCTAACCGCTCCTGCAACTCGACTCCAATAATCTGAGCATTCGTCTGCTCAGACAAGAGCAACGAAACAGCTCCCGTCCCAGCACACAAATCTAACACCTTCGCCCGCGCACTCTGCGGGACCCGAGCGAAGTCCCCTAAAACCAATGCATCCGTTGAATATGAAAAGACAGACGAACTTTGGATAATACGTAAGTCGTCTCGTCCCAATGTATCTAAGCGTTCATCTTCTCTCAACACTAATGATGTCTCAGCCATTACTTCCGATCTCCATAAATAACATCTAAACAAAACGCGCACGACTCATCATCAATACGACGTTGCCCGTACAAATGATTACATACGTGAAAACCATCATCATAAATACTTTCTAGATTTAGACGTGATTTAGTCAGGCCGGATGGATTATCTGTTTCAATAACCCCTTCTTCTTCAATTAAGTTGCCATTTAAGCGATCGCGTAAGTGTTGATTCTCAACCTTGAGGGCTTGGTTTTCTTCAGCTAATTCGGATAGTTGCTGACGCACAGCACGCAAGGTTTCCACATTCCCTTTAGATTGTTCTTCTAGTAACATTAATGTATCGTATAAGTCTTTTTTATCCATCTTTCACCACTCTAACTTATCTGATTATTATTCCCACACAATTGTTTGCGCCTATTTTTTATGTCTTTATCTCTATTTTTGACTTCGTATGGCTCAATTTTTTTAATTTTCCAACAATTTTAGTGTGAGATATTCTAACACACCTTGTATATTAACATAACTATCCAACATTTTTTGTGCTTGAAGTGTTGAATCAATTGCTCTGCTTATTTTTGTTGTTGCCCATCTCTCAGCTAGCTGCTCTAGTTGCTGTCCATATGCAGAAAACGCTGGAACATGTGCCAATCCGAGGCGTTCTTTTAATAAATCACGAAGAAGTAGCAACATCACATCTAGCATTAGTTGCTTCATATCATTTTCTTTAGCTAGGGGAAGTAAGGTCTTGGTCACATGGATGAACGCTTGATCATCCTTCCGATCGATCAGATTAAGCCACTGCCAAACACTTTTAGCTATTTCTTGTACATTCGTCTCTTGCACAAATTGCACGGCTTGCTCATTATCTTCTGTCAAGTGAGCACTTAAAGCAGCTTGATTACTTGTTAAGCCTAATTGTCTTAAGGCCTCTACCCGCTGATCAAGCGGTTGTGTTCGGAAGGCAATGACTTGACAGCGTGAAATAATGGTCGGCAGTAAATTTTGTTTAGATGTTGCCAACAAGAACAGAATAATATCGCCTTGTGGTTCTTCCAAAAATTTCAGTAGGCTGTTGGCAGCACTGGTTGTCATTGTGTCTGCTTCATCAATAATAATGACTTTGCGCGAGCTTTCCAAGCCGCTCGTTGTCAGTTCACTTTTCAGTTGTCGGATTTGGTCTACTTTAATGGTTGTGCCTGATTTTTCGACAATAACGGTATCCACATGCTGTTCAGCTTCAATGTTTTGACAAGTATCGCATGTTAGGCATGGCCCAACCGACGATTCTGTCTTATGTTGACAAAATAAGGCTTGTGAGACAAACTTAGCCATGGCCTTCTTGCCGGATCCAGACACCCCTTCAAAAATATAGGCATGACCTAATTTATTTTCATTAACTAACTTAGAAAACAGCCGATACACTTTCGGCTGTTTTTGTTGCAGTGTCGTCACGTCCTATTCACCTCACTGAATTAAAACTGGTGAAATGCTTCAACCGGCAAGACGAATACTGTTGCCCCGCCTACTTCTACATCAATCGGAAAAGTTAAATCAGTCTCAATTGTAAAATCATATGCTGTTGGATTTACCATTTTTTGTTCACGAGTTGAACAGTTTTCTTGAATAATAGCTAATACATCATCAATCTTGCGGTCTTTTGCCCCGATAAGGAATGTAGTATTCCCTGCACGTAAGAACCCGCCTGTCGATGATAATTTGGTAGCACGAACACCTTGCTCGACGAACGCATCTTGTAATCGTTTGCCGTCTTGATTTTGGACAATGGCTACAATTAATTTCACTGTCATCTCCTCCTTCGTTCCAACTATCTCCTATTATGCTTATTTTACCATAGATATAACTCGTCCACTAGCTTATCCAAATATTTGTTTAAAAGCTTCCAACTTTCTTCTAATACCGTAGCCGGCTCACAAGTAGCATCAACGTATATAAAACGATCAGGTTCATCTTCTCGCAATGTCTGATACCCTGAACGCACGCGATTATGGAACGAAATATCTTCCTGTTCCAAGCGATCAACCGCTCGGCCAGATTGTTTGTCATGAATACGCGCCAATCCTGTCTGTGCATCTACATCCAACAAAATCGTCACTGTCGGCACAACTTCTTCGATCGCAAAAGCGTTGATCGTACGAACGGCTTCAATACCTAATTCTCGGCCAGCTCCTTGGTATGCTAGAGAGCTATCCACATACCGATCAGATAGGACAATTTTTCCCGCCTCCAACGCTGGTAAAATCGTATCCACAATATGTTGCCGGCGACTAGCCGCCATTAGCAAAGCCTCCGTCCGTCCGTCCATCTCACCATACCGATTATCTAACAGTACCTCGCGAATCACTTCAGCCAGAGGACTTCCACCGGGCTCACGCGTCAAGATCACTTCTCGTGCGGTGCGTGCTTCTAATCGCTCTTTCAGCCCTTGAATAAGGGTAGATTTACCGGCTCCATCCGGGCCCTCGACCGTAATGAATAATCCTTCTGACATATTTGGCTTTCCTTTCTCTTTTACGCTTGGTGCTTTCTCTCAGCCCACTACTTCAATATGGATCAACTACATCTCCCGACGTCCTTCTACTGCCTTCAACAAGGTAACTTCATCCGCGTACTCAATATCACTTCCCACTGACAAGCCGTGCGCTAGACGCGAGACAGTAATGCCACTCGGTTTAATTAAACGCGACAAATACATTGCTGTTGCTTCGCCTTCAGCTGTCGCATTCGTTGCGACAATAACTTCTTCAACCACTTCATCTTGCAAGCGCTGAATCAATTCCGAAATATTAATATCTTCTGGTCCTGTTCCTTCTATTGGAGATAAGATACCACCCAATACATGATACAAGCCTTTATATTCAGACATCCGCTCCATCGAGATGATATCTTTCGGATGTTCGACAACTAGAATCTTACTCTCATCGCGACTCTTATCAGCACATATATAACACGGATCATCTTCAGTCATATTGCCACAAACCGAACAGTAGACCAAATCTCGCTTAACACTAATGAGCGACTTAGCAAAATCTGTCACATCATCTTCCTTCATATTCACCACATAAAAAGCTAAGCGCGAAGCTGTCTTCTCCCCAATCCCGGGCAATTTCATAAAACTATCCATCAACTTCGAGATGGGTTCTGGATATTGTTGCATCGACTCACCCCATTATCTATTCTTCATTCAGTATTTCGTTTAGATACCTGGGAAGCCCCCGAGTCCTTTCGTGTATTTACCCATTACACGTTCATCCTCAGCATCCACTTGGTCTAACGCATCATTCATCGCTAGTTGCACTAAGTCTTCGATCATTTCCTTATCATCTGGGTCAACGATTTCTTCTTTAATATCGACTTTGACCACTTTTTTGTCTCCAGTTAGGGTAACTTGCACTAAGTCATTGTTAGCTGATCCGACAAACTCTTGTGCTGCCAACTTCGCTTGGGCTTGTTCCATTTCCTTCTGTAACTTCTTCATCTTCTTCATCATACCTTGCATATTTCCCATACCACGCATTATAATTCTCTCCTTTTAATTTTTTATTCATTCGTTTGTTAATCTTTAATTTCGATATTATCACGACCAAATAATTCCACAGCAGTCGCGATGGCTGGATTGGTCTCTTCAATCGGCTCACTCTGACCGTTCGTTTCTGTATGACCCTGCGTATCCGATTGATCCGACTGTTCTTTCATCTGCTTAATATAATTCTGGCGAATCGTCGGCCACTTCGCTTCTGGGATACAGACGAGATCCGGCTGAGTACCGATCACCTTATCCAAGAACTGGACAATTCCTTGCTTCAGCTCCTCATCTCCTTCTGCCTTCTCACATAAGATCGGAAACTCAAAAGTTACCACTAAGGCTTCTGGGCTGGCAGCAACCGGTTTGGAATTGTTCAAGATGGCACGCGATGACGTATCCAGTGAATGGATCAAGTCCCCCCAGATATCTTGCAACTCAGCTAAGTTTTGCTTCGTTGCATTCGCTAGTACTCGATGAACTTGGGCCAGATTCACTTTAAACTCTCCGCGCGATTTTCGCTTCGGTTTCGCTCGCTTCGTGCTTGCCTGAGTCGTCTGTGATGCCTGAGCATTGGTGTTCAGCTGCTTAATCTGTGTCTTCAGCACCTCGAGTTGTTGCTTTAAGTCAGCTACGTCTTCACTCTGAGCGACTTCTTGAGCTGCTTGAGCTGAAAGATCAGAAGATTTTGCGACTTGTTGCGTTAGCTTCACTGTCGCCACTTCCAAATAAATATCCGCATGATTACTTTGGCGTAGCTCCCGTCCCGTCTCATTAAAAACTTGAATTAAGCGATAGGCCACTTCTGGTGCTAAGTTAGTCGCTACTTCCTGGAACGGCTCGCCTATAATTGCTAACTTCGGCTCAATACCTCCATTGTTTTGTTGATATAAGAGCATATCGCGCACCAACAAAATGGTGTCTTCGATAAATCGTGCTGGATCTTTTCCTTCTGCCAAGACCTCAGATAAGATACTCAACGCAACTTCAGTTTGTCGATCCGCAATCTGCTGGATATAATCTAACAAACGCTCTTGGGTGATGCTGCCGGTAATTTGGAGCGCATCGTCAACGGTCAACTGTTCATCCATAAAGCTAAGGGCTTGATCCAGCAAACTAAGCGCATCTCGCATGCCTCCTTCAGCCGCATTCGCAATAACTACCAATGCATCCGCATCATAAGTGATCTCATCTGCTCCCAGCACATGTTCCAAGCGCTCAATAATCACTTGAGGTAGAATACGCTTAAAATCAAAGCGTTGCAATCTTGAAATAATCGTTGCTGGAATCTTATGCGGTTCGGTTGTTGCCAAAATAAATATAACATTCTGAGGTGGCTCTTCTAATGTCTTCAACAGTGCATTAAACGCCCCCGTCGACAGCATATGAACTTCATCGATAATATAGACTTTATACGGAGCTTGCGTCGGTGCATATTGTGCTTTTTCACGAATATCTCGAATCTCATCGACCCCGTTATTACTTGCCGCATCGATTTCAATCACATCGCCAAGTGCTCCTTTAGTAATCTCTGTACAGAGATGGCACTCATTACAAGGTTGACCGTCTTCTGCATACGGACAATTGATCGCCTTAGCCAAGATCTTCGCCACACTAGTCTTTCCTGTTCCACGCGGTCCTGAAAACAAATAAGCATGACTGGTATTCCCTTGAGCGACCGCATTTTTTAATGTTTGGACCACCACATCTTGACCGAGTACATCGTCGAAGCTTTGTGGTCGCCATACCCGATACAACGCTTGATAACTCACCGAACTCCCCCTTCCAGAAACTCTCTATTCTCTATTATAAGACAAAACAGACCAAAATTGAAATGATTGTCTCCTAATGATTCAAAATGCCATCAAAAATTTATTCGATTATTTTTCACATCGTCATATAAATGTTAAATAGTTATTCTTTAGTCATTCTATAGTCATTTCTACATAATGATCGGATAAAAGTAAAATTGAGCGGCTTATCTTCGGTTAATTACCGGAAACAAGCCGCTCAATCACGTGTTTAATTGTCACTATTCATAACTCTAACTTTTTGGGGGCACATCCCCTCCAAAGTTATCTTTTACTAAGATTTATCACCACACATCAGAATGTAACTACCTTATATTTGGGAATAACTTTTCTTCACAACAAGTAATCCATCCTAAGCCATCGAATTGATGTGTAGATTATCTGGTCAACTAATCATCTAGCCTTTAAAAATAGATGACAGGAAGTTATCAGTGCTGTGGAGCAAGGCTTTAAACAGTTTACCCTTGAAAGTTCTTGTATGGTCATGTTTTTTCGCCTTGGTATCTGCTTGAACAGTCTGACTAAATTTCTTTGCAAGAGAGTCATATGAGCTGTATTGAACGCCATCAATTTGGATATCAATCATACCTTTAGTTTTAAGTTGTGTAATCATGTCGTTGAAGTAGTCTTTCTTAAAGTCCTCCATCGTTTCATGCTCACCGCCAGAGATTTTCTTAATTGCGTAATCATCACTTAATTGTGCATGACCATCATTCAAGGCTTGTTCGCGGTGTTTATTCGATGCATAACCGACAAATCCGTTCTCGTAACCATAACGACCCCAAACTCTAAACGTGTTATGTTTGAACATCGCCGCTCCCGGTACACCGATACTGTTATCACCGCCACCGTAAATACCGGTCAGATACGGTATGGTTACGTACGTTCCCCAATCATTATCTTGAGAGTACGTCCCGTTATTCAATCCGTATTGAGTCATTAACTGGTTATCTACTAAGTCATCCACTGACTGTAGCGACATACTGTTCCATTCTTCTTCTGTAATCGGACGAACGTGATCGGTGAAACGTGTCTCTCTAACATCGGTTTTACCCATTTTCTTAAACCAATGACGTTGGACATCTTTACCCGCGTTAATCGCCGCTTCACCTTCCAAGTAATCCAGAAGGGTCAGTGCATCGTTATACCCTTTCATGTATTTATCCCACATCGCTTGATTATGGAATTTCTTCGGATCCCTGTTATAGATATTTTCGCCGTCATCTTCCCATGAGTAGGATAAGTTAATTCCTAGCGAACCATATCCTCCACCGTTTTGACCCGGAGATTGTAACATCCCAGAAGCGTACGCTTCCGCTCCTACGCCATTACGACGACCCGATCCGCCTAAGAAGACTAACCCGTCATAGTTGTGTGTCATCTCGTGTGTCCACGTTGCGTGTCCACCTTCGCCCAAGTAGTCATAGGCCACGAAGTGAATTAACGTCCCATTCGCATACGCGCCAGTTCCGTTGCTTCCATAATACTCACCAATGACATTATAGAACTCGCGAGACGGAGCATAATCTTGTCCACGGTTATCTTTCCCAAACTCATTAACCCATCCGCGTTCTTTGAGGTCAAATCCTTCCCAGATTGGCGTTACTTGGTCACGCATTAAACGATCCCTTGTTTCTTTATTCGCGATCTTATACCACGAATCGATGAAATCACGGTGTCTATCCCCAGCTGCTTCAATTTCTCGCTTAAGTTGTGCACCATTTAAGTCAGCCCGTTTTTGCTCACTACCGAACGTCAAGGAAGCAATCGTTGAAATCATAAATAGTTTTGCTTTTCGTAAATTCAACAGCGGCAAGATCGTATGGTGATAGTAGCTGTGCGACAAGTTATCAAACACACGATATTTCGGATTCTGTGCTTTCAATCCTTCCGCTAATGGTTCTTTCTCAATTAACTTCACGTTCTCTTTCGTAGCATCTTTAAACCAATCGTTCATATTACCGAAATCGGTAAATAGCTCACGATTGAAATCTAAAAAGTCTAACAAGTCCGTACCTATGGCAGCACCGAATTCTCGATTGAAGAATTCATGTGTTCGGCGACCATGCAATTGATACTCAGTTGAGCTACCTAACTTGATGAGTCGATCAATCAAGGAACCACCCTGTCCGCTATAAAACTCCGGTACATACATCATTAAATCTTTAATCGTGTACTCCCCGAAACGAATGTTGTAATAACGGTTCAAGTACGTGAGCGCCATCATAATCTGTTTTTTATGTTTAGACACTTTATCACGTAACGCTTGTTGTGCGACATCTGACTCTGCCAACATCACCATATCATTTTGAAGTAATTTCTCCACAATCGTCTGTAACTCCGCTTTTGTGGTGTCGAAAATCTCATCTAAGAATAATTTCTTCATACGATTTTCTTTGGCTTGTTCCGTCTTTTCATTAATCTTAAGCATCTGATACATCTCGTTATTGTATAGCTCAACGCTTCTCAGCTCATCAACGAGTGACTGAACCAACGCTTGTGGGACACGTGATAGACGGTTTAGTGTATATGTCACACCGAGCTCATCCACGTGATACGCCGATAAGCCATATGTGTTGCCTGTTGTAGGCGTATCTGTATACAAATCAAGTGTTTTCTTCTGACTTAGGGTATAAATCAGTTTCGTCCCGTCCGTAAACTGAAGCATAATACGATCCGCATCATCGCCATGCGTCACAAACGTATGACCTTTCAGCGCCGTAATGGATTTGAGTTCCTTTCCTTCTGCCATCCATGATGGGCGTTTATTCGATTGTGCCAACGTATTTCCTTCGCGAACAATATCCTCAACCAAGCTAAACGGCTGCAACGCTTCGACCAAACGGTAAAACGCTTCGTGAAACGCCACGTAACCAGACACGCTATCGTAACGACGAGTACTATTTAGCTCCTCAGCTGGTGTTTGATACGCTTGGGAGTCAAGAGCCGTCAGATTAAACGAACGCTCTTTACGCACGGCATCCATCACATCTAAACGCTCAAACTTACGATCTTCTCCTTTTACGCTACCCGAGCTAATGTTTTTCACACCATATAGGGCTTTAATATGCTGATACTCCGGACCCGGATTCGTCAACTGCTCATCCGAACCAAACAACTCATGCCCATTTTCAATCGTTGCATAACTAATCACATCAGAAACCGTTGCGTATCCCCATGTGGATGTACTAATCGCCGCCATTTTCCCACGCATATTCGAACGCATAGAACCTTTTACAACTGATTTCGTTGTTTGACCCCACTCACTAGAATGGGCTTGATCCGAGATGTTAACCGCCACCAACAAACTCGCATCTTGCGGACGGTGCATCTCCACATCGGCATCCACATAGGCACGTTTGACGATCGAGCGGTCGTTAATCCCTGCGATACCACCTAGAACGGAGTTTCCACCATGAGACTTTATACGACCGATAAACGACACATTCTCAACGCGTGACTTCCCGCTAATCCTGTTCACTAAACCAGAAATGTTATCTCGTCCTTCAATATACCCTTGGACATTCACATTTTCAATCACACCACTATTAGTTAAATCCCCGGCTAACGAAGAAATATAATCGCCATCCCCTGTATTTGGATAAACGATATTCACACCGGTGAAATCAATGTCACGAATCTGACCGCCATTCACTTTCGAGAACAACCCATGTTCTAAGCCTTCAATACGGTGACGTTTGCCGTTATGCAAACCGCTCAACGTTCCTCGGAAATCCGCTTGAATATACGTTTTCCGTCCTAATGGCTCAACACCAACTGCTGAAACTGTTCGGCCCAACGTAAACGTTCCTCTTGGGTCATTACTCATCGCATGAATAAGATCCTTGAAATTATAGTAAACGCCATTTTCAGGTGCTTTATACTTATTCACATAAAACACAGAACCCGGCTTAAAGATATCCCCATCTCGGTGCACGGTCTCATCAGAGGTCGTCTTAACCTCATACACCACATCGCCGTCTTTTTGCACTTCATCAATGGAGGCAACCGGTAGAACAATATCTTTCATGTTCGACGCTTGTGCACGAATGAAGTAGTTCGATAGATCCGTTGGCGCTTCACGTAACTCCGAAAATTCTTGGAGTTGTCCATCAGCCCCGCGACGAACGAGCATCGTTTGTCCGATAGATTTCAACTCCAATTGATTCATAGAAAGCGTATATGTCTCTGTATGCCCTACAACATCTTGTTGCTCACCACCCTGTGTATAGGTGACATGCGCTTCGAATTGATACGGTGTATTCACATCTAAATCATTAATCTCTATTTCATTAAAGTCAGAAACCTGCACATCTCGAACAGTTTCCCCATCGCGAGACACATGAATATAACCAGACACGTCTAAGTTAGACGGGTTATTTAACGTGTACGACAAGCGTGCCGTACGGTTCATCGCATCTGATGTGAAATGTGCGTTCGATAAACTTGGTGCTTCAAACCGAACCCCTTTGCGGACAATCGTCGGTGTCGCTTTTTGCGTCACTTCAGATGACTCTTCAATCACCTCTTCGGTACGTTCACCCCGAACCGTTTTGTACACCATCGTGATACGTCGAGTACCCGGGTGTCCTTCTTCGGTGACAACCTCACCTTCCGGTAAGCTTTCATCATCTCGTTCAATAATCTCCGGTTCAATAGTCTCTTCGGTGACAACTTCCTCACGGCCATTAACCGGTTTCGTCCCTTGACGGATAATCTTAGGCGTTGCTTCCTCGAGTGTTTCCTCAGATACGTTAAGGACCTCTTCTGTTGGCTCCCCTTTGTGCGTTCGGTACGTTGTGGTAATCTGTTTACGGCCGGGTGTCCCTTCGGTAACCTCTTGGTCCCCCACATACAAATCATCCGTTTCAATCGTTTCTGTTGTCGGTTGAATCACGTCTTCCCTGACGACGTCTTTTGTGCCTTGAGTGGGTTTCGTCCCTTTATACACAATCGTTGGGACGGACTGGATAACGGTTTGCTCTGTGCTACTAATAACCTCGTCTGTTCGCTCACCTTTCACCACGCGATAAACTGTCGTCACACGCTTCAATCCCGCTTGTCCAGAAACGATTTCCTCATCACCCTCATATAAATCCGGTGCATACACGTCTAACGTATCCGGTTCAACCACTTCCTCGGAATGGACTTCCACAGACGATTCCACCGGTTTAATACCTTTCATAACGAGTGTGGATTCCGCTTCGCGGATAATCGTTTCCGTCACGTCTAACACTTGATCCGTTCGTTTCCCATACAGAGTTTTATACGTGGTTTTGACTTGTTTAAGCCCCGCACGTCCAGGAATACGTTCTTCTTCTCCTACATATAAATCCGACCCATAAACCACTTCTTCTGTTGGTTCAATCGGGACATCAACCGTAACCTCGTCAACCCCTTCAACGGGTTTTGTTCCACGAGCCACCACTTGTTTCTTCATTTCTGAGATCACATTCACTTTTTCTTGTAACAAGTGAGACGTGATTTCCCCGTTTGCTGTTTCATATAAACGAACAATTTCTTTAACACCTTGAATACCCGGTGTCAAGATCTTATATTGTCCCACATACAAATTTGGATCCGGTCGGTAATCAACCTCATACGGCGTAATCTCTTGTGTTCTTACTTCTTGCTGACCGTAATGAATCACGTTAGACGTTAGATCCTCTAATTGATACGATTCACTCGGATCACTTGGATACGCAGGTTGTTCTGGCAATTGAACATCTGGCACCGAGGAATCTAGGTGTTTACTTTCTAAATCCTCACGCTCGGGTTGCTTCAACTCCGGTGTATACCCTTCCGCTTCTTGTATGATGGACTCGATCGCCTCTACACTAGATGCACCGTTCACACGTGAGATGAACGCTTGTCTTGCGTCGTCGGATAGATGAGATAACCCGTTTAACACGCCTAAAGCACGCTCACGGACAACCGGGACGTATCGTTTTGAATTGAGTTCATCCGGTTGGAAGGCATCAGGTGATAGATCCCCTTCATCATTTAACGCGGCTTCATGAATCCGTTCAATCTCATTGACACTGGAAGCGTTCTTCACTTGATTTAAATATACTGTTTTCTGTTCTTCGGACAAATGTCCCATCCCGCGAATGAAGACATTCGCTCGCTCACGTGAAACGCGCCTATACGCGTCTTCTTCTATAGTTGGTTCATGTTCCTTGGTTGCTGTCTCTTGTTCTGTTTCCACCGAGGGAGTATCCTGAACAGCAGGTGCTTCCTCACGTTGTGGCGTTTCTTGCGGTTCGTCATGAATGTACAACTCGCCGCCAGACACGCTGATATCAATTGTCCCTTCTCCCGGTAGAGTTTCTTCGGTCTCAGAAACAGAAGGTTCATGAACGGTTAGATCCCCGCCAACCACTTGAATGGACACAACACCATTCTCTCCTTCTTCAGCGGCATACACATCCCCGGACTGTCCAAGGAACAACACCGCTCCAACAGCAACAGAGGCTAACCCGATCGTTAATTTCTTTAATGTATAACGCTTCGCTTTATTTACTTGCTTTTGGAATAACTCCATTTTATTATGTTTACTTACCATTTTCTTCCTCCATCATTTAATTATATTATTTTATGTTACTTATAAAAAATGGTGCGATATTGTTATCTTTTTATTGGTTACTCATACAATGATTGCTCTTGTAGGTCACATTTATGAATCACATTTACACTTACCACCACAATATTTTAACTCAAAATAATAAAAAAAACTATTAAAAATTTATTTTGATGTGTCTCAAAAGTTGGAGTTTTGAATAGTAACGATTAAGCACGTGATTGAGTGGCTTGTTTCCGGTAATTAACCGGAGATAAGTCACTCAATTTTACTTTTATCCGATCGTTGTAGAGAAATACAGCATCGTTATTTAAAGAATAACTAGAAAACAACTAAAAACTACAAAAATGGCGTAAAATTCTAAGAGTAAATTCATATAAACTAAAAAAGATCATTATAACAGTATTTTCAAAGAACCTTATAGACTGCTTTGACAATATGATGTATAATGGCGTTGGATTACTTTGTTATTTGTTATGAGAAGGAGCATATTATGGAGATTACACATATTTTTTCTTTACTCGGCGGACTCGCCCTCTTCCTATATGGGATGAATGTCATGTCTAACGGGCTTGAAGTCGCGGCCGGTAACCGGTTAAAAGCAATCTTAGAGCGATTGACGGCGAATCGATTAGTAGGTGTTGGAGTCGGTGCCTTAGTGACTGCTCTCGTTCAATCCAGTTCAGCCACGACGGTTATGGTAGTCGGATTCGTCAACTCCGGTTTAATGACGCTGAATAATGCTGTTTGGCTCATTATGGGAGCAAATATCGGAACCACCATTACTGGACAATTAATCGCAATCAACATCAATGCGATTGCTCCTCTAATCGCCTTTATCGGAGTCAGTTTAATTTCGTTCTTCAAGAGCCAGAAGTTAGACCCTTATGGACGTATTTTAGTAGGTTTAGGAATTTTGTTTATTGGGATGGATATCATGTCAACAGCGGTTTCGCCGTTACGTGAAATGCCAGAATTTATTAATATTATTACCCGTTTCCAAAACCCAATTTTAGGTATTTTAGCTGGGGCGATTTTTTCGGCTATTTTACAAAGTTCATCAGCTTCGATTGGTATTTTACAAGCTTTTGCAGCCAGTGGGGTAATTACCTTACCGAGTGCGATCTTCATTCTATTCGGTCAAAATATTGGAACAGTCATTACTGCTTTAATTGCCTCTATTGGGGTAAGCAAGAATGGAAAACGGACCACTTTACTGCACTTGCTATTCAATTTTGTCGGGTCTATTATCTTTGTTACTTTAGCTTTAACAACCCCCTTCACAAGTTGGATGGAGAATTTCACGCCAGATAACGTACAAGCTCAAATCGCTAACGTACATACTGTTTTTAATGTCGTAACAGCCTTTATTTTACTTCCATTTGGCTCGCAGTTAGTCGATTTAACTTACAAATTATTGCCAGACCGCGCAGATGAACAAACCGGGATGCAGCTCAAGTACTTGGACTTCAGTCTGTTCGGAAATGATTATCGAATAGGAACAAGTGCCGTAACTACGATGCAACTCTTCAAAGAAACACAAAATATGCTAGATCAACTCATCATGAATGTGCAAGCAACATTCGATCTTGTTGGGAACTATAGTGATGATGCGTTCACTAAGATCGAAGAGACCGAAGAATATATTGACTTCTTGAACGATGGCATTATTCGCTTCACCACTACTACCCTTTCGTTCGAAGCACCCGAGAGCGGGACATCAGCATTAGGATTATTCGTCAAGATCTCCAGTGACTTAGAGCGAATCGGGGATCACGCCATTAATATCGCCGAACGTGCTCGCGTCATTCATCGCTCTGGTGACAGCTTATCCGATGAAGCCTTAGAAGAACTACAAGCAATGAAAAAATTAGCACGTAAAATTATGGCCCTCTTACAGGTGAGAGATCGCTCTGAAATTCAAGATCTGGTCTCCCATGTTAATATTATTGAAGATCAAATGGATTTCGCGACAGAAGAATTCGAGAACAATCAACTCCTTCGTCTTCAAGACCAAGAATGTACAGTAAACAACAGTATTCTCTTCTCCAAAATTTTAACTGACTTCGAGCGAATGGGTGACTTATCGCTTAACGTAGCGAAGAATTTTGAATCGATCCAGTCAACCATTCAATCACTGCGTAACCTCCAAGAATCTGAATAAATCAAGCTTTGCACCTAGCTCATAGTGAGCTAGGTTTTTCTTTATGGCAAGATCAGCTAGTCGCTATTTTTTGTGCCCAACGTTCCCTTCTTCGACCCGGCAATCTAGATACCTTAAAACAAACTGCACAAAATCACGAGTATATATTTACATATCATACGCTACATGTTACATTAATATTAATCTTATAATTGAAAGAGGGATTTTCATGACAACATTATTGCAATCTTATCGTGAGCAGATCAAGCCCAAATTACTGCTCATTATTGGGGTAGTTATTGGGTTGTTATTACTCTTTAACCCCTTTGCCTTTAATGGGCAGCAACAGCTTATTTTCTTGTCGTTACTCTTTATTGTCTACTCTTGGGCAACAAAAGCACTTCCGAGAACACCGGCATCATTATTACTTCTTATTTTATTTGCATTATTCGGGAACACACCTGCCACGCAAGTGTTTAGCTTCGCTTGGTCACCGACATTGTTCTTGATTGTAACCACTTCATTGCTTTCTGTTGCTTTAAGTAAAAACACACTTATTCGCTCTTGGATGAATCAAGTCATCCGCTATTCGAAAGGGAATTTATTCATCCTACTCGCCTTGCCTTATGTGTTTGGCTTCTTACTTATTCCAGTGATTCCCCAAGCTTTCGCCCGAGGAATTATTCTGGGTACACTCTTCCATCATGTTCTAAGCGATGAGCCGAAGTTCGCTGAAGTGAAAAAAATTATGTTACTGAATGTCTTTGTCGCTATCAGCATTACCTATATGGCTGTCTCTAATGGAGATATTGTCCTAAATCATGCGATCTTAGCTTTCTCTGGAGAGGCGGTTGATACGGCGCTCCAAGGTATGCCATGGATCACTTATATGGCAGTCCCTACGATTATCTTTGCGATTATTTCGCCATTGATCATCCGAGGCCTGTTCCAAAAAGACTTAGCTCACTATGATCCTGCTATCTTAGAGAAAAAGCAGGTTACCGATGTTGTAACTAAGGCGGATAAAATAGGATTAGCCGTTATCTTGCTCGTCTTCCTTGGCTGGATGTTCGAACCATTACATGGCATTTCGGCATGGATCATTTGTTTAATTGCTTTGCCGGTACTATTCTACGTCGGCATCCTCACTCCCACTGACAAAAAAGCCGTCAACTTAGATTTACTTATCTTCTTAATCGCGGCCTTCAGTATTGGTCGTGTCATTCAAGATGTCGGCATCAGCGAACGGATTGTTGAATTACTTACCCACGTGATCCCAAGTGCTCAATCAATTTGGTTCTTGCCTTCATTAATCCTTGTTATTATGGGATTACATATGGTCATTGGCTCAGCAATCGCAACTGGTTCAGTCGCTTTACCGATATTGATTCCGCTAGTTGCCCAAGCAGGATATGATCCTATTGTCATCACACTCATTCTCTACATTACGGTCAACATGCACTACTTGTTGCCCTTCCATCATGCAACTATGATGATCGGTATTGGCCAACGTTACTATCATGATCAACATATGTTCAAGCATGGTTTATTCATGACAGTCGGTATTTTCATTCTTATCTTAGGAATCTTCTTACCTTGGTGGAAGTTCACAGGTCTCTTATAAATAATCTCTCAACTCCACTGAAGCGAGTATGCATCACATTCACTTCAGCGGAGTTTTTGATGTAAAATTTATGGCAATTCTTTAACCTTAGACTGTTTGATTTGGTCATTTAATTGTGATAAAATAAATTAGCTTATGAAGGGATATTTTTAGCCATACTAAAAAATCCGTTCACTATGAATGTAGAAAGAAGGTGAAACTGTGGAAAGTACCATTCTGATTGATCAATTAGGGTTGCCCATTAGTTTGAATGTTTTGCTTGCATTGGTAACATCTGTCGTTATCGTTATTGGCTTATGTTTCTTATTTACGCGCCATTTATCTGTAGATAACCCCGGCAAATTACAGCTGACGCTAGAATGGTTAGTGGACGTTATGCGAGGCATTATCAAAGATACGATGGGCGATGAGACAACCAATACGCAAGTTGTGATTGCACTGACCGTCTTTTTATTCATCGGCGTGTCGAACTTAGTTGGATTACCGCTCTTAGTTGATGCACATGAGATATCGTATTGGAAAAGTCCCACAGCTGATTTGGCGGTATGTTTGACACTAGCAGTTACAATGAACCTCATTTCACAATATTTGGGCGTTCGGAAGTACGGCTTAGCTACACACTTCCGGTTGAGTTATGCCAAACCAGCTATATTATTACCTTATCACGTACTGGAAGATCTTATTAATATTGTCACCTTATCACTTCGTTTATACGGAAATATTTTTGCAGGAGAAATCTTACTTAAATTAATTGCAGAATTAGGAAATATGGCTGGCGTCGCAACTTGGCCGATTGGAATTCCGATTCAGATTATCTGGCAAGGATTCTCTGTCTTCGTCGGTATCTTGCAAGCTTATATTTTTGTAAACTTATCTAGCGTATACATGTCTCACAAGCTCGTCCATCACGATTAAGTCGTCTATCTTATCGTGGTCAGTTATAGAATAATAGAAAAAATAATAGAATTATAAAGGAGAATAACAAATGAATGGTTTAGCTGCTGCTATTGGTATTGGAGTTGCTGCGTTCGGAGCAGCGATTGGAAATGGATTAGTTATTTCGAAGGCGATCGAATCAATGAGTCGTCAACCGGAAATGGAAAACAAGATTCGGGCAACTATGCTACTCGGAGTTGGGCTAATTGAAGCGATTCCGATTATGGCTGCCGTAATTGCCTTTATTCTAGCCTTCAGATAAGTATTTCTGATGACGAATGATATAGATTGGAGGAATTACTATGGGTAGTTTATTAGGAAGTACATCGCTCGGTCAAGCACTCATGACGCTTGTATCTTTCCTTATCTTACTGTACTGTGTCCGGCGCTTCGCTTGGAAGCCGTTGATGGACATATTACAACAACGTAAACAAATGATCGACAAAGATATCAATGAAGGTCGTCAATTGAAAGAATCCTCTCAGCGAGCAAATAAAGAAGCGCAGGCAACATTGCGTGAGGCCAAAGTGACTGCTAATAAAATCTTAGCTGATGCCAAAAAGCAAGGGGAACAACTCAAACATAAACTTAAAGAAGACGGTCAAAAAGACGTCACTTATATGAAAGACCAAGCCCAAAAACGAATGGAACATGAACGTCAACAGTCCCTTGAAAAATCCAAAAAAATAATTGAAAATGTCTCGATTGAACTCGCTGAAAAAATTATCCAACGTGAGATTACAAACGAAGACCATCATCGCTTAATTAATGATTTTATTCATAGATTGGAAGATGAAGTAAGACATGGATAAACCACATGAAACCAATAATGATCACCAACAACAAATCGATGAACTACTAAAACGTTCACAACAAGAACAAACGAGCTCACTCTTCTGTGATATGCCTGAGCATTTAACCATTCGTTCTGTCGTTCCGTTAACTGAACAAGAACGTACACAAATTGTAGAACTCTTCTCGACCATTATCGAGCGACCACTCGGCAATGTGACCGAAATTATTGACCCGAATTTGATTTGTGGTGTCTCGCTGCAGAGTGATTCCCATCACTTCGAAGTCAGTGGTCGACAACAACTACAAAAAATGAAATTAAAATTTCACACACAAGTATAGGGGGGATAAAATAAATGGATACGAAACATGTTGAGGCACGGTTACTCAAACAAATTCAAAAATTCGATGCCGTTAATCACCTAGAAGAAATCGGAACCGTCGTCTATATTGGTGATGGAATTGCTCGTATCAGTGGCCTCGAGAATGCCATGTATGGCGAGATGATTCAATTCCCTAACGGCGCCATTGGAATGGTCCAAAACCTAGAACTTACCGAAGTCGGTGTTATTGTCTTTGGTGATTATTATGATATTAATGAAGGTGACTTAGCACACCGGTTAAATCGTGTAATGGAAGTCCCAGTTGGTGCAGAACTACTGGGTCGTGTTGTCAATCCATTAGGGCAACCCATCGACGGATTAGGTGATATTTCAACTGAGCGAACTCGTCCCGTTGAAACTGAAGCCCCATCTATTATGGACCGAGAAAGTGTTAAAAGACCCCTACAAACAGGAATTAAAGCGATTGATGCACTTGTACCAATTGGACGGGGACAGCGTGAACTAATCGTAGGTGACCGCAAGACGGGGAAAACCACCTTAGCGATTGATGCGATATTAAATCAAAAAGACCAAGATGTGTTATGTATTTATGTAGCAATCGGACAAAAAGAATCCACCGTTAAAAACATTGTTAACACATTAAAACGCTATGATGCTCTCGAATATACGATTGTCATGTCTGCTGCCGCATCACGCCCGTCGAGTCAACTCTACTTAGCTCCCTATGCAGCTACTGCGATGGCTGAAGAGTTTATGTATCAAGGCAAACACGTTTTAATTGTCTACGATGACTTATCCAAGCAAGCTGCAGCTTATCGAGAAATGAGCTTACTCTTAAAACGCCCACCCGGCCGTGAAGCTTATCCTGGTGATGTCTTCTACTTACACTCACGACTACTAGAACGTTCTGCAAAATTGAACCAGTCACTCGGTGGAGGCTCTATTACATCACTACCGATTATCGAAACACAAGCAGGAGATATCTCGGCTTATATTCCAACCAATGTAATCTCTATTACAGATGGCCAAATCTTCTTAGAAGGTGACTTGTTCAACTCCGGTGTACGCCCAGCCATCAATGCTGGACTATCCGTATCTAGGGTTGGAGGCTCCGCACAACTTAAAGCTATGAAAAAAGTAGCCGGAACTCTCCGAATTGACTTGGCTAGCTACCGTGAATTAGAAGCATTTAGTCAGTTTGGGTCGGATCTAGATGACCACACCCAAAAGAGTCTCGAACGCGGGCAGCGTACAGTTGAACTCTTGAAACAATCAGCCCATCGCCCACTAGATGTGGCTAAGCAAGTCGTGATCTTATACGCACTCGCTCACCACTTACTAGAAGATATTCCACTCAATGAACTTCGCTTATTTGAAAAAGAACTATATGATTACATCGAGCAAGGATCTCCTGACATACTGGATGACATTCGTACCCAAACCGTTATTACAGATGAAGAGCGTCTAGCATCAGCGATTAAAGATTACGTAGATATCTTCTTAAGTTCATATCATGCCCAAATTGACTCCAAGGAGTAGGTGATTCGATTGGCACTTAATACGATTAAGAAAAAAATGAACTCAGTCAAAAAAACCGCTCAAATTACAAATGCCTTACGTTTAGTCTCAACGACCAAGTATAATCGCATTATTACAGAAGCGGAGCATTATGACCAATATGCCCAAAAAGTGAAAACGATGGTCTCTAACTTAATCACGCCAGATATGCTTTATGATTCCAAACATATTGCTCCTCGCGCTAGTCATCCATCAACTAACCATAATCGCATTGACTACCACGTCATGATGCAAGTAAGACCGGTCAAAAAAACAGGTTTTCTCGTCATTACGGCGGACAAAGGACTATGTGGCAGTTATAATTCAGCTTTACTGAAAGAATTTCACGATTTTATCCGCCCAATGGACAAAGAATCTATCGAAGTCGTCGCAATTGGGCGCCCCATTGTCAAATTCTGTCAAAAACATCAGTTAAATATTGTTTCTGAGCGCTATCATTTGTCTGATTATCCTAATTTTACCGAAGTGCAGACTATTATCAAAGCGGCTATACGCTTTTTCCAAAACAATATATATGATGAATTATATCTCGTCTATAACTATGCGCCTAATGTCTTAAAAAACGTTAAGCGGATTGAAAAAATATTGCCGATTACTCGTGACAATATCGCTGATGACGTTGCGGACGCGAATCAACCTTCCGGACCTCGACCTCTCATCGAGCCTGATATTGACTCGGTGCTTGATGTCATCTTGCCTCTCTACGCCGAAACGCAAATTTACGGCGCCATTATCGATGCAAAAACGGCTGAACAAGCAAGTCGCATGCAGGCAATGGGACAAGCTACAGATAACGCGAAGTCGCTAATTGACGACTTACACCAAGAATACCACCATGAACGACAGAAAAAAATCACAAACGAAATTATTGAAATTATAAGTGGAGCAAATGCTCAAAACTGATGAAAGAAGGGTTTAGACGGAATGAGAATTGGACATATCGCACAAGTTATCGGACCCGTTGTAGATGTGAAGTTCCCGATTTCCAATGGTGTGCCAGAAATTCATAACGCACTTGTTGTGGTACCGGATGTTGAACCACATGAAATTGGTGAAGCGGAACTGAACAATCCTGATTATATCGTCCTGGAAGTTGCTTTAGACTTAGGAGATGGCGTTGTTCGTACAATAGCAATGTCAGCTACAGATGGACTCTCACGGAACACCGTTGTTGTCGATCGTGGCACAACGATCAAAGTTCCTGCCGGTGAAGCCACACTTGGACGTGTATTTAACGTCTTAGGACATGCGGTTGATGATAAAGGCGACTTAGAGGGAAACTACGAACTAAAATCCATCTATCGCGATGCACCAAAATATGATAACTTAAGTTCAGATTACGAAATTTTAGAAACAGGTATAAAAGTCATTGACCTGCTCGCTCCTTATTTAAAAGGGGGAAAAGTTGGTTTGTTCGGTGGAGCAGGTGTTGGGAAGACGGTCCTAATCCAGGAACTCATCCATAACATCGCCCAAGAACTCGAAGGAATCTCTGTATTTACCGGAGTCGGCGAACGTACCCGTGAAGGGAATGATCTCCTCTTTGAAATGCGTGATTCTGGTGTTGACAAAAAAACAGCCATGGTGTTTGGTCAGATGAATGAACCACCTGGCGCTCGTATGCGGACAGTATTGACGGGTTTGACAATGGCCGAGTACTTCCGTGATAATATGAAGCAAGATGTCTTATTATTTGTAGATAATATTTACCGGTTCACTCAAGCTGGTGCTGAAGTATCTGCCCTCTTAGGTCGTATGCCATCTGCTGTTGGTTACCAACCTACACTTGCTTCAGAGATGGGCGCGATGCAAGAACGCATTGCATCCACAAATGATGGATCAATTACATCGATTCAAGCCGTATACGTCCCAGCTGATGACTATACAGATCCGGCTCCCGCAACTACTTTTACCCACTTAGATGCGACGACCAACTTAGATCGTAAGTTAACAGAGCAAGGAATCTATCCGGCCGTTAACCCACTAGAATCTACCTCGATCGCCTTAAGCGAAGAAATCGTTGGTAAGCGTCACTATCGCATTGCACGACAAGTCCAGCAAGTTCTACAACGTTATCATGAACTACAAGATATTATTGCTATCTTAGGAGTTGAAGAGCTCTCCGATGAAGAAAAAACAACCGTCTCACGAGCTCGCCGCATTCAACTCTTCTTATCTCAGAATTTCCATGTAGCTGAAGCCTTCACCGGGATTCCTGGTGCATTCGTTACCGTGGAAGAATCACTCGATGGATTCGAAGGGATCTTGGACGGAAAATATGATCACTTACCCGAAGAAGCCTTCCGTAATGTCGGAAATATAACGCAAGCCATTAATAAAGCACGTGATATGGGTGTCGAGGTTGATACGAATCATTAACCCCCCTATTTCTCACTAGACACCATCATAAGCGGTTAGTTCAATTATCTTTTAGAAAGTAGGCCAATAGATGGAACCCGTAAAACAACCCAAAACTTCCTCAGATGAAAAATATATCCACGTGAATATCACCTCTCCTGAAGGTGATATCTACGCCCACCGTTCATACGGATGTCGTGTTCATACCATTGACGGTTGGCTGACTATTTTACCTGATCATCTGCCGATTGTTACGGTCTTAGATATTGGTGCGGTCATTGTTACTCGGTTAAATGATGATCAACCCGACTACATCGCCATTAACGGTGGTGCACTCACTTTCCAAAATAACACCTTAGATATTGCCGCCACATATGCCATTCGCGCGCGCAATATCGATGAAGCCCATGTTAAACTCATGAAGAACCAAGCTGAAGCGGATATGCAAGAAGCGCTCAGTAAAGATAAGCGATCAGCTTATCGTCGCGCTCAAGTCCGCCTTAACCGCGCCATTAACCAAATTAACGTCAGTGCCCACCGAAAGCATAAACGTTAATATCAATTAATTTTAAAAAACTGCTAAGGTAGAGACCTCCTCTCCTTAGCGGTTTTTTTCGTGACAATAGCATCTCACAACCGTCATAATAAACAAAAAAAGCAACACATCTCTAGATAATGATGTGATCCCCAAAAGTTGGAGTTTTGAATTGTAATGATTAAGCACGTGATTGAGTGGCTTGTTTCCGGTAATTGACCGGAGATAAGCCCTCAATTTTACTTTTAAGCAAAGAAAAAGCAACCCTATTTAAGGGTTGCTAAATTCAAAACCAAATATCTAATACTTTAAATATTAAAACTCCCAACAAAGCGCCAAACAAAATTAAAACTAAATAATAAATCAAAATATGATTAAACATTTGTGGACTAGGAAAATTACTCAATCCAGAAATTAAAATCACTAAAAAGAAGGTAAATAAAAGTTTAATAAAAAAATTATCACTAATAATATCTTTAATCCTTTCTGTTATACCAGTAAATAAACCATTTACAGATTCATAATAACAAATACAACATAATTTTCAAATCATCTAATAAAATAATTCTTTCTTTGGTAATCAAATTCTGCTACGATAGTCTTCGCATCATCATCAACACACTCAGATTCTTTAGATATATCAGTCAAATCACCATCTTCTACATCATCTAACTGTAATTGTTTTCAAATCTTTTTAAATAATTTACTAAAACCTTTAGTCATTTTAGATAAACAATCATTTAACTCTTTGCCATCATATACATTTTTAACTGTTAAAGTTAAAAATAAAAAACGAGCATGCGGTTCTAATTTTTGATGTGACCCCCAAAAGTTGGAGTTTTGAATAGTGATGATTAAGCACGTGATTGAGTGACTTGTTTCCGGTAATTGACCGGAGATAAGCCCTCAATTTTACTTTTATCTAATCGTTATTGTAGAAATGAATGTAGTTTTCAATTCTGCGCCTGAGGTCATTAAAAGACACTTTGTCTTGACCATCAAGATATGCTTGGACAACATTTAATTTAAACGGGTATGAATATGTTTTTGGACATAAATAAACCCCCGAAAATTAGAATAATTTACTCTAACTTTTGGGGGTCAGTACGTAATTGCTACAGATATGTTGCTTGCTTTTCTATTAACCTATGTACCCGCACGGCACATGGTTGCCATACTTAGTGCTGCTTCCGTCAGGACCTGACACGATTCATACACATACCATTGCCGTGCGTTGCTTTCATTATAACATACTTTTTTACTCATTACCAGAAGAATTATTGTTTTTTATCTTCTGAGTAGTAACTACAACTGAAAATCAGTAAGAGCACGTTTGTAAATCTCTCGGTTAACAGTCTGGTTCTGATCGCCTCGCTCCGAAAGATTGATCTTGTCATGTCGCACTAATTGTTCCGTCAAAAAGTCAATATCGGCTTCTTCTACCCCTACGTCACTTAGACAGGTCGGCATCCCAAGCGAACGGAAAAACTCAGCTGTTTTCATAATAGCCTGATCAATTTTAGTGTCTTGGTCACCCTCAGTAATCCCCCAGACACGTTCAGCATACATTACTAGTTTACCGGCTTTTTGCTGGCGGCGAATATCCATTAATGCAGGTAATATCGCTGTTAAACTACGCGCATGATCTGTTCCATTTAAGGCGGTAATCTCATGCCCTAACCAATGTGTCGACCAATCTTCTGGCACACCGGTTCTGAGCCATCCGTTCAAAGCAACCGTCGCACTCCACATAAAATTCGCACGCGCAGCATAATTATGCTGCTCTGTATCCACCACATCAGGAGCAACCTCCACCAACGTCTGCAAAATTCCCTCGGCAAATCGATCAGGAATTTTAGCATCAACAGGATAAGTTAAATATATCTCTAACGTATGAACGAACGCATCACAAATCCCATTCGCTAGCTGGCGTTCCGGCAACGTATAAGTCAACGTCGGATCCAAAATCGAAAATTGCGGATAAACAAGCGGTGAATGCCAACCCAATTTTGCCTGATGTTCCGGGAAAGTTATGACTGACCCTTTGTTCGCTTCAGAACCCGTTGCAGGCAACGTAACAATACTGGCCAGCGGAAGCGCTGCTGTAATGGGCTTATTCTCCCCGATATCGCCACCAAAAATCAACCGTGGCTCCTCTTCCATCATCGCACCTACTGCAATAAATTTAGTCGCATCAATAACCGAACCACCACCAACTGCAAGTAAAAAATCAAATCCTTCATCTTTCACTTTTTGAATAGCCTGCACACAGGTTTCATACTGCGGATTAGCTTCAATACCACCGAATTCATCTACCGTGTATTCCCTTAGCACTTCATAAACTTGATCCAATGTCCCATACTTTTTAGCACTATTTTGCCCATAAATAATCAATACTTTCTTATCTATTGGAATTAACTCTGCTAATTTAGCAATTTTGCCCGGACCAAATTCAATTTTGGTCGGATTATAATAGGAAAATTCTCCCATATGTCTCATCATAAAATCACTCCTCATCAAAAGTATAGCAAATTCACCCTTTAATGAGAACTAAAACTAACTAATAAAAATAACGCTATATAAAGTGGTCTCTCTCATCACCACTTTATATAGCGGCTGTCATTTTATTGTTGTTGTGCGTCTTGATTCGACTTTCGTAAGGAACGGGCTTGCTTGAAGGCATTCAATACGCCTGTATCATCATAGACGAGCACACTTGCTTGATAGAATTTAAGTGAGATGAAGATAATAATTATCGCAAATAGGAAGGTCCACCCCACGCCTAACCAGCCTTCCAGCAATGAAGCACTCTCCGCAGCCACTCGCATCGGCATAAGTAGCGGTGTAAATGGTGGGAAGTAAGAAGCATACTGAACAAGCGCTGATTCTGATGAAGCAAAATAACCAATGTACAGACCAACCAACAGGAACATCGATAGCGGTGAAACAACTTTTTGACCATCTTCTGCCTTCGTTGCTAATGATCCTAAGAAAGCTGATACAGATAGATACATTAAGAACGCGCTCAAAAAGTATAGTGCCATGATCCAACCCAATTGACCGGATATCGTCAATAAATTGGCTGGCAATTCAGCTATAAGCTCCTGATAAATGGCTTGTCGGCTAATATAAGCATACCCTACCATACCGAGCACAACATAAATCACTGTGTGTAAGAAAATCAACCCTAGCATCCCTAATAGCTTGCCAAAAAATTGCTCTGTCGCACTTACACTGGAGAGTAAGATCTCCATCACACGTGACCCTTTCTCTCGGGCAATCTCTTCGACAATAAACCCTACATAGATAAGAACGAAGAAGAAGATAACTGAATTACTTATGATGGCGAGCCCTTTTGACATAATGGGTGCAAATGAATCGGGGTTATCTTCACTAGGCATCACTTCTTGAACTACCAAGTTGACCGCTTCGGACAGATGCATGGCTTCTTCTGGAGCGATATCCAGTGCTTGTGCTCGCAAGTTCATCTGCACTTGCGTCAGAGCGTCTTCCAATCTCGCTGCTTCTTGTTCCAGCCCGTCATGATAGAAAGTGGACTGAATGGTATCTCCTTGCTCTTGAGCAACCAGATAACCAGCAATCTCTTCCTGATCGAAAGCTTCACGTGCCGCCTCTTCACTATCATAAGTGCTGGGATCTACTACCGAGACAGAGGGCGTTTCATACTGACTGAAGGCTTCCGCAACTGCTTGACTTTCTGTGACTACTGCAATTTGTTCAGATACTTCATCCCCGCTGTCTTCACTCTGAGCAACATAATAACCAACCCCCATCACGACCGCCAGAAATACAATCGGACCCAGGACTAATCCCCAATAGCCCCATGATTTAACCCGCTTCATGAAGACATTTTTTGCAACAATCATCATCTTATTCATCACTCTCAACCGCCCTTTCTTTAAAGATTTCTTCCAGTGTCGGTGCTTGTTGACTAAATTGATAAACGGTGCCCGACTGATGGGCAGCTTCGAAAACATCGCGCCCAACTGCTTCCTGTTCAATATGAATCAGACGGTGCCGCGCATCCAACTGCTCAACTGACTGAACCCCTGAGATAGCTTCCAGCTCAGCTGTTGCAATTGGTGCTTCCAAGTAAATCTTCAATCGATCGAACAGACTCTTGACTTCATCAATCGTTCCTCCTAAGACTTGACACCCATTCTTGAGCATCACCACCGACTGACAGAGTGACTCGACATTGGCCATATTATGACTAGAAAAAATAATACTGGCTCCCCGCTTGGCAGCATGGCGAATCCCATCCTCCAGCAACTCCGCATTAACTGGGTCCAATCCACTGAATGGCTCATCCAGAATAATCAGATCTGGTTCATGCATTAGCGTTGCAATCAGCTGGACTTTTTGTTGATTTCCCTTCGATAAGCTAGAAATCTTGTCTTTGCGATCACCCTTCACTTGAAAGCGGTCCATCCATATATCGATGGATTCGGTCACTTCACGCTTAGTCATTCCGTTCAACTGACCAAGATAAAGCAGTTGCTGTTCAACTGTTAATTTCTCATCTAGACCACGTTCTTCCGGCAGATAACCAATATTGTCTAATAATCCTTCTCCAATTGATTCCCCATTCCACAACGTCTGTCCCGCATTCGCCACTAACAAGTTCAAAATAAGACGAAATGTGGTCGTCTTCCCCGCCCCATTCTGGCCGATCAACCCCATGATCTCACCCGGTTCAATCGTGAAACTCAGACCATCAACCGCCACTGTCTCACCAAAGCTTTTCCTTAAATTAGATACTTCTAGCATTTGGATTCCTACTTTCTTATGATTGTTGCTACTATTTTACCGCTAACATAGCTAATATTCAACTTTTTATAGGTATAATTTGTTTTTTTTGTTATATATTTGGATAATTCCCAATACTCATTAATCTGCCATGATTTTAACATATACTTGACGCGACCGCGGACCATCCGCCTCGACAAAAAACACACTCTGCCAGCGTCCCAGAATTGGCTCACCATCGTCAATAATGACGGTCTCACTCGCTCCAATCACACTTGACTTCATATGGCCATCCGAATTCCCTTCGAAGTGAACATAATAGTCATGATTCGGGAATGTATCATCCAGTCCCTTATTCAAGTCGCGCTTCACATCTGGATCTGCATTCTCATTAATCGTAACTGCTGCCGTCGTGTGTGGACAATAAACCACGGCCAGCCCGCTCTTCACACCACTCTCGCGAATGGCCTCGAACAAGAATTCATCAATATTCACAAACGCTTGCTTCTGACTTGTCTGCAATTCAAATTTATATACACTCATATCCTTCAACTCCTTTATTAAATTATAACGCTTACAATTTGTAATGTCACCCTATCCCGAAAGTCTACTGACTGAAAAAGCCATATCAGCTTAATGTGACTTTTTCAATGCCTTATTATGATTCCCCTTAACTCTGCTAAAATATCCAGCGTCCGAATAGCTTCTCTGCACGCTCAGTTAAGTTATACGCACTATCATCATACGTTTTTTGTTCTTCCTTGGGCAAGCGAATGGTCTCTAAGAAATAATCATACTGATTCAAAAAACCAATCTCTTCAAACTGCGGATCCGTCAGTTGATAAGCATATCCTACTAATTCACGCGAGCCATCATCGGTCCACTCGATTGGTCCCATATAGCGAAAACTGTAAAAATCACCCTCTTGGCGTGCAAAGTAATGTTCATCATTAATCTCACCCAAATAGACTGCTTCCAACTCCTTAGCAACCGGCTGACGCTCATACATATCCAACGCCTCTAAATGTTGGTATAAATACCGCGATTCTTGCAAGTTCCGAACTGCATCTGCTGAGTACGGCACCTCTAGCCCAAAAATATATTGTCGGTCGCGCACACCGGGCGTAATATGCTTATTCTGCTCCACCCAATGTTGATAGCGTCCATGTCCCACCAGTCCCATAACAATGACAACAACCGCAGCCCCTAGAATTCCGTAGTTCAAGAACTTTTTCGTCGACTTCCGCGCATCCACGTGACTCCGCATCATGAAATAGCCCATCAATAACACCAAGAAGATTGCGACTGCACTCGGCAGAATCACTGTATAGAACCGTTCTTCTCTCAACCACTGCTCATACATCCGTCATCCTCCTCCATTCACCTTGCCATTTCTTCATAAAACCGATCAAAATATCTGATTTCTCTTATTATAGCACTAAACTATGACTCAAACAACTAGACAAAACCAAAAACTGTTCCCCGCTCACTTCGGCTAGAAGAGCTGAGAACAGTTGGTATAATTTAAATTAAAATCGTCGCAATAGAGAAGTACAAGAATAATCCAATCGCATCGGCAAAAATCGTAATGAATGGACCACTTGCCACACTAATGTCAAAGCCAAGTTTGTCGACAATTAAGGGAATAATTACCCCAAGAATGGTAGAGACCACAATCGTAATAATGAGTGAAAGTGACACAACTGCTGCAATCGCCATATCGCGGTAGAAAATATTAATCACAACAAACATCATCGCCGCTGAAGTCACTCCCATATAAATACCGGCCAAAATCTCAACCCGCAACGTCTTTAATAACTCGGTAAACGTCATGCCTGTTAAATTCTTCTCACTAATCGTAACAGCTAGTGATTGCGTACCGACATTCCCAGCCGTATCCATAATCGCTGGAATAAAGGCTGATAGGAGCACAGCTTGTTGGAGCGTATCTTCGAATAAGTTCGTCAACCCACCAATTGCCATTGCAATTAACATAAAAATGGCTAACCACGGCGTCCGACTAAAAGCTGTCTGAATAATACTTTTTTTCTGACCGGTCTCATCGGTCATATCTTGCTTACGAATCCCGGCAAACTCGTGGAAATCTTCTGTACTTTCTTCTTCCATAATGTCAATCATATCATCAACAGTAATGATCCCTTGCATCAGATTATCTTCAGACACAACTGGAATGGCTAATAGATCGTAGTCCTTCATCGTCTGCAAGACATCTTCCTGGTCATCACTGACATGGGCGCTGACGATTTGTTGGATCATAATATCTTTCATCAACGTATCCGTCGAACTCATCAAAATATCCCGCAATGACGTAACCCCGGTCAGCCGGTGATGTTCATCGACAATATACACATAATAAATCGTCTCCGCATATTCACCAATCTCACGTAAATACTCAATCACTTGTTCTACCGTCTGATGCTCGAGCACCACGGCACACTCTTTGGTCATAATTGATCCAGCTGTTTCGCTCGCATACGAGAGAATCTCTAGAACTTCCCGCTGCTTAGCCGAATCTAAGTACTTCAGCACCCACTCCTTCTTCGTCTGGTTGCTGCGGTTAATAAAATAAGCAATACTATCGTTCGGCATCTGAGCCATAACGTCTTTAATATATTGGTATGGAAGATGTTCGATCGCTGCTTCCTGATCTTCTACTTCCATCATACGGAAGATATCGCGAAACTCCAACGGCTCTACATACTCAGCAATCTTGCGCTTATTGTCCGCCGTCAACTCACGGAATGCATCTGACTGATCCCGATCGTGCAAGCGTAAAAACAACTTACGGAATGTCTCTTTATTCCCACTATTTAATGCACTATTTAAACTGTTGTAGTATGATTCTTTGTTAAATTTTAAGTAACCCATCTAACGCCCTCCTCTAATTCAATCCTCATCATTCATTGTATTACGACTGAGCTAAAAAAGCAAAATATTTTTCAGCTCTTATTACATTTGGTGAGTATCCCCTTAAATGTAATAAGTAACTCCATTCAAAAAAGCCATATTCTCTGTTAATCTGAAAGTACACACTATACAGAAGAGTCAGAGACATATGACTTATATTGAGTGTTCCAAATAAAAACGACAAGGTAATCATCTATCTAGATATGTACTGCCCCTGAAAGTTAGAGTCAATCCTTCTAATTTTCGGGGGGCAGCACAATGAAAGGTACTTATTTTTTTATTGTATTCATCTTTATTCTGGGTACTTTTAAAGCAATTTCTACCAGTAGCTATCGATTATACCCCGACGTTTCATATTAATCATACATGCTATATATGTCGATAAGGCCACTAAATGATAAAAGGTAGAGGATGAGAATATGGCCCCCCAGAAATCCATGGTTAATGCATAATCTAATAATCGCCCCATGATAAACAGCAACAATAGTGCAATCATCATATAGCCATTGATTATTTTTTCAAGTTTCATTTTTTTCACCTATCTTCTGTCGAATAAAAGAACGATTAAAAACAATGCTCAGCAGCTGCTCCCACTATACCTGATCCTAGCGCCCCCTCTCCATTATAATCGACTTCTTCCACAGTTTCTAATACTTCATTTATTTATGAAGCGTTACCTAAATTCTAACAACTAGTTTTTAGAAATACAAGTATCAACCGACTAGTTCCCTGAATGATTAAACGATTCAACTTTCAAAATTTTATCATCTTAATTCATTCATCATATAGCTAGCTCATCCAACCATTCCTATAATCAAATCTGCCATGAACTTTCATCCCAAAATTATTACCTATGCCGGATGCACGACCAAAAAAAGCTTCCCTTCATCATCGAGGGGAAGCTTTTTTTGTTTAAATGATAAAGTGGTGATTAATCACGGTTATAGTCGTGAATAATAACTCCTTGGACTACCCGGTTTACCGTCCCACTTGGTGATGGATTATCGACGCCGTTTTTGATATTAACTGCTTTGTGTAAGGCAATAATTTGGGCAACAACAATATAAGGTAAAGCAAGATAAGCATCTGGCAACTTCATGTCACTCTTATCGACTAAGATCGATTGCCCTTCAAAGTTCGATTCACCTTGTTCTACGGCAAAGACATGATCAGTAATTTTGTCATGGTACACTTCTCTCAATACATCATTATCATATTGTTTCGTGTACGGATCAGTGGATTGGAAAACAATTACCGCCGTCTGTTCATCAACGATTGACTTTGGTCCGTGACGGAAGCCGAGTGATGATTCATAGAAGGTGGCTACTTTCCCAGCTGTCAACTCTAAGAGCTTGAGCGATGCTTCATGGCTTAGCCCTTCTAGACTGCCACTACCAAGATAGACTATTCGATTGAAATCTAAGTCTGCCACTTGTGCTATCTCTGACTCACGCGCAATTACATTTTCCGCTAATGGAATGAGCTCTTCAGCATAAGCAACTTTGTCCGCATCGGTATCGAAGATTAGGAGCGCAGATAGCGTCATTGCTGTGAATGCTCCGGTCATCGCAAAACCTTGATCATTGGCTTGCTTGGGCATCAAGAGCGATAAATTCTTCGCGTCATCTTCAGCATTCTTAGCCAATTCTCCATCTGCGTTACATGTAATGGTCACTTGATATAAGTCCTTAATGATCTGCTTAGCTAACTCGACAGTCGCGACACTTTCTGGCGAATTCCCACTGCGAGCGAACGAAACCAAAATCGTCGCTACCTCTTCTGATAGGAAGTCTTCGGGGTTGGAGACGATAGAGGTTGTTGGAATACTTTGGACAGAAATCCCTGTATTGCGATATTTACCATGTAAGTACGGTTGAATCGTCTCGCCCACAAAAGCCGAAGTTCCTGCTCCCGTAAAAATAATATTAATCTGTTTATGTTGTTCTTTAATCTGATCTAAAAATGTATCGATCCGCTCTTTATTTTCCCGATAAATAGCAAGTGTTTCTCGCCATAAATCTGGTTGTTGTTTAATTTCTGTCGTAGTATGCAAGGCGTCCAGTGCTTTCAGTTCATCAGTTGATTTATTAAACATGATATCATCCTTCCAATTCTTTACTTGTTATAACCAATTAATATTATATCAAGTAACTAGATGGATTGCAATCGATTGACTTCTAGTTATTCAGGAGACTATTGTTGTAATTCAACTTTATATTTATACTTTTGTCCATTAATGACACTAATTGTATATTCAATCACTTCTTCTAACTTATCATAGGCCGTTCGCTTCACTAACATAGCTGGATCTCCAACCGCTTCCGCTAGTAGTTCTGCCTCGTGATCACGCAACGTTGTAATACTAAATTCTTCTTCCGCCCGGGTTGCTTGGATATTGTACGCTCGATTGAAGACATCATACATCGGCGAGTTAGCCAGATCTTTTTCCGTCAAGTGGGCAAACTTATACCGCGGTAAGTAAGATGTCTCAACGATCAGCGGTTCCTGATCAGCTAGTCGACATCGGACAACTCGGTACATCTCGTCCCCCACCCGAATCCCTAACTTGCTGGCATACTTCTTATCTGCCAATACAAGCTCGAACGACACGATATTGGTTTGTGGCGTTTTGCCCATCTTTTTCGTCTCTTCGGTAAAACTATAGACATTCAGTAAGTTCTGTTGGTACGTTGTATTAGCAATGAATGTTCCTTTTCCTTGAAACTTTTTCACATATCCATCTCGTTCCAATTCACTCAGTGCACTCCGTACCGTAATGCGGCTCATATCATAAATATGACACAATTCGCGTTCTGACGGTAATTTATCTCCCGCTTCATAAGTACCGTCATTAATTTGGTCAATAATCTTTTCTGTTAGTTGTAAGTATAATGGGACTCTTTTAGTGGTCACACTATCCCTCCTTTTCTTTGATATTTATTTCTAAACTTCATCCGATGAGACGTGGTGAGGAAGTTCCCAATTAATCGGCTCCATCTCTAGTGCCCGCAACACCGTATTCGTCTTGGAGAACGGCTGTGAGCCAAAAAAGCTACGATAAGCTGCCAATGGACTCGGATGAGAACTCCGGATAATCGCATGTCGCGTCTCATCAATCATCGCTTCTTTGGCAATGGCTTGGTTGCCCCATAGAATGAAGACAATCGGGGTTGAGCGTTCATTTAACGCTTTGATGACATGATCGGTCAATGCTTCCCAGCCCTTCCCGCGGTGTGAATTCGCTTCTCCGGCCCGAACGGTCAGCACCGTGTTCAGCATCAGTACACCTTCTTCTGTCCATGCTCGTAAAAAGCCATGATTAACCGGCGCAATCCCGAGATCAGACTGCAACTCTTTATAAATATTGTTCAGTGATGGTGGAATCGGTATGCCAGGCTGTACAGAGAATGATAAGCCGTGTGCTTGTCCTTCCCCATGATACGGATCTTGTCCTAAGATAACAGCCTTCACCTTCTCATAAGGGGTCTGTTCGAAGGCGTTCCAAATATGTTCCATCGCCGGATACACCGTATGTTCGCGATATTCTTGCTTTAAGAACGCTCGTAATTGTTGATACGCCTCTGTCTGCATCGCTTCTTCCAATATCGGTCGCCAGTCATTCATCACCGGTAAATTCATCTGTCTCTCCTCCAATTCTTATCTCTATCATACTAGTAATTGCCTAAAATTTCATCCCTAATCCTAATTCTCCCTACTTTCATCACATTCGCTACATAAACTAGCTCTTATATTGTAGATAGGAGCATTTTTGCCTCATATGTGATACACTGGAAGTAGAATTTATTTTATGGGGAGATTTTAAATGATTAAATTAATTGTGTCAGATATGGATGGGACACTGCTGAATGAAGAAATTGAATTGTCAGATGAGAACTTAGCTGCGATCAAAGACGCTCAAGCACATGGGATTCACTTCGCTATTGCAACTGGTCGCGACTATCAAACAGGCTACACCATTGTCCAAGAACGTGGCATTAACTGTTCGTTCTTTGGCTTGAACGGTGCAATTGGATACGATGAGGAAGGCAACCGCCTCTATACGAAGAACCTCAAGCCATCAACTGTCCAAACTTTATTGCATGTCTTAGATCGTGAGGATGTCCATGTTAATATCATGACGGACAAAGGGGTCTACTCAACCAATTACGAGCGCGAACGCGAATACTTACGCCATGTCCTTAGCGATATTAATAAGACCTTGGCTCCTGAACGCTTGGAAGAGAAGCTCGATCTGTTCTTAGAGCAACACAATATCACTTATCTCGACAACTTCCAAGAACTCATTCGTCGCGATGACGAGGAAATTTTAAAAGTATCTGCCCAAACCACTGCCGGTGAAGAGATGCTAACCGAGCTGAAAGATACGCTGCTCCAAGCAGCTGATGATATTGTCATTACGGCCTCTAGTGCAATGAACCTAGAGATCAACCACAAAGATGCAACCAAAGGATTTGCTGTTGCAACCTATGCTCGTGAACTCGGTATTGATCATACGGAAGTCCTCACAATTGGTGACAACATTAATGACTTATCTATGCTTGAATGGGCAGAACACGGAACTGCTATGGCTAACGCTGCCCCAGAAGCAAAAGAAACGGCCGCATACGAGACAGGATCTAACAGTGAACATGGGGTTGCCCAAATCATTAACCGCGTCCTGGCCGGTGAGATTTACTAGAGAAGAGGATAAATCACTGCGAGCCTCTATTCATGCACACTATTCTAATAGAAGCTCGCAAAGGTTAGACTGACACGAAATTATTAAAGGAGTGATCTAATGACAGAAGCTACTACCTATCAAGCAGAAGAAGCACTTAATATTTGCATGGATATTGGTCGCTTAATGCTATCTAATGGGGCTGAAACTTATCGCGTGGAAGATACGATGCACCGTATTGCGACAAGTTTTAAACTGGAATATGTCAATGTCTTCGTCGTTCCAACCGCGATTATTATGACAACAAAAAATGAAGTCGGAGCTGATGTCACGCAACTCGTTCGTGTGACTGATCGTGCCACGAACTTGGAGATGGTAGCAGAGTTAAACCAACTATCTCGCGATCTATCCGCTCAACCTAAGTCACCCAATGAAGTACGAGCCTATCTTTATCTCCTTCAGATGCGTATTCGAGAATTTCCACCATACTTAACCGTTCTATTAGCGGCAATAACAACCGGCTTCTTCCCTTTCTTATTTGGTGGGAGTTGGCCAGACATTATTCCAGCTTTTCTCGCGGGAGGACTTGGCGAATTTTTATTCGAATATGTGAATGGTAGTACCAATATTACCTTCTTCGCTGAAGTCGTTGCTGCTTTCGCTATCGGGCTCACGGCCTTTACGCTCTATACGTTAGGTCTAGGGGAAAATATGAATGCCATTATCATCAGTGGCGTTATGACCTTAGTTCCAGGAATTGCAATTACGAATGGTATTCGTGACCTCATGGCTGGCCACTTATTGGCTGGTGTGAGCACCTTAGCCAAGGCACTACTAACAGCCGGTGCTATTGGCGTTGGCATTGCTGTTGTCTTGACATTTATTTAGGAGGTTTTGTATGTTTACTTATTATATTATGCCTATTTTCTCAGCCACTATTGCAACAGTTGGGTTTGGCATTCTCTATAATATTCCGAAGCGAACAATTCCGGCGTCCGCTACGACGAGTGGCCTGGGGTGGATTGTCTACTTCATCTGCACGCAAGTTTTTCACTTGCCGTTATTCGTCGGGACGACCCTAGCCTCCTTCACCATTGCCCTAATTAGTCAACTCTTCGCCAAGCATTATCGTATGCCAGTAACTATCTTCGCCATTCCAGCGATTATCCCACTTGTCCCTGGGGGTAGCGCGTATAACAGTATGCTCGCCTTCGTGACAGGGGAGATTCTATCAGCCATGCGATATTTAATCGAGACCTTTATTGTCGCAGGGGGCTTAGCACTAGGCTTGACCGTTAACAGCGCCATCTTCCAAGTCCTCTCGCCGCGCGCCATTATCCAACAAGGCCGACGTTACTTGCCTTGATTAACCTGTCAACAACATATCTAAATAGGATTTTCCACCTGTCAAAGCAATAGAGCACATACGTTTTATCAATTGGGTTATGCATTTTATTGTTTATCTTATCGGAAAAACCCCTTGTGAAAACGTTTGATTTATATAAAGATTTCCTTTATGCTTTAATTGTAAATCGTTTAGACATTCAAATAAGGAACTGCTAGATGAAATCCAAGCGCAAAACCAAAGTAGATCAATATCACTGAGCACGATTGCTACTATTGCAGGTCTTATTGTATCTGGTGGAGCACTTATTAAAGGAGCTCATGAATTAGGAGTTTATGTAGCAAAGCAAGTTGAAGCTCGCGGTATTATGTCTAAAGAAGAGTACCAAAATGGACCATCTATTTTATCACAAGTTAATGATGTTCGAGCAGCTCTTCCAATAGCGTCACTTCCAGCACAATTAAATCCTATCTTGTTGGGTTTGATGCTTATATGATGAGAGTTAGTGATTAACAACATGCCCAAAAGGAGGACATAGTATGTTTAGACAACTTACTCAACTTATCAAAGATATCGTATGGTGGATAGGTGATCTTCCTGTTATTATTCCTATACTTCTATGTTTTTTCCCATTGTGGTATAAAAAAGATCATTCTAATTAATTAGATTTTCTGAATAAATTAGATGACATTCACATGCCGAATGAGTTTAATGTGCTATCACCAATTTATACAAGGAGAATGATTTGTATGCATGAACGCCTATTCAGTTTCATCACTCGATTCGTCGGGTGGATAGACAAAATTCCGACTGCTTTATTGCTCATACTGATATTTTTCCCCTTGTCCTATCGGTTAATTGTTAAAGGACATTCCTTATCTGATATTTTCTCAGAAGCAAAAGATCGTCTCTTAAAATAAGGAAACACTCACACATGCAGCGTAGAATCAAACAGGATACTATCGGACATTTCGCACCACGATACGGATAGTTGCGCATGCGACCATTCCATATCTTGCATCAGCAAACTCCACACAGAAGATTGGCATTGTTCATCCTCTGTGTGGAGTTTCTTTGTTGTTATGCGCTTATTGACTTCATGTGTTTTTTTAATAAGCGCCGGTAAACTTTACGGGCGCAAGTACTCTACTTTGGCTGACCATCAACCGCCATAAATCATCATTATGTACCAAGCAACACCGACTAGATGTTGCTCGTTAATTATCTTATCCTAATCGTTTCAATAATTCATCTGCCGCCAATATTCCCAGTGCATTCGCTGCCAGTGGACTATCTCCCGTCAAGAGATTGCGATCTTTATGCACCTGACCGCTCATCTCGTCATTCAAGACAGTCGCACCCAACTCTTCCAGACGCTCCGCCAATAACCACTTCAACTTCCCTGGCATATACCCAATCTCTTGGTTCGCCCCCTCATCAAGCGCATCTGGGAAGACCACCATCTCGAAGTCTTTGAATAAAAACTCCTGATCGTCTGACGCCCCTGCCAAGAGTGCTGCTGGTCCGTGGCAGAGTGTAATAATGTCTCTTTTCTCGGTCATCGCCCAATTAAGCACTTGGTTCACATCTGAACTCTCTGGCAAATTCACTAATGCGGCGTGACCACCCGGGAAGAAGACACCTTCATAGACAGAATCTTCCGCTGTCACTGTTGCTAGTATATCCGCTAATTTGTGTGGCTGTTCGAACTTCGGCAAAATCTCATGGTAGAAATCCATCACTGGCTTATCGTCTTCCGGCATCGCCCACATCTCAATTTTGACACTATTGCCAGACAATGTAGCCACCTCTAAATCAAAGCCAGCATGTGCTAAGTGCATCATCGGTAGCAATGTTTCAACCGGGTGATTCCCTGTTGAGAAAAACTTCCCATTCTTCATTTGAACATACCGCTCATCAGACGCCACGACTAAAATCTTTCGCGTCGGCCCTTCATACGGCGTATCAATTTTGTACCCATCGAAGTCTGTTTTTGGACTAGTGTAGGCATCTAGTGAGTACTCTGATGGAAAATATGCATTGTGTTCCGCTCTATCTCTTTGTGGTTGTTTACTTAATTCTGTCATTGTCATCCATCTCCTTTTTAAATAATTGTTTGCATTACATTTTTTTATTATACATGAATGCATAGAGAATGAAATCATTTCGCTTCATACTCACTCTATTCGGCAACTCCTATATTTTTCAAGTGAATGAACGGTTTTGGGTGTTCAGGTACGCTCAACTGTGGTAAAAGGGCTAGATATTGATATTGTAGATGAGACCACCTTACACCTTAGTTCCAATGAGGTACCCTCCTATGATATCAACCGTCGCCTAGTCAGCAAAGGCATCCAAGTTGTCACCCATACCAAGCGCACACCTTAAAACATCAAGTCACTGATGATGTGACTTGATGTTTTAATTTTCATCTATGATAGTCATTGCCCCATCGTGATGTAGCCAACCATTCGAGTAAGATAGTGATAACTAATACAACTACACTTATAGCTAACATATAGATGTACAATTGATTGTGTTTAAAATATCGCTCAAATGACCACATCTCATCTAAAGCAATTCCCGACTGATACGCTAACACTGCTCCGCTGATAACTGACAGTAAGCTGCATATACTGATTAAAGTTCGTCTGATAATCATTAAATACGCTCCTATCCATCATAACTTAAGGATTACAACTATTACTAGCTATTGCTGTTCCTGTTCTATGTGGCTCAAGATTCCATGGTGTTTTCCAATACCCAGCCCAATGAACATGACACATATACTGCGATCTCATACTGGAAGTGTTTCTCCAATTCGAATGTCCACTGTAATTGTTTAGGACTGTTTGCCAACTATCATTTTTTAATGACGCAGACGCATTAGGGTTGTCACCATGAACAACTGTACGAACCCATGATTGTTTTGGAGATAAGGACAGTGAAATTACTCCACTACGAGATATCCATTTACTACTTTGAAAGTAATATGAAAAACTATTGACACTCCTTGCTGTTGCTATAGTTAAATCTCCATTAACATCAGACGTATCTATAGTGTACGATATTTTTTGGTTCTCAATAAAGGGTTCATGTACTTGAGCTTGTTTTACTTCTCCTGTGTTATCGTCTATATATGTTAGCATCAAAGATAATGAACTATTATATCCATTAACTGAGTCATATATAGAAAATACATTTTCGCCATCTAACTCAGCACTAATTCCGTTAATACCTTCTAACAATACATCTAAATTAACTTCATTAGAACTTGAAGTGTCTACTACGCGATAATTTTCTTCTACTCCTACATCAAAGGACGAACGGTTTGAATAATTGTGTCCAACATCTATTGAGATGTCAACTTTATCGGAGATTTCTTCAGCATGAGTCTCTATATCATCAACAGCAAACCCCATTACTAGCACTAAAACAGCTATCTTTGATACAATGCCACTGACTATTTTTTTTCATAAACTAACCACTCCTTAATTTGATTATCTATTTATAATAACATTATAACACAAAAGAAATCGCCTTCAATTAATAACCTTTATATTTGCAATAAAGAAATAGGAACAATCGACGCAAAGCGTCATAATTCATCGAAAACGATACTTCACCGCATACTGTAACTGAGAATTTATGTTCCTTATTTTGATATCTATTTCGCATAAATCAATTGTTTTGGGTGTTCAGGTACGCTCAACTGTGGTAAAATGGAGGGGACGCAATGGATTTTTTCTAGAAAAGGTGATCATATGACATTTCAGTCCATACAAGTCCAAGATTTGACAAAAAAATTTGGACGCAAGACCGTTATTGACAATGCAAATTTCAACATAGCAGCCGGTGAAATCTGTGCCGTTATCGGGAAAAACGGTGCAGGTAAGACAACGCTCTTCAAGTTACTAACAGAACAACTTTTTCCGAATAAGGGACATATTGAATTCCAAGGATCTTTCGAGCGCCCAAGTATCGGAACCTTAATCGAGAACCCCGTCTTCTTTCCAAAATTCTCAGCCTATCATAATCTGGCTTACTTTTCTAAGCAGATCACTGGATCGATCGACAAGGAACGCATCCAGGAAATCTTAGATCTCGTTGAACTTGAGAATTCTCGCCGAAAATTCGAACAATTCTCACTAGGAATGAAGCAACGTCTCGGCATCGCGCTAGCGCTCTTATTCAAACCAGACCTCTTAGTCCTAGATGAGCCGAGCAACGGACTTGACCCAGAAGGTGTACGCGATATTCGCCAAATCTTACTTAAAGTCAACCGCGAACGACGCACCACCATTATCGTCTCCAGCCATGTACTAACTGAGCTGGAAGAGATCGCAACGGACTACATTATTTTAAACGAAGGTCAGATTGTGGAGAAAGTCTCTAAAGATAAACTTATTGATAACATGGTCAAGACGCTTGTGATTAAAGTGGATGCTGCCAAGCAAGCAGCTACTGTGCTCAATGAACAGTTCGATGCCTTAGAGATTAAGATCGTCGACGATACGACCTTGCACCTTAGCTCTGATGATATCCCATCTTATGATATCAACCGCCGCCTGGTCAGCAAAGGCATCCAGGTCCATTCCCTTACTATTCAGAACGAGACCTTAGAAGATTACTTCTTCGAGAAAGTAGGTGTGTAAGATGAAAAACTATATGAAAAGTGAATTTCGTCGACTTCGTAAGAAAAAAGTAGGCTACGTTGTTCTATTATTAGGCATTGCCTTATTGGTCGGAGCCGCATTCGGACTCGACTTCATGAGCCAGCGCGAGCTAGAGTTCCCCTATGCTACGAACATGTTTTATTATTCATCCATCTTCGTAGCGCCAAACTTTTTACTCATGCTAACGGGAACCTTAGCCATCGTGTTACTTGGACGCGATCGTGATCTTATTAGCGTCTCCATTGGTTTTGGTGTCAACCGATCACATATCTTTTGGGGCAAATATTTTGTCACCTTAATCAACTTTTTAATCATTGGTGCGATTTTCTTCGGGGTTGCTTATGCATCCGGTGAAATGATTGTACCGAATACAGAAGTCGAGCACTTACACCGCTTTATTAACAACTCGCTTAACTTACTACCCATTCTACTCAGTGCATTGACAGTAACTTACGTGACAGCCATTTTATTCAATAGCGAAATCAGTGCCTTTATCTTAATTTTACTGATTTACCGCGTAATCAATTACGCCTCTAATGCTATTATTGGGATCTTGCCGCAGAGCGAACCTGTCTTCGACTACTTACCAGGCACCTTGTTCTCGGAGCTCCCGGCCAACTACTTGACTGGCAACGTCCAGCTCGAATACGTCCACTGGGGCATCAACCTCGGTATCATCCTCGTGTTCCTACTACTAGGCTCACTCCTTTACCGCCGAAAAAGTTACTAATACATTCAAAGATAAAAAGGCTTCCCTTAATACGGGGAAGCCTTTTATATTATCTTTTCATCATATGCATCAAGCAAGTCGATTAGAATAGCAAGCCTTTCTTATCAACCACTTTTTTATGTTTCAACTGGTAAACTAGCCCTGTTACAATAATCAACACGACTAATTTAATCCCCTCAATTGCCAAATGTTCCCACTGTCCCGTCTGCAAATAATCTCGCACATTATAGAACGGGAAAATCTGACTGAACACTTTAAACACTGGCGGATACTCACTAACAGAGACAATAACACCATAAATAATGGGGATCGCTGCCGATATTAAGTTTGTGTAGAAGTAAGGATTCGACTCGCGCCATGCTAAGAAAAAGCCTAACATTCCTAACAGCACACCGGTCACTAACAACGCCGGCGAAGCTAGCACAATCCGAGAGATCACGACCCAATCAACTCCAACTATAGCTAGAAGTCCTAAGTTAATCGCCATTAATCCCCATGACACGACCATCGCTGTCAATATCTTATTTCCCCAATATCGCGGTGAATACGGCCGATTGATGACCATTATCTTGTCAACTCCTCGCATAGAATCATGTGTCAGCAATTGACTCACACTGGATAGCGAGATCGTAATAGCTGCCACCGCTACTGAAGTCACTGCTACTACTGGATTCAACACATCTCCCCCCGTAAATTGACGGTGGATGAATAAGAACAGAATCATATTAATAATCGGCAGACACAAAAAATGCACGAACTGTGTCTTGCGGTTAGCCATGAAGGATAAAGAGCTTAATTGTACACGCATCTAAACCCCTCCAATCTGGCCAGTGATATTCGCTCGCTTGAGTAACACACTTGAGAGCCACCAGGACAAGCCACTCCACAACACCAAACTGCTTAACCACGGCAAGATATCAAATTCAACTGCCTCGGTTAATAAGAACTTAATCGGTGTCGCTAGGGGCAATAACCACTGGAAGACAGAAAAAATAGGTAACTGAACTAACTGCAATGAAAATAACCCCGACAACAATAGAATAGGAATCATAATCAACTCTTCATAAGTCATCGCATTCGGAGTGAATACGAAAAATGCTGCAATGAACAAACTCATGATAAGCGCAGACAACCATAAGCTAATAATGGCCAGCACTGTCCCGATTGTTAATCCATGAATCCCCACACGCAAGATGACACTCATGACCAACGCAACAAGATACGCTAGTAATCCATACGTCGATGCCGGTGTAATAGCAGTTGCCACCGATACACGATCATCAATCCGCGTATTTACAATATACTGCAACGTTCCCATGTAGCGCTGGAAGCCGATCGAACCAGCAGCCGTTGTTGTAGATGCCCACATCCCAAATGTGCCACTGATCAACCAAATATTACTACTTGCTAACGTACCACTCGCATAGGCCCCTAGATACTGAAGTAAGAAGATAGAGATCGTACTCGAAATCGGCAACCAGACGAAATAACTATTCTTCGTATAGAGCTTAAAATGAAACCAACATAATCTGAGAAATCGCATCATCAATTCCCCCTCTTCAACGTTGGCGCAATTGACAAATAAGACTCTTCTAATGTAGCCGGTCGATCAATATGCGTAACTTTAGCCAAGTCTAAGATATCAGCAACAGTTCCCTCATGCTTAATCTGACCTCCGCCAATTAAATAAATGCGGTCCGCTAACACTTCAATCTCACTCATAATATGACTCGTCAGTAAAATAGCCATCCCTTGTTGCGCTAATTTTTTAATGGTATCGCGCACTTCTTTGGCAATCTCTACATCTAATCCGGTTGTCGGCTCATCTAGCAATAATAGTGACGGATTCCCCAACATTGCACGAGCAATGTGCAATCGCTGCATCATCCCAGTAGATAGCTGGTGAGCTTCCTTCTCTCTCACATCGTACAAGTCTACCAACTTCAGTACACGAGCAACCTCTTGTTCATGTTCCTTCGGCGGAATTCGAACCAGATCAGCAAAGAATGATAAATTATCTGCCAAAGTTGCCCGCCCATAAAATCCTGAATGCCCACCGAAGACAACCCCAATTTTGGGTTTATGCTTACTGGACGTTTTTACAATACTTTTTCCTTCTAACAAAATATCGCCTGATGTAGGCAGTAAATAGCCACCAATCATCGAAACAGTTGTCGTCTTCCCTGCCCCATTCGGACCGATCAAAGCGACAATTTCACCTTCATGGATAGTCATTGATACATCGTCTACCGCTACGAACGGCTCTTTTCCTTGTTTATACACTTTCTTTAAATGATTAACGTCTAAAATTTTTGTTTTATTCAATGTTTAACTCCTCTAATGTGTAATAAGTATTTACCATTAGTGAGTTATCTACAATCTAACTCCTTAAGGGCAAACACTTCCTTCTAATACCAACACATCTCTTACTTTATTTGACACTTTCATATGACATTCTCCTGTAATTTTATTTTGTTGCTTAATAAGATTATACACCGATTACATGAGATATACAACTATAATTTTCAGAATAATTATTTATCTAAAAAACTCTCCCACACATTAGTAGGAGAGTTTTTGATTATTTATATTAAAGTTTACAATGCTGGAGCTGTTAAGTCTTCCCCAGTTAGCTCACTGTCAATCGCACCGCGTTCATAAATCCACTTCGCATATTCTTCATATTGTGCGGGATCAATCGTTCCGAATTCACCGTCTGCACTCATATACTCAATAAGGAACTCTTTCCAGGACCGGATTTCAATGTCTTTATCCAAGGCATATTCATTCTCTTCATTTTCGAATAACGTTTCAATCGCTTCATCTGGGTTTTCGACAGCTGTTTCATACCCTTTTTGTAGAGCTGTCATGAATTTTGTTAGAACGTCACTGCGTTCGTCAATTGTCTGATCACTCGCAATAAAGATCAGTTCTTGATTCTCTGGAATACCGTAATCTTGGAATTCGAAGTGTCCCATATTGTACCCTTCATCCTCCAAGAGTAAATATTCATGGTTCATATAGGCACTGATCAACGCGTCCACATTATCTGTGGATAAAGCAGGCATTAAATCATAACCCACATCAATCATCTCAACTTTTGACGCATCTCCACCATCTTCTTCTACCATAGAGTAAATAATCTCCTCCGAAATAGAATCAGATGCATACCCGATTTTCTTGCCTTCTAAATATTTGGGTGATTGAATACCGGACTCTTCTTTGTACATAATCGCATCTAATCGACGCTGAACAAGTGATCCAAATGCTTTCACCGGAATATCTTCAGCACGAGCTTTCATCAACACACCTGGGTAACTCACCGCAATATCTGTCTGGTTCGCTCCAACTAATCGAATCGGATCATCCGCTTCAGCAGGCATCTTCAAGGTAACGTTCAACCCCGCTTCTTCAAAATATCCATGCTTCAATGCGGTATAGATAGGCACGTGGTTGGCATTCGGATACCAATCAAGTGTTAACTCAACATCTTGTAGTTCTCCCTCAGCCACACTTTCTGTTGTTTGATCATCTGCTGGGGAATCAGCTGCTTGATCTGCATCATTCTGCGTGCTTTGTCCACAAGCCGCCAGCACCAACAACACCAATACTGCTGTAATTCCTTTCATCAATCGTTTAATGTAAGTTGTCATATTATGCATTCCTTTCTTGATTTCGATAATGTAGTAATACTGCTTCCAGGCCAGAGACGACCCCGAATAATATCAGTCCAATCAGCGACAAAATCACAATCCCCGCAAAAACACCATCTGCCTTCAGATTGCTGGCTGTTCGCCGAATATAGTATCCTAATCCATCTGAGCCACCTAACCATTCACCCACCGTTGCCCCCATTAAGGCATAAATCACACTCAGCTTAATGCCTGACAGAACAGACGGCAAAGCCATTCGCCACTGCAAATACTTAAACATTTGCCACTTAGAGGCTTTCAAATTACGAAACAGGGACAAATAAGCAGAATCTGTTACCTTCAATCCATCATACGTACTCACAACCAATGGGAAAAAGCAAAACAGAAAAATAATCGCTACTTTTATCGTCAACCCATAACCAAACCACATGACAAAGATCGGTGACAGAGCAATAATGGGAATCGTCTGCGAAACAAGCACGAAGGGATAGAGCGCTCGTTTGGCCCAAGATGAATAATGCAGCAAAATCCCTAACGGAATACCGAGACCAATCGATACGCCAAGACCTACCGCTACTTCTAGCAGTGTAATGAGTGTATGTCTCCACAACAACTCATACTGCTCAATTAAGGTAAGCACCACGGATGAGGGTTTAGGAATAATGAAATGAGGCGTAATCCCTGCACTAACCGACCATTCGAAGAAACCTAACAGCGCCATCAGAATTAACCCAAACGGATAGTACCGTCTCACTGCTGTTTTAATTTTTTTCATAGATGGCCTCCTCCAACTGTCGCTTATAAGCGATGAACTCACGGCTATAACGCACTGCTTCTTCGCGCGGACGCGGCAAGTCAATCTGAATCGGTGTCACTTGCTCGGACTGCCCCGGTCGATACGGTTGCATCACATAGACCACATCGCTTAAGTACAAGGCTTCCTCGATGTTATGTGTAATCACTAGAATTGTCTTATTCGTTGCCATCCACAACGTCAATAACCATTCCTGCATCTCCTTCTGCGTGAAATAATCCAACGCGCCAAAGGGTTCATCTAACAACAACACATCACTATCGGTCATTAATGTCCGAATAAAAGCGGCTCGCTGCTTCATCCCACCTGAGAGTTGATGGGGCAACTGATCCGCCACATCTCCTAGCCCCGCCTTCTCGAGCCACCGCCGACCATGTTCTTCAGTTAGCTGGTTAGCCTCATCGAGCTTCGTCGGCAACATCACATTCCCCAAGACCGTCTGCCAGGGAAGTAATAAATCTTGTTGGGGCATATAAGCCACATCCCCTAACTGAATCTCTCGCCCCTGGAAGCGAATCGCTCCCCTTGTTGGTGTCAACTCGGTCGTACATAGCTTGAAGAGCGTACTCTTCCCGCATCCACTCTTCCCAACAACACTGACAATTTGATTCGGTGCGACTGACAGTGACACCTCTGACAGCACCCGTTTTTCCTGATCATGTTGGAACGAAAAATCCACCGACTGCAACTCTAACATCATTCACTCCCTAACCTCTCTACTCTTCATTCAATGCTACCTGCTTTAATTCTCACTTCACGTACAAAAAAGCACTCCCCCATCAAGGAAAGTGCCCGTCAGAAATTATAGTCAGTAGCTAGATCACGTATTTTTTACACACCAAATCCAGCTACGTTCCGATCATTTCCCTACGCAAGCCCTAACTTGACAGGTTCAGTGGGTTTATCTCAGCACATGGCACCCCAAATGATTGAACAAATATCTACCCTTACTATACCACACTTACATGGGAAAACAAAAGAAGATTTTAAAATAATCTCTACTGATTTCTGCTCTATCTTTGAACTAATCTCCTGATCAAATTCCTCTAAATACGCTCTAAAAAATAGGTCTCCATTGTCTCTCCTATTTTCATTGACAATTACATCATAGCAGTTAGCAAGTACTTTCGTAAACCCCTTTCAGCCATTATGGGATGAAACCGCTACATAAAATATAATTCTCATTTATCGAGAAAATTCCCAAATTGTTATTTTAACTTTATTAATGTCCTTCAGCATTTTTCTCTATACAAAAACACCACTTAAATGACTAGTTTAACTAGCCACTTAAGTGGTGTCTGCGGAGAATCCACATTGTATTGCGGGACGAATTATGGTAGGAAGATCCCTCACTACAATTCATCGCCTATTGTAGGGATAAACCTAGCACATAACTTTACCACATCCCTACAGCGTAAATCAGTACTCTCTAAATCAATTTTGGAGGATGATTCTAAGTTCTAACCTACATTCAGTGAATAACTCCTAATGATTATTCTTCATCGTCTTTACGACGGATGCTCAATACACCACCAAGTCCCATTGATGTTAATCCAATGAGGCCTAGTGTCCATGCGCCCGTAGCTGTTGCTGGTAAAAGCTCACCTTGTGTTTGGCTTGTACTTCCAGTTAATCCAGCTTGAGTCACAGTTGGTTGAGCTTCTTCAGTATCAGTCACTGAGTCTGAACCTTTACTGTTGTCCACTTCTAGTGAAACATTTGGTTGTGAGTCTTCATCAGTATCTGATTCTCTCTCTGGATCTGCTCCAACTTCAGAGTTAGTTTCTGGATCAGTTTCAACTTCTGGATCGACTTTAGGATCAATCTCTTTATCAGTTTCTGGTGATTTATCAGAGTCAGAACCTGTTTCCACATCTGTCTCCAGAGTCTTTTCTGGATTAACTGTTTCTTCTGAATTATCTCCTGTTTCCGGCTCAGTTAATGTACCATCTTCAGTGTCTGTATCAGTATCTGCCTCATCTGAATCTGTAATATCTTTATCAGTTGGAGGAGTTACGTCATCAGTGTCTTGATCATCAGAATCATTTCCTGAGTTAGTTACACTATCATCAGATCCTAGTTTCTCAGTGTCATTAGAACCATTATCAACTTTATTGTTCTGTTCTTCTAGACGGTTGATCTCGATGGTGATACGAATATCAAGTTGAATCAATGCATTCGACTGTTCAGCTAATGCTTTCTCTAGCTCATCGAGGTGTTTCATCAATTCTTCACGTACATCAGACGTTGCTTTTGTGAATGATTCTTTCACTCGCTTGATTTCAGCATAAATCTCATTAATACCTTGTTTACGCTGTTCAACTTCATCCTTAAGTGCACCGCCAAAGTGATTTACTCGGTTTTCTAATTCAGTGACTCGTTCAGCTAAATGGTTCGCGTTTGATTCTAACTTATCTGTGCGGTGACCGAGTACATCAATATTAGCCTTGTTCTCATTCACGCGCTGACTTAAGTCGTTAATACGAGCTTTTTCTGCTTCTAAGTTAGCTTCTAAGTCTGCTAGCTTACGTTCAAGTTTAGCTCTATCTTCAGTCGTAACTCTCAATTCTTGCTTAAGTTCAGTAATCTGGTCTTTCAGGTTGCTCACCGCTTGCTTACGGTTCTCAACTTCTTGTTTTAGTTGATCACTTAATAATCCGACCGTTAATTCGAGTTCTGCGATGCGTCCTGTCAGACGTGAAACAACTGTCTCAACTGCATTGGTACGCTTCTCAAGGTCAGTAATGCGTTCATCATGTTCATTCACGCGCTTGATTACATTGGATAAGCGCTCTTTCTCTGCAGCAAGTTCTGCGCTAAGTTCAACTAATTTACGCTCTAGTTCAGCGATATCCTTCGTTGATAATTGCAGTTCTTGCTTGATATTGAAGATTTGTACAGCAATACTAATAATTGATTGCTTGCGCTCGGCAAGTTCTTGTATTACTTTAGCATCAAGACCATGAAGTTTTCCTTCAAGTTCTACCACATGCTTTGTTAACTGCGTTGCATCCTGTTCAATCTTATCTGCACGGTCAACCAATCCTTTGATTTGAGCTTCATTTTCGCTGACACGTTTGCTGAGGTTGTTAGTTCGAGTTATCTCTGCCTGAAGCTCAGCTTTAAGTTCGGCAAGTTGACGTTCAAATGCTTCTATATCGGAACCTGATTGAGTTAATTCAACTTTGATATTTTCAATCTCAGTGTAGAGATTATTAACAGCCTCTTTACGGTTGATTATTTCTTGTTGCAACTCTTCACTTAGATCAACCTGAATATTTGCTAGACGATTAATTTCAGTCTGCAGTTCATTAACATCTTTAATACGATCTTCAATTTCTTTATCCAGATAATTTTCCAATGTCTTGACCTCTTTATCAAGATCAGTAATGTTCCCTTCATTCTCACTAACTCGTTCTGCTAAGTCATTGATGCGGTTTTTCTCCGCTTCAAGGTTTGCACGTAGAGTGGCTAGT
>NZ_JH601103.1:288811-374918 GCF_000245815.1 Dolosigranulum pigrum ATCC 51524
CTTCATTGTTGACAATTTGAAGTTTGATATTATTAATCTCTGTGTAAAGGTTGTTAATTGCTTCCTTACGCACTGTAATCTCTTGTTGGAGAGCTGCATCTATATCAGTTACTCGACTGTCTAAGTGATCCAAGTCATTGGTCATGTTTAAGATGTCATCAGTCATGTCTAAGATATCTTGTTCAAGTCGCAAAATGTTTCCTTCATTTGCTTCTACTCGTTCAGTTAATTCTTCGAGACGATCTTTTTCAGTCTGAATATTTTTACGGATTTTATCTAGATTTTCTTTCAGTGCTTCTTCATTAGCTTCAATGGTTTCTGCTATACCTTTTAAGCTAGAGAGTGTGCTTTCTCTAATATCTTCAAGTTCTTCAGCAATTCGGCCATCCAATTCAGATACGAGTTGAATTAATTCTGCTAAGTCACCTGCTGAATTGTTAATTGCCAATTCAAAATCTTGTAATACTGCTTTAATTGTATCAAGTTCATATTGTTGAATATTATCTGATGCTTGAAGGTCTTGAAGTTGTTTATCGGCTTCTTCTAAGACACCTTTAATGGTATCTAATTCAAACTGCATTGCTTCAAAGTTTGGCAACTGTTTCGTACCAACTCGAACAACTTTATCGATGGCATCAATGGTTTCGACAGTTTGATTATCGAAGTCTTTAACAAGTTTTCCATTTTCGAATACAAGTGGGGTTTCCACTACACTCTGACCTAGTCTACCTTCTGTCTCAACAACTTGCATACCGACGTAAAGATTAGGATCTTCTATCATAATTGTTTCGTATTGTAATGTTTCGATGAATGTTTCTACAACATCGGAACTTGGTCGCACACCGATACGTTCCACACGTTTTTCTGGAGAATAAACCGTCTCAGTAGACATCTTAAGAGCCTGTCCCAATTCTCCGGTCTTAGGATCTACAAAAGCTCCGTAAGTCACTCGTTCTAATCCATCTTTACCTTCTTGTTCAACTACAACTTCACCATGAGCTAAATTAACATCTGGGATACGTTCGATTGGAGCTGGTACATGGAATGCTTTGATATATTGATTACCTACTAGGATAATACGTTTACCCTCTTCATCACCTCTATCTTCTTTTTCACCAAATTCTAGCTCATCAGATGGTCTAAATTCGACTTCCTGTACTCTAACAATTCGACTAAATGTAGTATATGCTTGATCTTCATACTCCTCTTTTAAATCTAAATCACGTACTCGGAAGTTAACTCTATATTCACCTGGTTGATCAAAGTTAATCTCCTCTATATTCAATATTTCTATAGTAGATTCTGCTGTAACATCTTTGTCTTCATTAGCATTCTTATCAGTAATAGTAATCCCGTCTGTAAGGTCAGTATCACCCGTTCCTTGACGAACTGTCAACGGATCATTACCTGTTACTTCTGGTAATACCCCTGTTCCAACAAGTACTTCCTCGTCAATTTTCTTTGTTATTACTTCGCTATCTATAACTTTAGGTTCTCCAAAAGCTTCTCCGTATAATGTCCACTGACCAGTACGTTCTTTAACTAATCCGTCCCGACCATCTATTATAGTCTTTGATACTCCAACAGGCAAACTAGCATCTTCTTTTTTCACTGTATCAAATGGTTCAGTTATCTCATTTACTGAGATTGTTTTATAATTTGTATATATTCTTGCATTTATTGAACCTAAATTAATTAATTCATTAGGGTTAAATAGATTAGAATATACCCTTGAATATAATCTTGGCTCTGATTCTTCGGTAAGTTGTCCCACTAAAATAAATTCATCATAATTATATGGTCGTAATTGTACACCTTCTTTCAGTTGATACTTAACAGCTGTAACCTCTTGAACATTAGTAATTTCTTTTTCAGATACAAATTTAACATTATCGATTGAAGATTCACTCGTTAATTCTTCTGTTGTATATAAAAGATCATATTTTTCATTAGGTTCAACAAACTCAGTTAAATACACACTGTTTGTTGTTTCCTGTTTTTCACCATTAACGTTATAGCCATCTTTACGTGGTAAGGATACAATAACACCTCTATCTGTCACAGGTGTATCAGTTAAATTAAATAATCGTGATCGCATATAGAGATCTTTTCCTGGTACCGAAGCTATACGTTCATAATAATTACCATCTCTTGATGATCCTATTTCGATAGTATTAGTTAAACCCGTTGGAACGGCTACAGAAGCATGACGAACAGCTTTACTGTGTTCAGCATCAATTTTAAATCTATCATTTTCTTCAAAATCTATACGATGTTCTATTTCAAACTCCACATATCCATTTCTAGAATTTAATAAAACATCTGAATCCATCTGGTATTTCAACTTTTCAGGTTTATGTTCAACTGAAATTGGTGTTACAGGCTCCTTTGCGATAAACTTATAATTTGTTCCTCCAGTTTCAGTTTGAGTCATTTCAATTGTATATAGTTTTTCAAAGTCAGCTTTCTTATCCTGAAAATCTATATACACACCTCGAGGCGTTGTAATCTCATAAATATAATTATTTACATCCTGATTAACTCTAGACGGTAATCCTCTGGAATGATCAATACTAATTTTTGAATCAAAACTTTTATTTAAATCAACTCTTTCATCTTTTAGTGAGATATCCGACTTCAACTTATAGACTCGTTGAATATCTTGTAAAGTATATTTATTATTTGTATTATTACTGAATCTATGTGTACTTTCCGTAACTTCTTCTAATTCAGTTTTTTTGAATGAAACATTTGCTACTAAAGTACCATTGGAAGAAGTTGTTACTCCTTCATGCGTTGCATCTTCAGAAGCTTTCATATAAACATTAAATACAGACCTCTTCACATGCATAGGCTCATCAAAGATTATATCAAACTCTTTAAATTGATTGAAAGATACTTCCCCCGCCAGAACAGCTTCTCGAGATAATATGCTACGCTCATTATTTTCTGTTATACCTAAAATCTGAAAATCAATATCACTAAATGTATTATCAAAATAAAACCGCTCAATTTCAAAATCTTTAGTAGATGGATTATTAAAGTTAATTTTTGTTATAGGAGTCGTACTTCCATCTAAAGTAGTACCTGTTATTGTTGTTTCAAAATCTGGTTTTAATTCTTTATAATCCTCTTTAGTATATAATCTACGGAAATTACCTATTATTTCGTTACTTTGAGAAAGTCTTGTTCGGGTCGGATATGCTAAAGTGCGGATGTTTAATTTTTTCTCAGAGGTATCTACTTCTACCCAGCCCAATTTATCTTTATGATACTCTGCCAAAAGTGTTTCAGAATTTTCTAAGGGATTATCTGCATAGAGCTTAGCCCAAAAAGTTTTTCCGGACAAATCTTTTTCAGAAAGATTTGTATTTTTCACATACATATTCATTGTCCGTCTACCTGTGGTACTATAATATCTATTCTTAAAGGTATATATATTGCGATCTGTATCAGTTAATTTTTGGGCAGGTAACCCCCCATCAAATCTTATCTCATATCCTTCTGGAAATTCAAAAAATAGTTTCTCTGATGGTATAAAATATTTACTAGGAAACTCATAACTATATAGATCACTTTTTAATTCCCAATTCAATTGGAATTCACTAAAATTAACAGGGCCATAATTACTAGGGTTATTATCCCATGAACCAACTTTTAATGGGTCAGTTTCAGGATTTGCACTAGAACCACCTGACTCATTGATAAAGCTAGATTTGTATGGTGGTTTCACATTAGCCTCTATTGTTTTGACGGGAATAATGTGATAAGCTTTTTGGACATATGTTACTGCCAGTTTGCTAATAGTTTCCCCATTATTATCAACGAGTGAAATTTCAAATTCTTCTTTGAAATCAGAGTTTGTACCCTGACTTAGGCTATTTGCACGGTAATTACGCGCCTTAATACTAAAAGGGATTGATATATTATTCATTCCGGGCGTAATTGTACCTATTTTATAATCAGAATAATAATGAGAATCAGATCGTTTATTGGAAGAAGCTCTTGAGAATTCACCAGAATTAACTGCGAAATCATAAATGTATCCATCATATGTCTGTTTAGACCTCTTAAATCTTAATATAACATTTTCATACTGTTTTTCTCCATCATAGTTTATAAAAACTCGCTGATTTATTTGAGTATCAATATAATCTTGATCTTCGAGACGAGGACCATCTTGTTCAACTCTTATATTAAGACCCCCGTCATTTTGTACCAATTCTGATTTGAGAATATTATCTCTTTCAGCACTTTTTATTAATTCTTCACGATCTATATCTCTTGAATTTCCATCTTCAGGTTCTATACTAGCATTATCAACTTCTGGTTCGGGTTTATTGATTATCGGAATTTCTTCAAAATCATATTCTCTATCAGCTGATTGATTAGCTCGTGGTTGGGTCTTTAGTTCATCCCTATCTACTAAATCAGTCTTTTCAGTAGTTACTGGGTCCTCGATTGATTCTTGAAGTGTTTCGAATTCTTCAGATGCTGCAGACTTCTCAGATTCTCCCACTGGTTGAGTTAGTTCGGTCTCTCCAACCGGTTCTTCTGTTTCTAGAACTGGTTCTTCCGCTCCACTACTAGCAGGTTCTGCTATCTTCTCCTCCACTGTTGGTAATTGTTCTGTAGATGTTACTGATGCTTCAACTGCTTCATTAATTTTCTCAGAATCTACTTTTGGAGTTACTTTATTATATGTAGTCTCCACTTTAGTGTCCTCTGTTGTTGCATTAGACTGTTCTTCTGCCAATACAGCTTCACTTCCAAAGACTAATGATGCTCCAACAACAACTGATCCAACACCAACTTTTAGCTTCTTGATTGTATAGTGAATTTTCTTATTACGTAAGCGATTAATCCGTTCTTTCTTATTATTCTTTCCTAGCATAAGGTTCCTCCAATCATATTTGCACAGTTTGAAAAATTAACAACATTCCTTAAATCATTCTAATTTATTCCACAATTCTTTCATATTATATAATAAAATCTTTAAAAAAACAGTAATTTTATAAAATAATTTAAAGATTTAAATGACAATGATTATTAATAGTATTTTAATAAAAGAACATTTAGGGATTATTCCTATATGATGATTGGATAATCTCAATTGTGTTTTTTATGTCTTTTCACCCGCAATCCCTTCCACTTGTCTTCTCCCCTCACTATGGTATACTGTCTACAAATAACTGCTAGGGGTAGTCGCGAGGCTTGAGAGAGACCCTTATAACCTGATTCGATTAAGATCGACGGAGGGAAGCGAAGGTAGATGAGGGCTTTCTGTCTAGCGGTTAAAACGCTTAAGGAGGGCTTTTTTATGAGTTTTAGTGAAGAGATGAAAGCACGGTCGCAGGAAGCATGGGAGAAAAACATTCACCATCCTTATATTGAAGAGTTGGTAGCAGGGACGCTGGATAAGGAAGCATTCAAGTTTTATATTAAACAAGATATATACTACTTGAAGCACTTCGGAAAGGCACATGCCCTAGCATCCGCTCACTCTGATGACTTCAAGTTAACGGTTCGGTTGGCAGAAAAAGCACAAAAGACAGCGCAGGCTGAACTGACTGTGCACGAACAGCATGCGAAGGCACTGGATTTAGCAGATTTCAAGGCAGAAGACTTCTCGCCTGCGCCAGCTGCCTATAACTATACATCGCATATGTATCGCTGTTGCTTATTTGGTGACGTAGGCGAGATGATTGCGGCGATTTTGCCTTGTTATTGGGTTTATGCCGATATTGGTGCCTATTATGCTGACCAGCATCCAGCCGAGGAACTTTATGATAACTGGATTCAGACATACGCTAGTGACTGGTTCCAATCGTCCAAGAATGAGATGATTCAAATTATGGATAACCTCGCAGCAGAAGCATCCGATGCCCAAAAAGAAAAATATTTCGATGCCTTCCATAAAGCCGTTGAATTCGAAATTGCCTTCTGGAGCATGGCGTACGAACATGAGAAGTGGTATTCGGAACGATAATGTACTGAATATACTTAAAAAGCATCTACTTCACTTATTAGAACACTGCAGATTCATGAAGTAGATGCTTTTTTTGTAATATTTAATTTATTTTGATAGGTAGCCTTAATCTTCTACATAATCGAATTCTTCGATGTCATCTTTATTCCCAATGGCTACTAGGATATCTGTCGCATCAAGTGGTGCATCGACTGCTAAGTTATAATTGATCATGTTGGTTTGAGCTGATTTGATCCCAATAATATTTAGTCCAAATTCTGATCGTAAGTCTAACTCTTTAATTGATTTACCGAACCATTTTTTCGGCGGAGTAAATTCGACAATCGATACATCATCTTCCAGATCAATCACATCGCGAATATTTGGATTGCGCAATTGTTTGGAAAGCTTCAGTCCTGCCGCATACTCTGGTCGAATCACTTCAGTGGCACCCAGTTGTTCCATAATCTCTCTATGTCGCTTATTCTTTACTTTGACAATAATATTCTTAATGCCAAGGTTCTTACAGTTCAAGGTAGCGATAACGCTTGACTCCAAGGAAGATGCCGTCGCAATAATGACCGTCTCACACTGCGCGATACCCACTGACTTGATTAACTCCATATCTGTGAAGTCCCCAATAACCGCTTCTAACACATAAGATTCTATGCGTTGCGTGATCGTCTTATCCTTATCAATCGTGATAATATCAACTGGCTCGTCCGTCAATTCTTTCACTACTGTACGACCGAACACGCCTAATCCAAGTACTCCAATTGTTCGTCTCATCTAATCATCCTATCCTATTAATATTTGTCCTGTTGCTCGTTGGACATCTGGGCTTGATTTTTTCAACTTAAGTGCCGTGAAGATTGTAATTGGACCAACACGACCGATAAACATTAATACCATAATGATGGTCTGACTCATCCGACTTAATTCTGGTGTCAAGTCAGCTGTTACCCCGACCGTTGCCAGTGCTGACACTACTTCAAAAATAACAAATTCTAAATCTACCCAACTATCAAGCAACGTAATCGCAATAATACTAGTGACAATAATTGCCAAGAAAGTCATCGCAATAATGAGTGATTTTTGAACTGCTTTTTTGTCAATTAAGCGTCGGAAGAAAATAACTTGTTGCTCTCCTCTCATTTCTGAAAGAATCATCTTCCCGATAATCGCACATGTCGTTGTCTTCACTCCCCCAGCCGTTCCACCCGGAGATCCACCGATGAACATAAAAATCGTACAAATTAACAAAGTCGCCGTATGTAACTTGGTATAGTTTACCGTCGCAAAACCTGCCGTCCGCATAGTTGTGGACTGGAAGAAGGATATCTTCAACTGATCAACGAACGCTGAGCCCACCATTGTATGGCCCACTTCCAATAGATAAAACAGCACCGTCCCACTTAACAACAATGCTCCCGTAACTGTAATCGCCACCTTAGAACTCAACGATAACCGTCGAAACAAATGCTTAGGACTAATATAATCTTCCCAAGAAGTTGCCTGCTTAAAGTGTTCCTTCAAATCATTCCAAACCGAAAACCCAAGTCCACCAAAAATAATAAGCATCGGAATGACAATATTAATGATAGTCACATGGCTATACGCAATTAAACTTGTAGGTCCCAGATTATCAAACCCGGCATTATTAAAAGCCGAAATGGATAAAAAAGCTGACGTGAATGCTCCTTTTTTCCACCCTAAATCAGGAATGAAATACGTCATCAACAATAAGGCACCTACAACTTCCACCATTGCAACAAACTTAAAAACGGACTTAATAAACGGCTTGAAATCCTCAACACTCTCCCGATTCAACGCCTCTGTAACCGCAACTTGTTCCGAAAAACTCACACGCTCATTAATCGCATAGTAGAGATATGCAATAATCGTCAAAATCCCCAAACCTCCGATAGACATCAGAATCATACTGACCACTTGACCAAACAAATTATACGTCAAATAGACTGGTTGTGTGTATAAGCCGGTTACACATACCATTGAAATAGCGGTAAACAAGTGATCAAAGAACACCGCTTCTGAACTATGTGCCTGACTAATCGGTAAACTAAGTAATCCTGAACCAATCAGCACCGTGACTAAAAAACTGAGCGAAATTTTTAACGGAATCGATAATTTATTAAATTGATGTAACATAAAAAACCTTCTATCTATTTTAAAATCGAATAATACATACCACTAGCTAGTTTAACGCATATGAAGTAAATTGTCACTAAAAAATTAACAAAAATATGATGAGAATACGCCCCTAACCTCGTCTGACAATACTGAATCATACTAAAATCATCTCGCTTATATGATTCAACAAAAAATCCCCTACTCACACACTATGAGTAGGGAATTCCTATTTATTAATTTAATAATCTATCAATTAATTGTCACGTCCTATTTATATCATATAATCCTCACTATATGGGATAAGCGGTTCTTTATCTCTCGGAATCGATTTCACTATCTTTTCACCCGATTTATCCCATTGCACAAGTGCATAATACGGATCATGATAAAAAATAAATTGAGACTGATGACTGAATCCATATTCTAACCACTTATTCTTTTGTTCGATTGAAGTCATCGGATAATCATCAACAGCTGGAACCCATAATGGATTAAGGTGTGCTGTGGTCATTAATAAATCGCCCATATGAATCATGGTCTCCTCATTCTGAGCAATAACAACAATCGAATGCCCTCGTGAATGACCTCCTGTATGATGAAGTGTTATCGCGTCATTTAACTCAAACTTATCAGAAAATGTAACCACTTGATCTTGAACCGGCTGCCAATTATCTTTCAAATACGTCCCGGTTGTTCGCTCATTTGGATTTCGGACTTCATCCCACTCTATTTCATTCATATAAATAGTTGCATTAGGAAAAACAGGCTTTAAGGTTTCATTCACTAATTTGGTGAGACCTCCAGCATGATCATTATGCATATGTGTTTGAATAATCGTATCAATATCAGCTGCAGTTAGACCTAACGCTTGGAGACTCTCTTCAACGGTCGTATCTCGAGTGACGCCAGCATTTCGCCGCTGTTTATTCGTCATTTTAGAGGTCCCAATTCCGGTATCTATTAAAATATTTTCTCCTTGATATTGCAGTAAAATTGGATCCATTACCTGTGGAATTTGGTTTTTATTGTTCACTGGAAATTTTTTATTCCAAACAGCTTTTGGCACGGGTCCAAATAATACGCCACCATCATGATATGATCGCATACCATCTAACCAGGTAATCGAAACCTTTCCAAATTGATACGTCTTCATAAAGCTTACTCACTCCCTTTAATACGGCAATTCTAATTGTTTTAAGACATCTTTTGCTTCACTCGTAATAGACGTTATTACTTCAGCAACTGATTTTATTTCTGTAATCAATCCACTAATCTCCCCGGCCTGCATAGTTCCTCTTTGTCTATCTCCTTCTTTAATGGCTTTGTACAGAGAACCCTTAACTAAATTATCCAGTTCTTCCTGAGAAGCATTATTTTGTTCCAATTCTAAATATTCTTGCAGTATTTCATTTCTAATCGCACGAACCGGATGCCCTAAAGTTCTTCCGGTTACAATAGTAGATAAATCATCTGCTTCTATAATCGCCTGTTTAAAACTATTTGGTATTGGGCATTCATGAGTTGCTAAGAATACAGTTCCCATTTGAACACCACTAGCTCCTAAAGCCAGCGCAGCTACTAATCCATGACCATCACCTATTCCACCAGCTGCTACAACGGGTAAATGAGTTGCTTTAACAATTTGTCGAACAAGTGGTAGGGTAGATAATTGCCCAATATGTCCCCCAGCTTCTTGCCCTTCGACTATCAACCCATCTACATTTAATGCTTCCATTTTTTTAGCGTGCTTAACCGCTGCGATTACTGGCAAAATAATTGTATTATTTTCTTTAAGTTTTGGAATAAACTTTTTAGGTGATCCCGCTCCTGTAGTAACGATAGGAACATTTTCTTCCACTACCACATCTACTAGCTCTTCTATATTCTTTTGAATCAATGTCAAATTAACAGCAAATGGCTTATCTGTCTGCTTCTTAACTTCTTGTATTTGTTCTCGCAACTCTTCTTTGTCCATCCCACCGGTTGTCAGCACACCTAATCCACCTGCATTAGATACCGCACTAACTAATGGACTACGTGATATATACTGCAACCCTCCTTGAATGATTGGATATTTTATATTAAGTAACTCTGTAATACTAGACATCATAACACTCCCTCTTATAATCATTTCCAATGACTATTAATTAAAGTATAAACGTTTAAAGTGCTTTATTCAACCGTTTGCTGTTTTTATGAGAGGGATTTCAAAAATGAATTCTAGAAAATCCAGGGTAGCACATCATGTTATGGAAAATTCAGTTTCAAGAGGAATACTCCTTTTTAATACCTAGAAACAGATTTATTACCTACTATCATTAAATTATTATAAAATTTCTCAACTATATCTATTATTTAATCAAATCACGTACAGGAATAACTTATTTGATATATTCTTCTACTTTTTCAACAATTTTTTCAGTGGTTAATCCATATACTTCCCGCAAATAGGCTTCTTTACCAACTTGACCAAATTGTTCATCTACACCAATTCTCTTAACTTGCACATTTTGTTCATCCATCAATTCACATATAGCACTACCTAAACCGCCTATTTTATTATGGTTTTCAACTGTAACAATATTTTGCCCAGAAAGTAATTCTTTCAATTCTATAGGCAGTGGTTTGATCCTAAACACATTAATTACACTAGTGGATATCCCTCTTTCTTCTAAAATTTTTACGGCTTCAAGGGCATACTGTACCATAATTCCACTTGCAATAATTGTAGCGTCTGATCCATTTGTAATTTGGACAAACCCTTTAGAAAAATCTTCTGTCCCATTAAAAATAGGATACGGTGTTTTTCTAATAGTTCTTATATAATTAAATCCATCTGAATCTAAGGTTTCTTCCAAAATAGCTTTAAATTGAATATCATCTACAGCTTCATACACAGTTGCTTTAGGAATAATTCTCATTAGAGCTAATTCCTCAAATGGCATATGCGTACCACCATTCATTTCAGCAGTTACTCCTGCATCAGAACCAATAATTGTTGCATTCAATTGTGCATACGCTAAAGAAATAAAGACTTGATCATAAACTCTCCTAGATGCAAATGGCCCAAAAGTATGAATATATGGTTTAAGGCCAGTTACTGATAACCCTGCAGCTGCTCCCACCATTTGAGCTTCCATAATCCCTACATTAATATAACGTTTACCCATTTTTTTCTTCAAACTATCTGTTTTCATTGAACTAGATAAATCAGCTTCTAAAACTGCTAAGTCCTCACGTTTCTCCACATGTTCCAACAAAAAATCTCGATAAACTTCTCTCATTTCTTTTGTTTCACGCATCACTGATCACCAATCTTTCTTGCCATCATTTCTTCAATTTCCTTAAATTCACCTAACATATCTTCTGATAGACGTAAGTGATGATTATTTTTTATTGTCTCAATTTCTTCAATTCCTTGCCCCTTGATTGTGTCTAAAACTATACATTTAGGTTTTTTAGAATTAGACGCTTGATACATTTGAATAGTTTGTAATATTTTCATTGTATCTGCTCCATCTATGGTAGTTGCCTCCCAACCAAATGCCTTAAACTTATCTTCAATTACAAACTGTTTACAGATTTCTTCTGTTGGTCCATCTAGTTGTTTTTTATTGTCATCTACAAATACAATTAGCTTATCTAGCTGATAGTGAGCAGCAAATTGAATAGCTTCCCAACATTGTCCCTCATTCAATTCACCATCTCCAACTATGGTATAAGTGAAGTGATCTAAATTTTGAATCTCTTTACCGTGTGCTATACCTGTCGCTACACTGATACCCTGCCCCAAAGATCCGGTTGTCATATCTACCCCCGGAGTTAAATTACGATCAGGATGTGATGGTAAGCTAGTGCCATTCTGATTTAATGACATTAATATTTCTTTATCAAAAAAGTCTTTCAAATACAATGCACTATATAGAGCTGGACCTCCATGTCCTTTAGATAAAACAAAATGATCTCTATCAATTTTATCAAAATTCTCAGGAGATATATCCATTACTGCTCCGTATAGAACAGCTAAAACTTCTACAATTGATAAACTTCCTCCATAGTGACCAAATCCTAAATTATTTAGCATCGATAATGTATTATATCTTATTTTGTCAGCAAACAAATCTATCGAATCTATTTTATGCATTCTATTTACATTCCTTTCTCAGACTCTTTAGTAAATACTGACAGTCCAATCATAATAGCTAGCACAACTAAAATTCCAATAGCTACTAAAGTGGTGCCTCCATTATCTGCCAATACCCCTAAGAAAATCCCACTGACTCCAAAATCTGCATCAGAAAATGTTGATCCAGCAAAACCTAAATTTCCTAAAACTGGCATTAAAAATACTGGAAGGAAACTAATCAAAATACCTTGTAAAAAAGCTCCAATTGTCGCTCCTTTAACTCCACCAGAAGCATTTCCTATTACTCCCGCTGTTGCACCCACAAAGAAATGTGGAACAACTCCTGGAAGAATAACCACAGTACCAGTGAATATCATAATTATCATACTAAGTAATCCACCAATAAAACTTGAAATAAAGCCTAATAATACTGCATTGGGTGCATAAGTAAATACAATCGGACAATCTAAGGCTGGTTTTGAATTTGGCACTAATTTCTCAGAAATCCCCTTAAATGCTGGCACAATTTCTGACAGAACTAATCGAACACCAGCCAAAATAACAAATACTCCAGCTGCAAACAATCCTGCTAATTTTAGTGCAAATACAATACCATTTGTTCCCTCACTTAAGTTAGTCATAATAAACTCATTTCCGGCAAAAATTGCAACAATCAGGTAAATAATCGCCATTGAAATCGTAATACTGACTGTGCTATCACGTAAAAATGATAAACTCTTCGGAAATTTAATATCTTCAGTAGATTTTGCATCTTCCCCACCCACTAGTTGTCCTACAAATCCACTTAACCAGTAACTTAGTGCACTAAAGTGGCCTAGCGCAATGTTATTATTCCCGGTTAACTGGACCATGTATTTTTGAACAATTGCAGGTGAAAGTGTCATAATAATTCCTAATGCTAGCCCTCCAAAAAGAATTAATCCGATAGAATTAAAACCTGCTACTGACAAAATTACTGCAACCATACAAGCCATATATAGTGTATGATGACCCGTTAGAAAAATATACTTAAATTTAGTAAATCGAGCAATTAAAATATTAGCAATCATCCCTGTTAACATAATTAAAGCAGTACTTGTTCCATAAGTAGTTAACGCTACTGCAACAATTGCTTCATTATTAGGTACTACTCCTTGTAAGTTAAACGCTTCCTCAAACATAGTTCCAAATGGTTCTAATGAAGAAACAACCATGTCAGCTCCACCACTTAGCACAATAAATCCTACAAATGTTTTAATTCCACCTTTGACTGTATCGGGTAGTGATTTTTTTTGTAAAATCAAGCCTAATACAGCAATTGATGCCACCAATATAGATGGTTCTTTAACAATATCAATGATAAAATCTAAAATACCTTTCATTGTATATCACTCCTTGTTTTTATATTAAATTTTTCTCTTTGCAGAGCTCAGTAATTGCTTCTCTCAATTCATCCATGTCAATAATACTTTGCAGTACTCTTACATCTCCTAAATGTTTAGCTGAATCTTCTAAGTCCCTTCCTACAAACCATACATCAGCATCATTTGAAGTAGCACTCCCCATATCGTAGTGTTCCACTTCAACCTCATTCATATCCACCTCTAATTCTTTAAGAATTGATTCTATATTCATTTGCACCATAAAACTTGATCCCAAACCTGATCCACATACTGCACCTATTTTTAACATTTTCTATTCCTCCTCGTTTAATATGTTTTCAATATCAACAAATTTATTTGATTGCTTTATTTGTTCAACCATTTCATTATCTCTAAGAATTCTTGTTAAATGTGATAATGCTTTCAAATGACTTTTATTGTCTACTGCAGCAATACATATCATTACTTCAATTGGATGGTCTTTATCATTAGCTAAATAAACAGGCTCCTGCAACACCAGCATAGACATCCCTATTTCATTTACACCATCTTCTGGTCTAGCATGAGGTATAGCTACTCCTTTTCCTAAGTCGATAAATGGACCAAACTCCTCAACTTTATTCACCATTGCAGGAATATAATTATCATCTATAATAGATTTTTCTTGTAATGGCTTAGCTGCTAATGCAATTGCCTCCTTCCAATTTAAATTTTGATCCGTTACTTGATATGTTTCTTTAGTTATTAATTCTTTTAACAATGGACTTACCACCTTTTTATAATTTTTTTCTGTATTTAGATATTGAGAAATCAAAAATTTTAAATCCTTTTCGTTATTAATATCTGCATGCTTTTCAATAATTATCATTAATTCTTCAACATCTCTAGAGTATCGATCAGCTCTTGGAAACTCTTTTTTAACCATATAAAATAATTCATTCTTCTCATGCTCATTCATTAAAACCGGCACTGTATAGGTAGGTTTACTTGTTCTAACCTTCACTGTAGAAAAAACTAAATCATACTCTAAGAACCCCATACTATTTATATCTTCATGTCTATGAATATCTAAAAATATAATATTAGGAAAGAGTTTTTTTAATTCATCTTGTACTACAAGCGATGAACTAACTCCATTTGGACATATTAACAATGCTTTTATTTTTGTTTCTTGTTTTTGGATATCTTTAATAAAACCTCCAAAATGAATAACAAAATAACAAATTTCACTATCCGGAATAGGATAGTCAATTAATCGCTGCAACGGTTTTAATGCTGCTTTCACAATATCAAATAGTGATTGATATTCATCCTTAACAACAGAAGTATACGTATTTACTGTAAACATCTTATTTTTTAGCCGATAATAAGCAGGTACCAAATGTTGAAACAAACCTTCAATAAGTCTTTCCCGATTATTAAATTCTACCAATGATAGCTTTTCCATTCTTTGTATAATATCAATTGTAAGTTGTTGAAAAAATTCATTACGAGTATCCAATATATTTCCTTCAAAACATCCCATTAAGATATTTTGGAAATATATACCTATACTAGTTGCAGCAATATTCTCTAATCCAAACTTACCTGATAAAAAGATACAAATATTTTCAACTAAATTATCCATCATATCAGAATTATACGTTTCTAAATTCAGTACAGGAATACTGTGATATTTAAATCTAATAGAAAGCATCAAAATTAATATTACACATTCATTTAATCTGTCATCTAATATAATTAAATTATGATTTTTTACAAACTTTAAAATTAGTTGTTGTAAAGCATCACTTTCATTTTTGTGCTCCCATTGATTAAAAAGATACGTTGTTGACCATTCTCCATTAGATTGTGACTGCATTTTACTTATAAATTTTTGCGCTAATCTATATTTATTAATTTCATCACCAACTAAGTGATAACCTTTAGAACGTGTATATTCAAATTTAACCTTATTATCTAAACACTCCATCCTTAGCTTTTTTATATCATTAAGTGTCGTATTCTTGCTTACATTTAAAAAATCCTGTAAATGATGATTCGAAATAAATTCTTGTCGACAAAATATAAATAAATATACTAAAATTAATCTTTCTTCTTGGGAAAGAATTATTTGATGGCTTCGGAACAAATCTAGCACTTCATCCTTATTTTCCCTAAGTATATTTGGAACTGAATATTGACCACTATCTTCTACAATGCAATTTAAATCCTTCTCATCTAGAACCTTATTAATAAGATTTATATTATTTTGAATTGATTCTCTATCTAGTTTTGTCTCTACTTCTAACTCAAATAATGAAATCGTTGAATATTTTAAAATGGTCATCAATATCCCTATCGTCCAATTATCAATCATTTCATCCCTCCTAATTACATTGTAAGCGCAAGCAGTAAAATACTCAATAGTTTTTGAGCACAAGCTAACTGTTCAAAGTAACCAGTCTATTGTGCTAAAAAATTAACTACAATTTAATATTAAAACTCGCACTAATACTAGTTAGTCACTAGTTTAGTGCGAGTTTATCTTGGGAATATCTAGTTTGTTAACATAGTACTACTTAATTAATTCCAAAGGTGAGTCAATTTGTTCTTCAATTGCTTCACCACTGAAGAATTTGTAGACTGTTTCGACAGCAATTTTACCCATATCATATGGTTTTTGGGCAACTGTTCCACTTAATTGACCTTTTTCAACAGCACTTACTGCATCTTCATTGCCATCAAAACCTACTACAACAATATCTTTCCCAGCAGATTCAATAGCTTCTAGTGCGCCTAATGCCATCTCATCGTTCTGAGCAAATACAGCCTGAATCTCTGAATGAGATTGTAACATATCTTCCATGACAGATAATCCTTCTGCCCGGTTAAAGTTTGCTGATTGACTATCAAGTACATTCAGTTTTTCATTAGCAATATTTTCGAACCCTTCTCCACGTTCATTTGCAGCAGATGTTCCAGGAACACCTTCTAATTGTACAACATTCGCACCTTCTCCTAATAATTCAACAATATATTCAGCAGCCATTTCTCCTCCATCAACATTATTTGAAGCAATATAGGATAAAATACTCCCACCATCTGTAGATCTATCAATTGTAATAACCGGAATTTGAGCTGCATTAGCAGCTTCAACTGCTGATTGAATAGCAGATGAATCAACTGGATTGATTAGTAGAATATCCACATTTTGTTGAATTAAATCATCAATATCATTACTCTGTGTAGCAGAATCATCTTGTGCGTCTAATACTTGAACTTGACTCCCATTAGCTTCTGCTGTTTCAACAACACCATCACGTAATGCTCCAAAGAATGGATTATTTAAAGTAGACACTGACAATCCAATCGTAATATCTCCAGCTTGTTTTTCTTCAACTGGTTCATCAACACTTACTTCTCCACCCCCTGTATCTAATCCACCACATCCTACTAGTACAAATGCAATTAATACTATTAATAAACTGTATATTTTTTTCATTCTTCTATTCTCCTTTTTTAGTTTTCTTGTCCACGATCTACAAAGACGGCAATTAAGATTACAATCCCTCGTACAACTTGCTGGTAGAAACTTGATACTCCCAAAATATTTAACCCATTATTAAGTGTCCCAATAATTAGGGCTCCAATTAACGTTCCAAATATTCTTCCTTTTCCGCCTGATAAACTAGTTCCTCCAATAACAACTGCTGCAATAGCGTCTAATTCATATGAAGTACCTGCTGTTGGCTGAGCTGAATTTAATCTTGAAACTAAGATTAAACCTGCAAGAGAAGACATCATCCCAGAAATAGTGTATACCCAAAGTTTAATTCTATCTGTTTTGATACCAGCAATATGTGCAGCTTCTTCATTTCCTCCTATTGCAAAAACTTTTCTTCCGAATGTCATTTTATGCAAGAATGCATACAAAATAGCAAATACAAGCAACATGACAATAACTGGAATAGGAACTCCAAAATAACTTCCTCGGCCTAAAATTTGAAGTGATAATCCCGGATCGAAATTAGATACCGGATTCCCACCAGTATAAACAAGTGTCAAGCCACGATAAATAGTCATTGTTGCTAACGTAGCAATAAATGGTGCTACATTCCCTTTCGTGATAAAGAATCCATTTGCAAATCCCATAACTCCACCAATTAATAACCCAAATATAATCGCTAATGAAGAAGGGATTCCACTAGCTATCATACCTGCTGTTAAAGCACTGCTTAGTGCCAAGATTGATCCAACTGATAAATCAATACCGGACGTAATAATTACAAATGTCATCCCAAAAGCAAGTAATGCATTTATACTAACTTGACGTAGTAAATTAAACAAATTGGATAATCTAATAAAGCTTGGATTTAAAGCTGTAACAAAAAGTACAAGTACAATAAGTGCAATGACTGGTCCCAGCTTTCTAAAGTCTATTTTCTTCAATGCTTTACTCATTTATTTTCCTCCTGTAGCTAATGTCATAATTTTTTCTTCGTTAATATCTGTTCCTTCAACTATTCCTGCAATACGTCCTTCATGAACTACGCAAACTCGATTACTAATATTTATTACTTCCGGTAAATCACTAGAAATCATAATAATACCTACACCACGTTCAGTTAATTCATTCATTAAATTATATATTTCGCGTTTTGCTCCTACATCAACACCTCGCGTTGGTTCATCTAAAATAAGAATTCGCGTCCCTGAACCAATCCATTTAGCAAATACAACTTTTTGTTGATTACCTCCTGAAAGAGATTTAACAGGTAAGTAACGATTTTCTGTCTTGACAGTTAAACGCTTAATTAGTAAATCAACAAAATCCTCTTCTTCTCTTGTATTTATCCAACCATACTTTGAAAATTCCCCTAACGAAGTAAGTGCAATGTTATCTTTTACTGAAAAATCAAGAATTAAACCTTCTTCTTTTCTATTTTCCGTTAAAAATCCAATACCATAACTTTTAGCATTAGTTGGCGATGCTAAATTTACTTTTTTTCCTTCTAAATAAAAATTACCATCTTGAACAGTATCCATTCCAAAAATAGCTCTAGCTATTTCTGTCCTGCCTGCCCCCATTAATCCTGAAAAACCTAATATTTCTCCTGAATGTAATTTGAAGGAAATATCTTTTATTTTATCTGTAGAAATATTGTCTAATTCAAGTAAAACATCATCCGTTCGATTATCTTGACTTGGATAAAAATCATCAATATCTCTACCCACCATTTGCTTAACAATTTCTTTCTCACTAGTATTCTCAATTAAATTAGTTTCTATAGATAATCCATCTCGCATGACAGTTACTCTATCACATATTTCAAAAATTTCTTCCATACGATGTGATATATACACAATTGAAACGCCACTAGTTTTTAGTTTTCTTATAATCCGAAATAATACTTTTATTTCACTATCAGTTAATGCTGCTGTTGGTTCATCCATAATAATAACTTCTGCATTATTCATTAATGTTTTAGCAATTTCAATTAACTGTTGTTCTCCAACACTCAAAGCTTTCATGGTCTTATCTAAAGGAATATTTACTTCAAGTTCACTTAGAATATTACTAGCTTTCTTTTTCATTTTTGCCATGTTGAGCCAAGAAAATTTTGATGTTAATTCCTTGCCCATGAACATATTATCGATAACTTTCATTTCTGGCCAAGTAATCATCTCCTGATGAATAAAGCTAACACCATTATTTTCTGCTTCTTTTGGATTATCATAAATAATTTCAGACCCATTTATCTTAATTAGACCACTATCTTTTTCATGCAATCCAGTTAAGATATTCATCAATGTTGATTTACCTGCACCATTCTCTCCCATTAAAGCATGAACTTCGCCTTCTTTTAGTTCAAAACTCACATCTTTTAATACCTCATTAGAACCAAAACTTTTTTCAATATGTGTCATTTCGATATTCATTACTTCACCTCCTCTGATTAGAAATTAACACCAGCCTGTAAAATCACATTAGCATATGGAGTGGCTTCCCCCGTTCTAATAATGGCTTTAGCTACATTTGATTGTTTTTTCAATTCTTCATGAGAGACATAATTAATATTATTGATACTATTATTAATAATATTTTCTAACTGTTCATTATGTTCTGTTATTTCATTAGCAATGACAGCTTGCTCAACATACATATTTTCCAAAATAACTTCAAAAACCTCTGAAAAGCTAGGACTCCCTAATTTTAAAGCTAAGTCAATTTTTTTTACATGATCTGGTATTGGTAAACCACAATCTGCTATTATAATCTGATCAGTATGTCCAAGATCAGCTAATACTTTACTGATCGAACTATTTAAAATCCCATATTTTTTCATACGTATTTCTCTCCTTCATTACACTTAAAGTAGGACTCCCCGTTTGTGCTCCAAGTTTTTCAATGGATATAGAGGCAGCCAAGTTAGCAAATTTTATAGCTTGTTCTAATGAAAAGTCATTAACTATTGCTATTGATAAAGCACCATTAAATGTATCTCCTGCTCCAGTCGTATCAACAATCTCTTTTGGTTCAATTGGATCTACCTTTACTATACTGTTACCATTATGATATATCACACCTTCAGACCCTAAAGTAACTATTAGTTTATTCGGATATTCTTTAAGTACTGATTTAATATCTTTATTTGGAAAGAGAACTTCACATTCTGTTTCATTTGGAGTTAAATACGTTACTTGATCAATAAGTGCTCGGTCTATTTTTCTAGCTGGAGCTGGATTTAATAATATAGGGACTCCTGCTTTCTGACAGAGATTAATAACATATTCAACTGTTTTTTCTGGTATTTCATTCTGAATCACTATTAAATCTGATTCCAAGATAATTTTTTTTGAACTATGAATAATTTTTTCTGACACTTTATTATTTGCACCAGGAATATAAATAATATTATTATCCTGCTCAGCTAATGTGATCAATGCAGAGCCTGAATTTATATCTGTAACCCGTTCCACATTGTCAGCATTTACCCCATTTTCTGTTAGGTTGTTAATTAATGGCTCTGCAAATCGATCTGAGCCAACAGCTCCAATCATTGAAACAGTTCCACCTAGTTTTGATATAGCAATTGCTTGATTAGCCCCTTTCCCGCCAAATCCAGTGTCAAATGAAAAGCCAGTTATCGTTTCCCCTTTTTGTGGAAACCTCGGCGCTGTTGCAAAAAAATCCGTTGAAATACTTCCAATTACAGTAATTCTCTTCATAAATATCACTCCCTAATTGATTCTCGTTTAATTAATTTTGGTTTTAATTTAATATTTTGACTAACAATATTTTTATTTTCAATTATTTTTATAAGCATCTCAGCTGCTGATTTTCCAATTTTTTCTGCTGGCTGTGCTACTGTAGTAAGTCCTGGTGATGTATACTCTCCGAATGATATTCCGTCATAACCAACAACCTGAATATCATTGGGTACTTTTTTATCTCTATTTTGAATCTCTTTCAAAATTGAAAGAGCAAAAATATCATTAGATGATATAATTGTATCAGCCTGTGGAAACTTATCTAACACTTCTTTAGCTATTATATTAGCTTTTTCAGGACTATGAGTATGAGTTTCGAAAATATAAACTTCTTTATCACGAAGAACCTCCAAAGCTCCGTTAAGTCTTTCTTTTGAACTAGGTAACTTATCTGGTCCTTTTAAAATAACTACTCTATGCGCAGAATTTTTTACACTTTTAGCAGCAATTTTTCCACCGTAGTAATCATCATTTAACACGCTATATACTTTATTCTCAAAAATTCTATCTAAATAAACTCTTGGTATATCTTTCCCTATTTTCTTATTGACACCAGTAGCTATTAATAAGCCACTTATATTGTACTGTAGGAAGTATTGAAGATACTGTTCTTCTTTTTTAATATTTTCTGATATATCACCAACTATAAGCATGTATCCATGTAAAGATAGGAATTCTTCTGCACCCTTAACAATCATATTAAAATATGGATTAGTAACATCTGGAATGAGCATTCCAATCATTCTCGATGTTTTCTTATATAATGATCTGGCAACTTCATTCGGTACATAATTCAATTTTTGTATAGCTTCGTTAATACTATGTTGCGCTTCTTTACTTACATAACCACTATTATTTATTGATCTAGAAACTGTGGCAACAGAAACATTTGCTTCATTTGCTACATCCTTCATCGTAACCATCTTATCTTCACCTCAATGTGTAACCGGTATCACACTTTAATAATATCATACGCTTTCATTTTGTCAAGTGTTATTTACAAAATATTTGATTTTTATAGAATAACCCGCTTCATTCGACTAACAAGACACCCAAAAAACGCCCAACCCGTAAATGAGTTGGACGTTTTTGTAATATATAATTGTAAATTAACGTTTTGAGAATTGTGGTGATTTACGCGCTTTTTTGCGACCTGGTTTCATACGTTCCTTCATACGTGAGTCACGTGTGAGGAGACCAGCTGCTTTAAGTGGTCCGCGGAAGTCTGGGTCTACTTCGAGAAGTGCACGAGCAATTCCGTGACGAACTGCACCTGCTTGTCCTGCGTAGCCGCCTCCTTGAACTTTTACGCGAACGTCATAACTACCTTTTGTGTCTGTTGTTTCGAATGGTTGGTTAACAATCAGACGGTGGTGGTCATAGTTCAAGTATTCATTGATATCTTTGCCATTAATTGTGATCGCACCAGAACCTGGCTCTAGAATAACACGAGCTGTTGAGTTCTTACGACGACCTGTTCCAAAATATTGTACTTTAGCCAATGAAATTCCCTCCTTAGATTAAGTTTTTAATGTCGAGTTCTTGTGGCTGTTGTGCTTGCTGCTTGTGTTCACCATCAGCGTAAACGAATAATTTTTTCGCTTGTTTACGTCCTAATGGTCCACTTGGTAGCATTCCTTTAATTGATAATTCAACCAAGCGTTCAGGTTTGCGCTCACGCAATTCACCTGCTGAAATTTGTTTTAAACCACCAGGATATCCTGTGTGACGTGAGTAAATCTTGTCACTTGCTTTTTTACCTGTTAATTTCACGTTGCTTGCGTTTAAGATAATAACGTAATCACCTGTATCAACGTGAGGTGTGTAAGTTGGTTTGTGTTTTCCGCGTAAAATTTTAGCAACCGCAGCTGACAAACGACCTAATGGAATATCCGTCGCGTCAACTACATGCCACTTACGCTCGATATCGCTCTCTTTTGCCATATAAGTTGTGCGCATGTTTGTTTCCTCCAATTATAATTAGTTTATTCAGTCTAAATCTGTTATTCAGCTTTTCGTAACTCTGTCCCACCAGAATTAAAAAAAGATCATCATTAAATATTAGCCGTCATTGTTTACAATAGCATAATAAGTTCCGGGGCTTACCATGTGGGGTAAACAATACCATTTACTATCTTACCAAGTCTATCCCTTGATGTCAAGGAGTTAAAGAGAAGTTTTTAGCCAGAATTTTGATGCGTTTCAAAAATACATTTTTGAATATAAAAATGGGGGTTTCATATCAAATTCATGTCATAATCATCTTTTTTTCTCTTAAAATGCGTAAAAATTATCGCTGTGCTATATTGCTAAGAAAAAATTTGATACAATAATGGTTGTGATCACATAGATTGATAGATTAGGAAGGAGCATTTATGACTCACACGACTTATTCTAAGCTGTTTAAACCGGTAACTTTACCAAACGGAATCGTTCTACCTAACCGTTTCTGTATGTGTCCGGTCACCACCAATTCCTCGACGCGAGAAGGATTCGTCACACAAGAAGATATTGATTATGCTCGACGCCGTAGTCACTCAGCTCCACTTCAAGTAACGAGTGCGGCTTATATCGAGCCTTATGGTCAACTGTTCGAGTATTCATTTAGTATTGATGATGATCGCTCAATCCCAGGCCTAACGAAATTGGCTGAAGCAATGCAACAAGATGGGGCTCACGGTATCATCCAACTTGCACATGCGGGCCGATTCTCTACTCAAGCAATCAAAGATTATGGAGTCTCTTATGGGCCAAGTGCAATGGAGTTGAAGACACCGATTCCTCACCAAGTAATTGCAATGAGTGAACGGAAGATTAGACATGTCATCCAAGCTTACGGTGACGCTACAAGACGCGCAATCAAGGCTGGCTTTAGCGGGGTTGAGATTTCGATGGCCCAGCGATTGTTACCCCAAACATTCTTCTCCACCTTCTCCAACAAGCGTGATGATCAATATGGCGCGGATTCGTTGGAAAACCGTGCTCGGTTAACACTGGAAATCTTTGAAGAAGTCCAGCGCGTTATCGATGAAGAAGCCCCTGATAACTTTATTTTAGGCTTCCGCGGCACCCCTGAGGAAACACGGGGAGATGAAGTAGGCTACAGCATTCAAGAATACTTAACTCTATTGGATTGGGTCTTAGAGATAGCTAATGTCCAATACTTTGCGGTCGCTAGCTGGGGCAAAAATATTTATCTCAATAAAGTTCGATCTCAAGGAAACTATCACGGCCAATACATCAATGAAGTTGTGCAACATCACTTATCAGGGCGTACAGTTACTATGGCGACAGGTGGTATTAATTCACCAGACAAAGCACTCGAAGCGCTCGAGCACGGCGATATGGTTGGTCTCTCTAGCGTATTCGTTACTGAGCCCGATTTTGTCACAAAAATTGAAGACGGACGAGCAGAAGACATTGACTTAGGAATTGACTTAGATAACATCGATGAATTAGCGATCCCTCAAGCCGCCTTCAAAGACTTAATTAAATTAATGGATCTCGGACAATCCCTGTCTAAAGACACAACATCCACCCTAAAAGAACTCGAAAAAAATTATACACAATAAAGGAGATATTTTTTAATGAAACATATGAAAACATTACTTAAAGCAAGTCTACTATTCTTAGTAGCATTTATTATGGTTGCTTGCACGAGCCAAGATGCTGGATCTAAAGATACGGATACAACTACCCAAGATGATACCGCACAAGAAACAACGACAGATAGTGGAGAACCCACTGTTATTAAAGTCGGCATGGCTAATGAACTTACTAAAGCAACTTGGGATGACGTTGGTAAACGTTTATTAGAAAAAGAAAATATTAAGGTAGAAACTCAAGTCTTCAGTGATTTTAGTACACCCAACCGTGCACTTAGTGATGGGGATATTGATCTAAATGCTTACCAATACATTTCATTCTTGGCCCAATACAACCAAGATGCCGATACTGAATTACGTCCAATTGGTTATGCTTACTTGCCACCACTAGCTATGTTTGCTAAAGAGGGGATTGAATCAATTGATGATATTCCTGAAGGGGCTAAAATTTCATTCACAGAAGATCCGACGAACACCGATAATACCTTGCTTCAATTAGAGAAAATGGGCTTAATCGAAGTAGAACACAAACCGGGTGAACGTCTAACAATTGATGATGTCACAGAAAACCCTAAAAATCTTGAATTTGTTCCACTAGCAAGTCCAGAAGTTGTACGTTCATTGCTAACTGGTGATGTGGACTTAATGATTACTGGATTATCTATGTCAACAGATGGTGGGCTAGATCCAGAAGATGCTCTCTATATTGAAGATCCAGCTGATACACCTTACTACTACAAAGTTATGATTGTCTCCCAAGAAGATCGTGTCGATGATGAAATCCTTCAAAAAGCGGTAGCAGAATTCCAGAGCGAAGAAACACGACAATTCGTGGAAGAAAACTTCGGCCAATCCTACTTGCCAGCTTGGACAGAAGGAGAAACACCGCTAGAAGACTATGACAAATATGTTGAAGAGTTTATGAAGCACTAACAATTAGTTAAAGGAGAATTCAATGAAACAATTGAAAGTTTTTTTCAGAGCATCACTGCTACTGTTAGTATCGTTTGTCATCGTAGCGTGTGGAAACCAAAACTCTAATAATGCATCCACAACTGACCAAGATGTTGTAACTAATGATGAGGAGCCAACTGTTGTCAAAGTCGGTATGGGAACTGAAGATGGTCGCATCATGTGGGAAGAAATTGGAGAACGTCTATTAGAGCACGAAAATATTGAAATAGAGCCTGTTGTTATTAATGACTTTTATCAACTCAATCGTGCACTAAGTGACGGAGATATTGATATGAATCTTTATCAATATATATCTTTCCTTGCTCAGTACAACGAAGATGCTGGAACAGAATTACGTCCAATTGGGTATGGTTCTATTCCACCGATTGCTATTTTTGCTAACGAGTCTATTGAGTCTATTGATGACATTCCAGATGGTGCTCGTGTATCATTTACCGATGACCCGGTTAATATTGACAATTCATTAATCCAACTAAAAACAGCTGGCTTAATTGAAGTCGAAGAAGTTGAAGGGGAACGTCTAAGTATTGACAAAATCACTAATAATCCTAAGAACTTAGAATTCATTCCACTTGAAGGCCCTGAAGTTGCTCGTTCATTAGCAACAGGTGATGTGGACGTAATGATTACCGGTCTTTCGATGGCTAATGATGCTGGATTCAAACCAGAAGATGCACTCTATATTGAAGATACTGACAAAACACCTTATTACTACCAAGTTATGATGGTTACGAATAAAGACCGGGTAGATGATGAAGTGCTCAAAACAGTTGTTGACTACTATCAATCAGAAGAAACTGTGAAATCCGAAAAAGCTCGTCGTGGTGATGCATATGTTCCCGCATGGCACGAAGGAGAAACACCGCTAGAAGACTATGACAAATACGTCAGAGACTTTATGAACAAATAAAATGACTTATAAAACAGCTATCAAAGGATAGCTGTTTTTACTTAATTAGGAGGGAATAATATGAACTCAACTCAAATATTAAACAAAGCTATCCAAATTGAATCACAAGTTATTGATTGGCGTCGCTCATTACATCAAATTCCCGAAATAGGTTTAAATTTGCCAAAAACTGTTGCCTTTGTTTGCCAACAATTAGATGATATTGGTATTCCTTATGATTCGACCTTTGTTAATGGCAATGCAATTGTAGCTTTAATACATGGCACAAAACTACCTCAATCAGAACAGGTACTGGCTATTCGAGCAGATATGGATGCTTTACCTATTAAAGAAGAAACTGGTCTCCCCTTTCAATCAACTAATGGAAATATGCATGCTTGTGGACATGATGGCCATACTGCCGTTCTCTTGGGAACGGCTAAGTTACTATATGAAAATCGTCATAAATTTAATGGAACAGTAAAGTTATTATTTCAACCAGGCGAAGAAGGTCCTGGGGGTGCTCAACCTATGATTGATGAAGGAGCTTTACTAAATCCAACTGTCACTCGAATAATTGGGGCTCATCAAGGAGGCGTTTCAGAAGGCACCTTAAATACAACTTTTAACTTAAAACCAGGACCACTTGCTGCTTCAGTAGATACCTTTGATATAGATATTATTGGGAAAGGATATCATGGAGCTTATCCTGAAGGTTCTCATGATCCAATAGTAGCTGCTGGTCATTTAATTACATCTATCCAAACTATTCGTTCCCGGGATTTATCGGGACTTGACTCTGCTGTTATTTCGTTAACCCAACTAGAGGGGGGGATCAACTACAATATCATCCCAGAAAAAGTGCATCTCAAGGGGACTATACGAACATTCGATCCTACTGTCCGACAGTATATTAAAAATCGTTTACAAGAAATATGCTCCGGACTCGGTCAAATGATGAATGTAAAATGTCACTTAGTTTGTCATGATAAATATCCGACTCTCGTCAATGATAAAGATGTAACCCATGAAACTATGCTATCTCTTATAGAATTATTTGAAGATTCTCTGGTTGGGGAATTAGAGCATCCATTTATGGGAGGAGAAGATATGGCCTGCTTTTTAAATGAAGTACCTGGTACATTTTTCTTTATTCACAATCCCGGATTTATTGAGGGAAAATTTCATGGACACCATAGTCCAAAATTTGATATTGATGAATCTAAGTTATACTTGAGTGTGGCTGCCTTTGTTAAGCTAACAGTTGACTATTTAACATAAAATTATATTTAAAAAATAGTTCATATAAAGATAACCCTCTGGTGTACTAACAACTTACACTTGAGGGTTATCTTTAATTTTTTATATGCGCTCTTTCGCTTCATGGTAGCTTGCCATTAATGCTTCGATAATAGTCGCTGCTGGCTGAATGCGATCAATTATGCCTGCAATCTGACCGGTCATCACACTCCCTCGTTCAACATCATCCTGCTCTACTGCACGAACATATGATTCATATAGCATCGGCCGGATTGCTTCATAATTAACTCCAGCAAATTCTTCCCTTAAGCAGTCTTGAATAAGTTCATTCGCAATATTACGCACCGGAAGTCCCCATGATAAACCTGTCAGAGCTGTTGCAACATCATCTGCATCGATAAGCGCCTGCTTATAGCGTTGACCCAGCGCACATTCTTCTGCTGTTAGAAATAGTGTCCCAATCTGTACTCCGATTGCTCCTAAGGCTTCCATGGCCAATATAGCTTCTCCACTCCCAATACCGCCCGCTGCAATAATAGGTAGTTCCACTTCTTTTTGTAACTGCTGAATAAGTGGTAAAGTCGCTGTCAATCCAACATGTCCACCTGCCTCATAACCTTCAGCAATAATAGCATCTACACCTAAGTTAGCCATTTTAACCGCATGCGTGACTTGAGATACTACCGGAATGACTTTAATCCCTGCTACTTGTAATTCAGCTGCGAAAGCCTTCGGTGATCCTGCTCCGGTAGTTACGGCAGTGACTTTTTCAGTTAAAGTCACCTCCACTAATTCAGGAATATTATCTTGTTGTAGCATTAAGTTAACACCAAATGGGCGCTCAGTTAATGATTTAACTCGCCGAATTTCTTGTCGTAATTCTTCCTTAGTATATCCAACTGATGTGAGCACCCCAAATCCACCTGCTTCGCTCACCGCACTAACTAAGGTGCTATCAGAGATTCGGGCCATACCTCCTTGAATAATCGGATATTGTATCCCTAATAATTCTGTTAACGGCTTAGTCATTTGCTCTTCCTCCTTTTGGGGAACCTACGTACTCTACAATAGCAGCAGCTCCCATTCCGCCACCAACACACATCGTCACAAGTCCATATCGTCCGCCTATTCGCTCCAGTTCAGATAAGACTTTAGCCACTAAGATCGCACCGGTAGCACCAGTTGGATGGCCCAAAGCAATGGCTCCCCCATTAGGGTTTACCCGGTCTGGATCTAATCCGAGTTCATTAATTACCGCTAGGGCTTGGGCTGCAAAAGCTTCATTCAATTCAATCACATCCATATCTTCCAGAGCTAGACCGGTCTGCTTCAACACAGCTCTTACTGCCTCGACAGGCCCCATTCCCATGTAATCGGGATCCAAGCCAACAACTTGATACCCCAGAAATACTCCAATAGGTTCAATCCCATCTTCGGCTAGTTTTTCTTCGGACATGACTACAACAAACCCGGCTCCATCACTCACTTGTGAACTTGTCGCAGCAGTCACGGTCCCCTCTTGCTTGAAAACCGGACGTAATTTGCTGACCGCTTCTATTGTGGTGTCTGGTCGCACTCCTTCATCGGTATCTATCAGGTGTTTGTCCAAGGTGGGATAATGGTTCTCATCATAAGTTACAACTGTTGTTTCAACGGGAATAATTTCACGCACAAAGTATCCTTCTTCCTGTGCTTTTGCTGCTTTATAATGACTAGAAACACCGAACTGATCTTGTTCGGCACGAGAGATGTTATAGCGCTCTGCTATATTCTCAGCTGTCATACCCATTGAAGTACTTAAGGATGGTCCGACTGTTTCAAGCTGCCAGTTCGCAGACAGTTCACATGCCGAAACACCACTTGTGGACATAAACTCTAACCCACCCGCAACGACACTGTTGGCTTGCCCTACTTTAACCTGGTTTGCCGCTAGTGCGATAGCTTCCAATCCTGAGGCACAAAAACGAGTAAGGGTCATCCCTGGAACAGTTGTCGGTAATCCTGTTCTCAGTGATAGACGCCGGGCCATATTCATCCCTTGCATATTTTCAGGTAATGAACACCCTAAGATTAAATCGTCTATCGATGCCGGGTCGAAGGATCCCCCCATTCGTTGCAATACGCCTTCTAATACTTGTTTCCCAATCTCTTCAGGTTTATCATGGGCGAAATAACCATTTTCTTTGCCTTTACCTATTGGAGACCGCCCATAAGCAACAATATAAGCTTTATCGGTCATATCGATTCTCTCCTTCTATTGCATTAATTCCTAAGTGGTCGTTTGTAAACTTGCATGTGATGAAGTCTCTCCCATGTTAAGTCATGTTCAATGAGTTCTAGATAATGTGATTGTTCTAATTGGAGGAGGTACTCATAATCGATCTCCACGCCTAGCGGTAACTCCCCTCCGGCTAATACATCAGCTATACGATTGGCCAACTCTTGTTCAAAATCAGTTACATATCCACCGATTCGCCAATTTTTTACTAGACCAGAAACCACCGCCTTAAAATCTTGGCCTAATGCTTGATAACGGATGTTTGTTGCAGAGATATGACCGGCTTGGCTAAGCATCTGAACCATAGATAAAGCTGTCTGCAATAAGTAACGCTCATTAGCAACAATGATATCTTCTGTTCGTAAGAAACCTAATTCTCGGGCATGTTGGGCATGCTTGGATACTTGACCATAAGCAACTGTATTAAACATAGCTAGCAGTTTTTGCTTTTTCTCAAACCGGGAATCGTCTTGTTGGTAAATACGATCTGCTAACTCAGCTAATCCTCCTCCCGCAGGCAAGAGCCCCACTCCTACTTCAGGAAGTCCCATATAGGTTTGCGCAGCCGCAACAATTCGAGTGGACTGCAGCGCTATTTCTGCTCCTCCGCCAAGCACATGACCTCTAACAGCAGCGACAATTGGTTTACGCGCAAACTTCAAGCGCTTGACCACTTCATAGCCTAAGTTAGAAATCTCTTTTGCTTTTTGTGAGGGATGGGGAGCTTGCTTGATCATCTCAAAGCCGCTAAAATCAAAGCCAACTGAAAAATGTTCCCCTTCACCAATAATGACGAGCCCTTCATAATGACCTTGCTCTAATTCATCTACTGCTGCCAAGATATCTTCTAAAACAGCTGGATTTAAGGCATGATTAGCTGTTCGCAGCTCTAAGACCAAACTATTTTGTTTCGTTTGGCTGAGGCGTGTTTGGTGATCATGATGCCATAATATTTTTTCTGCTATCGCTTGTGGTGAATTATCTGAATCTAATGGACGGTCTTCTGGATAGAATCCTCCTTGTATTGTCTGAATCCAGTCCGGTAATGGGCCACATTCTACTTCGATGCGTTCCTTCACACGATGGAAGCCTAATTTATCCCAAATTTGGAAAGGCCCTAATGTCCAATTATACCCCCATATGAGGGCTTGATCGATAGTCCGATAGTCATCAGCTGCTCGCCCGACGTTCAAGGCTGCAAAGTACATCACATTGCGCAACGATTCCCACATAAAGTGCGCTTCAGGACTGTCTTCTGTAAAAATAATATCTAAATTATGTTCCCAGTCACCGGTCTCAAATTTCTCAAAGAAAGGAAAGGTAGGAAAACTGGCCTGGCGATATTCTCTCGTTTCAAAATCAAAGGCTAGGCGTTCTCCCTGCTCTTTTTTATAATAACCTTGTCCTGCTTTATCCCCCACATAGCCTGCTTTTAATAAAGCATGATGTTGCGTTCGTGGCGGAAAATATTCAGCCAAAAATGTATTTTGGCGATATGCTTTTAAGGCACTTTCTGATAAATCAATTCCGGTTAAATCGGTGAGACGATAAGGTCCCATTTTTACCCGCGCTAATTTTGCTCCGGTTAATGCATCGACTTTGGGTATCGGCCAATGACGTGCTTCTCCTCGATACATCGCTTCATAATTCGCATAAAACCCCATTCGATTGGCGACAAACCCCGTCACATCCCGACTCACAATAAATCGTTTAGCTAAAACTTTATCCACTAACTGTTTAAGTTGATTGATATATTGGGGAGTTGTCTGATCTAACGGAATCAGTTCAACTAACTTACTCTGGCTTAATGGTGTAAAAAAATGCACACCACTGAATCGTTCCTGCACTTGCTCCGGTAAATTTGTGGCAATCTCTTTCACTTGAAGGGAAGACGTATTCGTACTTAAAATAGCTTCTACAGCAACAGCCTCAGCTACCTCTGCCCAAACATCTTGTTTGATGGTCAAATCCTCTATGACTGACTCGATCACCCATTCACACGTAGCCGCTTCTTCCAAAAACTGAGGATACGAAATGAATCGTAAATGATGAATTCGGTCTGTCTCTTGTAATTTTTGCTGAATATCTGCTTGAATAGATTGTTCGGTCTTTTTATCAATCAAACCTTCTGTAACATCTGTCATCTTAACTAAAGTGGTCTCTAGCCCGCGACTGATACACCACGAAGCTAGGTCACGTCCCATCTGTCCTGCTCCTAAAATATGAACCGATTGAATTGTCATCTCAGGCCCCTTCCTCGAATTATTCTTATTAATCAGATTAGCTATATTTTTGGACTAAATCATATTTACGAATTTTGCCCGCAACTGATTCAGGTAAACTATCGGTAAAAATCACTTTCTTCGGTGTCTCGAACCCAGCTAGGCGCTCTCGACAAAAAGCAATCAAGTCCGCTCCACTTACCGTTACTCCCTCTTTTAAGACAACAACTGCAGTCACTTCTTCTCCCCATTTTTCACTAGGTAGTCCGATAACCGCTACATTATCCACTGCATCATGTAATTTTATGACAGATTCCACCCGCGGACTAGCCACATTTTCCCCGCCTGATTTGATAATATCTTTATAACGACCAATCATAATAGAGACCCCATCGCTATCCTTGGCTAGACCATCACCTGATTTGAACCAGCCATCTGGTGTGAATGAGGCTTTCGTTGCTTCTTCATTCTTATAATACCCAGAGAATGAGATTGGAGATTGATAGACCACTTCTCCTGCTTCTTCTGCGTCTACTTCTTGACCCTGTTCATCAATTCGTTTGGCAGCTAGTGTTGCATCTGGGAAGCCGACATAGTTAACGAGTGGCGCTTTTTCAAGATAGGCTGCTTCATGTTGATCATGATAGAATCGATACCCTGCGATCACTTCTGTCTGAGCAAATGATTCAAAAGTCTGAATATGAGGTGCTCCAATTTCTTTCAATCGTTTGTGATAAGCAGGTTTTAGCGCGGCATAGCCATATAAGATAGATGTTAAGCTACTAAAATCGTACAACTGCTCGTGGTCATCATAACAGTCTACTAACTTCTCTAACATGTCAGAGAACCCCGCCCATAAAGCCGTTACCTTATAATCAGTAATCGCTTGCGCTAACTGAGGATAATCGAGACTCCGACCTAATACTAGTGTTCCAGCATGTAAAAAAACAGAGGCTGGTAATGTCTGATCAGCTACATGATAAATAGTCGGCAAGAAACTAGCCAAGACATAATCGCCTGGGAAGGTTAGTCCTCGTGAAAAATGCATCCCATAATCATAACCAGCAAAATATGTGTAGTGATGACTAATCATTACTCCCCTCGGCATACTAGTTGTGCCTGATGTGAACAAAATTTCCCAAATATCATCACCATGAATCGTCACATCTGGAGCTTCGGTAGAACGACTATTAACAAAATCAGTAAAGGACTCTGATCCTGTAGCTAATTCATCTCCCCCAATCAAAATCGTCACATCACTTGTTCGATTTATCCGGGATAAGACGGACTCTAATTTTTCATTATGGGCTGCATCACTGACAATAAATACGGGCTCAGTTAATTGAATAATATATTCAATCACATCTGGAGCGATCATTGTATTAACTGGCACATTCACTAAGCCTGCCTTAGCTACGCCAAACTTCCCGATCATTGCTTCAGCTGAATTATCACAGAAAAATAATACCCGATCCCCGCGCTGGAAGCCTCTGTCTAATAGAGCATTGGCAAACTGATTAGCTACCTCATTAAACTGACGATAACTCACTTCTCGATAATTAGGCTCGCTATAGGCACCTTCACATGCTATGATCGCATGTTTATCAGGATAGCTATATGTAATCCGCTCTACCAAATCTCCAACAGCCACTCGATTAAATCGACTATCATTACGCCGATTATATAATGTATTTACATCCAATTCCACACATCATTATCCTCTCATTTATTGTTACTTAAATTGTATAACAGCCGTGCAAATCCCGTCAATTCAATCGTTATTATTTCCTTACTCATCCACTATTCTATATCTTCCACACAACCATATCAACTTTTCACTTCTCTATCGGAAACAATAATGCACTTAAAATAGGTTATAAAATGAGTTTTGGTTGTAACAATGCTATTGCATAGAACATCCCACATATTTTTTAATTGAACGCACAAAAAAGATGCTAGCGAAGAAAAAGTCCTCACCAGCACCAAAAGTTGTCGTACTAATTTTTATTCGAAAAAGCTAGCCAATATGAAAATGGACAAGTACCTGTTAATAAAGAATTGTAACATAATCTTTAGATAGAGGATGACAAATATATCATTTCATACTAGAAATACCTAAGAGAAATCTAGTGGATGTAGCAATGAAATACTCATCCTCATTTTTTGAAAAGTGACAATTAATCATGTGATTGAGCGGCTTGTTTCTGGTATTTAACTGGAGACAAGCTACTCAATTTTACTTTTATCTGATTGTCGCAAATGAAATAATGTGTTATTTCTTCTATACTGATAGTTTCTATTACTGTGCTTAATTTCTCCAACATACATATCTCTCCGTTTCTTAATTTGATACAAACCTAATCATTTTTGCGGTTACTACGCAGATAATAACTGCAACTATTGCATTTATTATTTGTATAATTTGATCGCCTGAATAAATTGCACTTGTTTTAATTCCATATTCCAAAATAAACGGTAGCAAGACAATAAAAAATTGCAGGATAATACCTTTCCATTTATTTAATTGATTGTAACTTAATTCTCGTAAAATTGTGACACTTCCCAAATTGATTGCTACACTAAAGAGTAGTAATAGCTGTAGTATTATACGCTCATCTTCTTTAAATACATATTTTAATAACATACCATACATAAGTATACTTACTAACACTTTTATCAATAGTGCTGTGTACTTAAAGATGATGATAGTTGAATAATTAATTGGCACAATATGTTCTAAATAATACCGCTGTTTAATCAATGCTTGATTTGAACTGTATATATTAGTAGATACGATGGTAAAATAAAACAGCATTATCTCCGGGATACCTTCTAACAGACTAGTTGCTAGTACAATTAAGCCGATTAGTAAGGCAACTATTGTTCGTTTTTTAGACTCTTGCGTATAATAATAACATAGCCCACGCATCATAATTTTCCTTCCCTAAAATTTTTGGTTAAATGAAATTAAAGACACTCCGAAAGACAAACCATACAATAAAATACTTCCTCCTATAAATAAAATCATAAGTATTGGGTAGTTATACGCATCAAATGTACCATCCAATTTCATAATGATTTTTATTCCTTCCATTAATAGTCTCACCGGAACAATAGTTAATAGAAAACTGGCTAAAATAATTGTCTTAATATGCTTATGTCCAAACAAAAATGCACCGCCTAATACAATACTTCCAAAATGTAATCCAACAGCCATTGTGAGAAATATGGCGCTTTTCATGCTGGTTTCAAGCAATGTAACGTTTGATTCATATAGCCATATAAATCCTAAAACTAGTATAAAATTAGTTCCCGTCAAAAAAAGATAATTTACATATCTAGCCGTTACAATATCCGGACGCTTGACAGGTAACATCAGCTCTTCTTTATGATAATCAAGTGTTGTATAATTAAATACGCTACCAAAATAAGCTAACGGTGCAATGATAATAATACCATAAGCAACAATAACCAAATATTGAACAATATCAAAGAATAACATAATAGATAACACCGAAAGAATAACTGCATAAATAGTTTGTAGTTTGAGTCCTGATGACATGATATCTTTTCTTATAATACTAATCATACGATAACCCCTTTAGCATACATATTCATAATAAATTCTAAGTTTGGTTTTTCAACTTCAATATGATCAGGTAGCTCATTATCAATTTGTTTTCTGTTAAGTAACACACTATATCCGTACGTTTCTTTTTTGTAGGCTATCATGCTAGTTTGATGTAATTGATCAAATTGTTCTTTTGTACAGTGACACATGCCATAATCATACAAAAGAGTCGTAATTGGCTCACAAAAAACAACTTGACCCGCTTTTAAAAAGATAACAATATCAGCTATCTGTTCAATATCTGTAGTGATATGACTAGAGAACAGAATAGAACGTTTTTCATCCTCGGCAATATACGTCTGAAAAATTTCTAATACATCTTGTCTCTTCACTGGATCGAGTGAACTAGTTGGCTCGTCTAACACTAAAAAATCTGGTTGATGAGACATTGACAAAACAATAGAAAACATTTTTTGCATGCCCTGTGAGCATTCTTCAATTTTTTTATCTTGTGAGATATTAAAAAAGTCTAGTGTCTGATTAAAGAAATTAGAGTCCCACCGTGGATAAAACTTTCTATATATATCTTCTACTTGTTTAATTTTCAAATTTTTTGGCAAATAAATTTCATCAAAACACACCCCAATTTTTTCTTTTAGCTCAGTATTGTCTAAATCCATAGTTTCTCCAAAAATTTCTACAACACCCGTATACTGTTTTTGTAGTCCTAATATTGAATTGATGATAGTTGTTTTACCTGCACCATTTTCTCCAATGAGTCCGACAATATAGCCCTTTGGAATGTTAATAGTAACGTCATCAAGTGAAAACTCACTATTTTTATAGTGAACATTTAATTGTTTAATTTCTACAGCATTACTCATCTATATCACCTACTACTTTCTTAAATAAATTGATTAATTCTCGTTTACTCATTCCTTGTTTTTGACTATAACTCATCAATTCTTTAATCTTTATTTCAACATCTTGCTCAATATTTTTAGTAATCATTTCCCGTTTGACATCAGCTATAACCGTTCCACGTCCAACTACTGACATAATTAATCCGTCTGTTTGTAAAATTTCATATGCTTTTTTTACTGTGATAACACTCACTTTTAAATCTTTAGCCAATGTTCTAATCGCTGGTAAACTATCTCCTGCTGTTAATTCTCCATTTTTTATTTTTGATTTAATTTGTAACACAATTTGTTCATAAATTGGTTCTTTCGACTGAACATTTATAATCATTTCCACCGATTAATTCTCCTCATATAATAAAGTTCCATCCCCATTATATCAAATAAAAAATAGTATCTGTCGCAATGACATTTTTATACAATAAATCCTGCCATTAATCAGTTATGCAACTATTTTTTCTTCTTTTTACAGCCCCAGCCACACGATCTATTACATGAAAGAAATGTTGTTACGGCTATCTTTCTACATTACAACATCTACTATTGAATATATTGTATATGCACATTATATTATTTATTTGATTATAATGCAATCATTTTCTAAAAAATATTTTCTGCTATACAATAGGTTGCTTTTCTCAACAAATCCCAACGTTACCAACCTTAGTAGTCATTAATGCTTACACCTATTATCATTTTATGTCTTGCTTACAAAGAAGTGATCCACTCAGAATTTGTAGAGCATCCACATATTTTTTAATTGCACGCACAAAAAAGATGCTAGCGAGGAAAAAGTCCTCACTAGCACCAAAAGTTGTCGTACCGCAAAAGACAGCTAGAATTGACGTCTTAATAATCAATTCTAGCTGTCGTTATATTTTTATTGACAGTTATCTTTCCGATTTGTTAACTGTTTACCTTTCTTTTTTTCTTGTCGTATGAAGCCATACCGTGCTTTACGCCAAAGCGTATTGCTTTGTTGATCATGTGTATTTTTATATTCTTCTAAATCTTCTAATATTTTATATTGTTCTTCCTTAATCTTTTTTTGCTAATGTTACGATATAACAATGATGCTACACAATATAAAACTACTAAGCTAATCCCAGAAATCAATAATGATACACGAACTCCTAATTTCTCTGTTATGAAGCCACCAATAATAAATCCAAGCGAATTCACTCCAATCAACACCGTTTTATAAAGACTATTTGCTCTACCTAAATATTCTTTTTCCACCAACTTTTGTCTATTGGTTATAATTATTATATTCAATATTGATTGTAAAGCATCTATAACAAAAGTAATTACAACAATCATATAAACATTACTCCATTGTGCATAAATAATTCTCAGTATAGATTGAAGTAAAATATTTGTAATGAAAAGCTTATGAAATTCAAATTTCTTACTCAGAAAGTTTATTAAAAAAGCTCCACAAAGTGCCCCACTAGTAGCAACTGATACTACAAATCCAATCTGACTAGTATCTAAATTTATGATATTTTTTAAAAAAATCAGACTATCATTTTGAAAATTCGCCGTTAATATATTAAAAATAGCTGTAATAACTAATGGTAAAAATACTGTTTTTCTACATGAAACATATACATACCCCTTTACAATATCAGCAAACATATCCTTAAAAATTTCAGATGAAAATTTAGGATTAGATTTATTTTCTACAGCCTTAATATAATAAAATGAAAATGAACTTAAGAGATAGCATAGACTACTGATCAACAATAAAATTCCTATTGAATACTTACTATATATCATTCCACCCACAATAGGAGATAAAATACCTAAAATATATTGTATTGAATAGATACTACTATTTAAAGATGTAAAATCATCTGTGTGTTTGAATAAATATGGTAGGTAGGTTGTTTCTGATATTGAACTAATAACGTTAATACAACTTACTAAAATAGTTACTATGATCAGTGTCCACAATTTAATACCTAAGCTATCAATATAAACCACTATAAAAAATAAAGCAAAATATAAAAAGAATCTAATAAAATCAGATAAATACAATATTTTCTTTATATTTAACTTATCAACCAAAGCTCCAAATGGCATCCCTAGAACTAGAAAGGGGAGAAGTGTTAAAGAAGATATTAAAGATAAATATAAAACTGAATTACTTAATCCTAATATATAAACTGGTATCGCAAAAGTCATTAATGAACTACCAAAATTATCAAAAATTACTGACATAAAGTATTTTTTTTTATCCGTTAATAAACTTTCCATGTATGTATTCAATCCTTTCACTATCAATTATTGCTTTGGACGAATGTATGTCTTTTTCCATACCGTCTATATTGATTCGCGTAGCACCGTGTCTGTCACTTGTGATTTGTGACCAATTTTTTCCTGTTGCTTTATTTTTTAATTGCCATACCACTTCTGCTCCACTATTATCTGGTAATTGAATATTAAATGAAACCGCACCCACTGTTTTCCGATAATTATGTGAAAGTAATTTCTTTGCCGTTTGTAATGAATATACCCCACAAACTGGACAAAAATAGCAATAATATTCCATTTCTAGTAAAGATGAGTAATATTCTGAAATATATAATTGACATTTACATCTGCCGCATTTTTCATTTGTGTAGCTATATTTTGAAACAAGGGTAAATGTGCTTTTAATATAATTTTCAAAATTAGAATGAAAATATCCGGTAGAAATTAATAGTTTTCGAACTTTCCTATAGGATAAATAAATACTTTCATATATGTTATTAAATATCTTATATTGTTCATTGCTTAATATGAAAAATTGGCTAGTATTATTACTGTTGTATCCCAGATTGTAAATATTATTTTTAAACTTATAGATAATTTTAAAAAGATTTTCAGTTTCTGATGTTATAACATTAAGCATTCTTAAATAGAAAATGAAATTTTCCAAAAAAGCAATGTTTATAGCAAGGCGTTTTATTTTTTATTAAAAAATGAAAAATCAAAATACCTATCCGAAATTTTTTCATTTGATAAATTCAAATACCTATCACCAACCAAAATGAAATTACTGCTATCCGAGATCACCAGACAATTTTGGCTCTTCAACATTTAGTGTTGGTCATCATAAAGTCAACACATTCGTAACGGAATAAATCATTTGATTTTGTCTACTCCATGAGATGGATACAATCGAACGTTTTTCTATTTTATTTTCATTATAAATATACCATTGATCATTTTATTTATCAAAAAATGTTCTTACTCATGAAATACATCTTATCCAGAGGATACCATTTTCATAAATAAAACGTCTAGAGGCTAAGAGAAACGTAATCAATTGAGCGGTATTGTGCTCAAATAGTCGTTTATTAAGTATTATTAGGATCTTTTTCAATTAGTTTTATATTTTTATCTTGAATACCAATCAAATTTACTATAGAATTAGATTCACACATGTGAGATTTCTCCTTTAATTTTTGTTTAGTTGACTTTATTTTAAAGGAAATCCCGCATGTTTTTTTAGTTTAATACATAAAAAGATGCTAGCGAGGAAAAAGTCCTCACTAGCACCAAAAGTTGTCGTATGTGTAAAATAGATGACGTATTATTGAGCTGATAGTTCAGCTGATAATTTAAGATCGGTCTTTAAGTGTCCGGCATCTTCTAATTGTTTCGCCAGTTGAAGTAAGATATATTCTTGTCCTTTGCCCGCCCAGAAGTGAGTTCCTAGTGGCAAGCCTTCCTCAGTCTCAAATAATGGTAAGCTTATCGCAGGTTGGCCGGCAATATTTTGGCAAAATGCATAGGCCATATAATCCTGCCCTTTTTCGAAGTCTTTCCAAATTAAGGCTTGTTGCTCTTCTCTTGATAGTGATTCAGCCGCTAACATATCCTCTTCATATTTTCCATATTCAAATTGGCCGTGAATGGGTGCGGGTCCATCTGTAATAGGGGTTATGGCCAAATCATATTGACTGATAAATGCTTCACGCTGCACCGTATATTGGTCCCAAAACGCTAATATCCGAGAAAAATCTGCTGCTGGAATTTTTTCCCCGGCTTTAAATATTAGCCAGGTCATTGGCTCCATATCATCTGGTGTTAATTTTTGGCCGAGATGTTCTTCCATCTCTTGAAATACAGCAGCCATCTCCACGCTATTCATTTCATAATACGTTTTTAGTAATTTGAAGTCATCAGTATGTGGCTTTGCTTCAATTAATTTGTGTCCAAGTTGTTTTAATAGCTCAACTGTTCGAGTTATATTTTGTTTGCTTGTTTCGGAAACTTCTGCCCCGATAGGCGAATCATATGAATAAGCAATTGTCAGTGGACGATCTAGCTCAGCTAAAGATGGTTCTTCGATCATTGGGATATTAAACGGTGCTTCAAGTTGTTGTGTTTGCAACTCTTTTAACAATGTCCACGTATCATGAACTGAACGTGTCAGGGCAAAGTTGACCGAACAGCCTTGCCAGCCACGATATCCCCCAGGCCCAACAATAACTCGACCACGTGATGGTTTCAGGCCAATGAGTCCACTATAACTAGCTGGTAGACGGATACTTCCTCCACCATCACTAGCAAAGGCAAGGGGCACAATGCCTGCCTTCAATGCTGCTGCCGCTCCACCACTTGATCCTCCCGGGTTGCGTGATAGGTCATACGGCGCATTAACCCGCCCAGTCTGCTTAGCATCACTAATCCCTTTAAAGCCAAACTCAGGGACATTGGTTCGCCCAACAATAATAAATCCGGCACGTATGACTTTTTCTACAAAATAATCCGTTTGTTCTGCGATATAATCTTTTAATAACTTAGAGCCACTTGTTGCTGGAAATCCTTCTTGTTGTTGGCCTAAATCTTTTAATAGAGTCGGCACTCCATAAAATGGCGGTAATCCCTCTTTATTTTTCATCTCCCGGTCATAGTGCTCCGCCTGCTTGAGCGCGTATTCTTCTTGGGTGCTTATCACGGCATTCAACTTGGGATTTAACCCTTCAATATTTTTGAGGGCTTGTTTGACAAGCTCAACACAAGTAACTTTTCCTTCTTTAATCTGCTCTGCATAGTAGCTAGCATCCTGTGTAAATAACTGCATATCCTTCTCCTATCCCTTCCTTATGTTATGATTCTCATTATTTGTTCCATAGCGTCTGTTAGACCGATATGTTTAGCAACTCTCTGGCACTTTTTATCCGCAGACACGCCATCCGTTCCCAAAGCATCCAGAAAAATTACACCACATAATTTTCTTTGCAAGATAACCCATGCTTATTGGAGTACAGCATGGGTTTTGGTTATCTGATACCAGTTCAAATGATCTTTACGTTCAGAGGATTTATAATCTACTATTTCTCTTTTTTCTTCTCGAATAGGATCCGCAATGGGCACAGATGAGAGTAAACTTTTTGTATATGGATGTTGCGGATTTTGGAATAACTCTTCCGGTGTCCCTATTTCTACTATTTTTCCTTCCGTCATAATGGCAACTCGGTCACACACATAGGGCACAATTGATAAATCATGCGTGATGAATAAATATGCCATTTTTTCTGTTTCTTTCAACTTTTGGAGTAAGGTCAAGATAGTCGCCTGATTAGACACATCTAATCCCGAAATAATTTCATCGGCAATAAGCACCTTAGGCTTCAGAATGATGCTTCGTGCTAACCCGATACGTTGCCGTTGCCCGCCTGATAGCTCATGTGGATACCGTTCAAGTAAATGCTCTGTTAAGCCTACTTGACGCATACTTTCATGTACTCTTTTTTGCTTTGCTTCTCTAGATAAATCAGGGAAATGAATATTCACACCCTCTTGCATAATCTCTTTAAGTTTCATGCGTGGATTCATCGCTGCTGAAGCATCTTGAAAGACCATCTGAATCGCTTGTTTCTCTGCTTTGCTTCTTTTGTGATTTAATTTTTCTCCTCGGAAGTAGATATCTCCTTTAGTGAGTTTCTCCAGTCCCATTATTCCTCTAGCTAAGGTTGATTTTCCGCTCCCTGATTCGCCGACTAAACCAATCAGTTCGCCTTCGTGAATATGCAATGTAATATTCGAAACAGCTTCAACAGATCCATAATGAATGGACACATCTTGTATTGCTAATAGTGCTTGATTTGTCATTCTGAACCCTCTTTTTCTAATGATCGAAATATTTCTTTTCTTTGCTTGATGTTATCCGACAATTCAACTTGAGGCGCTTTAGGATGAAGTAACCATGTAGCAGCATAGTGCTGCGGATTGACTTGAAAAAAAGGAGGTTGTTGTTCGTAATCAATTTTTAACGCATATTTACTCCGTGGTGCGAAAGCATCACCTTTTATTTGTTGGGATAAATTAGGAGGTACTCCCGGGATACTGAGTAATGTTTGATTCGAATGAATATCAGGAATAGATTCTAATAATGCCCACGTATATGGATGTTGCGGATTATAAAATATATCTCTTTTGCTCCCATGCTCTACCAGTCTCCCGGCATACATAACCGCGACTCGATCAGCCACCCCTGAGACAATGCCTAGATCATGCGTAATAAAAATTATCGAAAATCCTATTTTCTTTTGGAATTTTTTTATTAATTTGATTATTTTGTCTTGAATACGAACATCTAGCGCAGTTGTCGGTTCGTCAGCGATGAGTAATTCTGGCTCGCCACATAACGCGATAGCAATGGCAATTCGTTGTTTCTGTCCGCCTGAGAATTCATGTGGGTACTGTTTCATCCGCAAGTCAACATTATCTAATTCACAATCTGTCAATAGTTGGATAGCTTTTTGCTTTGCTGCTGCTTTCGTTATTGTATGATGTTGTCTAATGGTTTCGATTAGTTGGTGACCAATTGTGAGGGCTGGATTTAAGACCGTCATCGCATTCTGAAAAATCATTGCTATTTTTTTACCCCGAATAGCTTGCCATGTAGTCTGCGAATGAGTCAGCAATGATTGATTATTAAACCTTATATCGCCATCAATGCGTCTATTCTTCTGATCCAGTCCCAAAATTGTCCGTACAAAGACTGATTTCCCTGAACCTGATTCTCCTACAATTGCGACAGTTTCTCGAGGATAAATATCCAAGCTAATCCCTCGAACCGGATAAACCGCTTGTTGATCTTGGGTTATGGTCACTTTCAAGTCTTTTATCGTTAAAAGGGGTGTTGCCATCATTAACCTCCTTCACTCTTCGTATCAAAAGCATCTCTTAAGCCATCAGCTAATAAGTTAAAAGCTAGCATAATGATTGAAATAGCCGCAGCCGGATACCACATTTTATGAGGATATAGCAGAAATGTCTGGTAGCCATCATTAATCAGTGAACCCAAAGAAGCATGTGGTACGGGAATACCCACACCTATAAAGCTCAAAAATGCTTCATAAAAAATAGCAAACGGAATGCCCATCATAATTTGAACGGCCAGTGTTCCCATTATATTCGGTAAAATATGTTTAAAAAGAATGAATAAGGATGATTGACCGAATAACTTCGAGGCCAAAATAAACTCTTCTTCCTTAAGACTGAGTGTTTGATTCCGTACAACTCGCGCTGTATCCATCCAGCTGGTTAAAGCAATGGCTAGTACAACTGAGGTAATAGTTGATTTAAGTGCTAACAATAATAAAATAATCATAACCAAACTCGGTATCCCAAAGAAAACTTCTAGCGCACGTTGCATTAAGGTGTCAATTTTTCCCCCAACCCAACCAGAAATCAGTCCGTAAGAAACACCAATGATGCAATTAATTATCATCGCTGAAAAAGATACAAGTAAAGAGATCCGTATGCCATATATAATACGTGTTAACATATCTCTTCCTAAACTATCTGTTCCCAGTATATAAGCAACTGGGGAGGATTCATCCGACTGATCTAATGATTCATATGCATCAACAACTTCCCCGCCTCGATTAATTCGCTTCCCATCAAACCACGAATAGGATGACAAGCTTTCAATTTTTGGCGGCAAATTAGTATGATTGGATCGCTGCTCAGTAGGCGAATAGTCTGTTAACCACGGGGCAAATAGTGCCACCACTATAAATACTATAATAATGATTAACGACACCATGGCACTTTTTGACCGTAAAAACCGCTTCAATATTCTTTTTTTAGTTGATGTATTGAGAGAATCTGCATAATCAGTTAACTTATTTTCTTGAAAGCTAAAGTCTTCCGAAGACACATGCTTTGTTTGCTGCAATAAAGAATTATTATATGCATTGTTTAATAAGTTCGATTTCATGGAGCTTCCTCCTCTATTAGGTGCACCTTAGGATTGATCGCTGCATGAATAACATCGGTTAAGAAGATCACGCTGATTAATAGGACCGAAAATACAATCGTCATGGCCATAATCACGCTATAGTCATTACTTAAGATCGATTCGATAAATAAATGCCCCATGCCTGGAATTGCAAATATTTTCTCTACAGCAATTGAACCAGTAATTAATCGAGCCGTTACCGGTCCTAGTACGGTTAACATTGGTAACGCTGCATTCGGCAATGCATGGACTAGCATCACTTTAAATCGGGGTAAACCTTTTGCATACGAAAATTCAATGTAATCCGATGACAATACTTCAATCATTTCACTTCTAATCAACCGTGCAGCAATAGCAAGTGGCGTCAGGGAAAGAGCAAGAGTTGGCAAGATAGTTGATCGCCAACCTTCATTCCAAAAGGCAATCGGAAACCACGTCCACCTCACTGCAAATAAATACTGCAAAATAACAGCCAGTACAAAAACAGGTGTTGATCGTCCGAAAATAGCCAGTGATTGCATTAGCGTATCTCCCCAACTGTGGCGATAAATAGCAGAGATAAAGCCCACGCCTATCCCTGCTATTGTTCCGACTATTATCGATTGGATGCCTAATTGTAGTGAAGGCCCCATTCGACTTGTAATCATATGACTTACCGCCGCATTATTTTGTTGAAAAGACAGCCCAAAATTCCCCCGTATCATTTGATTCATATAAATAATATATTGTTTATACAATGGTTCATTCAGGCCATAGTTTTCGTACATTATTCGGATCTGTTCATCTGTTAGATGGGCTTCTGTTGAAAAAGGTGTCCCTGGCATGCTATGCATCAAAAAGAAGGTTATCGTAATGATGATCCATATGGTAATCACTGATATACCGAATCGTTTTAAACAATATTTAAACATGCCTACCTCGCATTCTATTGATTCAATTTCACATTTCTGAAGTATAGATAGCCGCTGACTGGAAGTGTTTCGAAGTTTTCAATCTCAGGATTTACTAGATAAGATCGTTGATTCTGGTGTAATGTTGAATTACTCGCATCTTCATACACCTTTAGTTCTTCAGCTTCCATCATAATATCACGACGTTTACGCGGATCTGTGCCAAAGTCATATTTGGCTTGATCTAATAATTCATCATATTTTTCATTGCTATATTGGGATAAGTTAATGCCATCGGTGTAGCTCCACTCTAAGACTGCAAATGCATCTGGCAAGAACGGTGTAAGCGTGTAGTAAGCTAAATCCCAGTCCTCTTTCCCTAGACGTTCATACAATGACATTAGTGGCAATTGTTCAATATTAACTGAAATATTTTCCAAGTTATTTTCTAATTGTGATTGAATAAATTCCGCAACTTGTGGATCTTGACCATCTTCAGACACAACCATCGTCAACTCTGCTGATTCAATGTCTAACTCTTTAAATGCTGCATCTAGTTCTTCTTGAGCTTTGGCTGCATCAAAGTTATAATAATGTCCGGCTTCTTCACGGAAGTCAACACCCTCAACATTTTTATCTAACTCATATGGTACATACCCAGTTACTGGCAATGATCCATCTGCTAGAATATTTTCTGTCAATTCTTCACGATCAATCGCATAAAACAATGCTCGACCAAAATGATCATTAGCGGTAATATCTACTTTTTGGTTCGCTTCCATATTCCCTGAAAAAGTGGTTAGATCCTGAGCAAATCCTTCATGTGATTTAAACTCTGGTACAAAGTCAGGGGTCAATGTTGCAAAATCTAATTGACCACTTTCATATAATTGGACGGCAGTTGATGTTTCTGGGACTACTTTAAAATCAATTTGATCAATATCAACTGATTCATGATCATAATAGTTCTCATTCTTCACAAGAGACCATTCAGAAGCAGAGGTTTGCCAATTTTGAATTTTGTAAGGTCCTGAAGCCATAAAATTATCAGCGCTCGTTCCATAATTCTCCGCACCGACTTCATTATAAAACTTTTCTTGAATCGGAGCCCAACGTCCTCCAGACATATCATAATCAAAGATAGCTGATGGATATGCCAGGTGCATAACTAGTGTTTTGTCATCTGGGGCCTCTACCCCTAGTTCTGACAGCTCCATTTCGCCTGCTCTAATTTTATCAGCATTTACAATAATTTCGTCTGAAGTTGAAGGATACACAGCTGATTCTGGATCAATACTACGTTGAATTCCAAATACAAAATCGGCTGCAACAATTGGGTCCCCATTTTCCCAGTAGATATCATCGCGTAAGGTGAATGTGTGCGTTAATCCATCTTCACTTTCTTCATGCTTAGCTGCTAGCCCTAATTCTACCTCATTGCCATTACCCGTTTTTCGATACATATTCTCAGTAATATTCAAATACATATTAGTTGTCGGTAAGTCATATGTTGATCCATCTAATGTAGATAATTCCGTTTTTGACTCAAACGTCACAACCTTTTTATCTTCTGTTGATTCAGTTGTTTGCTCTGCAGATCCATTATCTGTCCCGCCTGTCTCGGTTCCACATGCGCCTAATAGCAATGCTGAACTAAGTGCGACTACCAATCCTTTTTTGAATAATGCCATTATATATTCCTTCTTTCTGATATTTAATTTTTAATCTTTATTTAGTGTCGTCCTATAACTCCATCTCAGCCAAGGCCTCCAAAGTATATCGGCGCTTATCTTCGCCTGGAATAAGCGGGACAATGAGGAGTTCATCCGCATCGGTTATATCGATGAGTTGTTGTAATTGTTGTTGAACATCTGTGGGAGTACCGATAATTGCTTTATTCTTGTTCTTCTGAATACGGTCCTTATCTTCAGCACTTAGTTTATATTGAGCAGCTGTTTCCACAGATGGAAAATGAGTAAATTCACGATAATCATGCTTCCCTAACATCCACACATCGAGTGCTCGCTCTAGTTCAGCAGCTTCTTCTTCAGTCGATGCCACAGCTACGGACAGTGCAATACTGACAAGTGGCTTCTTTAAGAAGGGAGAGGGCTTGAAATGATAACGGTAAGTGTTAATGCCATTTTGCACGTAGTCCATTCCGACTAAGAATTTCCCATAGACATAGCCTAAGCCAAGCTTTCCTGCTTGTTGTGCTGTTGAGGGAGAGCCCGTGGTTAAGACAAATGGAATAGGATTAGCCTTAACATTCGGGTGGACAACCATATCACTAAAGCGGTGGTCTTCGTCCGTATCATTTTGTAAGTAGTAAACTAAGTCAGCTACTTGCTTTTGATGGTCTACTTCACTTGTGCGGTATTCATTCAATGCTTCGCGAGCAGGTTTTACTCCTGGATTGTTCCCTAAGCCTGCATCCACACGATCAGGGAAAAAAGCAGTTAATGTTTTTAAGTTTTCGGCTACTTTCAGCGGACTGTAATGTGGTAACATAATGCCACCCGACCCAATACGAATCCGTGTTGTTTGGTTTAACAAGTGCATCATAAGCATTTCAGGTGCACTCGAGGTAAACGCCGGTACATTATGATGCTCAGCCACCCAAAAACGGTGATAGCCTAAATGTTCAGCTAGCCGAGCACGCTCTACCGTCTGAGCAAGTGCTTCTTCTGAGGTTTGGCCTTCATCACGAATGCCGTAATCTAAAATCGACAGTAGTGTCATTGAACTTCCTCCATTCATACAATGATGGTTTTAACTTAAAATAAGATCCACTAATTGTTCTGGATTGAGTGCCCCAAAATATTGCTCAAACTCTAGGCCGTGCAAAGCTTCCAGTAAGTCTTCGCGTTCCGTCCGCGTACCAATCAGGGCTTGTTCAACTTCTGAAACATCTCCCTTAGAGAAGAAATCGCCATAAATCTTGCATTGATCGATACGGCTGGCTTGGATCGATAGGGATACCTCAATTGTACCGACATCGAATCGTTCACTTCGGTTATATTCATATTGAGGAGCTTGACCGTATACCCAATCCCAATTGCTATATTTTTCTTCGACTAACTGATCGATAGCTGCCCAATCTTCATCTGTTAAGATATAACGCTTCGCTTCCGCTAAATCATCTACCTGAAGTAATTCTTTGAGCATTAAGTCCTTAAATTCCATATTCGTAACATCTTGATACTTATCTGCCAAGTGTGGACGAATATTGGTCACGCGAGCACGAACGGATTCGATCCCTTTTGAGATTAACTTCTGACGATTTGGTGTCAAACTCTTCACCATCGCTTCCGGATCAATATCCAATAATAGTGAAAATCCGCCATACAAGCGATCTCCCACCGGCATCATTGCTGCTCCGGATACTTTTTTATCATGAATAACTAGATCATTCCGGCCTTTTTGATCGATCTCAGTTACGCCGAGATTTTTTAAGGCTGCAATCGCTGGGGCATAGAATTGCTTGTAGTCTCCAACTAGGCTATCTTCAAGAGGCAACAGGAAACAAAAATTTACACTACCATTGTCCAAATAAATTGCTCCGCCTCCCGTATCACGGCGCACAACAGGCATATTATGCTCTTCTAAGAACTGTTTACCTACTTCTTTTTCGGGGTTTTGGAAGCGACCAATCTGGACATGGGGGTCACATATATACGGGAAGATAAGGGCTTCGCCTGGTTTGATATGTTTTTGGGCATATACTTGAATAGCTAAGGAAGTTGCCCCATCTGTCATAAACTTACCATCACGAATTGGTTCTACTAAGTACATTTACTTCTCTCCTTTGATCTGATTAGCTTGCGTTAATGTTTGTTGGATATCATCTGTTAAACGAATCGTTCGCTGACGGATTGCTTGTGGTAATCGATAACGCTTCTGATTCATAGGTACATAAATGGCTGCTGGGTTAGATTCAGTACGGTCAGTAAATGGCTGCTTAATAAACTGTGGTGTGGTAAATCCAACTCCAATTTCTAAATACAATACTTGACCAGTTTCATGCTGAGCAAGGAAAGCTTCATATCGCTCCAATTGAGCATAGAAGTCCGCATCTTCTACCATTCCTTTTTCGGCGTTGCGCTTATTCACTTCAAGATAAGCGCCGCACCGTGGGCAATAAGGAATCAACTCATATGGAATCGTCATCTCAGACTGTTCTGTCACCATTTGGCGGATTAAGTCATCTTTCCGATATGTCTGAGCATGGCAGAACTGACTACACTGCATTAAGCCGTACTCGCCCTGGATATGAAAGACTTTTTCCGGATCATAATCAGCCACCCAAAAAGCATTATCCGCATTTGTCGTAATAATGTGATATGGCTTATCCGCTAGTAAAGACTTCAGCGCTAAATATGATGGTCCGACAGGTTGATCCAAGTAATTCAACGCAATGAAGCGACTCTGGAATGCCCAGTATTCCGTAATACTCTCATAATCATATAAACTCGCCTGGAGCATATCAATTAAGCCATACTTCTCGATAAAATCGGCAAAATGATCAGTAAAGCGCTCGCCACTGTATAAAAAGCCGTCCGCCGCTGACATCCCGGCTCCAATCCCAACCACCACCGCATCAGCTTCTGCTATTAATTCGCATAGCTTCTCAGCTTCAGACTGATGGGGTAAAATCTCAGCTGTCCATTTATGTTGTGTCATCTGAATCATCTCCTTTCGCCGTTAAAAGTCGTTCGTATATTTCTTTATCTTTATCCGTAAAGACATTAAATACTACCTGCATCGGTTCGGTATGTTTTGCTAAAAATGTTGTGACTTCTTGAATAGCGATTTCGGCAGCTTCTTGTTGAGGAAATCCAAACTCACCTGTTGAAATACAACAAAAAGCCAGACTAGTTAACGATTGTTCTGTCGCTAACGACAGACATTGCTGATAACAATTAGCTAATAAATCCCGATGCATTTTGCCTACTTGCTTCCCTTGCACATTCGGCCCTACTGTATGAAGAACATAATTGCTGGGCAAGTTGTATGCTGGGGTTAATTTTGCTCGTCCAACGGGTTCTTTTCGCCCTTGTTCTTGGATTATTTCGTGACAATCTTGGCGCAGTTGAATACCCGCCTTGGAATGAATCACGTTGTCAATACAATTATGTCCCGGCAAATAACAACCTTCTAGCTGACTGTTGGCTGCATTAACAATCCCATCAACGACTAAAGCTGTTATATCTCCTTGCCAGAGATAGAGTTGTGAGCCATTCTTGAACTCACGTATAGACGTTAGGGCTGCCAGTTCAGTTGTTGGCTGGTTATACGCACCTAATACCTTATTTTGTTGCGCAATCCACTCATCCGGCATGGGAGCAGGTGGGCGGACATTGACTAACTTGCGATAACAGTGAAAATAATCATCCATTGTATGCAACTCGGGTAATGGTCTATTGCTCCCATAATGTGCTTGCCACAAGGGGTGAATGACCGCTTCCCAGGTTGCCTGTAGGGTTGTTTGATCTTCCATTATTCGTCTTCTAACGCTGCAAATTCAGCTTCATCAACATCGGTCAACTGAATTAACCAGTTCTCAGCTTCATCAGCAGAATTCAATAAGTTAGGTTGATCAACTGCTGCTTCATTTTTGGCATGTACCGTGCCACTAATTGGCGTTTTCAGTTCAATAACCGTTTTCGAAGCTTCTAAAAAGAGAATGAAGTCTCCTTTTTTCAATGTGTCTTCGAAATTGTACTCAACAAACGCCACGGTCCCTACATCATCTTGCAATTCAGGGGTCATTCGAATCGTGTAAATATCATCTTGTTTTTCTACAAATAAATAATTTCCAATTTTTCTCATAATTATACTCCTTTTTATTCCTATCTGATTGTAACTTATCCATAATTTACTCGTCAATAGTCGGTAGAAGAACTTCAACTTAGTTCGTTAAAAAACCGTTAACATTTAGTGATTTATGATTGTTTTGAGACGTATTCTAAGCTAAATTAATCAATATTGTTTTCTAAAAAATGGTCTGAGTATTCTGCGTCTTTATAGTAAACTTCCACCATTTTCAATCCTACTGGTGAAGCAGTTCGACTGGCAGCTTGACGCTCTTTTGCTTGCAGTATGTCAGGGATTGCATCTGGATCCAACTTACCATCCGACACATCGAGCAGCGTCCCCACCATGATTCGAATCATATTGTACAAAAAACCACTCCCGCTAAAACGCAAAATATAATCTGTTCCTTCTTGAATTAAGCACGCTTCATAAAGTTCACGCACGCGACTATCCACTTCTGCATTGACCGCTGAGAAGCTCGTAAAATCATGTTCTCCTTTAAAATGCTCTAGGGCTTGCTTAATGCGTTCAACATTCAGTGCATGCGGATGATGATACGCGTACAGTCGCTTGAATGGATCAGCTTGTTTACCAGTATAGAGCCGATATTCATACATTTTCCCACAAGCATCATACCGTGCATGAAAAGTGTCAGATACTCGCTCCACTTTTTGAGGGACAATATCGGTGGGCGTATTCGCATCGATCGCTCGCAACATTCCCTCCTCTGAAATATAAAACGGAAAATTAAAATGACACACTTGTCCCGCCGCATGCACACCGGCATCCGTCCGCCCCGCTCCATGAATACGCACAAATTCACCCTTCGCAATCCGCTGAAGGGCTTGTTCAAGTTCTCCCTGAATTGTCGGTACATTCGGTTGTACTTGAAACCCACTATAATTCGTCCCATCATACGCTACAGTTAATTTATAACGTTGCATCAAGATTTCATCCTTTCTCAATCGAAAAGAGCCTGCACTAAGCAAGCTCTCCTGTCTTCTCTATGTTCTAAAAATAATAAGGAAAATAGCCATTGCTAGATAGACCCCTAACAAATACGTATCGCGTCGCTGCCAAGTAAGCTGACGAAATTTTGTTCGGCCTTCTCCCCCTTTATATCCCCGTGCTTCCATCGCTGTTGCCAATTCCTCTGCTCGGTTAATCGAGCTAACAAATAGTGGAATCAACATAGGAACAATGGATTTCATTTGGTTATACAAATTTCCTTCCCCAAAATCGATTCCACGGGCACGTTGAGCATTCATAATTTTCTCCGTCTCATCCATTAATGTCGGCACAAAACGCAATGCAATACTCAACATCAACGCAATCTCATGCACAGGCACCCCAATCTTTTTACCAGGATGTAATAAATATTCGATCGCTTCGGTCAAACTCATGGGCATCGTTGTCAACGTCAATAAAGTTGTCATAAAAATAATCAAGACAAATCGCATGAAAATAAACGCCCCATTGACAAGACCTTCCTTAGAAATAACAATCACCCACCAACTGAACAGTACATTATCCCCTGCTGTAAAGACAACTTGCAATAATACTGTAAATAAAATTAGCCAAATTAACGGTTTGACACCATTAATAAAGAAACTTAACTTGATATCTGACAAATAAATACCGAACCCGACAAACAAAGCCAGTCCTAAGTAAGTAATCCAGTTGTTAGCCAAGAAAATAATCACGACAAATAATATGGTGCTCAATAGCTTTGCTCGTGGATCCAGTCGGTGAATAAGTGAATCTCCCGTCACATATCGCCCAAAAATTAGTTTATCCATCATGGTGATCACCTACCTTCTTCAGCGTTGTGGCTAATTGTTCCGCCAATTCTTCCGTCGTCAGAGGCAAGTAATCAAACTGCCAATCATATTGTGCTTGCAATTGGTTGGCAAGTTCCGTTGCACTCGGTACACCCAGCTGTAAGCTAGACAACCAGTCTGATTCTGCAAAAATTTCACGCGGATCTCCTTGGCGGCGCACTGTCCCGGATTCCAACACGATTAAATGATCCGCATATGTTGCCACATCATCCATCTGATGCGTCACTAAGACAATGGTTAAGCCTTGTTCTTTATGTAAGCGATAGAACATATCCATAATTTCTTTTTGCCCACGTGGATCTAACCCGGCTGTCGGCTCATCCAGTACTAATACTTCCGGCTCTAAAGCCAACACCCCTGCAATCGCAACTCGGCGCATCTGTCCACCTGATAGATCAAAGGGTGACCGCTCCATGAAGCTAGCATCTAATCCCACAACTTCTAGGAGAGCTTCTGCCTTCGCTAATGCCTCTTCTTTCTCCATACCGAAGTTACGCGGACCAAAAGCAATATCTAAACCCACCGTCTCTTCAAATAACTGAGCTTCTGGAAATTGAAAGACAATCCCCACTTTTTTTCGCAATGGTTTTAGCTTCTTATTCTCGCTATCGGGCGTAATTGTCCGATCCCCAATTTGTACTGTCCCTTCTGTCGGCGTCTTCAGTGCATTCAAGTGTTGCAAGACCGTTGATTTTCCACTACCAGTATGACCAATCAGTGCAGTATATTTCCCAGTCTCAATCATTAAATTGACATCATAGAGCGCCCGACTTTCGAAAGGAGACCCTATTTGATAAGCATATCCTACATCTTGGAAACGGATGTCCATAACCAATCAATCAACCCTTCTTTTGTTAAGTAATTATCTGGCACCTTAATATTCTCTTGTGCCAAGGCTTGCTTCAACCGCTCAGGAAACGGTACATCAAGTCCATAAGACATTAAATTCTTCGTCTGCGAAAAAATAGCTTCCGGTTTATCGTGATCAATAATCTGACCACCCTTCATGACTAAGACACGGTCACTCGCTGCAGCTTCATCTACATCATGTGTAATAGAAAGCACCGTTAAATTCTCTCGCTCTTTCACTTCTTTCACCGTCTGCAAGACTTCTCGACGCCCGCGTGGATCCAACATGCTTGTCGCTTCATCTAGAATCATAATCTTGGGCTTCAAGGCCACAATACCAGCAATCGCTACCCGCTGTTTTTGTCCACCTGACAGACGAGCAGGTTCTTTCTCAGCGAAGTCAGTCATGCCTACTTGAGCGAGAGCATGCTCGATTCGCTCAATCATCTCTGGTCGTGGTACACCCAGATTTTCCAGTCCAAATGCGACATCATCTTGCACGGTAGCACCGACAAACTGATTATCTGGATTTTGAAACACCATCCCAACACGTTGGCGGATATCCCACACATTTTCCATCGTTAAGTCTAGCCCATCAACTTGAACACTTCCTTCTTGAGGAGCGATCAAGCCATTTAAAGTTTTCGCTAGAGTGGACTTCCCCGATCCATTGGGCCCCACGATACTCAACCACTCCCCCTGCTTAACGGAGAAGGATACATCATTCAACGCCAAGTGGTCATCATCTATATTATATTTATACTTTATATTATTCACTGTAATGATATCTGACATACTATTAACTCCAATATTCTAAGCTATAAAATGGACACTCAATGCCTCAATATTACCAAAAATAGCCTCTTAATACAATCTTAATCAGCTTTTTCAAGCTAAAATGTGTGCTATTCATACTCTATTTAACTAATTATGATTTTCTGCTGGCTTATCTAATCTTTCAATATCGGTCTGTAAGTGTCCCGCTTCTTCCAATTGTTGCGCTAGTTGCAATAATCGATATTCCTTCCCTTTACCCGCCCAGAAGTGTGTGCCGATTGGGTAGCCATCTGACGTCATAAATAGGGGCAGACTAATCGCAGGTTGACCGGCAATATTTTGGCTAAAAGCATATCCCATATAGTCATGTCCTTTTTTATATATTCGCATAATAAGCTCTTCTATAGCTTGCTCTGATAAATGTTCGGCTTGTTCCATCTCCTGCTCATAGGTACTGTATCCAAACTGTTCATGCTTTGGTGCGGGCCCATCTGTAATAGGTGTCAATGCTAGATCATAATTAGCCATAAACTTTTCGCGTTGTACGGTATATTGATCCCAAAAATTCAATATACTGGATAATTCATACGCTGGAATTTTTTCTCCTGCTTTATACATCACCCAAGTCATTGGTTCCATATCTTGCATAGTTAAGCGTCGTCCTAGTGAGTCTTCTATTTTATGGAACATCTCAGCAGCGCCGATACTCGTTACCTTATAATAGGTTCTCAATAACTTCTCATCATCTGTATTAGGAGCAACCTCGATTAATTCATGCCCCAGTGCTTCCAATAAACGAACAGCTTTTGTTATATTATCTTTACTCGTCTTCGAAACGGTAGCCCCGATAGGAGACGTATAAGAAAAGGCAATTTTAAGCGGTTGATCAATTGGTTGTAATCTATCTTCTGATAATAAAGGAAGGTTAAACGGTGCTTCAACTTGGTCAGCCTCTAATGTTTTCAATAAAGTCCATGTGTCTCTCACTGAACGAGTTAATGCAAAGTCAACTGCATTCCCATGACCCCTTCGATAGCCACTTGGTCCCACAATAATACGTCCACGAGAGGGTTTCAGTCCAATTAAGCCACTAAAACTTGCAGGCAAGCGAATACTCCCACCACCATCACTCGCCATCGCAATAGGTACAATTCCTGCTTTTAACGCCGCCGCTGCCCCACCACTAGATCCTCCTGCATTACGTGTTAAATCAAACGGTGTACGAACATGACCCGTATAGGTTGAATCACTAATCCCTTTAAAGGCAAATTCCGGTACATTGCTACGTCCCACAATAATAAAACCCGCCTCAATAACACGCTCCACAAAATAATCTGTTGTTTCCGCAATATTCTGGTGAAGTAATTGTGATCCACTAGTCGCTGGAAAACCTGCCTGTTGTTGGCCCACATCTTTCAATAAGGTGGGAACTCCATAGAATGGCGGTAAAGTATGTAATTTATCTTTGTTCTCATCCAATACTTGAGCACGTTTTAATGCATATTCCTTTTGGACATGGGTCACCGCGTTAAGCATAGGGTTTAATGCCTCAATATTCGCTAATGCCCGCTTCACTAACTCAACTGAGGTCACCTTATCCTGCTTAATTAGATTAGCATAATAAGTTGCATCTTTTGTAAATAAATTCATCGCAAAACTCCTTCTTCTGAATCAAATACCCTCATTATTATGACACATTGATTGAGTAATCAAAAGAAATACAACTCATTTTATATACAATATTGTTTAATGAAAATTATGTATAAAAAAAGCACTTTTGATATATGGTGTTTTCCTAGGAGGCAATCCCCCTAGGAAAACTAGAGCTAGACACTTGGTTACTTAACTCTCATTAAGTCCCATCATCATAACGCTCCATACATCGTAAGTGTTTCATCAAAACTTAAGATTATTCTTCTTCAGCTTCTTGTTCTGCTACTTCGCCTTTTTCAACGAATTCTAAAATAGCCATCGGTGCACCATCTCCGCGACGAGGTTCAGTGTTTAATACGCGAGTGTAGCCACCGTTACGGTTTTCGAATCGAACAGCGATATCATCGAACAATTTTTGAAGTGTTGACTGTACGATGATTTCATCTTCTGTTTCGCCGACTTCAGCTAATTCATTACGCAAGAAAGCTGCTGCTTGGCGTCGTGCGTGTAAGTCACCACGTTTACCAAGTGTGACCATTTTTTCAGCTAGTCGCTGTGTTTCTTTTGCGCGAGTTTTTGTCGTCTTAATACGGTCATTAATAATCAAATCAGATACTAAATCACGTAACATAGCTTTACGTTGTGAACTTGTACGTCCTAATTTGCGGTATCCCATAATTGTATCTCCTCCTTCGTCTTAAATTATTCTTCTCGTAAGCTTAAATCAAGCTCGGCTAATTTGTTTTTCACTTCTTCCAGTGATTTACGTCCAAGATTTCGAACTTTCATCATTTCTGATTCAGTTTTACCAGTGAGCTCTTGTACGGTATTAATACCTGCTCGCTTCAAGCAATTGTATGAACGTACAGATAAATCAAGCTCTTCGATAGTCATCTCAAGCATTTTTTCCATCTGTGTTTCTTCTTTTTCTACCATGATTTCAGCATCTCGTGCTTCTTCAGTTAGATTAACAAAGATATCTAAGTGCTCAGTCATGATTTTCGCTGCTAAGCTCAAACCATCTTCTGGTGAAATAGATCCGTCTGTCCATACATCTAATGTTAGTTTATCGAATTGATCTTGTTCGCCAACTCGCGTGTTTTCTACATTATAGTTCACGCGTTTGATTGGGGTATAAATTGAATCAATCGGTAGCACTCCAATAGGCATATCATCATGTTTATTGTCTTCAGCATCAACGTAACCACGGCCACGTTCTGCTTCCATACGAATATGCAGATGTCCACCTTCAGATACGGTGCATAAATATAAATCAGGATTCATAATCTCGACATCGCTATCGTGAATGATGTCGCCAGCTGTCACTTCAGCTGCTCCTTCAATATCTAATTCAATTGTTTTTGTTTCTTCAGTGTGGAGCTTTAAAGCAAGTTTCTTCAAGTTCAAGATGATCGCTGTGACATCTTCTACCACACCATCAATGGCTGTAAATTCGTGCAAAACACCATCAATTTGAATGTTTGTCACGGCAGCACCAGGCAGTGATGATAATAAAATACGGCGTAATGAATTACCAAGTGTTGTTCCATACCCACGTTCTAGTGGATCGATCACAAACTTACCGAATTTTCCATCTTCGCTGACCTCAACTGTTTCAATAACTGGCTTTTCAATTTCAATCATTTGGTCCTTTACCCCTTTCAAAACGTTGTCAACGTCATAGTCTGTTCATTACATTGCAATATTATGATTAGACGCGACGACGTTTTGGAGGTCGGCATCCGTTGTGTGGTACAGGTGTTACATCTTTAATTGCGGTAACATCTAATCCAGTTGCTTGTAGTGAACGAATAGCTGCTTCACGACCGCTTCCTGGGCCTTTAACTGATACCTCAACAGATTTCATACCATTTTCCATACCACCTTTAGCAGCTGCTTCAGCCGCCATTTGTGCAGCGAATGGTGTTGATTTACGAGAACCTTTAAATCCTAATTGTCCCGCAGATGACCATGAAATAGCGTTCCCTTGAACATCTGTAATCATTACGATAGTGTTGTTGAATGTTGAACGGATGTGAGCTACACCATGCTCAATATTCTTTCTCTGCTTACGTTTACGTGAACGTTTTGGTTTTCTTCCTTTAGCCATGAAAATACCTCCTTACTTTATTTAGTGATTAATTATTTTTTCTTACCAGCAATTGCAACCGCTGGGCCTTTACGTGTACGTGCATTGTTTTTAGTTCGTTGTCCACGAACTGGAAGACCTTTACGGTGGCGAATACCTCGGTATGAACCAATTTCTTTCAATCGCTTGATGTTTTGGTTCACTTCACGGCGTAAGTCACCTTCGACTTTTAATTTGTCGACTTCAGCACGAATCGCGTCAAGCTGATCATTCGTCAACTCATTGACACGTGTTTCTTCCGGTACGTTCACTGCTGCTAGAACTTTTTGAGCAGTTGTCTTACCAATTCCGTAGATGTAAGTTAATGAAATAACAATGTGCTTATCTCGTGGAATATCTACTCCAGCAATACGAGCCATAATTTAACCTCCTTTTTATTTAGCGTTTAATTAGCCTTGACGTTGTTTGTGTTTAGGGTTTTCACAAATCACCATAACTTTACCGTTACGACGAACAATTTTACATTTGTCACACATTTTTTTGACGGATGCTCTTACCTTCACTTGTATAACCTCCTTTTGTATCTAGGTTCAACTAAATTCTGACACCGCTGGAAATAACTAACAACAGCTATTCCTTGAGGTGTCTATCACCTCGTTTTACCAAGTGCGGAGTCTATCGATTATTTATAACGGTACGTAATGCGGCCTTTTGTAAGATCATATGGCGACATTTCGACTGTTACTTTATCTCCAGGTAGAATTCGAATATAGTTCATGCGGATCTTACCCGAAACATGTGCAAGAATCTCGTGATCATTTTCTAATTCTACTTTAAACATTGCATTGGGTAAGGTCTCAACAACGACACCTTCTACCTCAATAACGTCTTCTTTTGCCATGGATGTTTTCCTCCTTTGACATCTGTCACATACAAATACACGTAAGTTCATAAACTTACTGTAATTTTTTCATTTGAATTGACACTCTTATCATGGTAACACAAATGACGGATGATTACAAGATACTAATCTAGGATCTGTTGGATGTCAGCAAATACATCATCAGGTGCTTGCTGACCATCAATGATACGAAGAATTCCTTTTTCTTGGTAGAAATCTACCAGGGCATTCGTCTGTTCTTCGTTAACTTCAATCCGTTTTTTAACTGTTTCTGGTTTGTCATCATCACGTTGATGGAATTCCGTTCCCCCACAAACATCACAAACACCATCTTCTTGCGGTGGATTGTAAAGTTTATGGTAAGTTTCTCCACAATTAGAGCAAATAAAACGACCAGTTAACCGCTCCATTAGAATGCTTTTATCTACTTTAATGTAAATTGCTGCATCCAACTGACGATTTTGGTCAGATAAAATCTGCTCAAGAACTTCCGCTTGTGGAATAGTTCGTGGAAAACCATCGAGTAAGAAGCCATCTGTTGTGTCATCTTGATCTAATCTCTCAGCCACAATGCCATTGGTTACTTCATCAGGGACAAGATCGCCAGCATCCATGAAACTTTTTGCCTTCTTGCCGAGCGGTGTTTCATTTTTCATGGCCGCTCGGAACATATCCCCTGTTGAAATATGAGGGATATCGAGAGCTTCTTGAATGCGACTTGCTTGTGTTCCCTTACCGGCACCGGGCAATCCTAATAGATATAAATTCATCGAGCTCCTCCTACCTTTGCTACGTTTTCAGTTCTTCATACGGATGAATAAATCCTTTGTACTGATTTTTACTTAGTAATCCTTCCAGTTGACGCATGGTATCTAGACCAACTCCAACCACGATTAGAAGACTAGTTCCACCGAGAGATAGAGAGGATGGTAAATTCCATAAGGCTGATGCAATCATCGGTAGTACGGAAATTACGCCAAGGTAAACGGCTCCCACTGTTGAGAGGCGAATTAGCATATAACCAATATACTCCTCTGTTGCAATACCTGGTCTAACACTTGGAATATACGCGTTTTGTTTCTGTAAATTCTCAGCCACCTTCTCCGGATTAATCTGGATAAAGGCGTAGAAATACGTGAAAACAATAATTAACAAGGTATAGAATGTTGCCCCGACTGGATCACTTAAGTTAAAGACACGGCTAGCGATTTCATACCAAGTTTGTCCTTGGCTACTGGTCGCAAACGTATTTAGAATGATTTGCGGTGTCATAATGAATGAACTCGCAAAAATAACAGGAATAACACCTGCTGAGTTTACCTTAAGTGGCAACTTGGCATCACTAGCTGACTGTGCTCGTTTAGAATAACGAACAGGGATTTCACGCTTAGCGTTTTCCATCCAAGTAACGAAGATGATTAATCCAATAATAGCTAACACAACAATTGCTGTGAAAATTAGCGATTGTGTTAATTCATCGCCCGCATTCTTAATCTGAACGTTGTAGAACTCTCGAATATCTTGTGGAATTGATGAAACAATCCCGGCAAAGATAATAAGAGAGGTTCCGTTACCAACACCATGGACAGTAATCATCTCACCGAGCCACATCACTAACATTGTCCCCGCCGTTAAAATAATTGCGATAGTAACAAATGTCGCTGTTGTTTGTGAACGGACGAGTCCAAATCCTGATAAGGCGTTAAACCCATAAGAGATTCCTAGACCTTGTAAAAAACCTAAGGCAATTGTCGCATAACGCGTGACATTGTTAAGTTTCTTTCGTCCTACTTCACCCTGCTCAGACCATTCCTTAAATTTTGGAATAATGTCCATCTGCAAGAGTTGAACGATAATGGAGGAGGTAATGTAGGGGGATACCCCTAGTGCAAACACAGAATACTGTGACAACGCACCCCCACCAAACATATCCAACAAGTTAAAAAGTCCACTTTGTTGAAGTTCATCAAGTGCCGAAGCATCGACGCCTGGCACTGTAATATGCGTTCCAATTCGGAAAACAAATAACAATGCTAGTGTAAAGAACACCCGACTTCTAACTTTCTTTTCAGTGAATGCCCCTTTAATTATATTGAACATTCCCATAGTCTTAGACCACCTCTACAGTTCCGCCGTTGTTCTCAATTGCTTCTTTCGCACTATTAGAGAATTTGTGTGCTTTCACTGTTAGTTTTTTCTCGAGTTTTCCTCGACCTAAGATTTTCACACCTGATTTTACTTTTTTGATCATACCGACCTCTTGTAGTAATTCTGGTGTTACTTCAGTTCCATCATCAAAGTTATTTAATTTCTCAAGGTTAACAACCGCGTACTCTTTACGGTTAATGTTTGTAAATCCACGTTTTGGCAATGTTTGGAAGAGTGGAGTTTGACCACCTTCAAAGCCTAGACGTACACCACCACCAGAACGAGATTTTTGTCCGTGCTCACCACGGCCAGCTGTGTTCCCTTGTCCACTTGATGGACCACGAGCAATTCGTTTTTTAGAATGACGTGAACCTTCTGCAGGTTTTAATTCATGAAGTTTCATAAATCTGGCACCTCCTTTTATTAATTTAAAAAATAATTAGTCTAATTCTTTTACTTCTACTAAGTGTTGTACTTTGTTGATTGCGCCACGGATTGCATCATTGTCCTCTTGAACAACTTGAGAATTCACTTTCTTAAGCCCTAAAGATTTAATGATTTTGTGCTGAGTTTGTGGACGGCCAATCAAACTTTTTTTCAGCGTAATTTGTAAGTTTGCCATGAATGGTCCACTCCTATCCTAATAATTCTTCTACAGATTTACCGCGCAATTTCGCAACATCTTCAGCTTTTTTCAGCTTAGTAATTCCATCTAGTGTTGCACGAATCATGTTAATTGGTGTGTTTGAACCGAGTGATTTACTTGTAACATCGGCAACACCAGCTAATTCTAAGACGGCACGAACAGGTCCACCTGCTGATACTCCAGAACCGGCTACAGCTGGTTTAAGCATAACGCGTCCACCACTGTGCGAACCAATAACTTCGTGTTGAATTGTTGTGCCAACAGTTGGAACGTAGATTAAGTTTTGTTTCGCGTCATCAATTGCTTTACGGATCGCTTCAGGTACTTCGAGTGCTTTACCTGTTCCTAATCCAACATGGCCTTCACGATCGCCGACAACGACTACCGCAGCAAAACGCATGTTACGTCCACCTTTAACAACTTTTGTTACTCGGTTAATCTCAACAACGCGATCTTCTAAATCTAATGTTGCTGGATCAATGTGTTGATTCTTTACCATACAGTTTCTCCTCCTTTATCTTAGAATTGTAATCCATTTTGACGAGCAGCTTCAGCGAGTGCTTTCACACGTCCGTGGTATTTGTATCCGCCACGATCGAAAACAACTGTATCAATGTTGTTGTCTTTGGCACGCTTAGCAACTAATTCGCCAACTTTTGAAGCTTGATCAACTTTTGTACTGTCTTCTGAGACTTCCTCATCTAGACTAGATGCACTTGCGAGCGTTACACCCTCTATGTCATCAATTACTTGCGCATAGATGTTTTTATTCGAACGAAACACGTTCAAACGTGGGCGCTCTGCAGTACCAAACATATCTCTACGAATACGTTGATGGCGTTTTTTACGCACTTTATTTTTGTCTGGTTTTGTATTCACAATGTCACCTCTTTATTTTAAGATTCTATAATTTAATCGGCTATACTAGGTATTATTTCCCAGTTTTACCTTCTTTACGACGAATGTGTTCGCCAGCGTATTTGATTCCTTTACCTTTGTACGGCTCAGGTGGTCTTACTTCACGAACTTTAGCTGCAAACTGTCCTACACGTTCTTTGCTTGCACCTTTTACAATAATAATTGTATTTTTAGGTACTTCGACTTCGATTCCATCTTCTGGTTCGAATTCAACTGAGTGTGATAGACCGACGTTTAATACAAGGTTTTGTCCTTGTTTTTGAGCACGGTATCCAACCCCAACTAATTCAAGTTGTTTTTGGAATCCTTCGTGCACGCCTTCAACCATGTTTGCAACAACCGAACGAGTAGTTCCGTGCTGAATTCGCGCTTCTTTACTATCATCTGGACGTTCACATACGATTTCATCGTCTGAGATATTAAGCTTAATGATTTGGTTCAGCGTACGAGTTAATTCACCGTTTTTACCTTTGACTGTTAATTCATGTCCGTTAAGTGTTACTTCAACACCTTCAGGAATTGCAATAGGTTTATTTCCGATACGACTCACTGATCGGCACCTCCTTGTTAGTTTTTTAAGTTCAACATTACTATTATCTTACCATACGTAAGCTATTACTTCGCCACCAATGTGCTTGCTGCGAGCAACTTTATCTGTAACAACACCTTCTGATGTCGAAACAATTGCTATTCCTAAGCCATTTAGGACTTTTGGTACGTCTTGAGCACCAGCATACACGCGTAACCCTGGTTTAGAAATACGCTTAATCCCAGTGATAACACGTTCGCCCTCTTGTCCATACTTAAGAGTTAGCTTAAGCACGCCTTGTTTGTTATCTTCAATATATTCAACATCGCGAATGAAACCTTCATCTTTTAAGATGTTTGCGATATCTCTTTTTAAATTTGAAGCTGGAACTTCTACTGTTTCGTGACGCGCTTCATTAGCATTACGAACACGAGTTAGAAAATCCGCTGTTGGATCTGTCATGACCATTATCTAGTCGCCTCCTTTAATCGTGTTATTTTCTTAGTTTACCAACTTGCTTTTTTAAGGCCTGGAATTTGTCCTTTATATGCTAATTCACGTAGACAAATTCGGCATAATTTAAATTTACGGTACACAGCATGTGGACGTCCACAACGTTCACAACGAGTATATTCACGAGTTGAAAACTTCTTAGGCTTCTTCGCTTTTTCGACTAATGCTTTTCTAGCCATAGTTTTTCATTACCTCCTAATGTGTGTTATTTCTTAAACGGCATTCCCATTTGTTTTAAGAGCTCGCGGCCTTCTTCGTCTGTTTCAGCCGTTGTTACGATTGTAATATCTAACCCACGAACTTTGTTGACGTCATCAAAGTCAATCTCTGGGAAAATTAATTGTTCTTTAACTCCTAATGTGTAATTTCCACGTCCATCGAATGATTTTGGACTTACTCCACGGAAATCACGAACACGAGGCAATGAAACTGAGACTAATTTGTCTAGGAATTCGTACATACGTTCTCCACGCAAGGTAACTTTTGCTCCAATTGGCATCCCTTCACGCAAACGGAATGCAGCAATTGATTTCTTCGCGCGAGTAATGACGGGTTTTTGCCCGGCAATTAAAGCCAATTCCTCAACAGCTTTGTCTAAGTTTTTTGTGTTAGAGACAGCATCTCCAACGCCCATGTTCAAGACAATTTTGTCCACTCTTGGGACTTCCATCACTGATGAGTAGTTAAACTTCTCAACTAATGATGGTGATACTTCATTTTTAAATTTTTCACTAAGGCGTGACATAAATTAGTGTCCTCCCTTCTTAATTTCTAATCTTTAAATTGCTTCACCTGTTTTTTTAGCATACCGTACTTTTTTGCCATCTTCAAATCTAAAGCCTACGCGCGTTGGTTCACCTGATTTAGGGTCAACCAATTGAACGTTAGAGACGTGAATTGGCGCTTCAGTTTCGACAATTCCACCTTCTGATTCCATTGATGGACGGGTATGTTTTTTAGCAATGTTTAAGCCTTCAACGATTACACGGTTTTCTCTTGGAATGGCTTTAAGAACCGTTCCTTGTTTACCTTTTTCTTTACCGGTAATGACTTGAACTTTATCTCCTGTTTTTATAAACATTTTTAGCGCACCTCCTTTTGACTTATATTTGAACTATAGAACTTCTGGAGCTAACGAAATAATTCTCATAAAGTCATTGTCACGTAGTTCTCGAGCAACAGGTCCGAAAATACGTGTTCCTCGTGGTGCTTTATCTTCACGAACGATGACACAAGCATTTTCATCAAATTTGATATATGATCCATCTTTTCGGCGCAAGCCTGATTTCGAACGAACGATAACCGCTCGTGCAACATCACCTTTTTTAACAACGCCGCCGGGTGTAGCATGTTTAACAGTAACAACAACTTCATCCCCGATATTAGCTGTTTTTGCTCCTGATCCACCGAGTACTTTAATAACAAGTACTTCGCGGGCACCAGAGTTATCTGCAACTTTCATACGACTTTCAGTTTGAATCACGTTAGGATCCTCCTTTCAACCTCATACATTATTTTGTCGATTATAATACGACAGCTTCTTCAACAACTTCAACTAGACGGAACCGTTTTTCTTTAGATAACGGACGTGTTTCCATGATACGAACGATATCGCCTTCTTTTGCGATATTCTTTTCATCATGTGCTTTTAGTTTAGTTGAGTATTTCATACGTTTTTTATATTTTTTGTGTTGTTTTTGGGTCGCAATCTCAACAGTGATTGTTTTGTCCATCTTGTCTGAGACAACTTTCCCAACATACTGTTTACGTTCTTTACGCTCAGTCATGTATATCCTCCTTTGGCAAAACTCGAGTCAACTGACTTACTGCGCTAATTCAGCTTGACGTAAGACAGTTTTCACACGAGCAATATTTTGGCGAACTTTCTTAATTCGTGACGTGTCTTCTAATTGACCAGTCGCCAATTGGAAGCGCAAGTTGAATAATTCGTCTTTGAACTCTTTCTCTTTGTCTTTCAATTCTTGATGAGATAATTCTCTTAATTCATTAGCCTTCATGTGCGTCACCACTTTCTTCACGAGTTACCACACGTGTTCTCACTGGTAATTTCATAGAAGCTAATCGTAATGCTTCGTGTGCAACCTCTTCGGATACACCACCAACCTCAAACATGATTTTACCACGCTTGACGGGAGCAACCCATTTTTCAGGGGCACCTTTACCAGAACCCATACGTACTCCGATTCCTTTAGCTGTTACTGATTTGTGTGGGAAAATTTTAATCCATACTTTCCCACCACGTTTCATGTAACGTGTCATTGCAATACGAGCTGATTCAATTTGTCTATTTGTAATCCATTTGGAATCAAGTGATTGCAAGCCATATTGACCGTAAGCAATCTCTTTTCCACCTTTAGCTTCACCGCGCATTTTTCCACGGTGCTCACGACGATATTTTACACGTTTAGGTACTAACATCGATTATTTTCCTCCCTTCTGATCTTCTTCAATTTCAGGAAGAACTTCTCCTTTGTAGATCCACACTTTTACACCGATTTTACCGAATGTTGTGTCTGCTTCGACATTAGCATAATCGATATCAGCACGAATTGTGTGAAGTGGAACAGTTCCTTCTGAAAAACTTTCTGTACGAGCCATATCTGCTCCGTTCAAACGTCCCGCAACTTGTGTACGGACCCCTTCAGCCCCAGCACGCAATGCACGTTGGATTGCTTGCTTTTGAGCGCGACGGAATGAGATACGGTTTTCTAATTGTTCAGCAATACTTTTCGCTACAAGTGTTGCGTCCATATCTGGTTTTTTCACTTCGATGATATTAACGTGAACACGTTTGTTCGTCAAGTTGCTTAATTTGTTTCTTAATGCATCAACTTCTGATCCACCTTTACCAATAACCATTCCTGGTTTGGCTGTGTGAATGGAAACATTGATTCGGTTAGCTGCTCGTTCAATTTCAACGCGTGAAACACTTGCTTCTTCAAGATCTTTTGCGATCAATTCACGAACGGCTAAGTCTTCATGTAGTTTATCTGAAAAGTCACTATCTGCATACCATTTAGCATCCCAATCTTGGATGACGCCGACACGCAGACCGTGAGGATTTACTTTCTGACCCATTCTCTATTAACCCTCCTTCTTCTCTGATACCACAACTGTAATGTGGCTTGTTCTCTTGTTAATACGTGAAGCGGCACCTTTCGCACGTGGACGGAATCTCTTAAGAGTTGGTCCTTCGTTCGCGTAGGCTTCACTTACAACTAAATTTTCAATATTCATGTCAAAGTTATGCTCAGCATTTGCAATAGCTGATTTCAAGACTTTCTCTACCGCTTCGGCAGCACCTCTGTTGGTAAATCGAAGGATAGAAATAGCTTCTGCTGCATCTTTTCCTCTAATTTGGTCAACGACGAGTCTAACCTTTCGCGGAGCGATGCGAACCATTCGCGCTGTTGCATGAGCTTCAGTTCTGGAACTTGCCATGATTTATTCCTCCCTTCGCGATTAAAATTTCTTCGTCACTTTTTCAGTTTTGCTGTGACCTTTAAATGTTCTGGTTGGTGCAAATTCACCTAATTTGTGCCCAACCATATCTTCTTGAACGTAAACTGGTACATGTTTGCGACCATCGTATACTGCAATGGTATGTCCTACAAAATTCGGGAAGATTGTAGAACGGCGTGACCATGTTTTGATGACACGTTTGTTGTCTGAGTCCATTGCTTGTACTTTTTTCATTAAATGCTCATCAACAAAAGGTCCCTTTTTCAAACTACGAGCCATGAATTGCCCTCCTTTTGGGTATTCCCCAAGTATTCTTCATTAGTGATTATTTTTTACGTTTTTTCGTACGACGACGACGAACAATAAGTTTGTCTGAGTGTTTTTTACCTTTTCTCGTTTTCTTACCGAGAGTTGGTTTACCCCAAGGTGATACTGGACTTGGCATACCAATTGGCGCGCGTCCTTCTCCACCACCGTGCGGGTGATCGTTCGGGTTCATTACAGATCCACGAACAGTTGGACGGATACCTTTCCAACGATTACGTCCTGCTTTACCGATTCGAACAAGTTCGTGTTGTTCGTTACCGATTGTTCCAATTGTCGCACGACATTCAGCTAAGATTAGTCGGTTCTCAGTTGATGGTAATTTTACTAATACGTATTTACCTTCTTTACCAAGTACTTGTGCAGATGCACCAGCTGATCGGACAAGTTGTCCACCTTTACCTGGTTTTAATTCAATGTTGTGAACCACTGTACCAACTGGAATATCTTTCAGTGCAAGAGCGTTTCCTGGTTTGATGTCTGCATCTGGTCCAGAGTAAATCTCTTGTCCTACTTTAATTCCTTTTGGTGCTAGAATGTAAGCTTTCGTCCCATCCTCGTATTGGATGAGAGAAATGTTAGCTGAACGGTTTGGATCGTATTCGATCGTCTTAACAATACCGCGTATGCCGTCTTTACGGCGTTTGAAGTCAACTAAGCGGTATTTGTGCTTGTGGCCTCCGCCTTTGTGACGAACAGTAATCTTCCCAGCGTTGTTACGACCAGATCCACGTTTTTGTGAAACTAATAAACTTTTTTCTGGCTTGTTTGTAGTAATGTCTGATTGAGAAGAAGTCGTCATATTACGGCGTCCATTACTTGTTGCTTTATACTTTTTAATAGCCACGTCATTTCCCTCCTTATTATGATGTGTTTACTGTTTTAATGTTATTCTTCTGTTTGAAAAATTTCGATTTCTTTTGAGTCCGGTTTAAGTGTTACAATCGCTTTACGTTTTTTCTTTGTGTAACCGACGTAACGGCCCATACGTTTTGGTTTAGGCTTAGTATTCATAATGTTAACTTTTTCTACATCAACATCGAATAACTCTTTTACCGCACGTTTTACTTGGCTTTTAGTAGCGCGAGTGTCCACTTCAAATGTGTACTTGTCTAATTCCATGTCGGCCATAGACTGTTCAGTGATCACTGGGCGCAAAATAATATCTTGTGCTTGCATTATTGAAGTGCCTCCTCTACTGCTTCCAAGGCTGTCTTCGTTAGGATTAAATCGTCATGTGCGACGACATCTAGCACTGAAACATTATCAGGGGCAACTACTTTTACTCCCTCGATGTTACGTGCAGATAACTTCGCAAATTCGTTCTCCTTCTCTAAGACAACTAATGCTTTACGTTCCACTCCAATGTGGTCAAGCATGTGTTGGAAGTCTTTTGTTTTTGGTTGATCGAAGTTAAGTTCATCGATTACGATAATTTCATCATCAAGTGCTTTTTGACTTAATGCAGATAAAATAGCTAGACGACGAACTTTTTTCGGCAATTTGTAGCTGTATGAACGTGGTGTTGGGCCAAAGATTACGCCACCTCCACGCCAGATTGGTGAAGTATTAGAACCGTGACGAGCACGACCTGTTCCTTTTTGGCGCCATGGTTTACGGCCACCACCGCGAACTGCACTACGGTTTTTTACCGCGTGTGTTCCTTGACGTTGTGAAGCACGTTGCATAATAATTGCATCGAACAACACATTCTCATTTGGCTCAATGCCAAAGATATCATTGTTTAATGACACCTCACCGTTTGCATCTCCTTGCTGGTTGAAAACTGTCACTTTAGGCATGTGTTAATCCTCCCTTCCTATTATATTATTAGTCTGCTTTTTTAGCTGATCTGATTTCGACCATTGATTTTTTAGGTCCAGGAACGTTCCCTTTAACTAGGATAACGTTTTTGTCAGCGTCTACTCGAACAATCTCTAAGTTTTGGATTGTTGTAGTCTGTCCACCCATACGTCCTGGTAATTTTTTACCTTTGAAGACGCGTGCAGGGTCAGCCGCTTGTCCCATTGAACCTGGCCGACGGTGGTAACGAGATCCGTGAGTTTCTGGTCCACGACTTTGATTGTGTCGCTTGATTACACCCTGGAATCCTTTACCTTTAGACGTACCCGTAACATCGATAATGTCACCTTGCTTGAATGTTTCCACTGTGATTTCTGATCCAACTTCCACATCTCCTAGCTCAGCATCTCGAATTTCTCGAATGAAGCGCTTAGGACTTGTGTCAGCTTTTTTAACATGACCTTGTTCAGGTTGGTTTGACAAGACATTACGTTTGTCATCAAAACCTAACTGTACTGCGTTATAACCGTCTGTTTCGACTGTTTTAACTTGGAGTACGACGTTTGGTTTTGCTTCAATAACTGTTACTGGCACTAATTCGCCAGTTTCAGTGAAGACTTGAGTCATTCCAACTTTTTTTCCTAAGATTCCTTTGGTCATGAGTACACCTCCGTTTTATTATTATAGTTTTTTTAATTTCTAATTATAGTTTGATTTCAATATCAACACCTGATGGTAAGTCGAGTTTTGTTAAGGCGTCGACTGTCTTCGGTGTTGGATTCAAAATGTCTACTAAGCGTTTGTGTGTAAGCATTTCGAACTGTTCGCGTGAATCTTTGTATTTGTGTGGTGAACGGATAATAGTGAACAATTTACGTTCTGTTGGTAGCGGCACAGGTCCAGCTACTTCAGCACCTGTTCGTTTTGCTGTTTCCACAATTTTTGTTGCTGATTGATCCAATACGCGGTGTTCGTATGCTTTCAAACGAATACGAATCTTTTGCTTTGCCATGTTTTTCCCTCCTTCGCTTACTTTTAAAATAAACCTAGCTCCGTGAAAATTTCCTAACACACTCGTTCATGGCAATGCACCCGGGTGTGTCGCAACCTCTCACTTCAACGCTTATATCTGCGCAAGTGGGTACAAAACCTAAGTCACGCAGACACCTAACCATTATACACACAATCTGTCTTAGTGTCAAGAAAAAATAAAAAATCTATTTTATACGATCAATCTTTCTTCCTCATTACCCATTTTTTCTTCAATTAATCTGCAAAACTAAAAACCCACACTGCTTCATGTGAGCTTCTAATGTATGATGCCACTCAAGCGAACGAATGATTTAACCCGTCATCATTTTTAAGAGATTCGCTGTGGACTATGATTGTGTTTTTCTTTAGTACTGTTCATTAGGCTTTACATACGTCAGATAATTTTTCTTCATTATAACACACTTAAAACTTCCGAAATCGTTCTTGACGTTTTTTTAATCGTTCATGAACGGGTTGCTCAGCTAATTGAGTCATTTTTTCATTTATTTGGCGAGTTAACTGAGATAAGATAATCGTCTTATCAATAGAATGCCCGTTATTATCGACTTCTTTAATAACGCGATCGACAATCGCTAACTCACTCAAATCCTTACTCGTTAACTTCATTAACTCGGCTGCTTCCGGCGCACGCTTGGCATCTTTCCACAAGATCGAAGCAAATCCTTCTGGTGATAAAATAGCATACACGCTCAGTTCCATCATCCATACTTCATCTGCTAAAGCTAAAGCTATCGCTCCGCCACTGCCCCCTTCACCCAGAATAATGGCTAAAGTCGGCACAGTCAACTCACTCATGATCAGTAAATTACGAGCAATTGCCTCCCCGATTCCTGCTTCTTCTGATTCTGGAGCAGCATATGCCCCCGGTGTGTTAATTAAAGTCAGAACAGGACGATTAAATTTATTGGCTTGTTTCAGCAATCTACTTGCCTTACGGTATCCCGCTGGTGATGCCGAACCGAAATTACATTGAATATTTTCTTCGACCGTTCGACCCTTTTCAATTCCAATAATCGTTAAAGGCGTATTATTAGCTAATCCTACTCCACCAATAATGGCCCCGTCGTTCCCGCTTAATCGATCTCCAAATTGTTCAATAAACTTCTCTTGACAAAGAGCTTGAATCACATCTCGTGTGGAGATCCGATTTATATCGCGGGCGGTTTTAACAATATCATAAGCTTTCATTAACACCATCTCCTGCATGTATTTGAATGAGTGTTTGAATGACGGATTTTTGTCTCTCACGCGGAACAATCCGATCAATAAACCCTGTCTCTAAAACGCGCTCAGCTGTCTGAAAATCAAGTGGCAATTTAGCCTTAATCGTCTGTTCAATGACACGTTTTCCGGCAAAGCCAATTGTTGCGTCTGGCTCGGCTAAAATAATATCCCCCTGCATGGCAAAACTAGCTGTCACCCCACCCGTTGTTGGATGGGTCAAAATCGGTAAATAAAAGAGACCTGCTTGATGATGTTGCTGTACTGCTTGACTAATCTTAGCCATCTGCATTAATGATAAGATCCCTTCTTGCATACGTGCCCCACCAGAAGCTATATAGAGCACAACAGGTAAGCGCTGTGCTGTTGCTCGTTCGAATAATCGTGTAATCTTCTCCCCGACGACCGTTCCCATACTGGCCATAATATAGCGACTATCCATCACGCCAATCGCAACTGCTTGCTGATTAATCAATGCTTGACCAGTAATAACTGCCTCGTTCAGCCCGGTTTTTTCTCGCTGTTGGGCCATCTTTTCAGCATAACGAGGAAAATCTAGTGGATTAGTTGTCTGCAAGGCCGCTTCCCACTCAGAGAAACTGCCCACATCGACCAACCATTCAATTCGATCATACGCTGCAAAATGCATATGATACCCACAATTAGGACAACAACAATCTGCCTCAATTTGCTTATGCAATAACATTTTGCGACAACTTGGACATCGCTCTACTAAATCATCCGGCACATGAGCTAAACGTTCTTGATCTTTTTCTTCTAAGATTTTATTCAGTTTAATTCCTTTTCGCTTACGAAATAATCCCACTCGCTTCCTCCTTGTCTACTACCTAGTCTGTCATCATCCACGCTGGTAAGAACTCATCTTCTAGCCACTTCGTATGATACTGATCAGCCAGTACCTCTTCACTATAAGCCAATTCCTCCAGCAACTCAATATTCGTCACTAATCCTTCAACAACCACTTCAACCAGTGCTCGCTGCAATGTCTTGAACGTTTCTTGGCGAGACGGCTTGTGAACAATAATCTTAGCAATCATTGAATCATAATAGGGAGGTAGGCTGTAATTGGGGTACACGCCACTCTCCACCCGCAAACCCATCCCTCCTGAAGGTAGAATCAATCGCTCAATATAACCACTCGCTGGCCGGAAGGATTGTTTCGGATCTTCTGCGTTCAGACGACATTCAATAGCCATCCCATTAAATGTGACATCTTCTTGTGTTATGGCTAAAGGCTGCCCCATTGCAATATTAATTTGCTCGCGAACAATATCAATCCCAGTAATCATCTCTGTCACCGAATGCTCAACTTGCAGACGCGTGTTCATCTCCATAAAGTAAAACTGCTGCTGTTCGTCAACTAAAAACTCAATCGTTCCCGCATTGGTATACCCAATAGCTTTAGCTGCGGTTACTGCAGCGTCGCACAACGCCTCTCTCACCGAAGCATCAAGGAACGTAGCTGGGGCCATTTCGATAACTTTTTGATTATTCCGCTGCAAAGAGCAATCACGTTCGCCTAAGTGAATCACATTGCCGTGCGTATCGGCTAACAATTGTACTTCAATATGCTTGGCAGGCGCAATAATTTTTTCGATATAGACATCTTTGTTCCCATAGACAGCCTGTGCTTCCATCATTGCCGCTGAAAACTTATGAGCCAACTCACTCGCATCAGCAACCCGTCGCATTCCTTTACCCCCGCCACCATCAGCTGCCTTCACCATTAGCGGATAACCAATTACTTCGGCCACTTGCTCAGCTTCTTCAACGGTCTGAACTAAGCCGTCACTCCCTGGCGTACAAGGCACACCTGCTGCTCGCATCGTCTCGCGCGCATGTTGTTTATTCCCCATCTGATTAATGACGTGACTACTGGGGCCGATAAAAGTTAAACCCACTTCTTCGCATAAGTCTACGAACTCGCTCTTCTCTGATAAAAAACCATATCCCGGATGAATGGCATCACAGTCCATCTGCAACGCGGCACTAATTACCGCAACTGGATTCCCATATGAGTCCAGCGTTTTTGCCGGACCGATACAGATCGCTTCATCAGCCAGTTCCGTATGAAGGGCCTGTTTATCCGCACTACTGTATATCGCAACTGACGAAATCCCCATCTCTCTCAAGACACGAATAATGCGAACGGCTACCTCTCCTCGATTGGCCACCAACACTTTTTTAAACATATTAATTCGCTCCAATAATAAAGGTCATATCGGCTTCAGCGACCTTCTTATCTCCTACAAAAGCTCGTCCGCGGCCGATTCCAGCATTCTTCTTTTGTTTAATAATATCCACTTCGATGCGCAGAACATCTCCAGGTACAACTTTTTGGCGGAATTTCACTTTATTTAACCCGCCTAAGTATCCTGTCTTGCCTTCAAATCCCTCTTGCTTTAGCAATGGAATACTGCCTGCTTGCGCCATCGCTTCAACAATATAGACACCTGGCAAGACTGGTTCTCCAGGAAAATGTCCCTGAAAAACATGTTCATTAATCGTAACATTTTTTCGACACACAATGCGCTTACCAGGAATTAATTCATCTACTGCATCGATAAAAAATATCGGGAAGCGATTAGGGATAATCTCCATCACTTCTTGGGCTGTTAATACACTCATCTAGTTATCCTCCTTAATTCGAATAAGCGGTTGATCATATTCAACCAATTCCTCATTGGCAACCAAAATATCCACTACAATTCCACTGCACTCTGCTTTAATTTCGGTCATGATTTTCATCGCTTCAATAATAACAACAACATCTCCTGCTTCGACCCGATCGCCAACTTGAACGTAAGGATCTTTATCCGGTGCTGGTTGTAAGTATGCTACCCCTACCATTGGCGATAAAACTTCTACCCCTACTGACTCACTCACGTCACTTGATGTTTCATTATGCAATTTGTCATCTGAAACAACTGATGGGACAGTTGGTGTTGCCTCTCTTATTGCTGGTGAACTTACGGAACTCGTTTCGGCTGGCATGGATACTGGTTGAGAATGAGGAACTTCTTTACTTAATTCAACTTTACTCCCGTCATGTTCATAGCGAATATAAGCAAGACTTGATTGATCCAATTTATCAACCAGAGCTAGTAGTTGATCGTAATTCACCTTACTTCCCCTCCCAACGCTTGAAGCACAGAATCGCATTGTGTCCACCGAACCCGAGTGAGTTGGATAACACGTATTGCAAGTCGGCTTCACGACCGGTCTGTGGTACATAATCTAAATCACAAGCTTCATCTGAGGTTTCTAAGCCTAATGTTGCCGGAATAAACCCATCTTCCAAGGCTTTCACACAGGTAACCGCTTCAATTCCGCCAGCTGCTCCTAATAGATGTCCAAAGTGACCCTTGGAACTAGAGACCGGAATATTATACGCAGCATCGCCAAGAGCATACTTGATCGCTGTTGTTTCTCCGCTATCATTGGTCGGTGTGCTTGTCCCATGCGCATTAATATAGCTAACTTGTTCCGGTGTAATATGAGCTGATGCAAGGGCCATCTTGATTGCTTCACCTGCTCCACTCCCATCAGGAACCGGTGCTGTCATATGGTACGCATCCGATGTCGCACCATACCCCACTATTTCAGCTAAAATGTGAGCTCCTCGTTCTTGCGCACTGTCCAACGATTCCAAGAAGAGCACTCCCGCACCTTCTCCCATCACGAATCCATCGCGATCTTTATCAAATGGACGTGACGCTTTAGTAGGATCTTCATTCGTTGATAAGGCAGTTAAGGCATTAAAGCCACCGATCCCAATCTCATTAATCGTTCCTTCACATCCTCCCGCCAAACACGCATCTAAAAATCCTGCTTGAATTTTCAAGAAAGCTTCTCCAATTGAGTTCGTTGAGCTCGCACATGCGGTAACGATATCCATACTAATTCCTTTTGCGCCTAACTTCATCGAGATATTTCCCGCTGCCATATTCCCAATCGTCAGTGGAACGAATAATGGTGGAATCCGCTTCGGTCCTTTATCAATCATCTTGCGGATTCCATTCTCGATCTCGATTAACCCTCCAATACCAGAGCTAATTAACGTTCCTACGCGACTCGCATTTGCTGCAATATCATATCCACTCATCTTCACTGCCTCAACCGATGCCGCGATACCGTACTGACAGAACAAGTCCATACGTTTGTATTCTTTCCGATCCATCGTCAATGTCGGATCGAAGTCTTTCACCTCGCCAGCAACATGCACACCGACTTCACTTGCATCGAACTTCGTAATTGGAGCAATTCCTGATTCGTTTGCGCGCACTTTTTTCCAAAATTCATCGACATTATTGCCTAGGGGTGAAATCGTTCCAAGTCCCGTCACCACAACTCGATTTAATTTATCCGCTTGTCCCATTAGATGTGTAGGCCTCCATTCACTTCAATTGTCTGTCCTGTCACATAACGATTTTCCATCAAAAACTTAACGGCACTAGCTACTTCTTCAGCTTGGCCAAAGCGTTTCAACGGAATTTCTCCTAACATTGCTTCGGTTACACGTTCACTCATCTCAGCCGTCATATCTGTCTCAATAAAGCCCGGTGCAATAGTATTGACCGTAATACTACGGCTAGCCAACTCACGTGCGAGAGATTTTGTCAAGCCGATAACACCTGCTTTACTCGCCGCATAGTTCACTTGACCCGCATTCCCCATAATACCTGAGACACTGGATACATTAATAATCGTTCCGCTACGCTGCTTGAGCATAATTGGTGTGGTGTGACGAGCCATGTTGAAACACCCTTTTAAATTAGTGGCAATTACTTGATCGAAATCTTCTTCCTTCATTCGCATCACTAACCCATCACGCGTAATTCCAGCATTATTTACTAACACATCGATACGTCCATATTGTTCCTTCACTGCGCTAATCATACGTTCCGCATCAGCAAAGTCACTCACATCCCCGACAATCGTTCCTACCTCTAACTTAGCATCGGCGAATTGTTCAAGCACTTCTGGCTTGAGTGGGCTTCGACTGTTTAAGACTACTTGGTGTCCGTCATCTGCTAACTGCTTGGCAATTGCCAATCCAATTCCTCTTGAACTTCCTGTCACTACACATACTTGGCTCATTCTTTTTCTCCCTTATTTTCATTTAAAAATTTTTCTATCTCTGATACGTCCTCAACTTGACTAATCGCTAAACATAGCGGCGCTTGATCATGGGCCTTGAGCAATTTTTGTAAGGTTTGGCCCGGCCCAATTTGGATCAGATGCGTTACCTCCGCTTGAATCAGCCAGTCAATTGTTTGCTCCCACTGTACGGGTTCGATTAAGTGACGCACCAATGTTGACTTCAATGTCTCTAAATCATGTGGCTCCACCGTTGTATTGCTAATAACAGGAGCACATCCCGGTTGAAGTTCATACGAATCCAGTAGCGCTTCTAGGGGTTGACAAGCAGCTGCCATTAGCGGCGTATGGAAGGGACCTTCCACTTTTAAAGGCAATCCTTTACGATAGCCAGCTGCTTTTGACGCTTGATTGAACAGCTTTAAGCTTGACTTCGGCCCGGCCAGAATAATTTGCTCGGGCGAATTGAAGTTTGCTAAATAAGTCTGTGGCAAATCTTCCACTAAATGTTCGACCACTTCCCGCGGCATACCAATTACAGCTAACATTTGCATCGGTTCATCTTCGGCAATATCCTTACATACATCGCTCATCACTTGACCCCGCTCGAACAATAAGCGTAATCCATCAGACACCGTGAAAATCCCACTCGCCATTAGTGCTGCATATTCGCCTAAACTTAACCCCGCCATATAATCAACTTGCGGTAGAATTTCTCGAATGCTTGCCCAGATTGCTAAACTCACCGTCCCAATAGCAGGCTGGGCGTACTTCGTCTGACGTAACTTCGAAAAATCCTCACTCACTAACTGCACCATATCAAGACCTGTCGCTTCACTTGCTTGGTTAAAGACAGCCCGTGCTTCTGGGAAGTGTTCTCTAAAATCTAGACCCATCCCCTCGAACTGAGCACCTTGTCCATTAAATATGACTGCTACCTTCATTCTTATCCTTCTCCTATCGCCTGATTCAGACACTTCATCTAATACATTTTACGCATCATCTTGGGTAAAGCACGCTTGACAACGACGATAAGCTTGTTGGGCGCCATCGATATAGTCTTGAATCATCTCTGCCACGGTTTCTTCTTTCTTCACTAAGCCAGCGATTTGCCCAGCCATCATTGATCCTTGCTTGATATCCCCATCGACAACCGCTCGTCTTAGCGCGCCTTTACCTAATTTTTCCATTTCAGAAAAATCTGGTTCATCTTCACTTGTCTGAAGTCGTTCCAGTTCCAAGTAATCAGTCGTTAGTTGATTACGCAAGACACGCACGGGATGACCGGTAATTTGGCCAGTTACAACGGTTGCGATATCGTTTGCCTTTAGAATTTTTTGTTTAAAGTTTTGGTGGGCATTGGATTCTTTTGATACGACAAAACGTGTCCCAACTTGAATCGCTTCAGCCCCTAACATCAAGGCAGCCGCCAATGACTCGCCATTCCCGAAGCCACCTGCTGCGATAACGGGAATATCAACCGCTTCAACAACTTGCGGTAATAAAGTCAGCGTTGTCGAACGACCAATATGACCGCCTGCTTCCATTCCTTCGATAACAATCGCATCCGCACCTATTCGTTCCATCCGCTTCGCTAATGCCACCGATGCCACTACTGGAATCACGCGGATTCCCGCTTCTTGGAAACGTTTCATGTATTGACTGGGGTTCCCTGCCCCCGTTGTGACAATCTTGACGCCTGATTCTTCAATAATATAGTCAATCACTTCTTCAATATGCGGATTTAACAACATCGCATTAACGGCAAATGGCTGATCCGTCAATTCTTTCATCTTATCAATTTTTTCTTTCACAACTTCGCGCGAATCATGTCCTGTTCCCACAATACCTAACCCGCCTGCGTTAGACACCGCACTTGCTAAATCGGCATCCGCCACCCAAGCCATCGCACCTTGGATGATTGGGTATCGAATGCCGAGTAACTCTGTTATTGCTGTTTTCATAAACACACAATCCTTTATACTCTTAACCGATTAATTGCTCCACGTAATCTACTAACTCGCCTACTGTTTGTAAGTTCAAATCTGTATCAATCGTAATATCATACTCATCTTCAATATCTGAAATAATTTGGAAAATATCTAAACTATCTGCATCCAATCCATTTTCTAAATCGGTCTCTTTCGTTACTTCACTTTCGTCAATTCCTAATTGCTCAACAATAATATCTTTCACTGTTTCAAATACCATACGTAATTCCTCCATTATAATTGTTTGTTTTTATTCGTTTTTAAAGTTTAAAATAATTGATACCATAGGCTAATCCGCCACCGAAGCCAACCATCACAATCTGTTGCTGGTCTGACAGTGTTATTGTCCCTGCCTGAACTAAGTCATCCAATAAGATCGGAATACTAGCGCTTGACGTATTAGCGACTTCTGCAATATTGGCCGGAATCTGCTGTCGATCAATGCCTAACTTCTGACTCATCACATCGAGTAAGCGATCATTCGCCTGATGACTAAGCACGTAATCATATGATCCATTCAATTCATCGATAAACTTAGCCAAGCCCGGAATCACTGCCCGGACCACGAAGTTGAACACATCTCGCCCTAGCATCGTCAAGTACTGTCTATCTGGCACCGTCTTATCGAGCGTAATCGCATCCTTCGTATCCTCTAATGCCACTAACTGACTGCGATAGCCCGGCAATCCCGCACCATCACAAGCGATGAGTAAACCGCCCGCTCCGTCACCAAAGATAATGCTCGATGTTCGGTCACTTAAGTCTAAAATTTGACTCATTTTATCTGCACCAATAACTAATACATATCCTGATTCATACGTTCGGCTCATCCGTTCAGCAATATCAACTGCCATCGTAAAACCACTACATGCTCCACTAATATCAAATCCCCAAGCTTCCGCAATACCCAGATTAGCTTGCACTTGATTCGCTATACTCGGTGTCGGATTTCCACTCGACATACTCGCGACGATAATTAAGCGAATATCTTCTTTAACATCCGGGCCAACGTTTGCTATAATAGCTCGCGCTGCTTCAGTCGCCAAGTCTGCAACAGATTCCCCTTCTGCAAAGCGACGCGCCTTTACTCCCGTTCGTTGAACAATCCACTCATCACTCGAATCAATCCCTGCTTGGGCAATCAACTGTTCATTCGTTAAGCGATTAGCCGGCAAATATTGCCCTGTTGCTACTACTTTACTCACATTAACTACTCTTTTCTTTGCTGGTTTTTGAGATCGTTGAGAAACTCGTGTAAATTACGCAACCCCCGAATAAGCACCTGCGCTTCTTCTGGATCAAATCCCGTCAATGATTCTTCAACCATTCTCATATGAAATTTGTGATGCAATCGGTAAATTAACTTGCCTCGCTTGGTCAACGCCAACTTCACCACGCGCCGATCTGTTTCTGACTTTACTCGAGTAACGTAGCCTTTCTTCACTAAGTTCTGTATCGAGACCGTTAATGTACCTGGTGTAATATCCAAGCGTTTTGCTACTTGGGCGGAATTCAAGTCACCTGAGAGCCCAATCGCTTCGATTGTATGCATCTCTTTTACTGATAAATCCGAGAATTCACTGCGACTGATCGCCTCCTCCTCAATAGACAATACCTCATTAAAGATCATCACCAAGTACTCATTTACCTCATTCATCGTCTGATGATCCATTCTTTACCTCCTTTTTATTTTGATTATCAAACTATTTGATACTCAAATTTTATCGCTTATTTATTTGATTGTCAAACTATTTTGTTAACTTTTTTTAGAAAACTATATTTTTTTACAACTTTCACACTTTATTCCCATCTTATTCACTTCATATGTGCCAATATAACCTTATTTTTTACAACGTACAATTTTGAATTCCCGCTTAATAACTTAAGCGCTACCGCAACTATTTTCACCAAATAAAAGACTCTCAATTGATTTTTAGCATAAAAACTGACTATAATAAAATTATACTAAAGAAAGTAGGAGATGTCTTAATGACTCAATCAGAGAAAAAACATAAAAAAATTATTCTTATCGGAAACGGTGCGGTCGGTTCAGCCTATGCGTACGCGCTCGTCAATCAAAACATCGGTCAGGAATTAGGAATCATTGATCTTGACCCATTCAAAGTAGAAGGAGATGTCATGGACTTAAACAGTGCCCTCGCCTTCACTGCACCAAAAGATATTTACGTTGCTGATTACAGTGATTGTGCCGATGCTGATTTAGTCGTCTTCACAGCTGGGGCCGGCCAAAAACCAGGCGAAACTCGCTTAGATCTAATCCATAAGAATCTAAAAATTACGAAAACCATTGTCGATCAAGTCATGGCTAGTGGCTTCAATGGTATCTTCCTCGTTGCCTCGAACCCTGTTGATATCTTATCTTACGCTGTTCACAAGTTCTCTGGTATGCCAGCTCACAAAGTTGTTGGCTCTGGAACTTCTCTCGATAGTGCCCGCTTCCGCATTGAACTGGCTAAACGTCTTAACATCGATGCCCGTAACGTTCACGGCTACATTATCGGTGAACACGGCGATACTGAATTCCCCGTCTGGTCACACGCTAACATTGCTGGTTTGCAGATTACCGAATGGCTTGAAACAAACCCGCTCGAAGACGAGGGCGAATTGCTTGAAATCTTCGAAGCTGTTCGTGATCAAGCGTACCACATCATCGAACGAAAAGGTGCAACCTATTACGGAATCGGTGCAGCTCTGGCAAAAATTACCCAAGCCATCTTCAACAATGAAAATTCCGTCCTACCACTCTCTGTCTTATTAGAAGGCGAGTACGGTCATGATGATATTTACATCGGTACACCAGCGATTATTAACGATCGCGGCGTCAAACGCGCTATCGAAATTCCGCTAAATGATTACGAACAAGGAAAAATGAACCACTCGATCAACACCTTGCGTAAATTCATCCAAGACGCTCGCGAAAAAGCACCAGAACTCGGACTATAAAAATAGAGTCTAAAAAAGCCAACCCGATCTGTCGTGGTTGGCTTTTTGGTATTGTCATAGAAGGCTTCACAACTCTATCCACTAACAATACTTAAAGTATAAATCGTTAATCATTATTTTTATAGTTCACTTCTATCTAATGACATCTAATGACACAGATTAGTTCAATATAACCAATAGTTAAATCAAATATTTTATTAGTTAGCTTTTAATTTTTATTCTGCCGACACAAAACTATGTGATAGTCTATCAGCTATCAGCGTGCCGAATTTAATAGAGTTGACATGACGTAGATTAATCGCTATACTAAGAGGTGTTATCTAGTAGCGAAGGTATCCCTTTTACAGAGAGTTGGCGGTGGTGGAAGCCAATATATATGCCGGAGTGAATTACATGTATCGCGAGCCAGCGTTATCGGCCAGAGTGAGGCAGTTAAGTGCCTAATGTGGGTGGTACCACGGCTAGAGTCGTCCCTAAGAAGTGTTGAGCTTTTTAGCGGGCTTTTTTTATATCATGATTTAACTTTTATAGGAGGAATTCGGATGAATATTATTGATGAATTACAGTGGCGCGGAGCCATTAATCAACAGACAGATGAGGATGGGTTGAAGGAACTAACGGAGAAGCAGTCGATTGCACTGTATTGCGGGGTTGATCCGACGGGCGATAGTATGCATATTGGGCACCTCATTCCCTTCATTATCTTGAAACGATTCCAGATGGCTGGGCATAAGCCAGTTGTCTTAATTGGAGGCGGAACTGGTTCTATCGGAGATCCAAGTGGGCGAAATTCTGAGCGTCAACTCCAAACTAAAGAAACTGTTCAGCACAATGTTGACAAACTAAGTGCCCAAATGCGTAAATTATTCAAAGCGGGTGAAGCAGAGTCCGGGATTCGTCTCACTAATAATGCAGATTGGCTCAGTCCACTGAGCTTTCTTGACTTCTTACGCGACTACGGGAAAGAGTTCAATATCAATACCATGCTGAGCAAAGATGTTGTGGCTAGTCGCTTAGAACAAGGGATTTCATTTGCTGAATTTAGCTACCAAATTATTCAATCCATTGACTTCTTGCACTTATACCGCCACGAAGATGTTCAACTCCAAATTGGTGGGAGTGATCAGTGGGGGAATATTACGGCTGGACTTGACCTGATTCGCAAAAAAGAAGGTCACGAAGCAGAAGCATATGGCTTAACCATTCCACTACTGTTAAAATCAGACGGTACTAAATTTGGCAAAACAGCAGGCGGCGCAATTTGGCTCGACCCCGAAAAAACAAGCCCTTACGAATTTTACCAATTCTGGATCAACCAACAAGATGCTGATGTCGTGAAATACTTGAAATACTTCACCTTCTTGGACCAAACAGAAATCGCCAAACTGGAACAGAGCCTCACCGATGAACCATGGAAGCGCCAGGCTCATAAAGCTTTAGCTGAAGAAATGACTCGCTTCGTTCACGGCCAAGCTGCACTCGATGAAGCTATCCAAATTACCGAAGCACTTTTCTCCGGTGAAATTGCCGACTTAACAGCTGAACAAATTGAAGAAACATTTGGCGACGTGCCAACTTCTGAAGCAACGCGCGGTGAACATGATATTGTCGAGTTCTTAGCTGATATCACCGGCATCTGTAGCTCTCGCCGGGAAGCCCGTGAATTCATCGAACAAGGCGCGATTACAATTAGTGGTGAAAAAGTGACTGATCTTGACTACACCATCTCCAGCACAGATACTTTCGATGATCGCTTCATTATCGTCCGTCGCGGCAAGAAAAAATACTACCGTGTAAACTTAACTGATTAATGAATAAGAGGTTATCCTTCTATATAGGATAACCTCTTTTATTATCTACTATTTTTTCAGACTGCTTCATTCTGACTGATAACTTAATTCCCTTGTCGGCCAAGTTTTCTAAACATTCTGCCAGATAAGTTGCATTATGTTCCGGATAAATGGGTTTTGTAGGTGTGACTGGTTCAAGTTCACGATAAGGAGCACAGGCTTTCCCCCGATATAACGGATCTTCCCAACGTTCATCTGGCTGATACGTGCGCGACTTCATCTCCTCCATAATAAGCTGATGATACTGATATAACTTATACGGACTATAATCGAACACATATTGAACCGTAGCGTGCGGACGATTCCATCCCTTCCCACGTAATGCACAACATTCGCGATGTTGCCCGAGTAATTGCTGCCGGGGCAAATCACTAATTAATGTTTCGTGCCATAATCTCATCGATTCGATCGACCTCCTTTCTCAATAAAAAAAGCGGTTCTACAACTTTTGGTGTTGGTGAGGATTTTCCTCGCTAGCACCTTTTTATGCATTAAACTAAAAAACATGCGAGATTTCCTTTAAAATAAAGTCAACTAAACCAAAATTAAAGGAGAAATCTCACATGTCTAAAACTAATTCTATACTAAATTTGATTGGTATTCAAGATGAAAATACAAAACTAATTGAAAAAAATCCTATTAAAACGTCCGGTCCTAACGAGATTATTTATGCAACGTTGACGTATCAGCCTCAAGGCTGCTGTAAATGTGGCATTAAAAATGATGGATCCATCATTATAAAATATGGGACAAAGACCTCTCGAATCACATTATCTGGCCTAGAAAAGAATCGTTATCTTGTGCTGAAAAAGCAACGATTTCAATGCAAGGCTTGTGGGCAAACTTTCATTGCTCAAACCTCAGTGGTCGATAAATATTGTTATATCGCCAATCAAGTGAAACGAAAATCATTAGACCTCTCGAGAGAAACAATTTGTAAAACGACAAATGCTCGTTTATGTCATATTAGTGAGGCAACTGTTCAACGCATTTGTAATGCTGAGGCCCTTAAATATAAAGGATATGGACAACGACTACCTAGTAATATTGGGATCGATGAATTTCGCTATCGCAACCAAACAATGGCATTTGATTATATAGATAATGATTCAGGAAATATCTTAAGTATTCTACCAAATCGTCGGATAAAAGATATTAAAGACCATTTTTACAATCGGTACAATCTGAAAGAACGAAAAAAGGTCCAGACCGTAACGACTGATTTAAATGCAGGATATATTCATATGATTCCTGAACTGTTTCCCAATGCCACGATCATATTAGACAGATTTCATCTCGTCCAACTGATGGTTCGTGCCTTAGATCGTACCCGAATTAAGGTGATGAATCGCCTTAAAAAAGGAAATAACACAGATCAAAAACGATACCGCCGGTTAAAACGGTATGGAAAAATGCTTAAATTAAAATCAAAAGATATCTCATTTACAGACTATAAACTGTATTATTTATTCGGTTATTTTACCGCACAAATGATTGTTGATAAATTACTTGCCTACGATGAACTATTAAAACGGACGTGGGAGGTCTATCAATGCTTTATGCGGGCTGTTGATCAACGTGATGGTGTCGCTATGAGTACACTAATCCATACAAATTGATCAGGTATATCTCCGTTTATGCGCAAATCACTCCGTACCCTTAAGAAATACAGTCATTTATTAACCAATGCCATAGAAAGCCCATATTCAAATGGCTTAATTGAAGGGACCCATAATACTATTAAACGTATGACTCATAATGGATGTGGCTATCGTAATATTGAAAATTTATCCAACCGCATCCTGATCATGAATAACCTAAAAACAAAATCAAGAAAAGCTGCCGTATAATACTTAATAAACGGTTATCTAAGTACAACA
>NZ_JH601103.1:375018-410542 GCF_000245815.1 Dolosigranulum pigrum ATCC 51524
ATTTATCCAACCGCATCCTGATCATGAATAACCTAAAAACAAAATCAAGAAAAGCTGCCGTATAATACTTAATAAACGGTTATCTAAGTACAACACAGCTAAATTGATTACGTTTATTTTAGCCTTTAGACACTTTATTGATGAGCCATCCTAAACTATCCTCTGGATAAGATATATTCCATAAATAAGAATATCTTTTGATAAACCAGATCAGCAGTGATATATTTATAATAAAATAGAAAAAACCGCTCAACTTTATCTATCTTATGGAGTAGATAAAATCAAACGATTTATTCCGTTACTGATGTGTTGACTTTATGATGACCAACACTAAATGTTGAAGAGCCAAAAAAGCCTACCTATATCATTCATAGATAGACTATCAACCTGTCCATAACAGGTGGGCTATTATTATGGTCCATGCCGGGCTCGAACCAGCGACCCCTAGCTTGTCGAGCTAGTGCTCTCCCAACTGAGCTAATGAACCAATCTAGTTACTATTATACCAACTTTTCCAGATATTGCAACCCCTACAATCAAAAAAATATAATTTTCCCGAAAAAGTGATCAATCATCCTATCGTTTAAAATGCCCTCTATTTTTCAGCCATTAAGACCCAGTAGCCTTTCTCCAAGGCGATTCGCTCCACATTACCGAAGACGGCTTGCATTTTTTTCTTCGCACTCGGCGCGCCTTGCTTCTTCTGGATAACGATGTAGAGTTTCCCACCTGGCTGCAAGTAATCATATGACTGCTCTAGAATCCCGTGCACAACTTGTTTGCCTGCTCGGATCGGTGGATTGGATACCACAGCACTGAACGACCGCTCCACAATATTCTCGAATAAGGATGATTGCTGAATGATGACATTCTCAACCGCGTTCACTTCAGCATTCTGCTTAGCTAGTGCGACTGCTCGCTCATTAATGTCAACCATATGAATTGTTCGCTCTGGATTAGCTGCTGCCAGCGCAATACCAACAACTCCATACCCACACCCCATATCTAACAACGGCCCGGAACACTTCTTATCCGTCTGCACCGCTTCAATCAATGTTCGTGTCCCAAAATCCATCTGTCCACGCGAAAAGACCCCCGCATCAGACGTTAAGCTAAGCGTTTGTCCGATGACCACTTCTTTAAATTGTTCCGGATTGCTTGTCGATGTCGGCTCTTTTGTATAATAATGATCTGACATATCTCTACCTCCCAACGCTATTATAACACATTTCATCTGTTTATGTCGTATCCTCTCCATTCTATCTTAGAAAGCTAGCGGAATCACTAGCACTCACTGTTTATTTATGAGAAAATGAAAGAACCACTAAAAAGGACGATTTTTCATGACAAAAACACAACGTATGATTTATATTTCATTATTATCAGCCCAAGCCGTGATTCTAGGACTGGTTGAAAATAGTATCCCCTTCCCGTTCGCCTTCGCGCCGGGAGCGAAGTTGGGAGTAGCCAACTTAATTGTTATTATCGCTATTTACACCTTACCCTTAAAGGATAGCTTCAAGGTCTTGATGATGCGTCTATTAATGACCACCCTGTTAGGCGGGACACTATCAACCTTTATGTACAGTTTCATGGGAGCCCTTCTCAGTTATCTCAGCATGCTGCTGGTCAAGACGCTCGGATGCTCGCAAGTCAGTGTAATTGGCGTCAGTGCAACGGGTGGGATGCTGCATAACCTTGGGCAATTGCTCGTTGCTAGTTTTATCGCCCAGACTTGGACTGTTCTAATGTACCTGCCCGTCTTAAGTTTCTTCGGCATTCTGAGCGGCATGGCAATCGGGATTGCCGCTAACTACTTGATGGAACATGTCCATACTGTACGGCGCTTCCGTGTAGAACAAGAACAAGCCGATCAAGCGAAACATTCTTCCCGTCTGTCTTAAGGGACTCAGCTGAACCATTCACTTCTGTTAAGTTCCCTATTTAGTACGAGTATACAAAACAAAACTGTTATAGATAGCATCATTCAATATGAGGCTAAAAAAGTTATGCGAAAAATTCGTTCTAAGCAATTCAATATTACTGATTTCCATGAAAAAAATTTGAAACCTATAAAAATATGTATCATTCACAAGATACTTCAGAAAGCAGATATTGGCAAGAAAATAATTTGTTTGATTTCAATAGTTATTATGATTTATTTATGAAGTCTTGTGACCTATAAACTATCATACTAGGAGGCCTCTCATGATTGAAGACCGCGATTTTCTGATGCGACAAATTAAACAGATGATTCAAAACTTAGGAAAAATTTTAGACCGCAATACGCTTAGAGAATTATTAGCACTAAGCGAAGACGACATGTCCAATGAAGAATTAGACAGCCTTTACCTAATGGGACAAGTTGACATCATTGCTGCGGAGAAGCAACTCACCCCCCAACACTTATCCGTTGACCTGGGTATTGACATCGACCGGCTAGAAGACTTGTTTAAAGGACAAGCATTCCTAACTGAGCCAGAAGCAACGAACGTCCAAAGTTTTCTAGAGACTCATGACAATTCTGAGCCCACTTAATAAAACGACAATTGATCTCACTAGCCTTTACCAACATTTTTCGATATTATGGGGATAACTGATGAAAATCTATCATTAAATAAGGAGTGTCACAGATGAGTACAGAACCAATCTTTTTAACCCCAGTTTTACAGGATAAAATTTGGGGTGGCAAGAAATTACAAACTGAATTCGGCTTCGATCTGCCAAGTGATACGGTCGGAGAAGCTTGGGTGATCAGTACCCATCCCCATGGCGAGTCAACCGTTTCTTCTCCCGAACAATACGCCGGCATGGGGCTGAATGAGTTGTATCACGAATATCCGGAACTATTTGGCGCCCAACAACCGGATACATTCCCACTGCTGACGAAGATTTTAGATGCTAAAGAAGATCTGTCTGTCCAAGTACACCCGGACGATGAGTACGGCCAAGAACATGAAGGTGAACTCGGTAAGACGGAATGTTGGTTTGTTATTTCGGCCGATGAGGATGCGACGATTATTTACGGTCACAATGCACGGACCGAAGAAGAGTTCCGTCACTTAGTTGAAGCAGGCGAGTGGGATGAGCTTTTGCGCGAAGTTCCAGTAAAAGCGGGCGACTTCTTCTACGTGCCACACGGGACCATTCATGCGATTAAAGGTGGCATCACCATATTAGAGACGCAGCAGAATTCTGATACCACTTATCGCGTCTATGACTATAACCGTACGGACAAAGATGGAAACACACGTGAATTGCATCTTGAAGACTCGATTGCTGTTTCAAACATTCCGCACATCGATCCAGCTATCCAGCAGCAGGAAGATAGGGTCGGAATGAGTGCGATTACGCATTATTTAACCAATGAATATTTCAGCGTCTATCGTTGGCAAATTCGCGACCAACTTGTTGTCGATTTAACCGGTGATTATACACTAGTGACGGTACTCGATGGCCAAGGTATGATTGAGATTGATCAGGAATCTTATCCAGTTGAGAAGGCCCAATCCTTCATTATCCCTCACGGCGTCTCTTCCGTCACCTTATCCGGAGATCTCGATATGATTGCCTCCAACCCTGAATAATAGATTATATTCAAGCTACTTCCCTTTAGGGAGTGGCTTTTTTTGTCAGAAAACATCGCTTGCAAATCAGGGAGAAACCCTTTATGATGAAGGTATTGATTCAAGTCTATCCACCATTTAACTAGCGCTAGAAAGTAGGAATAAAGATGAATACATTAAATTGGGGCATTATCGGAACAGGCGGCATTGCTGAAGATTTTGCAGCCGGATTTCAAGATACCGGCATAACGTGCCATGGCGTGTCTTCCCGTTCATTAGAAAAGGCCGAAGCCTTCAAGGAGGCCTTTGGATTGCATGCTGCATACGGTGATTACCATGAGCTACTTCAGGATGAGGTCATTGATATTGTCTATATCGCCACCCCTCACCATACCCATGCTCAGATTGCAGCTGACGCCCTGCAAGCCGGCAAACATACCGTTGTCGAGAAGCCAATTGTCACTCAGGCAGATGACTTAGCTCAGTTGAAGCAATTAGCTGAGGCGCAAGGCGTGTATTTATTCGAAGCAATGACAACCCATTACCGTCCCGTTTACCAGACAATCCGTGAACTGATTGACCAGAAGGATCTCGGTGCGCTGAAGATGATCCAAGTGAATTTTGGAAGCTTCAAGCCGAAAGATGCGGGCTACTTCTTCCAAAAAGACTTAGCCGGGGGAGCGCTACTGGATATTGGTGTCTACGCCCTTAATTTTGTGATGGAATTCTTAAGCACACCACCGACTGAGATGAAAACGCTCGGTTACATCAATGAACAATTCGGAGTCGATGAATCAGCCGGAATTGTCTTGAAAAATGATCAGAATGAACTAGCAACCATTACCATGACCTTCCACGCCAAATTACCGAAGCGTGGGGTGATTGCCTTCGAAGGGGGCTATTTCGAAATTGATAATTACCCACGGGCAGATCGCGTCACCTTCACCACGCCGGAAGGGAAGACCGAACATTATCAAGCTGGCCAATCCAGTCAAGCACTCCAAGAGGAAATGATCGCTATCACCAACTTGATTGCCTCTGGAACGCCACAGCCTCACCTGACGAAGACCACGCATGTCATCGAACTCATGGATGCCATCCGTCAAGAATGGAACTTAACCTATCCCTTTGATAATCATACGTTAGACGCACCGAACCGAGAGAAGGCATAGTATGAAAATTACCCAACAAGCAATGATCAAACAAACGCAAGCTCCTCTACCTTTTTTAATTAAAAGTGTTGGGATCTTGCAACTCAATCGCGTAGACTTATCACACTACATTAGCAATTATATGAGTGAGAACCCACTGATGACCTTCGCGAACGATGATGCCTTAATGTTTGGCAGTGAATCAAGCGCACAAGGGATCAATCTTGATGAAATCAACGCCTCCACCCAAACCTTATTCGACTTCATTACCGAACAAGTAGAATTATTTTACCGCCAAACACCCCTTCGCGATATGACGATGTGGTGGATTGAGCAGCTTGATACAAATGGTTATGTCACAAAAACACTCGAAGAAGCCGTCCAAATCACGGGTGAGAGTGACTATATGGTTCTTGATGGTCTAACCTTACTCCAACAACTGGATCCACCGGGTATTGGCGCTCGCGACCTACGCGAAAACTTAATGCTCCAAACTGAACGCTTGGACAGTGCACCCAACTTAGCCTATATTATTTTAGAAGAAAATTTTGACCGATTAGTGAATCGTCAATGGAGTGACTTAGCAACGATTTACAGAACTGATTTGGCTGATATTCGCGCTATCTTTAAGTTTATCCAAACGCTATCGCCGATCCCAGCTAACTTATATCAAGCCCCCCAGACTGAAATAATTTACCCTGAGCTAGAAGTAACGGTGGCTAATCAGCAGCTTACCATTAGCGAAACGCGCTTCCAGACGCCACTGCTCACCTTCGACCAAGCTTATTACGATGAACTAGCCCAGATTGACAAACCAAGCATCCAAGCCTATATTAAAGCAAAAAAACAAGAATTCGACCAACTACAACAGGCTCTGCAGAAGCGAAAAGAAACAATCCTTCGAGTGGGGACTGCTATCTTATCGCACCAAAAGGACTATTTCTTAACTGAAGATGCTTCCTTACAGCCATTACAAATTAATGATTTAGTCAAGCAACTCCAACTACACGAGTCCACGATTAGCCGAGCCATTCGTGGCACCTATGTCCAAACTAATCGGGGAGTTATCGAACTAAAAAGTCTCTTATCAAAACGTTCCGTTGTCAAAGACACCTCGCAAGATGCTATCTTCACTGCTCTCAGTGACTTAATTGAGGGTGAAGATAAAACCCGCCCTCTGTCCGACCAACAACTCGCTGACACACTTAATCAAACCAAACACATTGCCCTTTCTCGTCGCACAATCGCCAAATACCGCAGTCAACTCGGCATCCCCTCCACCCGCGAGCGAAAAATTAGATGACGCCAAGTGAACTATTAATGATAAAACCCATTATTCCTCGGAAACCCGAACATGACATCCTGACTAGACTTATTCCCCACATAGGTCTAGTCAGATTTTTTTATTTTGTGTATAATATCTGTATATCACTTATACACTACTAAGAAGGAGTCTATTATGGAGCGGAAAGAAGAAATTATACACTTGTTATCAAACCAGCCTGAGAAACCCTTCACCACGCGAGAAGTGGCCGAATCATTAGACATTCAGCGCAGTAATGCCTCAAGTTATTTGAACGAACTCACCGGAGAAGGTCGCTTAACCAAATTAGGCGGACGCCCCGTCAAATATACCTTGAACGAACCGATCTCCCCTTCCTCTATTCCGGCAGACACTGCTCATCCAAGATCAGAAACGACTGGTGACAATCAGCGTGATGTCTTCTCACAAGTCATTGGTCATAATGGTAGCGTGAAGAATGCCGTCATGCAAGGAAAAGCATCGATTCTTTATCCACCGAATGGATTAAACACCTTAATAACCGGGCCAACTGGTTCAGGAAAATCTTTTTTTGCTAACACGATGTTTCAATTTGCCAAGAATCAAGGACTCATCGCAGCCGATAAGGAACTGCAAGTCTTTAACTGTGCCGATTATGCGAAGAACCCCGAGCTGTTGATGAGTCACTTATTCGGTTATACGGCAGGAGCTTTCACGGGTGCAACAACAGAAAAAGATGGCCTCATCCAGCAAGCCGATGGAGGAATGTTATTCTTAGATGAAGTCCACCGCTTACCACCAGAAGGGCAAGAGATGATCTTCTACTTTATGGATACGGGCCAATATTCACGCCTAGGAGAAGCCGATCGAAAACTGCATGCGTCCGTCCGAATTGTCTGTGCCACCACGGAAGACCCGAAGTCAACCTTACTCGAAACCTTTATTCGTCGCATCCCGATTAATATCCAACTCCCTACGTTCAAGCAGCGTCCGGTCTCTGAACAGATTGATTTATTAAAACTGATGGTCGGCCTTGAAGCCAAACGCATTAACCGCAAAGTCTCCATGAGCAAGGATGTCGTTCGTACGTTGATTTCGCATGTTGATTATGGCAATATCGGACAGCTTAAATCAAACATCCAACTCCTCTGTGCTCGTGGATTTATGAACCAGCTGCATAATAATGTAATTGAACTCACCACCCACGAACTACCGGAAAACTTAACACGTTCATTTATCGCCATGACGAGTGACCGGTCTGCCAGTAGTGAACTCATTCGCCGCCTAGAACCTACCCTTGAGATTCACCCCGAAGATGTGGACATTATTCTAGACCGTGATAGTTATGAACTGCCGTATAATATCTATGACATTATCGCTGATAAAGCGACCCTCCTAGAAGAAGAGCAAATCGATCAAGAAACAATCAACCAATATATCTCAACCGATATCAACTTACATCTAAAATCATTTTATAAAAACCAAGGCTTTGCGCTTCAAACCACTTCCAAACTGGCCGAAGTCGTCAGCCTTGAGGTCATTGATTTTGCCCGCGATGTCTTGGCTATGACCGACTTAGAGACCGCGCCTGGACAAAGCGGTAGCCTACTCTATGCCCTAAGCCTACACGTTAGCTCCCTAATAGGAAAATTGCGCGACGGACAATTGCGTCCATTCAATGCACGCGTACGTGACCTGGCCCTAAATACGCCGGATGCCTTACGCCAGGCAGAAGTTATCAGGCACCGCATCGCTGACTACTTCAACTTAGCTGTTCCCGAATCCGAAGCGTACTATCTCACCGTGTTGCTGACATCTTTTAAAACAGATATGACCCAACAAGTCGGAATTGTTCTAGCAGCACACGGTCCGTCTACCGCCAGCAGCATGGCTAAAGTGGTGGCAGAACTCTTAGAAACACCGCCTATCCCAGCTATCGACATGCCCTTATCGATGTCCCCAACAGAAGCCTACACCAAGATCAAAGAAGCCGTCAAACAAGCTGATGACGGAAGTGGTGTTTTGTTATTAGTTGATATGGGATCGCTAGCGACATTTGGGACTAAACTAGAACTCGAGACCGGCGTAAAGGTAAGAAGTCTTGACATGGTATCGACCGGGATCGTCTTAGAAGCGGTCCGCAAAGCATCAATGACCACAACCACACTTGATGAACTGCATCAATCACTTAAACACTTTACGGGTTATCATCAAATTAACGCCGAACCGACAACTTCACCGAATCACTTAAAAGAATCGGCTATTTTAGCGATCTGTGCGAGTGGTGAAGGAACTGCTAAAAAAATCAAAGAAATCGTGGAAAAACCGTATGCGAATAAAGCCAACATGCCGTATCAAGTCATTGTAATGTCTGCTGTGAACCTACAGGAGCACTTACCCAGTGTCTTAAGTCGCTACAATATTATCGCTTCGACCGGCATTATCGATCCCAAAATCGCTGCACCATTTATTCCGCTTGAGACCTTTATTAATATGGGCGCATCACAATTAAATCAACTACTCTTAGGCACTCATGATCCGACCGAGATAACCGATCAAACCCAAGCCCAGCAACTTATCCAGAGCTATATAGAAGAGAATCATCTCTACTTAAACCCAGCACGTATAGCGCCGATTCTTTGGAACTTCACCCAGCAACTTGGGGATTGGCGCACAGATGACAAACCGTTTACCTTTCATATAAACTTAGCCCTGCACCTAGCCGGAACGGTGGAGCGAATTCTGACAGACTCGCCGATTGAATCAGCTAGTGAGTTACCCATCAATCTAACTGAACATGCCAAGCATCAAATTGACCAACACATTATTGCCCTTGAACGCAAGCTCCTGCTGACACTTTCTGACGAAGAAAAAGAGTACATCTACTACTATGTCAGCAAAGACACCGGAGAAATTGATGAACTTGATGACTTGTTGGATTGAATAAGGTGGAATGCTTTTAATTCGTGTGATGACCTAATTATTACACGGAAGCTCTCCTTTTATGTTTAATTATGTCACAAAAAGAATAAAAACATAGTTAATTTTCTAAATACTTGACTTTTTAATTAGCGTTTTATAATATTAAGTATAATGAATTATCTAACTTAGCTTAATCATAAAAATAAAGCAATTCAAATTGATTTGCTAGATTGGACTGTGGCCAAATATGATCTCTCTTAAACAATATCCATCTAATTTTAGACAATTAATTTTGGGACGTTCTACATTAAATATCGGGGACAGTCTTTATTTGATTGCATTTTCTTTTGCATTAGTCGAAGTATATCATGTTTCAGAGACGCAACTCGCACTCATTACATTGATTGGGAGGCTTCCCTTATTACTATCTTTTTTGTACGGTGGTTACATTAACCAACTCAACAATAAAAAAGCGTGGCTTATTCGAACACAATGGTTGCATGTCTTCTCCATTATCTTCGTAATAGTTGCTTATTTGTCTGAAGCACCCCTGATTATCATTTGTTTATTGAATGCTTCTTTTTATTTAATCAATAATGTACAAAACACACTCAATTCAACTATTGTTCCCTTATCCCTAAATAATGACCTTTCATTAATCAATAAATCCATTGACATACAATACTTAACGAGCAATGTGCTTGATATTGCCAGCAATTTTTTGGCATCACTTTTACTCATTGTACTTGCTTATCACACCGTAATGGGCATCAGTCTCCCCATTATATTACTAGGTATTTACTTCTATACGAAACTAACTATTAATAATCAAGCAATTTCTCAAGAGAGTCGTCAAGGATTTTCATCCCAGCTAAAAACAGGCATCCATTATTTCTTCTCAAAAAAAGATACTAGCTTAATTATAGTGATAGAAAGTTTTCTGAGCGGAGCAACTGATTTATTATTAACGTTAGCTCCCATTTATTTATTGGATATTAATCTTAGTTTAGAATCAATCGGTGTTGTATTTGCATTGCAACGTGGGGCGGATTTTCTGGGGGCACTCTATGCCCCCAGAATTAACATGCGACCTAAACATTTTTTCTATGTTGATTATCTAGTTTCTGGATTAATGCTCGTACTTGTATTTGTCATAGATAATGTTTGGATAAAGATGATTTGTTATTTTATTGCCTTTTTTGTCATTGGTATATCTGGCAATATTTTTGAGAAAATGATTTATGAATCTTATGAACCTGACAAGTTAGCAGGGATATATACGATTATAAGTAGTTTGTTTTCATTTTTTGGAGTAGCCTTCTTACTTGTGCCATCTGTTTATTCCAACATCCACGTACTAGGCATTGGATTAAATAGTTTAACCATTATATTTGGTCTTGTTATTTTCATAAAGCTTAAAATGAAAAATAAATTTATATAATTACCTTACTCATTTAGCTCTCCAATAGTTAGTGTTGGTCATCATAAAGTCAACACATTAGTAACGGAATAAATCGTTTGGTTTTATCTACTCCATAAGATGGATGGATAAAATCGAACGATTTTTCTGTTTATACAAGAAATTTTGTGTATACCCGTATGTACTCTATTTTGGCTAATATTATTTCTTACATCATTCAACTCAATACCAGGTGCGATCAACTTATACTCATCTTGCACCAAATTCATACGAGACAGATTGACTATATATACACAAACCGCTCTAATATATACACTTATTTTGTGTGTATATATTAGAGTGTATACCAGAAGAAGACTGTCATATCAATGTTGATGGTCTTTTTTATATTGGCACGGTTTTTGCTTATTAATAAGTGAGAGGTGACGTGTGTTTAATGTATACAGACAAGGAGGACACGATGGGGATCGAATTTGCACGGATTGATGACCGACTGATCCATGGCCAAGTTGCAGGACCGTGGACGAAGCATTTGCGCATTAATCGCATCATTGTGGTCAATGATCAAGTGGCTAATAGCGAGTTGCAGAAAGTTCTCTTAGCCCAAGCTGCTCCACCAGAAGTGAAGGCAAATGTTGTCACGGTGGAGAAGTTCATCCAAGTGGCCAAGCATCCCTTAATTATGGATGCAAAGATTATGTTGCTATTCAAAAATCCACAAGATGTCTTGCGCGTCTTGAAGCGGGCAATCTTTATCCCCTCAGTCAATGTTGGCGGGATGAAATTCACAGCTGGAAAACAAATGTTGACACATTTTATTTCGATTGATGAAGCTGATATTGCCGCCTTTCAAGCATTAGACAGACGACACGTTGAACTCGAAATTAGAAAAGTTCCTTCAGATCGGAAGCAATACTTAATGCCACTATTGAAAAAGGGACATTTCATCTAACTCACATTACTTAGGAGGGAAATTATGGTTGGAATTATTTTAGCCAGTCACGGCGAATTTGCTAAAGGAATCTTACAGTCCGGTACGATGATTATCGGAGAACAAGAGCAAGTTGAAGCGGTGACGTTAATGCCGAATGAAGGTCCGAATGATATCCGCGAAAAACTACAACAAGCTGCAGAATCATTCGACACGGATGAGGTACTATTTTTAGTTGATTTATGGGGAGGTACACCATTTAACCAAGCTAGTGCACTCTTTGAAGGGCACGAAGATACTTGGGCAATCGTCTCCGGATTAAACTTACCGATGTTACTAGAAGCACTAGGCGCACGTTTCTCAACAGACTCAGCCCATGAAATTGCTCGATCAATTGTTCAATCAGCAAAAGATGCCATCTTGACCAAGCCGGAAGATCTTGCCCCTAAAGCAGAAGTCAACCCGGCAGATGCGCAAGTTGAACCAACCGGCGCACTACCAGAAGGAACCGTTGTCGGAGATGGTCGCATTGATATTGGTCTCGCTCGTATTGACTCACGATTGTTGCACGGACAAGTTGCGACGTCATGGTCCAAAGATGTCAAACCGACCCGTATTATCGTTGTATCAGATAACGTAGCCAATGATGAGTTGCGTAAGAACTTGATCACTCAAGCCGCACCACCAGGCATTAAAGCGAACGTTATCCCTATCCAGAAGATGATCGATGTCTGGCATGACACTCGCTTCGGCAAGACTCGCGCACTACTTCTATTCGAAAATCCACAAGATTTACTAGAAGTCATTAAAGGTGGCGTCGGAATTAACGAAATCAACTTAGGTTCAATGGCACACTCAGAAGGAAAATCTATGATTACCAATGCCTTAAGTGTCAACCAAAAAGATATCGAAACCTTCAAGGAATTACGTGATCTGGGGGCAACATTCGATGTACGAAAAGTCCCAAGTGATTCACGTGCTGACTTGTGGAAATTATTGAAAAAAACAAAATACATGGATTAATATAAGGAGGGAATATTGATGGACTTTATTACATTATTATTAGTTATCATTGCTGCGATGTTAGCCGGGATGGAAGGGGTATTGGATCAATTCCAGTTCCACCAGCCGATTGTCGCTTGTACATTAATCGGTCTAGCTACCGGAAATGTTGAAATGGGGATTTTACTCGGAGGAAGCTTACAGTTTATTGCAGTAGGTTGGATGAATATCGGAGCAGCGATTGCTCCAGATGCAGCGATGGCTTCTGTTGCCAGTGCGATCTTAGTGACCTACCACGGTGCCAGTATTCAAGAAGGGATTGCCTTAGCGATTCCACTAGCTGTTGCGGGACAAGTATTAACGATGTTCGTTCGTACCATTACTGTTGCTTTATCTCACGGAGCTGACCGCCAAGCAGAAAAAGGCTCAATCTTCGGAGTCGAAATGTACCACTACTCTGCACTACTCTTACAAGGATTACGTATTACTATTCCAGCAATTATTATCTTAAGTGTTCCACCACAATTAGTAACTGATGCCTTGAACTCTATTCCAGACTGGTTGACCGGTGGATTAGCAGTCGGTGGTGGTATGATCGTAGCAGTTGGTTACGCGATGGTTATTAACATGATGGCAACTCCAATTCTTTGGTTATTCTTCGCACTTGGCTTTGCACTAGCAGCTGTCAGTGAATTGAACTTAATCGCAATGGGAATTATCGGTGTTGTCGCAGCACTTCTCTACATCCACTTAGCACCACAATTCAACCAAGGTGGCGGTGGAGGCGGGAACGCATCCGGCAATGACCCACTCGATGATATATTGAATGATTACTAGAAGGAGAGTTGACTAATGAGTGAACAACAAAATCAATCCATTAAATTAACAAAAGCTGATCGATTAAAAGTTTTTTGGCGTCACCAATACTTACAAGCTGCCTGGAACTTTGAACGTATGCAGAACGTTGGATTTGCTTATTCTTTAATTCCGGCGATCAAAAAATTATACAAAGATGATAAAGACGAACAACGTGAAGCCTTGAAGCGTCACTTAGAATTCTACAACACCCACCCTTACGTCTCTGCTCCAGTTCTTGGGGTAACCTTAACCTTAGAGGAAGAGCGTGCGAATGGGAAAGCGATCGATAATGCTGCGATTCAAGGGGTTAAGATCGGGATGATGGGCCCACTTGCCGGGGTTGGGGATCCTATTTTCTGGGGAACCTTGCGCCCAGTGCTTGGTGCCTTTGCCGCTTCTCTTGCGCTGACTGGAAGTTGGTTAGGGCCACTATTCTTCTTCCTCGCATGGAATATTATCCGTATGTTATTCTTATGGTACACACAAGAACTAGGCTACATTCAAGGAGGGAACATCACCGATAACTTAGGTGGTGGCTTGATGAAAAAACTAACCCAAGGCGCTTCCGTCTTAGGGATGTTCATCATGGGGGTTCTCGTCCCACGATGGACCAGCATGAACTTCCCGATTGTCCTCAGTCAAGTAGATGTTGCCAAAGATGAAATGGTTGACTTCTCAGGAATTGCTGAAGCCGCGAATAAAGGCATTCTATCTGGCGATCAATTGCGTGAATTCTACCACAGCTTATCCAGTGGTATGAGTATTGATCCGATGAAGACTGTTACACTTCAAGGAACCTTAGATGACTTACTACCAGGGATTGCACCACTTCTTTTAACCCTTTTTGTTGTCTGGTTACTCCGTAAGAAAGTCAACCCAATTACAATTATCTTAGGCTTATTCGTTGTCGGAACCATTGCTTACGTTCTCGGCATTATGGCTTAACTAGATCTTTTTAAATAATATACTGATGTTCAACCGAGATAACTACCGGGTGATATTCGGTTAAGCATTAAAATAGCCCCTTTTCTTCATGCTAGTCTTTTATCTACTGAAGAAAAGGGGTTATTATTTATAGCCATGGAATCATAAGATATTATTGTTATTACTAAATATGTTCGGTATAATAAAGCTAATCATTCACTCATTAATAAATAACCGAAAGGCAGGATATGATGGCTCTCATTAATTATAAACAAGCACAACTATTAGAATATTCACTGGAAGTGTTCAATGCAGCACTCCGCGTCAAAAACTATACCCAAGAACAAACATTTGAACCATTAACGATGGTCTTTAAAGATGATGCGGATATTTTTACAGCTCATTCATTACGATACAAAAAACTGGGCTCATTTGCATGTGGTAACTTTGATGCTAACTCACTGCATGTCAATGAAACCCAACATGACTTTAGAGACTGGGAAACCGAACCATCACTGAAACATATTCGCCATAAAATTGATACAATAACTAACAGTGACAAAAATATTGATAAGCTATTAGACTATCCAGAATATTTAATGGAATTCCTAGTCGACTTCGTACACACTCACGAAAACCCGATCGACCAACCCCGTTATTGGTATAATTACCGCTCACTCAAGCATAACATTACATTTGATTTTAAAAAACATATTGATGGCACAAAATACGAACCCATTAGTATCATATACCAAAGTGAATAATCTAATGAATGAACGACCCACCATAGAATAACTTATATCACCTAAAAAAAATCGCAATGTACCCAGCCAACCGCTGCTGAGTTCATTGCGATTTTTAGAATACTACAACTGCTGAGATGTGTGAGAGTTTTTCTTCTCTCGCACCTTTTGAGCTCGCTCAGAATACACCTAGACGCACGACAAAAACTAATTGATCTAAGTCATTTAGATATTTATTCTAGGCTAACGTAGACTGTTGCTTGTCTTCCGGCACCCAGACTGAAATTGATCCGCCATTAACCGGGAAGACGGCTGTACCATCTTCTTCAATCGTTATCTTCTCTTCACGGTGACCGACTAGATCGGTATATACTTCTCCCGCATGGTGCTCTCCAACAGACATCTGCTTCGCATTCTCATCACCACTAGAGATCACCACCGCACACCCACACGGATGCTCTGGCGTTCCCGCTCGTGTAAACCCAATACAGCGCGAATCATCCAGGTACTTCTTCATCTCTCCATAAGCATATTCCTTACGCGCATACATCAAGCACTCCAAACAGTCCCGATGTCCCTCATACTCGATATTCTGATACCCATAATAATCCGGATAATACACGCACGGATAACCATAATCACTCAGTAGAATAATACCATACGCAATCGGCTTAAACCATGGCTCGATGAAGCTCTCCAATGACTGCCCTGGCTGCGAATCATGATTATCAACGAACGTAACGGCATGCAAGGGATTATCTCGGTAAAGTGTCCCATCAAACAGCTGGCACAGATCATATGCATCTGGATTCACCGATGCCTCATGCAACCCGTAATGGAACCGTACATCCATCAGATGAATATCATAGCCATGTTGAGCCAAATAATGATTCAATGCTTCCGGATCCTGATCCCAATACTCCGCTACAAAGAAAAAATCTTCTCCAAACTCTGCTCTCACATAGTCCACCAATTCATCCATAAAACTCGCATGAATATGCTTCACCGCATCTAGGCGAATCCCATCAATCCCAGTCTCTTCGATGAACCATTTAATCCATGCTTTCGTTTCTTCAATAACTTCGGGATGATGATAATCTACATTGGCAAACATTAAATAATCATAGTTCCCAAACTCATCAGATACCTCACCATCTGCTGCCCAACGCTTGCCTTCTCCAACAATGCGATAAACACCTGACTTCCCCGTCTTCACATCCTCTGAAACACCTGTAAAGTGATACCAATGCCAATGAAAATCTGAATAAGTTCCTGCCCGTCCCGGAAAAGTAAACTTCGTCCATGATTCAATCTCATGCTCATCACTAATATCTTGATTACGATTCTGTTCATCTACCTGTACAGCTGGGAAAGTCTCTGTTGCATCTGCTCCCGCTTTATGATTTAACACGACATCCGCATACGCTCGGATTCCATACTTATGTAGCTCCTCAATTGCTGCTAACAACTCTTCTTTCGTTCCGTATTTCGTCCGTGTCGTCCCCTTCTGATCGAACTCCCCTAAGTCATACAAATCATATACACCATAACCAACATCATCTTGATTCATCGCCTTAAAACAAGGCGGAAACCAAATCGATGTCACCCCAATCTCACTTAAGTGTTTCGCTTCATTCTTTAACCGTTCCCAATGCTTGCCATCATTGGCTAATTCCCACTCAAAATACTGCATCATAATCCCATTTTGCATTTTAAAACGCCCTTCTGTAACTTATTAATACATATCATAACAAAAATTTAAATTTTTTCCCATTTATAGTTTTCTATTAGGAACTTTTCAGTTATAATGGAGACAGCATTAACAAAATATTATACAATTAGGAGGGCACATTATGTCATTTTCATCATTTATTAAAGGAAGCTTATTCGGTGCTGGATTAGCATTGTTATTTGCTCCAAAGAGTGGTAAAGAAACACGTGAAGAGCTACGTCAGAAATTCGAAGAGTCTAAAGAGGCTGCCAGTGAATACGCTGAATTAGCACGTGAAAAAGGTGAAGAAGTCGGAGCAGCTGCTTCAGAAGCATCTGAAAACATCCGTATTACTTTATCTGAGTCAGCAAAAGACTTGCGCGAATCTTTAAACGAAACATCTGAGCAATTAAAAGAAGACGCGAAAGATCTTAAAAAAGACGTTAAAGATGCGGCTAAAGACGTTAAAGAAGACGTTGAAGACGCAGCTGAAGATGTCAAAGATGAAGCAAAAGACGCTAAAAAAGACGTCGAAAAAAAAGCTAAGAAATAAGCATCAAAAACGGAACTCGGCTATTTAGTCGAGTTCTTTTTTTTGCGTTATATTTAAGTCACATAAAAAAGTGCCAACAAACTTATCGGCACTTTTTGTCATTATTTATTTGAATGATAGCTTAACTTCATCTGATCAATCTCAACAGCGAGATCTTCATAGGGCACATGGGTTGTCAGTAACAGTGGTGTTAACCGATCAAACACCGGGAATGGACCATATGTGATTCCTATCAAATTGCTTCCCATCATATCATAATAGGCTGTTCCCACTTGCAAGCGGTACTGCTTATCCGTTCGAGCTTGGCCCTGAATTGTTACGTATACACTATCTGCATCTGTTTCGAGATAGATTTCTTTTTTCGTATTCATCCGCTCTAATGTGGTATAATTCCCATCATCAGCGTATCGGTAATAATTTTTCAGTTGATCGCCACTAATCTGGGTAGCCTCTGTGCAGTGATCAGGTCGAATCATTAGCTGACCATCCAGTTCAACTTGAATAGTCCTTACACCCAGATGCTGCGTAGCTTCTGGCAGTGAGAAAGTTAGTTCTTTATTTTTGCAAGATACATGGACTGGATCGCCACTCTCTATTAAGGTCGCTGCTCGTACCGAATTCGCGATTCCACTAATCGTTACATCCTGTCTATCTGTGTCAAAAATATGCACATAAAGCATGTCATCCTTCGCTGTCAACTCTCCCCAACTTGGCGCAGATAACTGAGTTCCACTAGTCCCAAACAAGCTCTGGCCATGTTTATCCAACCACTGACCAATTGCTTCTAAAACTTCCCGCTCAAATGGTACCAAGCTCCCGTCCCCTTTTGGCCCAATATTGAGCAAATAATTCCCCCCACGAGCACGAACTGCGATAAGATTCTGAATCAATTGCTTCACCTTACCCGTCAGATCCTCACGCACTTGCCACGAACGATAGCCCCACGTCTCATGATAAATCGATGCCGGTGTCTGCCACGGTCCATCCAGAGCTTGAGCTGGAATTTGATTATCTCCTAACGTCCGAAAATCTCCCTGATTATGCCAAATCCGACCGTTAATCGCACAATTCGGCTGAAAATGAGCAACCAATTGCTTCAAGCGTTGACTCTGCTCCAACGTCGGATAGCCCATATCGAACCATAATTCAACAATCTCACCATACTGAGTCAAGAGTTCTGTCAATTGTGCTTCAATATAATGGGCCAAATCAGATGAAATCCGATTATTGTTATCATAATCATAGTCATGACCCGCATGCCAATCAACTAATGAATAATATAATCCAAACTTCATCCCCTGACGTGCACACTCTTCCGCTAGCTCTCCAACAATATCTCGCTGTCCCGCCATATTATCCACACTATTGTATGATGTCGTCTCCGTCTTCCACAAACAAAACCCATCGTGATGCTTACTAGTTAATACAATATAGCGCATCCCCGCCTGCTTCGCTAATTGAACAATCTCTTGTGGATCAAAATGCTCAAGCGTCATCGCCTGAGCTTGATTCAGATACGCTTCATCAGGAATATCGGCCCACATCTTAATCTGTTCACTATAGCCTTGCTTAACTGGCTTGCCTTTATATTCCCCACCAAACGCTGAATACACGCCAAAATGAATAAATAACCCGAATCCCAATGTTTGCCACTGCTTCACTTTCATATCAGATGAAGTGGGACGAATGCCTTGAATGCTCATCTGCTCTACCATGTTTATTCCTCCACTCTAACTGGACTAACCCCTTCCAACTCACGTCTACCTATAATTGCTTCTAGAGCTGTCTTAACCGCTTCTGCTGAATTTTCATACGTATTAATCCAGCGCTCAATGTGCTGGAACTGACGCCCGACATACGGCTGCTTTAATCCGATGAGATAAACTGGCACTTGCTGGGCTATCCGGCTTATCAACTCAGCAAACGCACTCCCATCAGCTAAACTCTTCACCCCAATAATTACGGCTTCTGCCTGGTCTACTTGTTCTCGCAATGTCGACTCATCGAAGGCTTGCTCATCCACAACAGCTGTCTCTACTTGAGAAAAAATAGTCTGCGCTTGGCGGAATAATAATGACTCACCATCTTGCGTATCTTCGGCTACTGTATCATGATGATCAATGACATCAATCACGAATACAGCTGTATCGGTAGGGATGGATTGACCTGCCACCACCTCTGTCACCGATTGATGATAAATATCACGTGCCAATGCTTGCTTCTCTTCTGTAAAAAATGATTCACTCGAATAATCCACAGTAAAGGTTATATTTCGGCGCTCAATTAAGTCTTGAATGCGAGACTGGGCTGTTGTTAATCTCTCAGTTGTGATCTGACCCGCTTCGACAGCTTGATAGACTTGTTCGAGTGCTTGAATTTGCTCCTCATACGTATGCGAAACAATCAACATATCCACACCAGCTTGCAACGCACGTACTGCTGCTACAGCTACCCCAAATGTGGTTGAAATAGCTCGCATCTCCAAACAGTCCGACACCACAACCCCTTGATACCCTAGTTCCTCGCGCAATAAGTCTGTCATAACCGCAGAAGACAATGTTGCAGGGGTCTGACCGTCTGTTTCAAGCGCATCGAAGACAATATGAGTCGTCATAATAGAATCGACATTATGGTGAATCGCTTCAATAAATGGCTTCAATTCTACCTCGAAGAGTCGCTCGCGCCCGTGAGAAACATGCGGCAATACTAAGTGCGAATCTACACTTGTATCCCCATGACCTGGGAAGTGCTTCACAGAATGAACAATGCCACTTGCCTGATACCCCTGAACCGCAGCTGTAGCGAAGGAAGCCACTTTTGTCGGATCTTCTCCGAACGATCGCACATTAATTACCGGGTTGTTGGGATTATTATTCACATCCAACACCGGTGCCAGATTCCAATTAATCCCTAATGTTAATAAATCTTCTCCGGTCGCCTTAGCCACATCGAAGGCCCGAGACGGTTGCTCTGTTGCTCCAATCGCCATCGCTCCCGGATATTCCATATATTGACGAGGAATCCGCTTCACTGATCCATTCTCTTGATCAATCGCAATTAACAACGGTTGCTCATAACCAGCTGCTTGCGCCTCCGCTTGCAAATCCGACGTCAACCGTCTAATTTGCTCCAGATTAGCCAAGTTCCGCGCAAATAAAATAATGCCCCCCACATGGTACTCATGAATTAACGACTTCACCTGTTCATTAACCGTCAACCCATCAAACCCTACCACAAATAATTTCCCAACTTGCTTTCTCAACTGATCAATCATCTCATCACTCACTTCCATATAGTTATCTCTGATAGCTCTTACATCTATAGTATATCAAATAATACCAAAAGAAAATAATAAATCCTCTAAACAATTATTTAGGAACACACTTATTTTTCCTAAATAACATGCTCCACAACACATAACAACTAACTGATTTATTTGTATTTTTTTAAATAAAGCGTATAATGAATATGTCTTATTAGTTGTTAGAATAGGTAAGTTAATTTTATAAATACACAATATTATACATGAACAGGAGTGGTTAGGTGGGCCAAGATAAACGAATTCAACCGATATTATTAGGAAGTGACTTTAATGTCTATGGAATGGCGCGGGCTTTCCACGAAGCTTACGGCGTGAACTCGATTGCACTCGCCTCAGCACAATTATCCCCAACGAAATATTCTTCTATTGTCGATGTCCGTCCGCAAGCTGGTTTTAATACACCAGAAACCTTCATCAAGGTCATGCGGGACTTTATCCACAATCATCAACAGGATACCGATACGGCTTATATCTTAATTGCATGTGGTGATGGGTATGCTGAGTTGGTGTCGATGTTTTTGGATGAGTTATCAGATTTCTTTATCTGTCCTTATATCTCACATGACTTGCATCAAAAATTAGAAAACAAAAAGGATTTTTATGCGTTATGCGACACATATGATATGCCTTACCCACAGACAGTCTTCGTTGCTGCAGAAGAGGCTGGTCAGATTGATCAACTTGTTGAAGAATTACCGTTCGATTATCCAATGGTACTGAAGCCCAATAATTCGATCTCTTACTTAGAAACAGAATTCGAAGGGAAGAAGAAGGCTTATTTCATTGACACAGCTGCGGAGATGAAACAAGTGCTGAAGCGCATTTATACAAGTGGTTACCCGGATGAGATGATTATTCAAGATATGATTCCTGGTGACGATACCCATATGCGTGTGTTGAATGTCTACGTCGATCAACATCACAACGTTCGGATGATGAGCTTGGGCCATGCTATTCTAGAAGATCCTGCACCAGCTGGCGTGGGTAACTATCTTGCTATCTTGCCGGACGAGAATGATGAAATCTGTCGCCGGATCAAGCATTTCCTAGAAGATATACACTATACAGGTTTTGCCAACTTCGATATGAAGTACGATAGTCGTGATGGACAATATAAACTATTCGAAATCAATCTTCGTCAAGGGCGCAGTAGCTTCTTTGTCACCTTGAGTGGTGAGAATATGGCCGCTCAAGTCGTCAATGATTATGTAAAACAAGTTCCTTTCGAAGCAACGACTTATGTAAAGGGAGATGCTGTTTGGTTAGGAGCACCGAAGTCCTTAATTACGCGCTATGTAGATGATGAAGCGCTAGTCAATGAAGTCAATCGCTTATATAAGGCCGGTAATTACGGGTATACAGCCCTTTATAAAGCAGATCGTTCTCCCTTACGTTGGCTTCAACAAACCTATTCATTGTACCGTTATTACTCGAATTTTAAAAAATATTTTAGGAAGAAGACGTTATGAGAAATTTTTTTGTTATCTTAGGAGGTATGGGGACGTTAGCAAGTGAGAGCTTCGTCCACCAACTGAATCAACAAACCCCAGCTACGTGCGATCAAGATTATTGCAATTATATCTTGGCAAATCATGCGACGATTCCCGACCGAACAGATTATATCATCGGTAAGTCGCAAGATAATCCCTTAGATAGTTTGCAAGAAGATATTGAACAATTATCTGCACTAGCACCAGAGTTTTTTGTCTTGACATGTAATACGGCTCATTACTTCCATGATCAACTGCAAGCAATGACAGACATTCCGATCTTGCATATGCCACGTATTGCTGTTCAGGCGATTCCATCTGAACTACCGCATTCAGCTGAACATCCGCTACGTGTAAGTGTGCTTGGTACTGAGGGGACTATGAAGATTGGCGTTTATCAGCAAGCTGTCGAAGCACAAGGTTATCAATATTGCCCACCAAGCGTCGATTTACAGGCAAAAATTACTCACCTCATTTATCATGAAGTCAAAGGACACAAACGCTTGAATGTCGCCTTACTAGAAGAAATTATTCGTCAAGCTCAGACAGAGTTGAACTGTGATGTGGTTATCTTAGGCTGTACCGAACTCTCATATGTCTATGCTGAGACAGACTGCTTCGGTGGCAATCCTCCCCTGCCAATTATCGATGCACAAGGTGAACTCGTCACTGCAACCCTTGCTCGCTACAAACATCCTCATCACTAAAAATAGCTAAATAAGCCTACTCCCTATGTGTTGGAGAGTAGGCTTATTTTTAGTTTAGCTATTATTTTTGTTCTTGCTTAAAGTGATAGACCGCACCGATTAAATTAGCATCATTCTTAAAGTGGCAGGTCTGCAGATTAGGTCGATACGGGAATAACAAGTTATACCGATCAACTAAGTCATACATAGTGTCATATAATGAATCAATTAAGTCTGGCTTATTCGAAAAACCGCCACCGATCGCAATAATCTCCGGATCAAACACAAATGTCAAATTGTATAAACCTCTAGCTAGACTCTCGAATTGATAAGCAACTTCTTCTATTGCAACTGCATCACCTTGCTCGGCCTGTTTGTACACCTCTGTAGCCTCTACAGTCTCGCCAGTACGATTAGCATACCGCTTAGCTAAGTTCACAGGGCTACCAGACTGGCTCCAATTATCCCCAGCCTGACCAACTAACATCATTCCGAATTCTCCCGCTGACAAGTTCGCTCCGCGGTATAACTTCCCTTGGTGAATAAGCGCGCCACCGATTCCCGTTCCAATGACGACCAACAGCATACTATCGGCATCTTTGCCCACACCACGCCAATATTCCGCTAAGGCCGCACAGTTCGCATCGTTCTCAATCGTCACAGGCAACCCTAATGCATATTCCAGTTCATCAAAGATTGGAAAAAAGTGAATGTATTCAATTGCACTCACGCCAACAATCTGTCCTAAACGCTTATCAACCGTTCCTGGCGCCGAAATCGCAACCCCTTCCAAGTCATAATCAACTGCGAACGATTCTTTAATCTCAACCATCGTCTCTTTCATCTCAGCCCACGTATCTGGTGTAGCGAATGACTGAACTGTGATGCTCTCATCTGTCCACACACCATATTTTACTGATGTTCCTCCAATATCGAATGCAAGAATGGCCATTTGAATTCCCCTCACTATTATCTGTCTCCTCTATTATAAGGGAAATCCCGTGAAAACGATATAGCTAGATGGAAATTTCTATCCGTTGAACCCAAAAATCCCTCACTCTACTTTAGAGTCAGGGATCGGGGATTATTTATTTAATCATTCTTAATGAGAGATTAGTCTTTTCGTGCAAATTTTTTCGTACCTAATCCACTAACTAATGACGTTAACCCAATTAAGCCGAGTGCCCACGCGCCGGTTGCGGTATCTGGTAGACGTACACCAGCTTTCTTTTGCTCTTTTTCTTCTTGTAATTTTTCTTCGACAAGAGCTTCTTTCGCAGTTGAACGTCCTTCAGCTGTTTTATCAGTTGCTTTTTGTGTGTCTTGTGACTCTTGAGCTTCCGCATTGTTTACTTGTTCCTCTTGCGTTGGCTGTTCAGTTGCTTGTTCCGAAGCACCTTCTGCTGGTTGATCGGCAGCTTTTGCTCCGAGACGTGTGAAGCCTAGTTCTTGTAAGTCTGAATCTGTTAGAGCTTTATCCGAAATCGTAATTCGGCCATCAACTTTAGGGTTAATCGGTCCTTTTTGTGCCTTAATATGGTTAATAACCGCATCAGAGAAGAGTTCACCTGATACATTTGCAATCTCATATTTAGTGAACATATCATAGCCATCACCACCTGCTAAGGTGAAATCACTGGATGCCACAGCGTACGTACGGTCCAAGTCAAGTGGTTCATCCCCCACACTAACCCCTACAATACGATCTCCAACTGGTCGAGTCAAATCAACGGCAACCTTCATCCCAGAGATCTGTAAGAAACCACCGTTCTGCTCTTCTGGCAATAGGCGAACAGAGTGCTCTAGTGCATCTTTAATCTCGCGACCAGGAATGTTAATCGTCTCGACGGTGTTAATGAATGGTAAAACCTCAATCACACTACCGACTGTCAACTCACCAGATGCCAAGCTTGTACGAATACTTCCGCCATTAATCAAAGAAATATCTGCTCCGGAAAACTCACGAATAGCATCTGCGACAAAATTCGCTAAGTTCGTTTCACGTTTACGCACTGCATCACGTGCTCCATTCAAGTCAACACTAGACTCTCCGATGACTTCATTTAATTTCTCATCCAATGATGCTTTGAACTTATCTAGCATCGCTTTTACTTCTGGATCTTCTTCGACAGTTTCACGCTTAATATCATCCGTATTCCCTACTGTTGAACTTGGGAGAACATCTAAGATATTTTCTTGTTTTCCGCGATTATCTTTCAATTCAAAATTTTCCTCCAAAGTAATTGTCTCTGCTGTTTTCTTCACTAGATTTCCGTCTTCATCAAAATCTAAGTGCACCAAGCCAATCATCTTCCCATATTCCCATGCCTGCGACACTAAGGTATTACCCACCATCTCGCCACCGATAACAGGCGTGTGTGAGTGTCCACCGATAATGACATCCAGTTCAGGAACTGCTTGGGCAATTTTTTTATCAATATTGTGCCCGACGTGAGTGAGTGCCACTAGATGACTGAATTGCTCACTTAATTGTTCGACTTGTTTTTTAGTGGCTTCAATCTCATCTGTAAAGCGAATATCTTCTACATTTTTCGGGTGAGTAGTTGTTGGAGTATCTTGGGCCGTAATCCCAAAAATCCCAATCTTGCGTCCAAACACTTCCCATTCGACGAACGAATCAAAAACTTGTTTGCCAGTATTCTTGTATTCCACATTAGACGAAATCGTCTTGAATGTATTCTCTTCATTGTTGGTCAACTCCAAGAGACGATCTAAGCCATAGTTGAACTCGTGATTGCCTGGTACGAAGGCTTTATAGCCTAATTTGTTCAATAAATCTATCGCATTTTTTCCTTCCGACAAGTTCGTTTCATTCGTTCCGTGAATGGTGTCTCCCGCATCTACCATAATAAATTCATCGGCAAGTTCACGATATTTATCAGCCAATGTCTTCACATGAGCAAATCCTAAGTCATATCTAGAATCTCCCTTTGCACTTAAACGCCCGTGAAAATCATTCGTGTGCATAATAGTTGCCCGGCGGTATTTTTTCTTTTCTTTGTTATCTTTATTCTCGACTGGTTTTGTTTGTTCCTGATTAGCTGGTTTTGTTTCTTCTTGATTGGATGCTTTTTCCTTATCGGTTTCGGCTTTTTCATTTATTTCTTCTGTCAGAGTGGATACCGCCTGTGTATCTACTGTGTCTGCTTCAGTTAGAGGAGTTACTTCCTCTACTTCACTCTTGTTATTCGGTGTTACTTGTGCTTCAAGTTCAACTAATGCTTCTTCGTGTGTTTGATCATTTGCTTCTTCCGGCGCTAATTTATCGGTTGTAGCGGATTCCGTAGACTGGTTCTCCACTTCTTCTTGAGCACTTACTGCCTGTGCTCCTAACCCCACAAGTCCTCCTAAGACCGTCACTGTCACGAACTGTTTCTTCACCTTGCGCAACACTTTTCGGTGCACTCGCTCCTGTTTGAACATCCAATCCCTCTTTCTAAGTTTTATATTTAACTCCTACCCCTATTATACCGCAACCGCGTACAAATGAAACCTTTTTATGAATAAAAATCATATAATAATTGTTATTCATGTGAATTATTATAGAAACTCATCCTAGAATAGCCAAAAAAGCCCGACCACTCTATATAATAGAATCGTCGGGCATTCTGCTGTATTAATCTAATGGATTTCGCTGGCGGTATACTTCATACATTAAGATTGCACTAGCGACACCGGCATTCAAACTCTGGACGTGACCTGTCATCGGAATCTTCAAGACTTCATCCATATTTTCCTTCACCAGCCGGGACAATCCTTCTCCTTCGTTGCCGATCACTAACACAATCGATCCTTGCGTATTCCACTGGCGATAATCTTTGCCGTTCATGTCGGTACCGAAGAACCAAAATCCTTCATCCTTGAGCTTCTTGATGGTATTATTCAAGTTACTAACGCGAGCAACGGGTACGTGCTCGATAGCTCCCGTACTTGCCTTCGCTACCGTACTAGTTAGTCCAACTGCACGCCGATTCGGAATAATAATCCCATTAACGCCAGCTGCATCAGCGGTCCGCATAATTGATCCTAAGTTATGCGGATCTTCCACACCATCTAGCATAATAAAGAACGGCTCATCCGTATCCTCTCGCGCCTCTGTTAGCAACTCATCCAAACTATAATAATCAACCGGGCTTGCCGTTACGACAACTCCTTGATGATTACCCCCATCTGACAAACTATCCAATTTCGACTTCGGCACAAAGCTCACCTGAATCCCACGAGCTTTTGCCAAATCAAATAACTCACTAATTTTGCCCGAACTGAGCCCATCTTGCAAAAACACCTTATTCACATCACGATCTGATTGCAACACCTCTCGCGCCGGATGCCGACCAATCACAAATTCTTCTTTCGAACTCATTCTCTCATCTCTCTTTCATCAATCCACATTAGACACTGCCGTACTAACTCTTGCAATCGGTCAAGTTGATTGGTTAAATATAACCACCCAATCATTGCCTCAAAACCCGTCGAATAACTGTACGCTCGGTGACTTGCGTTCTTCGCTTTCGTCTTCGATTTACTATTGCGTCCCCGCTTAAAGTAAATCTCCTCATCCGCGCTTAATCGCTCTTCTGCTAAGAGCCAATCCATCACATCCGCTTGATTTTCCGCTGAGACATAACGTTTGGCTTTCCTATGCAATTCATTCGGCTTCGTATCACCTGCCACCAACAAGTGCTCACGGACGTACACTTCATATATCCCATCACCCATATATGCCAGTGCCAGCCCATTCAGAAGCGCTGCTTGTTTACTCTCCATCTGCATTCACCCGCTTGAAGCGAACACCTTGAGCCGTATCTTCTAGAATAATTCCTTGCTCACTTAGCTGGTCACGAATCTCATCTGCACGGGCGTAATCTTTATCTTCACGTGCTTGTTCACGCTCATCGATTAAGTTCCGAATGTCTTCATCTAGCAAGGTCTGCTCACTCGTCAGATCTTCAATTCCAAAAATGTACAACCGCTCCTTCAGGTCAGCTAGCAACTGATCTAAGACAGCACCTGACACCATCGCTTGATTCATATAGCGATTCAAGAAGCGAACCATGTCATAGATATCACTGATTCCATTCTGTGCTTGGAAATCCATATCCATATGAGCATTGAAGCTATCAAGAAACACTTGCCACTCATCAAGGACTTGTCTATCATCCGGCAACTGACCACTCACATCCACCGCTGAACGCAAACGATACTCAGCATTCTCATAAGCCGTCTGAATCTTCTGCAAATTCACCTGTGCTTCTTCAATCGCTGCCTCTGAATAGTTAATCGGCTTACGATAATGAGCCGTCGCTAATAAGAAACGCAACACTTGCCCATCGAAGTGCTCTAACAAGTCACGCAATAGCTTAAAATTCCCCAGCGACTTGCTCATCTTCTCTGAATCCATCGTCACAAACCCATTATGCAACCAATAATTGGCAAATGATTGCCCCGTTTTCGCCTCTGTCTGAGCAATTTCATTCTCATGATGAGGGAACTGCAAATCTTGCCCACCTGCATGAATATCAATGGTATCACCTAACTCGCGTGTCGCCATGACAGAACATTCAATATGCCAACCTGGGCGTCCTTTGCTCCACGGAGAATCCCAAGACAACTCGCCGTCCTTAGCTGTCTTCCAAAGCGCAAAATCAAGCGGATCTTCTTTCAGCTGGCTGTCAGCTTCATCTAACCGCTCACTGGCCCCCGCTAACAACTCATCCACCGAAATCCCGCTGAGCTTCCCATATGATTCAAATTCACGGGTCTTGAAATACACATCCCCACCGGACTCATACGCATAACCTCGCTCGATTAACGCTTCATTGAACGCAATAATTTCATCAATATTGTCAGTCACAGTTGGATGAACATCTGCTTGGGCAACATTCAGCGCTCCCGTATCGTCATGATACGCCTGAATGAACCGCTCTGCCAATGTTCTCGGCTCTTCACCCGTCTCACGTGCAGCCCGTAAAATCTTATCATCCACATCCGTGAAATTACTAACATAACGAACTGCATAACCCCGGAACTCCAAGTACTTCCGAATCGTATCGAACGCTACCGCTGCCCGCGCATTCCCGATATGAATATAATTATACACAGTCGGTCCGCACACATACATCCGCACCTTTCCCGGCTCAATCGGTACGAACTCCTCCAACTGTCGACTTAATGTATTATATACCTTCACCACAATTCCCCCAATCTCCCTTTCATTATATCACAACCCCACCTGTTGAGAAAGAACCAGATTGCACTCACTGCTATGCCTACTCTACTTCTTATTGCAACAATTATAGCAGCATTTTTTCTTAAGCATACTCAGCAATCTACTCACGGGGTTAAATGCTATAGTTGGCGGGAATAGAGTATCTGAATTGCAAGAAGAGATGCAATTCAGATAATCATATGTTTTGTTGTATTTAATTTGACAATGAAGGAAACCCATATTCTGTGCAATTTAATTATTGATACTGATACCAACGAATTACTAATACAGAAGTGTTGATTAACACATGTGCAATCATAGCGGGGTAAATCGATTTGCTCTTCAATGTTAAGATAGATAACCCTATCCCTGTTATAAAACTTTGAGAGATGATATCACCATAAAACCAAGCAAATACAACAGAAGTCCCAAGTATAGCTATCCATTGGGGAATATCTTCTTCAACTAATTGACCTAGAAAGCCTAATCTAAACGTCATTTCTTCTAGAATGGGGCTGAAAATCAACGTATTGAGCCCTGTTATACTGGCTGCAAACATGCCTTCCTCAAAAAAGAAACGATCCTGGATAACACGTGAAGATTCTTGAGGTCCAGCTGCAATGTGTTGTTTCACATATAGAAATACAAGTGATAGTACAAATATAATGATATATCCACCAATACCATAACCCCATATTTTTTTACTAAACACTGAATGATCCATATACGTATTATTGACTGAACGATTCCACCGCTTCAACAACCAAAATATAATGATAAATGCGATAATTGTATAGGCTAACTTTATAATATTAGCAGTAGTTCCTTCCGGGAAAGTTGGAAATAAACGTTCCGCAAATGCCCCCAATGAAACAAAATGTATTAAAATCGTAAACAGCAATGATAATGCAATTATTTTAATAATAGATAGACTTTTCTTGATAAACTCCATCTGTATATCTCCTTTGTATAATTACTTTATTGTCAAATTTAAACCCGTTCTATTTCTCTGATATATTCATTATGCCATATATTGTAAATTTTTGGGACAATTTACCGTGAATTGCCTGTTTTCAATCCGTGAATACTAGAAGATTTTCGTGGAAGCCCTCAATTTATATCTATTATCTGTAGTAACCATCATATTGCTCGTATTTCCAGATAATTAACAGATTGTTCATTTTTCGTTTACCTAACAGCAACGTTTCACTGTATTCATATTTTTAAAAATCTTTATTATGACAATACAATAATAATTAGTAATATCACTTGCTCTTGTAAGTGCTTTTACTGTAAGATGAATGCGTGAGGTAAAACAAGCCCACCACATTGCTGAGGGTATTAAAGTCATCTACAATGAAGATAATCGAGCCGATCACCTGCGCACTGCGATGCAACGCCGAGATTTTGTCTCATGTATGGCAGGGGAAATTATTGGTTTGCTTCCCGGATCCCAAATTATTGACATTTATAATTTGTTCACCAATGATTTACGATCATTGATAGTAAATGAAGCTTGGAATCAAGTAGCCAATATTTTAGCTGACTTACTTATTGATGCTGGACTCAGCTTCTCTGTTAGTCGAATAGTAGCTGAATTGGGTGTCGGCGCAGCAAACTGTGCATTTTTTGAATAATTAACCCGTCCATTCTCCCTTGTATACTACCTTTTATTAAATAATATAAATTGGAAGTGATGACAATCGAACAATTTTTCTACGACTCAACAATTGCAAACATCATTTTATTAATTGGGCTTTTCGGCCCCCTTATTCATGTAGTGCGAACTGTACACCGAATTAATCAAATAACTGTCTCTGGAAAATCTAGTCAATGGAAGCGTCGCTTGAACATTGGATATATTATTTTTGCTGGAATCGTTGGTGTAGTCTATGCAGTCCTTCAGAAAAATTACTGGGAATTATTACTAGGTCTAGTTATTGTAGTCATTGTTGCCCGATGTATCTCTGTATTTAGTTATGGTTTCTCTAGACATGGTGTTTACTACGAATCAAAAGTACTTTTCCCATCATATGGCTCAAAAGGTTATTTTTTCCCAATACGGAGCATTCAATTTGAAAGATTTGATAAAATCACTGAGTTGGGTGACTACTCGCTGATTAAAGAACAGGATCAATTGGTATTTAAGTTCCATGACCACTTTAACGAAAATGAACTGATATTTGATCTGAAAGACAAAGAAAAAATTGAACGTATTTTATCAAATCACAACATGATCGATGCATAATAAATATTGCCCAAGAACTTCTAATGAAAAAGTCTTGGGCGTTTTTCATATAAAAGCACCCCAGCAACTAGAGAGGCTTATGATTGAGTGACTTAATCACTGACAACATCTGGAGTTTCTGGCAGTACTTGACCATCATCGATGACCAAGGCTTGGCCCGTGATATATTTGCTCTCTTTGGCAGCGAAGAACGCTACTGCTACACCGATATCTTGCGGTTCTCCGAGTGTTTTGGCTGGAATATAATCAGTTGCTTCATTAGATTAAAACCTATCATAATACGACACCCCAACCTCCTTTATATTCATTTTATCTCTATCTATGTTCTACCATGGTTATAAATCGCTTTTAAGTGTTTCCAAGATTTCCACTTCTTCTTTATGTTAATGATCTGATAAGAGCAATTTATTGAATTTTTAAAAGCACCTAGCTTTTTGCTAGATGCTTTGTAGGTGGTGGTAAAAATAATCAAGTAGGCGGCTAGCCTGAATGTCACTACATTTTTCACTTAATAATACACCATGATGAATAATATATTAATCATCTGATTTTCTTTTATAATAATCCCATAGACTTATAAAAAAGTAATACAATAGTAATGGGATAAGTAAATCTACCAAATCATTCCAAGTGCCTTTTCGAATCAAAAACACCCAAGTAATAGATCCAAATATCCACCAAAACGGCAAACCTATATAATGTGTTTTGAAATTGTTTTTATCTATTCTCATAAAGCACATTTTCCCCCTATAAATTCATACAACTGCTAACAACACCTTTATCAGTCAGATACAAGCGTGGAAAACAGCTCCTCCTCTCTTATTGTGCTATTATTCTCAGTGAATCCACTACAATTTCATTTTATATTATAATCCACCTTTAAAAACATAAATCCCATATGATTATTCGATTAACTAAAGGCACTCCGTGTTCGGAATGGCTTATCATCATTCATCGAAGAACTTTTTATATCCCCAAAATAACAGCCCAATCACAACAACCACTCCTACTACCACAATGGCAGTTTCTCCATAAGTTGAGACTCCAAATAGTGACCCGCTATATCTGAGAAGTGCCAACAATACCATCGCAATAATGAATACCCAAAATATCGGTGATCTTTTTTTATTCATAGTTTTCATCCTCCAATAGCCCCATAAATCTACACTCTCTTAAATATTGCAAGTTCTTGCGAGGATAATGTATTTTTACCGATCCAGTCAATTTTTTAATGGCTTTATCTATAAGTTTTGAACTCCACTCTTATTTTAATCTCAAATACAGTTTACCACATATATATATCGTTTTTAAATTGGTTTTTGCTTATATTTTGACTGTAATACACGGGGATACATAACAGCAAAACAGCATCTCCAAACCAGAAGATAATCTAGTCCAGACATGCTGTAGTCGTCTTGCTTAGTCAACCATTATATTTTTCTCTTCACCTTTTAGATAACTAATCGTCGTGTCGAAGACGATTTCGGCACGGTTAATCATCGCTTCATCAGTCAGGTAGGCGACGTGCGGGGTTAAGATCGCGTTCTTAGCAGACAACAGCGGATAATCGCTTGGTAGCGGCGGTTCCATATCGAAGACATCGAGTCCTACGCCGGCAATCTTCTCTTCATTCAACAGTTCTGCCAGCGCCTCGTTGTCAACAATCGGACCACGTGCACAGTTGATTAAGATGGCATCTTCGCTCATCAGTTCCAACTTCTCACGCGAGATAAGCCCACGTGTCTGATCATTATTCGGAACATGAATGGTGATAATATCACTGCGCTTCATCAATTCATCTAGCTCCACATACTCAATCCCTAATTCCTTCGCCTGGTCACGCTCACTGCGGCTGTAGGCAATCAACGTCACCCCAAATGCCTTAAATAACTCAGCTGTCTTCAGCCCGATATTGCCGGTGCCGATGATGCCGACTGTCTTGCCGTGGAGTTCGCGCCCTTGGACTTGTCCAGGAAATTTGTCACTACGGATAGCTTGATTCCCCCCAGAAATCTGACGGTACACATCCAAGGCTAAGCCAATCACTAACTCAGCAACAGACTGGTCCGAATACCCGGCTGCATTCGCAATCTGAATCCCCAACTCCTTAGCAGTCTTCTGGTCAACATGATCAATACCGGTGAAGGCGACATTAATTAACTTCAAGTTTTTCGCATGCTCGAACGCTTCTCTCGGGTACGGATTATTGGCAATCATGACAATATCTGCATCTTCACTGCGCCGAGCTAATTCATCACGGTCCGTCGTCTTCTCCGGGTAATAGATAAATTCATGTCCCAGGTCTTCAATCGGTTGAGCTAATTCGTCAATAAGGTCCTTGCTTACATTCAATGGTTCTAATAAAGCAACTTTCATGCTATCCTCTCCTTTATTCTAATGATTGTATAAATCGTCTAATTGACCCATCTGATGAACATCTGCCAGCTCACTATCAGCTAATTGGTTGGTTAAGTCTTGGACGGTCTGGTCTAGACCGGGAATCATCAACTCTCCTGCAATCTCCTGCAGTGGCACTAAGACGAAGGCCCGCTCCTGCATGCGCGGATGGGGGATAATCAATGTCTCATTATTGATCTGTTGTTGACCGTACACCAAGATGTCCAAGTCAATCGTGCGTGGCCCATTCTTAATGGTCCGAACACGCCCGAGTGCTTGTTCAATCTGATGTAAGGCATGCAATAAATCGCTCGGTGATAAGGTTGTCTGTAGTGTAGCCACCATATTATAAAAATCATCTTGAGCTGTATAGCCTTTCGGGGCGGTGTTGTAGACGTTGGATATTTTGGCGACGGTAATGCTCGGGTGTGCGTTTAGTTTCTCAATGGCTTGCGATAAGTAACTTGCCTTGGGTTGAATATTGCTGCCAAGTGCGATGTAGACGGTATGCATAGTGAACCAACTCTCTGTATAATCTCACACTCATTTTACCACTGCCACCTGCCTATTGAAAATAAAACGTTTGCGTGGCTAGTTTTATGAAAACACTTTAAATCTGTGGCATAATTTGTGTGAACCTTATTAACTGTCCACATTGGCTACATCCTAGGAGGGATTTTCATGAAGAAGCTAATGATCTTATCTTTGAGTAGTGTATTACTATCTAATTCAGTTCAAACTGTTGTCCTTGCTAACAAGAGTGATACCTATGTTCATACGGAGAAAACTTCACCATAACTACGACTCCGAAAAAAACAGTAATTATCCAAAAATTTATAGAACTATTGAACGAATTTAAGGGGAATCTATTATGGTCTTTTCCTTCAAGTTCAAAAAATATTCTATCGAACTCAAGCAAAAATTAGCTAGCCTACTTCTGAAACCACTATAATTTCTGCATTAAACAAACTCCCCCTCTTCTTAGAGGGTTGATATAGGATGATTGTACCACAGATGACCCTTTTAAATTTCTATTTTAATTTTACAATGAAGGTATCTAAATATTTGTTTTTTGAATTTGTAAACGTTTTAATTGAAATATATTCGCTTTATATTATATAATTTTGTTAATAGGTATTAGCTATATAGTTAATTAAGGGAGTGAGATCTATGAAAAAATATGAAAAAATTTTATTTAGAGCTTTTTATCTTTTTATAGGTTCATTGTTCTTTATAGGATATTGGTATTTTGTAGAAGAATATATGTCTTATTCAGCTACAAAATTTCCTATGATAGTATTAACGACATATCTTTTTGTTAGTTTGCCAATTTTTCCATTTTCGGTTGATAGAATGGAATTCAAAGATGATTATGGTATTAGAATTCATAGAATTATATTACCTGTTTTATATATTTTATCACCTGTAATTTTAATTTATGATATTTTGAAAAATAAAAACTGGAGGTGCTAAAGAATTTGGAATTTGTATTTTAAAGGATCAAGTAGGACCTTATCTGGTGATGTTATTGGTTCTATAGCTAACTATTTAAAAGGCGAAGCTTGGGATAAGGCGGCTACATTGATATTAAAGTATGTTGGATTAACTGGTAAGAAACTAAACGCTGGAATACTTGAAGCTGGATTAGCAGCATCGGCCTTTGGGTGTCGTGGAGAATTGTAAAATAATAAAAATAATTGAGGAGCTCTTAATTATCGGGGCTCTTTTTTTACCAAATGGGGAGGCGTAGTACCCCCATACACGGCATCAAATTAGCAGCTATCTCAAATTACTTTTTTACAAATTTGACTTTCCAAAATCAGTTGATATAATAACAATATAAACGGATAATTAAATAAAAAGGAGAGATGTGCTGTAAAATGAATAACAAAAAATTTAAAACACTTTTTATACACATGCCAATATCTTGGATTTTGAGGTTATACATCTTTTTTTAATTAATATTAGTCATCTTTTTTTATAAAAACATATAATTGAACTATACAAATAACCGTTAATACATAATTAGAAAATTTCTCAAATTGATGTGACTCAGGAAAAATAAATACATTAAAAATGAAGTAAAAAA
>NZ_JH601103.1:411795-505975 GCF_000245815.1 Dolosigranulum pigrum ATCC 51524
CAACTCCTAACCTCCAATCTTTACTCTGTATTGATATTGTTCTGTCCTTCATGCGCAATGCGCACTACTATGACGTCGGCTGACTTCTGTCTATTCGCTATTGCTACAGTTTCCCGCTAGACAGACCTCCCCGGGTAAGAGCGACAACCTTCCACCCATGTCACTGCCTCATTTACCTGACGGTGCTCGTACAGTATTGGACTTCACTTTGTATTGCAAGCTTATCCACACCTATCCGGCCTTCTTTATGAGATTTCTGTTCGTCAGTGCAGGTGTTTGCCTCTGACTTCCTTCAGATTCCACCTCACGATGGACACCCTTGCCTTTGGCTAATAATTCCTACTGTAAAGGCTTATAGTGGACTTTCACCACCAAGTTGTCGCCCATGCCGGGCGCACAACAAACTCCCCGTGAAGACTGTCTGTGACAGTGCTTTACGGGGAGTATTTTGGTGTCGTTATTCTGTCCAGCAACTCCAACTATATTCACCGCTTCATCAGATGACTACTGTAAGCTCACTTGGCTTCCTGGCTAATATTCAATTTTTACAAATCGGCTCTTCGCGTTCATGTAGAGGATGATGGCGTACAGTGCGAATAATCCGATCACGATCGAGATGGCGGTGACGAAGGTGATCTGGCCACTGTGGAAGAGGGTCTTGTAGCTATTGGGGAAAATGTAGCGTAGGGTGTCTAATTTCGCTGCGAGTTCTGCTAGCAGGGAGAAAAAGACGGTGCCCATAATCGTAATGCCTGGCGAAAAGTGTAGCGATAAATTGATGGCTACTAGAATAATGATGATATCAATGGCGATGGCTGCGATTAACTCGATTATCAGATAAGACCAGGCCGATGCTCCTGTCGGGATAAGTGCTCCCGAAGCGCCGATAGTAGGGACAATATAAAAATAATAAGTGATAATGGTGGCCATAGCGAGTATCATCATATACACACCGTACACGCCTAGCAAGGCTGTGACTTTACCGGTGAATACTTTCTTGCGATTGATATCCTTGAATAAAAACAACAACCCATTATTGATCTCTACATAAAATATGGTGGCTATCACATAACTGATAATGATCACTGGAGCGAGCATTTGATTCGCACCAACCAGTAGTTTGCTGTAAGCTTCCAGCAATGTCACGTTCGCCAAATTATCTAATTGCATAAAATTCACCTGAAACAATTGCCCAATGAAGACAAGTAATGGATACAGCGCGAATGCTAAATAAAGCCAGACCTCCCACTTCATTAAGTTATTTTTTAACAGCACTTGGTTAAATGTTGTCATTAGTCATTCTCCTGATTCTATTCACGTTAATACTCCACCTTGCTAAATTGCCGGTACAATAAGGTGTACGCACTCACGACATACACCACACACAAGAAAACTAGCAGTATAAAACTCATACTAAACGTCATCTGTCCGACATTAAATAGCTCGCGATAACTCATTGGCGATAAGTAATTCAAGCCATCGACTCGGCTAATAGCTTGCATGAGGAACAGGAAGAAAATCGTCCCCAACACTGTGACACCTGTTGAGAATCGTACAGATAAATTAGCTGCTACCAATATCGCCACAATGTCTATCCCGAACAGCCCTAACACGCCTAACACGCTATAATACGTCACAGGTGCTACACTACCTAGAAGCGAAAAGGTGCCACCTTTCATCTGGATAACGAAGAAGTAGTAAATCACTAACGATGAGAGCATGACCAACAATAGATACACCCCATACGTTTTCATCAGCGAGAACACCTTTGAATTCATAACTTTTTTTCGATTAATATCTTTGTATAAAAATAAAATCCCCTTGTTAATTTCGCCGTAGAACATCGTAGAGGCAATATAGGCGATGACGATAGCTGGCAGAATCATGCCATCAATAATCCCCAGCGTCGTTCCATAAAAATCCAGGAAGTTCATCTCTGAAAAATCGCCCGTTAAGCGTAAGAATTTCGTGTCCGTTAATTCCGTCACAAAAACAAGGAGTGGCAGAAGGGTAAATGCTAGATATACCCATACTTCTTTTTTGCGCAATGTATTGTGAAATACAACTTGGTTAAGTTTACTCATGGTCTCTGCTCCCTTTGAAATATTGATTTAATGCATTTTCTTTGGTGAAAATCTTTTTGATATTATGGCTAGCTGTAATAGTACCCAAAATTTGGTGGAAGGCTTCACTATTTGAATCGACTTCAATTTGTTTGCCATCTTCTGAGATGGCCTGAATAGCTTCATATGCACTGAATAACGCGTCTCTGTCTTGCAGTGCATCGACCAATTCAATCACAGTGACTTCAACAGCTGCTTTGCCAAATTGTTTCTTAAGTGCACCACCTTCAATGTACAAATAACGATCACAAATGGCTTCTAATTCATTCAATTGATGACTTGAGACAATAATTGATGTGCCACGATCTGCAGCCCACTGCTTCAAAATACGCATCAGATCATTCACGCCATCTGGATCCAATCCTACAAATGGTTCATCTAAAATCATAAATTCAGGATTCGTCACTAAACTCATTGCCAGTGACAAGCGCTGTTTCATCCCAAAAGAGAACCCATCTGGCTTAAAATCTTTCTTGTGCCATAACTCAACTGTTTCCAGTACGGACTGAATATTTTTCTTATATTCTGATTGATCGTGAATATCTAAGTAAAATTCTATATTTTGTTTCACTGTTAAATGACTGTAATAAACCGTCTCAATCATCAACCCAAATGGACGCAAGACATTATCTTCTGAGAATATATCCAGCCCTCTATATCGAATAACTCCAGTCGTTGGGAAGTGAGACTTCGCTAACAACTTCAGTAACGTCGTCTTCCCTGCGCCATTCTTCCCGATTAAACCAACAATTTCTCCTTTTTCTATCGTAAAACTGACATCCTTTAGTGAATAAAAATCATTACCACTATATTGCTTGCTTACATTACTTACGTCTAACATGCGAAAAATCTCCTCTACTTAAATATTGAATAAAATATAATACGGATAGATTCAATGCGAAAACAAAAATTAATTGACTCATATCTGCTAATCCCGGTTCAAGTCCCATTGTCATATTCCCGCTACGATATGTGTGCTGTCTAATAAATCCATCAAAATTGATATTATTTTCCATCAGTATCGCAAAAATAGCATAACCTGTCGTGGTAATCGTAGAAATGATACCACTTCCTATTAATACATTCTCTGTTTGTACATAATAATCAATTACTATATTGCCCATTAACGGTAATACATATGATATTACAGCAAACATCAAAAGAGACATTGATACATTTAAATAAATCCCTGTACCAAAAATTATCAATGTACTAATAAGTGACAATAATATTTTTCTATACATTTTACTTACTCCTTATACAAATTTCCCAATTAACATATTATGTAACCAATGAATAGCCATACAATCTTGTAGTCCATACTTTTCATATACATAATATAACAACATGCTTATCGGAAATTTAGTCATATATCGCTGATATAGTTGCCTCACTTCATTTCCCTCCTTCTTTGCCAGTTGATAATACTAGTATACTAGTCATTCATATGACACAACGTATTCTTTCTTATTCGTTTATTTTTCGCTCCTAAACGTAATATCTGTCAAGCACCCTAACGGTTAGAAGCATTATTACTACGTTTACGATGACTAAATTACCGTAACCACAATGAATATTAATCTATATATAATTATTATTTGGAGGAGATTTTAATGACAAATCTAATTAGAAAAAGGACATTAAGGTACTTAAGGAACGTGAATTACGTAAAATTTACGGTGGTTATAGTAATAAAACAAATACACATCGTGCTATATTTAACTGTTTACTGTCAAAACATAAAAGATGCTAGACATAAATATTAATAACATGATAAAATACCCTTATATAGATAATTTATAAGGGTGTTTTTATGTTTGTTAATCCAATCATTCTATTTATTTATGAAATATTACTTGACGTATCTTTGTTCTTCACTACGTTCAATTTTTTATTCACTCAAAATAAACCTGTCTTAAAGAGAATTTTTGTAAGTATATCAGTTCCCGTTGTTTGGATTTTTTCTATGATTATACATGATCTTTTTTATGCCACTGATATTGTGGCTTTACTATATGGTTTAGTATTGTATGGCATATTTTTTTCGTTGAAAAGAATAAATTTCGAAGTACTTAATTCAATTCTTCTACTCGTTTATACCAAAGGAATTGTAGAATTCTTGGTTGCTTTACCCATCAATACCCTAAAATATTACAATTTACATAACCACATATTAGTCATGATTACTCTAAAGATACTAACGTTTATTGTGTCAATTGCTATTTATAAAAAAATCTACCCATATTTTACATCCAATATCGACCAAGTTAAGGCCAAAAAAATAGTAACATACTCACTATTAATCCTCAATATTTTATTCTCATCATATTTTATCTTTATTCAATGGTTTGATTTGTATCGTAAACTTCTTTATTTTACACTTACCATAACTATCATATTTGTAATCATTACTGTAGGTTTTTTATATGCTTTACACAAATATTTACAATTAAAATTCCAACACGAACTATCCAATCAACATTTAGAAGCACTCACTAAATATAATCATATTGTCGAAGAAGAAACCTATAAAACTAAAGAATTTCAACACGACTATAAAAATTTAATGCTATCCACCACCAGTTTTATTGAAAACAATGACTTAGCTGGTCTGAAAGAAATGATGCATTCATTAATCGATTATTCCAAAGACTATTTCAGTCACTCAACATTTCAATATAAAGATATTCATAATATCAAACATCCTGCTCTAAAGAGTATTATTCTAGCTAAATTAGTTACCTTTACCGAATTGGGAATTACCTGTCAATTTGAATGTCGTAAGCCACTAGATAATATATATATAGATACATTTGATTTCATTCGTGTGGTCGGTATCCTATTAGATAATGCACAAGAATACGTTACGACAATTGAAGAAAAACATATTGATATATTGATTACTAGCCACACTAAAGTGATGGAACTTGTTATTTCTAATCCCTACATACCTGATCATTACACCCTCCGTAATTTTAAACAAGAAGGATTTTCTCTGAAAGGAAATGATCGCGGAATGGGATTATCAACAATAACTAAAATTGAGAAAAAACATAATAATCTCACAGTGTTATTCGAAAAGAACACCATTTTTTCTGCAAAAATTATTACTACCAAATTATAATTGAAAGGATTCAGCCAATGTATCCACTCATTATTTGCGAAGACTCAATTGGTCAATTAAACGCAATCAAACAAATTATTAACCTTTATACAGGTTTTTATGAATCTCGTTTTAATGTGTCATTAATAACATCTTCTCCACACGAAGTTTTAGATTATTTAGAAACATATCAACCCAAAAAAGGAGTCTTCTTGTTAGATGTTCACCTAAATAGTACAATCGACGGGTTGGATATAGCAGAAGTCATTCGTAAAAATGATGTAAATGCAAAAATAGTATTTATTACAACGGATGAACACGCTGCTCCTTTAACATTTAAGCGTAATTTAGAAGCTATGTCATTCATTGAAAAACCGTCTAATGTAGAGGAATTACGTAAAAATATTTTTGAAACACTGAACATCGCATATAATAGATTAACTACCTCTCTTGACGAAAAAAAACAATTATTTACTTTTTCTAGATATGGAGAGACAGTTAATATTGATTTTGAGAAAGTTTTATACCTACAGACTAGTATTGAAGAATCACACAAATTAACGCTAACCACTACATTGGGTGAATATGAATTTTCTGGAAGTTTAATAAAGTGCGAAGAAAATTTCCCTGAATTATTCCGTATTTCCAAATCAGCTTTAATTAACCCTGGTAATGTTGTGTCTATCAATTATAAAAATCGTGATATTGTCCTAAAAAACAATCATATTATTCAGTATGCTTTCAGACGTGCTAAATCAATCAAAGAAAAATTTTCTAACCCAAATAAAAACTAATATAAAAGCCGTTACAACTACTTATGAAGTATAATTGTAACGGCTTTTAAATTTAATTCACTAGCTAAGAAATAACTTCCCATAATTTTTGATACGTTCATATTTTATATATTATACTAACTCTTCCGGTCAATTCGATATAAATTATTTTCTATATGTTTTAAAAAGATAAGTGATAATAAAGGGTATTCGGATTTTATGGTGGAAAAGGACTTATAAATCACCCTTCTCCAAATTCTTAATAAGTGTGGAAAAATCGACACCAAAGTTGTCTGTAATGTCGTGATCATTCACTTCATACCAATTGAAAGTATCGTATAACATAGCTTTATTGAAAGCACTTGAATTAAATCGTGGCTTACGCTTTTTATGGAGCTTCTCATTGAAAAGGATTTTGGCTCGTAAGGCATCAAACGAGTAACCTCTACCCATTCGCTCTACCTGCCTAATAATGCTGTTAATTGACTCCGTATAAGCATTAGTGAGCCTTTTATCAAAGTAGTTGAATATTTCGACATGCCAGTTGTCTACGGCTCTCACGAGGTCTTTATATGCGTCTTTAGAGTTGCTGGACATACAACGGTGTCTCCATTGACTATAACGAAGATGACCTTCATCTGGATCAGGAGTATCCCATATCCAGTAAAACTCTTCTTTGAGTTCATAGGCTTCTTTTAAAGCAGGAAGATTACCTAACCAAGTATCTAAGAGGAATGATTCACGTTCATTTAGATCGTGTTTACGCTTTAGAAGGATAAACCTTTCACGCATAAGGGTACGTCTTTCTTTTTGGCTCATATGGGCTTTCAAAGACTTTCTGACGTTATCTAAGGCTTGATTAGCCATTCTAACTACATGAAACTTATCTACGACAACTTTAGCGTGTGGAAGGATAGTGTTCACTGCGTCTTTGTAGGGCTTCCACATATCCATTGTGACGTACTCAATGTAAGTCCTGTCACTGATTTCTGAAAGACGTTGGATGACTGTTTCCTTGTTACGGTTAGGCTTGATGTCATAAATAGTCCTGCGTTCAATATTAGTCAATACAAGCCGAGGTCTACGGATAATATGTATCTCGTCTATCCCAAGCCACTTAGGAGTTTCAAACTGGTATTCACGTTCTTTGAGTGCCACATAGTCCTTAAAAACGTTCCTAATGGTTTTCTCGTCAACACCAACGCTTTCTGCGACTTCTACAAAGGTCTTAGACATGGATTGCTCTTGAATGGACTTTAAAACGCAAAAGGAAGCTCAAGAGTGGCGCTTACGTATGCTTGCCGACTTTGGTAAAGGTTCTATAACTGTTAATAGCACAATGACTTTTAAAAAGTTTCTTGATGATTATTTTATACCAGACTATAAGAGCCAAGTAAGAAAACGTACTTTTGATATGACACAATCAAAATTTAAAAGACTGTCATTTTTTGAGAATATGAAGTTATCGGATATTCAAGCACCTCATGTAAAGAAGTGGCAAAATGCAATGTTTATAGAGGGGTTATCTAATAATTATATTCGTTCTGTTCATCAAATGTTACAACAGATTTTTGATTTAGCAGTTAAATTGGGTATGTTGTCAAATAATGTTGCTAAGACGGTAGGAAACGTAAAAAAAGACCGTCCTAAAGTTGATTTTTGGACGGTAGAAGAATTTCAGCTATTCATTAGTACATTTGATAAATCTAATATCTATGAATTATTGTATTTTACTACATTTTGGTTTTTCTTTATGACTGGAGTTAGGACAAGTGAATTACAAGCTATTGAATGGTCGAAAATAGATTTTGAAAAAGGTACTGCTTTAATAAACTGCTCAATGTATTATAAAAGCCAAAAAGAGTGGTATCTTACTGATACAAAATCTATATCAGGTGTAAGGCTTTTGTATCTTGATGATGATACATTAGAACATTTGAAATATTGGAAGAAAGCACAATCTCAAATAGGAGAATGTAAATTTGTATTTTCCATAGCAGATAGTCCGTTGGTAAAATCAACTCTTAAACGTGTTCTAAAATCTCATAGTGATTACGCAAAAATAAAATCAATAAGGATCCACGATTTAAGGCATTCTCATGCCAGCTTTATGCTCTCTCTAGGAATGAATGATTTAGAAATGCAAAATCGTCTAGGACATGCTGATATTAAGACAACACTTGGAACCTACTCTCATTTAAGGCCAAATGCTATGAAAGAAGTAGCTACTAGGATGACTGGGAAAGTAGTGGTGAGTGATAATATTGTCAGAAAAAGTAAATTTAATGGCAATCAGCATACTAAAAATTTTCAATCTAAAGTTTTGTCTGACTAGCGAAGTCTGTCCGATTAAACTTTAGATTCCTACGGTAAACTATTAGTGTTTACCGTATTATTAGTTATAATTCATATAATTCCGAGATTACATTTGAAATACTAGTTAGCAACTCTTGCGAGTTTTCCCTATTTATTGCTCACAATATAAATTGAAAATAGGCATGAAAAAGACGATAGATTTTTTATTTCTATCGTCTTTAATACTTTACGTTCGACAAACTGGGAGTTGTCTTTCCGTTGTTGCCAAGAAAGCCTCAATTTATCTATATTTTTCCAATCTCAATAACCCTTCTTCGTCCGGAAGAGTAATCCCATTCTTATAATTATATCCCATCTTCAAATAAAAAGGTGTTGCAGTTATAGAAGCTGGAATTTCTACTCTTTTTGCCCGAAGGAAAAATTCATCTTTCTCAAGTGTTTCAATAATCATTCGCCCTACACCTTTTCCTTGATAATCCGGTAGTACAAAAATAGTGAAAAGACTACTTTCATCTTCTTTATCCCAATATGGTCCTATCGCCCCACACCCAACAATCTTTTCAGCATCACATACCACATAAAAATGCATCCAGTTTGCTCTTTCTAAAATATTTTGTGGTTGCAAAATCTTTACATCATTTTCTATATACTCTAATGAATAATCTTTGATATTAGTAGTTCTTAAAGTTGTTACAACTAATTCTGACACTTTTTCTGCATCTTTAGGTTCAAATTTTCTCACAAACATCTTATTTTTTCCTCCACACCTTCAAATTTATCATATTATACCATATATACCTATTTAAAAGTAGATTAAAGATAAGTATAGTTTATAGTGAAAATTATAGTTTTGTTGTTAAATTGTTGTTAAAATAAAGTAAAAAGCCTTAGAAAGATTGATTTCTAGGCTTTTTTTAACTCATTAACTCTATTCCCACTCTATTGTTTTAATGTCTGGTAAGGATAATAAGTCTGACATATTATTCATCCTTTATTACTCTGCGGTGTTAAGGTATCAATTATAGATTTGATGTCGAAATCATCAGTGTTAAATTATTTTTGTGACCACAAATGCACTTAGAAAATCCCTTAAAGCATTAGCTGGTTCACTTGAATAGGGAGTTGTAAAAAAGTTCCCTTAGCCTGCACAGCAAGATAATTTCGAAACATCTTTATCAAAAGTTAGGACAGCCAGCTTCAATCCTTCTGCCATTGTTAGATATGGAGCCATCGTTTCTCTCAGATCTCCAACAGTTAAACCGAATTTCACAGCTAATGTTGCTGCATAAATTACGTCTCCTGCGTTTTCTGCCACTACATGCGCCCCTAACACTTTCAATGTTTTCGCGTCTGCCACCAATTTGAAAACACCTGTTGTTTCCCGATTAACGAGCGCTCTTGGAACAGCATCCAACGGCAATACCGATGTTTTCACTTCATATCCTTTTTCTTTTGCCTGTTGCTCCGTTAAACCAACCGTTGCAATCGATGGAGAAGTAAACGTAACGCCTGGAACCACTTCTAAATTGACCTTTTGATTTAGTCCTCCGATTGCATTACGAGCAGCAAGTCCACCTTCATAAGCAGCTACATAAACAAATTGGGGACCGAGAGTGACATCTCCAGCTGAATAAATTCGGGAATTGGTCGTTTTAAGATAATCATCAATGACAATTTCACCACGGGAACCAACTTCAACGCCTGCTGCATGTAAGTTTAATGATTCTGTATTTGGTTTTCTTCCAGTGGCAATTAGCAATTGTTCTGCTTCAATAATTCGCTTTTTACCATTTATCTCAACATGAACTTTTTTAATGTCTCCATCTTGCTCAACTCGTTCATAGGTTGCACCTGTTACTAAATTAATTCCCTGTTCTGTTAAGGCCTTAGTAATGGCTTCTGAAATTTCAGGATCGTATTCTTTTAATAGACGCTCGCTTCTTTGAATCAAAGTGACTTCTGACCCGAGGTTATGAAATAGTTGTCCTAATTCCATGCCGATATATCCTGAACCAATTACGGTAAGACGATTTGGAACCTTCTTTAATTCCAATAAGCTAGTGCTTGTTAAATAATCTACTTCATCTAATCCGGGAATATTAGGTGCAGTTGAAGAAGCACCTGTAGCTATTAAAAATCTTTTGGCTGTGATTTGATTGCCATTTACTTCAACTGTATTTTCATTTACGAATTTTGCTTCACCTTTTATTAATTCAAAACCATAATCATCAATTAAATTCACATATTTTTCATTTCGCATCTCGGTTACTAAATCATTCTTTTGTTTTACTAATGGCGCTAAATCAACATTTGAAGCCGAAGTGTGTAATCCCACAAATGGATTATTTTTTGCTAGATGATTGATTTCCCCTGCTCTTAATAAGGTCTTAGAAGGAACGCATCCGACATTAACGCAAGTTCCACCCACCGTTCCACGCTCAATCATAGCTACTTTTGCCCCGTATTCAATCGCTTTGATCGCAGCTGAAAAAGCCGAACCACCGGAACCAATGATAAGTAAGTCATAATCGCCTTCATTACCTAACACCACATTTTCTTGTGATGATATTTCTTCTATTTCTCCAGGTTGATATTTCGCCTCATCAATAGCCTTTTTTGCACTTTCAATCCCAATATCATCGGGTAATTCAAATAATACTTCACCGTGACGAAAACTAGCTTCTACATTCTTGGCACCAATATTTTCAAGTGCAACTGCTACATGTTCTTCACAACCCATACAAGTCATGCCACTAACTTTCATACTGATTTTCTTAGTCATTTTTTAACACTCCTTTTAATTATCGAAATATGCCACCCGGACCAATCCCCCAATAATAAGAAATATAAATTCCTGAAATTAAAATAACAATGTTGGTTCCATTGGATATTCCACATGCTGAGAGGCTTACAATAGTGAGAGCTGATAATAAAATCTTTTAAAGAACAATGTTGATTTCAAATCACTCCCCCCCTTTTTCTTCTGTTTCACTGAATTTAGAATGGCAACAATCCGACTGACATGTATTACGACTACCTCTTCTTTTTACCAACATAATCAGTCCGACAATTAACAAAACAGCACCAAATATCCAAACTTGTTTTCCTATTAAGAAAGCACCCATAGAACTCAATCCAATTGCAATTAAAAGGATTGGTAAAGCGCAACATAGAACCAACAATGCTGGTATTCCTAAAAACAATAATTTATCATTATCCTTTACATTTTTTCGCTTTTGTACAGTCAATTTACATCCAATTTACATCACCTGCTAAAAAGTTGATTTTAACCCTCAAACATTTTCTCAATAATAGGGCAAGAATATAAATATTCTTCATTCGGACAACATTCTTTTAAATCATTCAACATATTCTCAACACGCATTAAATCTCTAATTTGTTGTTGTACTTCATCAACTTTTTGAGAAACGAACTCATATATATCCGAACACCGCACATCATCCTTATCTACAACACCAAGCAACTTGTGGATTTCACTTAAAGAAAAACCAAGCTCTTGCATCCGTTTAATAAACCATACACGCTTAACATCATCATCTGAATATATCCGATAACCAGCTTTCGTTCGGGAAGGTTCTTGTAATAAATTTTTTCGCTCGTAATATCTGATCGTTTCTTTATTAACTCCACATTTATCTGCAAACTCACTAATGCAATAAATCATCTTATTTCACCCCATGAATATTATAAACCATGTACCATAGTACACGGTCAAGTAAATTGGACTATTTTATTTTTTTCCCAAAGTATCACTCGTATGTGATTGATACTTTTATATAATACTATTGATTATCCTAACATCCCACCAGAAAATCCGATTTAAACACCAGTTGTTTTTAAACTATTAAGAAAGTAATTCCACTATATATTCCGAAGACCCTAAAAATGAAGTAAAAAACAAATAAACTAACAAAAATAGCTTAATATTTGTTTCTATTTTCATAAAAAACACCTCTAAAAATATTCTATACTATAATAAAATTTATCCAACTACTTTAAGGGATTCATTTCGCCCCTTAAACCCCAAACCAGCTGAATCAGCTGGACCATGCCTCTGGAATGAGTTTTTTTTACCCTCTTGCTCTTCAACATACCAATTCAACTGATTGAGACGTTGAGTTAACGTGTCATTTTTATTCTTCAGCTCCATATTTTCACTAGATAATTCAGTGCTCTTTTTTTCTTTCTTGTTAACTTCCTTAGTCTTTTTATTCAATCTCACTTCCAATTCATCTCTAATTTGCATAAATTCTTGAGCTTTATCTTTTTGGGTATCTATTTCGCGTTTCATCTCTTTATATTCTCTATGATTCAGATAAGAATGTGTGCCAACTTGTTTTCGTTCAATCCGCCTCTCGCCCATCAAACGTTCCAATTCAGCAACTTCTCTATTTCGCCAATCTTTAAAATTTTCCTTGGAATGCAATCGATTAGAATTCTTTTGAGTTTTATTAAACCCCATATTCTCTAGAGCTCGATTCATTGACACTTGCTTATCTAGCCCTTTTACGCTCTTATTTTTGTTACTTTTTTGACAAAAGTAAACGTTTTAGCATGTTGTCATTCCAATGTTACCATTTCCACAACAACATGTCAGCGCTCTTCGAGGACAAAAGAAGAATAAGGAAGGGGTGTTCCCTTCCTTATTCTTCTTTCGATTCTTCTTTTATCCTATCCATTTCTTTTCTTTCTAAATACAACTGTGTTATTACTAAACTAATTAATATTGAAGCTATCATAACAAATATATGGGATTTGTTTTCATTAACAAATAAATCAATTACCAAAGATATTATTGATAATGACAGAATTATTTGTAATAAGATATTTTTTTTCTTAGACATCTAATCTCCTCCTAAAAAATACTAATATTATAAAAATAATCTGAATTGCAACAAAAGATGCAATAACTTTTTGGTGATATTTTCTCTGTATATCGATAGTGCTTCTGGGCCTTTCAGGAGGCAATTGCCTCCTGAAAGGCTTCAAATTTTTCGTTAGCTGATAATCCATCAAATAATAATCGCGGGTAGTCATTAATTGTGTTCTCGATTTCTTTTATTTCATTCAAGCTCCATTGACTAATGTCACTCCCCTTGGGAATAAATCGCCGAAGAAGTGTGTGCATCTGTTCATTTGATCCTCGCTCATAAGAACTGTAGGGCTGACAATAGAATAGATGAGTCCGTTTATTCTCGCGGGATTTGACAGTCCCTTCTAAGGACTTATAATCTAGGAATTCCGAGCCATTATCCACTGTAATTGATTTAAATTGCTGTTTGAACCGCTCTGTCCCCAAAGAGTCTTCTAATTCATCTAGTTGTTTTAGCACTTGGGCCTGTGTTTGACTCGTCATTTTTCGAATAATCAATTTTCGTGTTTTTCGTTCAACGAGAGTTAACAGACATGTTTTACTGTATCCTTTCCCAGATTCGACACAATCCATTTCCCAATGTCCTTCTTCTTCTCGATTGTTTATCGACTCACTTCGATACTTAATCAATCGGTTAGGGGGCACAACTTTTTTTCGTTTTTTGACATGATGATATGTGCGTCTTTGTGTTTTTCCTTCTCGGGGTAAATGGTCTTGTGTTAACTTCTCAAACTTATCAGCATTAATATAATGATAAATTTTTCTCAAACAAGGAAGTTGATCATGGGTGAATTTATCTCCTTTTTTTAAGTGTTGTAGCGCTGCATAAGGCGAATATTTTTGCGAAATAATAATGGTTTCTATTGCTTTTAAGACGGAGTCCCCAGGACCAAACTCTGGATCTGGTCCTTTATTTGTTTTTCCTTTATCAATCTTTTCTTGGACAGCACTAGCGGAATAGATGGTATATTCTCTCCATAATGGATCTTTTTGAGTCACTTGGCCTCGTCTTAATTCTCTTGAGATGATTGATGGATGAACCCCTAATTCATCTGCCATATCTGCTTGAGTCAATCGCTTATTCTTAGGGAGCTGACGATTTTGACGAGCCATTTTTTCTAAATATTCCCGATCATCTTCATCTAAATGTTTACCTTTTGGCTTTAATTTGGTACACTTAACTTGAGTCATATTTCTCTGTCCTTTCTGTATGAGTGTAGATACTATCAGATTAACAGAGAATATGGCTTTTTTTAAGTGTTTTCCTTCTTGCATTTAATTATACAACTCACCTAAATCCATAAATACCAAGTGAAATTTGAAATCAATTGATACTATTGATACAATGAAAATGCATTATATCATATATTTAAATTTCTTATAAAAAACTAAAAAGGCGGTGATTATACTGAACGGATACTATAAAATAAATAAATGGTATATAGAGTTACCATTGTTTCTGATAACTTTTTTAATAAGTTCATATTTTATAGGAAATTTATTAAATATGAATTTCAACACAATTACTGAAATATTTTCAGGAATTGTAGCTTGGATAATAATTAGATTTATATTTAACAAAAAATGAACATCAAATTTCAAATGTAAAAGAGTTTTTCAATTCCCTTACCCCCGAAGGAATAAATCAACTAATTGAAATGACAAATATTGAAAATGAAATCAGAGAAATAAAAGCAAAATTAGAACAAAGAGCTGTTTTCACAACCAGTACTTTAATCGCTGCTTTAAAAGCAATTGGGAGTGGAGTTGCATCAGCAATAGCTGCTTCAATCGCTAACTATGGACTATCAAAAACATGCGAAAATGACAGTTGGCGAGATTCTATTGAAATGTTTGATAATTACTGCGAATCAAATGATTGGTAAAAAATTCAATATAACAAAAAATATATGATATAATAAGCATGTAATTGTACTAGAAAAGTCTTCATGTTTATCACCATAAAGACAAACCCCCACAAGTTCGCTATAACTTGTGGGGGTTTTTACGTCTTGCGTTGATTTGTTTGATATGCTCCGTCAAAAAACATTTTCATTATCCCTGAACCAGATTTAAAAACACTAAACAAATTGGATTCATTAGGTAAATCATATTCATCTTTATGTAGCTTAATAGTTAATATTGGCCAGAAAATACGTTAACCAGTATAATGAACAAACATAAGGAGCGATTTGATGAATAAACATGAATATAACAAGATGATTCGTGGCGAACTGTATGATCCCCGTGATCCGTACTTGCGCGACTTGATGACAAAACAACATGCCTTAATGGATGCCTTCAACGAATCGGACCGCACCGATCATGCTACTCAAAATAAGTTGCTAGAGGAATTACTGGGCCAATATCATGGCGAAAGCAGTCATATTCGTCGGCCATTTTTTATCGATTATGGCCTCAATATTACAATCGGTAAGCATTTTTTTGCTAATTATAATTGTACAATGCTGGATGTCGCCCCGATTACGATTGGTAAAAACGTCATGTTCGGGCCCAACGTTAGCTTGAACACTCCGGAACATCCTCTCTCGGCAGCTGAGCGTAATATGGGATTAGAATTTGCCCGACCGATCACTATTGAAGATAATGTCTGGATTGGCGCTAGCGTCACTGTTATCGGTGGTGTCACTATCGGACAAGGAGCCGTCATTGCCGCGGGTGCCGTTGTTACTAAAGATGTCCCTGCCAATACCGTTGTCGGTGGCGTTCCCGCACGTGTACTGAAAATCATTGAGAATTGACGAAGAATTATCTAGATTTTGTTAAAAAAATAAAATTTCCTACTTGACATTACCTTTAACTATCTGTAAACTACTAATTAATATTATAAGATTATCATTTCAGGAGAAGAGTAGTTTGTAGCGCTGTTTACAGAGATTCCCGTTTGGTGCGAAGGGAAAATGGTTAAGCGAATGAAGATGAGCTCCGAGGATTCGAGTTGGTTCACGCTGGCTCGACGGGTGCGACCGTTATATGGCTAGGCTTATATTTCTGCGAGGAAGTATGTGCTGATGAGGCGCTGCGTTGAAAGACTCAGGCGAATAAGGGTGGTACCACGAACAATACTCGTCCCTTTGTTGACTACACATTTAGTCGGCAAAGGAACGGGTATTTTTTTGTAGGCAAACATATAAAGGAGAGACAAATAATGGAAAAAATTGCAAGCTTTACAGTGGATCACTTGAACTTAAAACCAGGATTGTACTTATCACGAACCGATCGTATTGGCGATCGTGAGCTATTCTCGTATGATTTGCGCTTCACTGCACCAAATTATGAACCGGTCATGAATACAGCTGAAATCCACACGATCGAACACATTGTAGCTACTTATCTGCGAAATGACGAGCAGTTCAAACAAGAGATTATCTACTTCGGGCCAATGGGATGTCGCACAGGCTTTTACTTAATTACGACCGATGCGATTGCCCCTGCTGATTTACTCGATTTATTAATCCGTGCATTCCAATTCACCGCCAGCTTCCAAGGTGAAATTCCTGGAGCTGATGCACGTAGCTGTGGGAATTATCTCGACCAGAATCTCCCAATGGCTAAATATTATGCCAAACATTACGTCACCGTCTTAGAAAATGTCACTGATCTGACGTTTAGTTACTAGTATAGTAGTAATATATGGAAACGGAGGGATGATTATGCCTATTGTTTGTGACCAGAATCGTTATGGATCCGACGTGTCTATGATATCTAATGCAGAAATACAAATGAACCGAACTCATCCGATTAAGATTGCTATCTTAAACTTAATGCCAAATAAAATCACTACTGAACACCAATTACTGCGATTACTAGGAAAATCCCCTCTTCCAATAGAGGTTACTCTGCTCTATACGAAGACATACGCCCCAACGCACATGATGAATGATTACTTACAGAAGCAATATCGCGTCTTCGATGATGTGAAAGATGACACATTCGATGCATTCATCATTACAGGTGCACCGGTTGAACATTTATCATTTGAGCAAGTCGACTACTGGGATGAATTAACTGATATCTTCACATATGTTCACTCGAATGTCCGCAGTACGCTCTTTTTATGCTGGGCTAGTCAAGCCGCCTTACATTTCTATTATGATATTCCTCGCTTTGAAGTATCGGAGAAGATTTTTGGGATTGAACGATTCAAGACACGTGTTAAAAATAGCTTGACAGATGGATTTGAGTCCTATTTTAATGTGCCTCAATCCCGTTATTTTTATCATCAATTAAGTGATATTCAGAGTCATTCGGATTTGATTTTATACGCCGGCAGTGAGCAATCAGGTGCACAAATTGTTGCCAGCAAGGACTACCGATCTGTCTTTATTGCTGGGCATTTTGAATATGATACTGATACGTTGCACCTTGAATATAAGCGCGATCAGGAGCGTGGTTTACACACATCATTGCCTACCTGTTATTTCGTTAATGATGATCCGACACAAGGATACTGTTCCACTTGGCAGACACATGCAGAACGCTTCTTCACTAACTGGATCAAGCATATTGTTGACCCAACCGTTTCAGATGCTTAATCTTATAAAACGATGAATCTAAAAAGACATCCGCTACATATGCTGGATGTCTTTTTAAATTATTTACTTTAAATTTTCGCAAGTGCTTGCGTTAGATCATCAATAATATCATCCACATTCTCGATACCAATTGATACGCGAATTGTTTCTGGATAGATGCCTCCTGATTTTAATTCTTCCTCTGTTAATTGGCTGTGGGTCATACTAGCCGGATGAACAACTAATGACTTCGCGTCACCAACGTTGGCGAGTAGTGAGAAGAGTTCTAATGCTTCGATGAATTCAACCGCCTTATCATAGCCACCCTTCACTCCGAACGTGAAGACCGAGCCCGCTCCTTTTGGCAAGTATTTTTGCTTCAATTCGTAATAAGGGCTATCCGCTAATCCCGCATAATCCACCCATTCTACCTTCTCATGGTTAGCTAAGAATTGCGCTACTGCTTCGGTATTCTCCACATGACGTTCTACTCGAACATGTAGAGACTCCACGCCTTGCAATAATAAGAACGCATTGAACGGAGAAATGGCTGCCCCCGTATCACGCAGAAGGCCCGCTCGGATTTTAGTCGTGAAAGCTGCATCAGGTACTGCTTCAGCAAAAATCAGACCATGATATGAATCATCGGGCTCTGATAAGAGCGGGAATTTATTGTTTTGTGTCCAGTCGAACTGACCGCTCTCAACAATAACACCACCAATTGAGGTCCCATGACCACCAATAAACTTAGTCGCCGAATGAATAACAATATCCGCTCCAAACTTAATCGGATTCAACAAATATGGTGATGGGAACGTATTATCCACTACCAACGGAATCCCATGTTCATGAGCAATCTCAGCAATCACCTCAATATCAGGAATACTCCCTGTTGGATTTCCGATTGATTCAATAAAAATTAACTTGGTCTCAGGCTCCAGGCTATCTTTAATCGACTGGACATCATTAATGTCGAAGAAGCTCGTCTTCAATCCAATATTTTTTACTTGTTGTGATAAATACGTATAAGTTCCTCCGTAGATACTGCTACTGGATGCAATATGATCCCCCACTTGTGCCAATGTTTGGATAGTGTAGCTAATAGCCGCCATCCCACTTGCGACCGCTAACCCTGCTGTTCCGCCTTCCAAGGCTGCAATTCGTGACTCAAAGACTGTTTGTGTCGGATTATTAAGTCGCGTATAAATATTCCCTGGCTTGCTCAGTGCGAACTTCTCTGCCCCATCTTGCGTATCATCAAATAAGTACGATGTCGTTTGATGAATTGGAACCGCTCGTGACTTCTCTTGCCCCACTGATTGAGCTGCGTGCAATGCTTTTGTTTCGAATCGATGTGTATTTGACATAATCTCTCTCCTTTATACATGCGAGTTAGCTAGCCAAAAATCGCTACCTAACAATGATAAATCAACAACAAGAGGTATAAAAAAAGCCCTCACCCTTTAAGACAATATAATATTGTCTTAAAGGGTGAAGACTTCCACGGTACCACCTTTATTTTCTGCAACGGTCACCCAGCTGCAGCTCCATCAGTACGTTTAGCTCTTCAGAATAATAACCTGCTCCAAGGCAGCTTCACTCTATTCTACACTAAATTATACTGTTACTCTATAACGGGAGTGCCCGGAAGATACTCACTATCGCTTATATCTTCTCACTCAAAGGCCATATTCGGTTGCCTCGCATCGCTTGCTCTCACCAACACAAGCTCTCTGGGCATGGTCAACAACGTACTTACCTTCTCAACGTCTATTATTTAATTATATAGACTTTAGCACACTATAAATTATCTGTCAACACAAAAATTAAATTTATTTTTTAAACATATATACCTCTTTTTATACAATATTGATTTTTAAACTTTTTTTATATTCAAAGGACACTTCCGCTCTGCCTGCCTGTTTACCTCTAAACTAAAGTTGGCACCTTATAACTGTCCTGTCTATTAATAATTTTCTTAATTTATCTAGCAGCTATTGCTTAATTTTCTTGACATTTTTTCATAATCTATGTACACTGTTATCAGACATAGAAATAAAAACTTTGGAGAAGAGTAGCTAATGCGTACATTTACAGAGACTCCCGTTTGGTGTGAAGGGAGAATGGACAAATGAGTGAAGATGAGCTCCGTAGAGTCAGATTGGTTCACGCTGATCAGACGGGTGCGACCGTTACATCGCTAAGCTTATAACGCTTGATTCGTTATGTGCTGATGAGGCAGTAGTTGGAAAGCTACTGCGAACAAGGGTGGTACCACGATCAATACTCGTCCCTCTGCTTATTAGATTTCTAGTGAGTAGAGGAACGAGTATTTTTTATTATGTAGAAAAGGGGAATGTAGAGTGATCACATTAGATCATATTGATGTTATATTTGGTTCAGGCGAACAAGCCATACATGCGGTTAAGAATGTCTCTATCAAAGTAGAACGCGGTGATATTTATGGTGTGGTTGGTTATAGTGGGGCAGGTAAGAGTACGCTGGTCCGAACCATCAACTTACTTCAGAAACCGACAAACGGCTCCGTCACCGTTAACGGCCAAGATATGTTGGCCTTATCCAGCCGTGAATTGCGCCAGGCACGGAAGAAGATCGGCATGATCTTCCAGCACTTCAACTTAATGATGTCACGAACTGTGGCGGGCAATATTTTATACGCCTTACGCGGATCAGGTTTATCGAAAGAAGAGAAGACTAAGCGTGTCCATGAGTTGTTAGAGCTAGTTGAATTGAGTGACAAGCACGATGCTTACCCAGCGCAACTCTCCGGTGGCCAGAAGCAGCGCGTCGGTATTGCCCGTGCCTTAGCCAATGAACCGGAAGTCTTGCTCTGTGATGAAGCAACCAGTGCCCTCGATCCGAAGACGACGAATTCTATTCTAAATTTGCTGAAAAACTTAAATAAACAACTAGGCCTAACCATTGTTGTCATTACCCATGAGATGGAGGCCATCAAGGAAATTTGTAATAAAGTTGCCGTCATGGAACGGGGAGAAGTCATCGAAGAAGGCAATATTGTCCAAATCTTCACTGACCCTGCCAACCCACTGACAAAAGAATTTATCGACACGGCGCTTCGAATTGATCAAGCACTCGATAAGCTCAGTCAGCAGTCAGAGTTAATGGATCTGGATCTAGATAGTGAGATTGTCAAGCTTGCCTTCAAGAGTGACAGCGCCAGTGACCCGATCATTAAGGAACTGTACCGGCGTTTTGAAGTGAATGCTAATATTATTTATGGAAATGTCGAAGTGCTGAATCATACTTTAATCGGCCACCTCATCGTTATTCTAAAAGGCCCAGAAGCCCGACGCTACGATGCCTATGATTACTTAGATGCCCATGATATCAGCATCCAACTCTTAGAATATATCGATGATGGTGACGAGAAAAAAATCGTCCCTAAACAACGGCGCAAGCGATAACCTTACGCACACACCTCAATTAGAAAGGAATTTTTTATGACTGAATTACTTGAACAATATCTCCCGAATGTAGTTGGCATTCAAGACCGCATTATCGAAAACATTATCGAAACAGTCTATATGACGATCTCAGCTGCACTTATTGCCGGTATCTTGGGGATTATCTTCGGAATTATTCTGACCGTAACGTACTCAAGAAGTATCTTGGAGAACAAACTCGTCTACAACATCCTAGATAAAGCCATCAATACCATGCGTTCAATCCCATTCATTATCATGCTCGCTCTTATTTATCCGATTACCCGTTTTTTTGTGGGAACATCGATCGGGACGACGGCTTCGATTGTCCCACTTGTCTTCGCAACTGTTCCCTTCTATGCCAAACAAGTCGAATCAGCCTTGTTAGAAGTGGATAGTGGCGTGGTCGAAGCAGCACAAGCGATGGGATCCAGCCCGATCGAAATTATCTTCAGTGTTTACTTGAAGGAAGGCTTACCTTCACTGATCCGTGTGTCATCCGTCACCATTGTCAGTCTAATCAGCATGACCGCAATGGCTGGAGCTGTTGGAGGAGGTGGACTTGGCGACTTAGCAATCGCCCGGGGGTACAACCGATTCCAGTCCGACGTTACCTTCGTCGCTACTGTTCTAATCATGATTCTGGTCTTCACCTCACAAGCAATCGGCAACTACTTTATTCGAAAAACAGACCACAACAAATAATAACATTATAGAAAGAGTGATATTCATGAATTTCAAACACAAACTACTCACATTACTAGGACTTTTTGCACTTATCTTAGCAGCTTGCACAACAACTGGAGATAACGGCACTACTGACGAAGCAGCAGACAGCGGCCCTATCAAAATCGGAGTCGTCGGAGAAGATAATGAAGTCTGGGAACACGTCCAAGACAAGTTAGCCCAAGACGGGATTACAATCGAAATCGTCACCTTCAGCGACTACAACCAACCGAACAAAGCACTCGCTGAAAAAGAAATCGACTTAAATTCCTTCCAACACAAGATTTATTTGGACAATTACAATGAAGAACATGGTACCGATATCGTTCCATTAGCCGACACATTCATCGCTCCTCTCGGTATTTATTCAGAAAAAATTACTGACATTTCTGAGATTAAAGATGGGGATAAAGTCTCTATTCCTAATGATGTCACAAATGGTGGCCGTGCCCTACTCTTACTCCAAACAGCTGGACTTATCGAAGTGGACCCTGCTGCTGGACATACACCAACCTTGGACGACATCACAGATAACCCACACAACTTAGAGATCACTGAACTTGACGCATCACAGACTGCTCGTTCCCTCTCAGATGTGACCATTGCCTTAATTAACTCCGGTATGGCTGTCGATGCCGGTTACATCCCAACCGAAGATGCTATTTTCTTAGAACCGGTTGATGAATCTAGTGACCCATATGTCAACATCATTGCAGCTAACAACGGGGACAATCGTGACGTCTTCCAAAAAATTATCGATGCCTTCCAGACCGATGATGTCGTTAAATTAAATGAAGAAATCTCTAAAGGCTCCTCTATCGCTGTCTGGGACTAATCATTAATCAAATCATTAACCAATTATTACCCGAATCATTACCCAATAGAAAGGATGACTATTCATGTCACTATTTAAAGGTTTACTCATTACAGCTGCAACCCTGCTACTCACCGCTTGTGGCCAACCTAGCGAAACCCCCTCTGAAAACAAGACAACCGCCGAAACAGAAGAAGCAATCGAAGAACCTACGACAGTCAGAATTGGTGTTGTCGGAGAAGGAGATGGTGATGTCTGGCAAGATATTGAGCGCCGCTTAGAAGACGATGGCATCGAGCTAGAGATTGTCGTCTTCGGAGACTATCATCAACCGAATAAAGCCTTAGCTGCCGGCGATCTTGAATTGAATGCTTTCCAACATACCGCCTTCTTAGCGGAATATGTGCGTGACACCGGAGATGATATCGTTCCGATTGGCTACACTGGCTACTCTCCTGTTTACTTGTATGGAAAAGATGGCATAGATTCCATTGAAGATATCCCAGCTGGCTCCCGTATTGGTATCCCTAATACTGTGACGAATGCTGAGCGATCACTACTGGCACTTGAAGATGTAGGTCTGATTACACTAGCGCCTGATGTAGGCTTCACACCAACCATTGATGATGTTCTAGAGGTTCATAATGATATTGAACTAGTCGAATTAGACCCTTCACAACTCTACCGTTCACTAGGAGACTTAGATCTCGTCACCTTAAGTTCTGGAGCTGTCATGGATGCTGGGCTAGATCCAGCAGATGCACTCTATAATGATGTAGAAGCAGGAGCTGAGATCAATGATACGAAGAAAAACTTCATCGCTGCTCGCCGCGAAGATAAAGACTCTGAAATTTTTGCCCGCATTGTAGAAGAATACCAAACCGAAGAAACAACCGCTATTCTAAAAAAAGTTAGCGCCTCACTTCCAATTTGGACCGAGAATGATGACCCATTAGCAGACTTCGAAGCACTTCTAGAAGAACTAAATGCCCAAGAATAAATAAAAACTTCTTAATAAGCTCGGCTATCCATCAGATGGCCGAGTTTATGATGTTCTACTTGCTTTTTGTCAAAAATAATTGGTACACTTAATAGGTATGTAATACATTAATATGTTAGGAGCTTACTATGTCACAACGAATCAAATATACTTTATACACGCTATTAGGTGGGCTAATCGCCTTCCCGACTGCTATCATGCTGACTTCGCACTTCACTGCCGCTCAGAAAGGGATGCTTCACGGCACCCTATCACTTATTTTATTTGGGATGATTGTGTATCTCTGGTGTTCGTTCAAGCCCTTCACTTGGCAAAAAGCAGGACTCACACTACTTTGGTTAGCTGCTTTTATTTGGGGCTTACCGCTTGCGATTGAGCTGGTTGCTTTTCTCCCAACTGTACTGAAAGGCATTCTCCACGCGGCCGTCATCGTCCTCTTCATCGTCTTATTTATCACGATTTGGTATAAACCACTCAAATCAGCTCAATAGTCACTCAAAAAACCTCGATATTCCGCCCACTAACGGACGGAATATCGAGGTTTTGTTTATCTCTTAGTGCGTTGCGCCTCTGGTAACTTGCAGATCATCTTTATCTTTGAAGTTAACAATCGCTTCAATGCTTGATACATAATATGATTGCACACAAATGTCCCCGTCGTATTCGACACCGAACTTGGCAATCCCGCTTCTTTAATCGCTTCAACCATTGCTTTAATCGGAAGCGTTGTTTCTTCTAAGACAACCGCCGACTTGTGAAAGACGGTAGGAATCTCTAACTTCACAATCTCGGTGCCACCAATCTCATCTGACAAACCTTTCACCGCTTCAATCGCGGGATTCATACTTTCGCCGCCGAACGGGTCAAATCCTGTTACTAAAATTTTCATCATCAAACGCCCCCAATTATTATTTTGTCTAGTTCATATGTTCCACACTTCCACTCTAACATGCCTGGAATTACCAGTCACTTAAAACGCCCAGAAGTACATCAACGGCACGTGCACCAACAGCATCACCACGGCCACAAGCACTTGTTGGCGAATCACACCATACTCATCATGCATCTCGAGTAAGGCGGCCGGCAATGCGTTAAAAATCTTTTTTATCCGTTAATGTTTATTTTTAAAGTTAACTTAATTTTTTGTTTAATTTCACTTGACAATAACCTATTTCAAGTGCTAGAATTAAATAAACCGACATTAGTGTCGGTAAAAGGAGATGATCTTTTGAGTAAAAAACTTTCTGCTGACAAACGAAAACATCAGATACAACAAGCTGCTAAAGAAATATTTTTAAAGAAGGGATTTGATCGCACTGTAATGAAAGATATTATGGAAGCAACAGGTCTTTCACGCGGGGGATTATACCATCATTACTCTTCCACATCCGAGATTTTATGCGACATATTGAAGACAGGAAATCAACAACGAATAGACACAATGGAGAAAACTTTTGACCAATCAACTGAGCGCTCCAGCACCGTATTAGCACAACTCACTGTGGACAAAATGTTAGCTTCCAATGATTACTTAAGGATTTATGTCATGTTCCTATCCGAATTAAAGAATGATCAATCTTTAATTGAGTTACATGATCAATTAAAAGCCATGTCCATCGCTAATATTCAAGAACTGCTCAAACAATTCAATTATCCACCTTTACCAGACAACCAATATGAGTTCTTAACGAATCTCATCAATACTTTTTTAGTGGGGTGTGATGTGCTAGGTGTAAGAGAAAATTTTAACAAGCAGCGCTCAGCTCTTGTGTGTATGTTGAAGACGTATTTTGACACTATTAATGAAAGCGAGGAAAAACAATGAATTTAATAAAACAATATATCCGGGAAAATAAACTGGCTTATTTTTTCTCAGTCATATGTGCCATCTTAGGAGTAATTTCCAATCTTTTCATCTATATTATACTAAGCCGTATGATAGTTGCGTTAATTGATGGAGGAATTACGATAAACTATTATCTCCATCATATACTGTGGATTTTTGCATGTCTAGTTATAAAAGAAAGCGTCATGACACTTTCAACAATGATTTCTCATGCGACAACTTACCATATTATACGAGATATCCGCAAAGATCTGATGGACAAACTATTCAAGATGCCTTTGGGAGATATTTTAAGCGAATCATCTGGAAAATTAAAAGATATTATTGTCAATCAAGTGGACAACACCGAAACAACTTTGGCTCATATTATTCCTGAAATGACGGCTAATATACTGGGCCCCATTGTCCTATTTATCTATATGTTAACACTAGACTGGCGAGTAACACTCTTATCACTTATTCCATTAGGTGTTGGTATATTATTTATGATACCTCCAATGAAGCGAGCAAAAGTGAAGTTCCCGCAAGCGGTTAAAATTGGTCAACGTATGAACAACATAATCGTTGAATATATTAACGGCATTGAAGTCATTCGGGCCTTCAATCAACGCAACAAATCTTACACAAAATATAGCAATATCGTCTATGAAAAAGCTTCTTATCACTACAATTGGTTAAAAGAGAATGCAACTGATTATGCAGCTAGTCTTTCAATTGCTCCAATGGGGATTTTGACTATTATTCCATTTGGCCTCTACTTTACAATGGTGGGGTCTCTAGATGGCGGAGTGTTGTTGACATTAATTATTTTGTCTTTTGGAACGATTCAGCATATTATGAAAATTATGATGTTTGAAGATGATTTGGGAAGAGTGTCAACTATTTTTGGTGAGATAGAGACTATTTTGTCTCACGATGACCTTCTCCATGCAAATACACCTGTCGACATTGACACGTATGATATCCACTTAGAAAATGTTGACTTTTCTTATGACGGCGAGAAAAAAATCCTTGATCAGATTAGCTTGAAGATAGAAGAAGGTGCTGTCCATGCATTAGTTGGTGAATCCGGTTCAGGGAAATCAACCATCGCCAAGTTAATGGCAGGATTTTGGGACGTCGATAATGGTCACATAACAATTGGTGGTGCAGATATGCAAGATATACCCCTAGAGACCCTATCTAGTCTTATCTCTTATGTGTCACAAGATAACTTCTTGTTCGATATATCGATTAAAGATAATATCCGGATTGGAAAAGACGATGCCAGTGATCAGGATATTGTAGAAATTTGCCAAAAAGCAGGTTGCCATGACTTTATTATGAACTTATCGAATGGTTATGACACGGTTGCTGGTGAAGGTGGTAGCCATCTCTCTGGTGGTGAAAGACAGCGTATCTCTATCGCTCGGGCAATGATCAAAGATGCACCAATCATTATACTTGACGAAGCAACATCTTATATTGACCCTGAAAACGAAGCCTTAATTCAAGGAGCCATATCAGAGTTAGTTGAAGGGAAAACATTAATTATTATTGCCCATCGATTAAACACCATTACAGACGTTGATACCATTTTTGTTATTAAGAATGGAAAATTAATTGAATCAGGAACACATACAGAATTATTAGAAGGATCAAGTCACTACAATGACTTATGGCAAGCAGCCTTGAAAGGAGCAGACAATGATTAATACATTTAAAAAGCTATGGTACTTTTCCGAAGAAGAACAACCCTACATTAAACAATCCATTATCATCAATTTTTTAGGAGCGATCTTTAATGCGTTGCAATTTGGAGGGATTTATTACGCAGTTCTTGCTATCATAAATCATGATGTTACCATTCAAACAATTGCCGTAGCCATACTCTTTTTAACTCTAAGCATTATTGGGGTTGTCGTCTCCAAAAGAAATGCTATGCTTAAACAAACACACGCTGGTTACTTTATGGCTGCTCATAAGCGAATAAGTTTAGGTGAGAAAATAAAACGCGTGCCTATGGGATTTTTTACCGACGTTAGCCTTGGAAATTTAACAGCTATTGCGACCACTAACTTAGATAATATAGAAATTTGGGTGCCGACATTATTTGTTTTAGTTATAGGTGGGTTGCTCAATTCCATTGTCTTTATTCTCTCTTTATTTTTCTTCTCCTACAAGGTGGGATTGGTTGCGGTTATTGGCTCAATCTTGTTCTTGAGTATCATTGCACTCATGCAGAGAAAATCAAACGCTGCTGCTGATGAAATTCACACTATTCAATCTTCGCTAACAAAAGAAGTCTTAACAACTCTGCAAGGTATGCAAGTCATAAAATCATACAATCTCAGTGGTAAGAACAATACACAACTAGATGAAACAATTAACCAGGCTAGCAAAGCGAGCTTATCTTTAGAAAAGAAAATAGTCCCATATGCTCTAATTGCTAAGCTAATCATTGCCATCACGATCGTCTCCATGTTAATATTATCTGTCAGCAGTTATTTTTCAGGCGACAGTATGTTAGCCCACACAATTATGATTTTCATTGCAAGCTTCGTGATCTTTGACGGTCTACTTACATCTGGTTCAGCCTTAACCATGCTTAGATCAGTCGAAAACACGATAGATTCTTATGATTACGTCCACAGTATTGAAGATATGCCAGAAGGAGATATTGATACCCCTATCAAAACACATAATATCACCTTTAAAAATGTTAGCTTTTCCTACGATAAACGTAACATATTAAATAATATTTCAGCAAAGATTGATGAACACTCTATGACCGCTATTGTGGGGCCATCTGGTTCAGGCAAGACAACTTTTTGTAATCTTATTTCTCGAGCTTGGGACGTGAATTCAGGTGAGATCTTAATTGGAGGCATCAATATTAAAGACTATACGAAAGAAACATTAATGGATACCATCTCGATGGTTTTCCAAGATGTGTATCTCTTTGAAGATACAATCGAAAATAATATTAAATTCGGAAAACCAAACGCTAATCGTGAAGAAATCATCACTGCAGCAAAACAAGCCCGCTGTCATGAATTCATTATGACATTACCTGATCAATACCAGACACAAATTGGTGAAGGTGGAGCCAGTCTTTCCGGTGGTGAACGTCAGCGTATTTCTATCGCACGAGCAATGCTTAAAGATGCACCGATTATTATCTTTGATGAAGCGACCGCTAACATTGACCCTGAAAATGAAGATAAATTAAAAGAAGCCATTGAATCCTTAATTAGTAATAAAACAGTCATTATGATCGCCCATCGCTTGAAGACGATACGCAATGCCGATCAAATTTTAGTATTAGATAACGGAGATATCGTCGAACGGGGTACCCATGATGAACTGATAGATAACAACGGACTCTACAATACACTCATTCAAGCTAAAAAAGCCGCTACATTATGGAAATTAGACAATTAAACAACAAGGGATGAGTTTAATAGAGCTCATCCTTTTTTGATATTATCTTAAAATCGATTTCAACGTATGCTATACTGATAATGAAACACTACAAATATTCAAAAGGGGGAACTCACATCATGCAAGGCGTTGATTTATCTGAAGAGAAGCAAGAATTAGAAGAAGCCATCCGTCAGCTAGGATTCATTCCCAACCATAATTACTTCCGAACGGCACGCGGCATTCACCCACTGTTGAATATATTCATTCGCACAAAATCTTTTTATTATCTTGTCTTTACGGATGACTACCTAATTATGATGTGGCTAGATTATCCCTTTGACAACACTATCGGAGATCATTACGTACAAATCCCACATAAAGATTTGTCTAATTTTTCTGTTGAACAAGTCATCCGTGGGTACTATATTTACTTTGTATATAATGAAGAATCATACTATCTATATATTGATGATGACCCACTAATACGACGCGTACCTAATTACTCTGGCCGTAACTTTCGGTGGCTAAAAGAAGAAAATTTTAAAGGATTACTTGATTGACCGCTCAATCCAAGTGCTTAAAATCGTCCATCCCTACCAACTTGAGAACGAATAGAAGCTCCTTGATAAACTCAGCTTTTCTCATAAGATGGATGAGTCTTTGATTCTCTACTTGCTTTTTATCAAAAATAATTGGTACACTTAATAAGTATGTAATCCATTAATATGTTAGGACCTTATTATGTCACAACGAATCAAATATACTTTATACACGCTATTAGGTGGGCTAATCGCCTTCCCGACTGCTATCATGCTGACTACGCACTTCACTGCCGCTCAGAAAGGGATGCTTCACGGCACCCTATCACTTATTTTATTTGGGATAATTGTGTATCTCTGGTGTTCGTTCAAGCCCTTCACTTGGCAAAAAGCAGGACTCACACTACTTTGGTTAGCTGCTTTTATTTGGGGCTTACCGCTTGCGATTGAGCTGGTTGCTTTTCTCCCAACTGTACTGAAAGGCATTCTCCACGCGGCCCTCATCGTCCTCTTCATCGTCTTATTTGTCATGATTTGGTATAAACCACTCAAACCAACTCAATAGTTACTCAAAAAACCTCGATATTCCGCCCACTAACGGACGGAATATCGAGGTTTTGTCTATCTCTTTAGTGCGTTGCGCCTCCGGTAACTTGCAAATCATCTTTGTCTTTGAAATTAACGATTGCTTCAATGCTGGCTTCCAGACCACGTGTAATGTCTGCTAATGACATCGATGCTTTACCTGGCTTATCCACCACTTGCTCTGGCATAAATGGAATGTGGACAAACCCCGCTCGCGCAGCTGGCAAGTGCTGCTCAGCTAGGTACAATGCTTGATACATAATATGATTGCAAACAAATGTCCCCGCCGAATTCGACACTGAACTTGGCAATCCCGCTTCTTTAATCGCTTCAACCATTGCCTTAATCGGAAGTGTTGCGAAGTAAGCGGGTGCACCCTCTTCACGAATAGCAATATCAACCGGCTGATTCCCTTCATTATCTTCAATACGAGCGTCATCTTGGTTAATCGCCACACGCTCAGGTGTAATACCTGTTCGTCCACCCGCTTGTCCAACACATAGCACAACATCCGGCTGGTGCGCCAACATTGCTTCTTCTAAGACAGCTGCCGACTTGTGGAAGACAGTTGGGATCTCTAGCTTAATAATCTCAGCGCCACTAATCTTATCTGACAAACCTTTCACCGCTTCAATCGCTGGATTCATACTTTCCCCACCGAATGGGTCAAATCCTGTTACTAAAATCTTCATCTTAAAACTCCTTTTCTGTTCTATCATCTGATTGTTATCCATCATTCACTCCAACACGCAAATTATCTGTAAGCAATAATCAGCGACTTAGAACGCCCAGAAGTACATTAATGGAATATGCGCCAACAACATCGCGAGCGCGACAAATACTTGCTGGCGAATAACACCATACTCGTCCTGCATCTCCAATAGAGCCGCTGGTAACGCATTGAAGTTCCCCGCCATTGGGGTAATCAATGTTCCACAATAACCAGCTGTCAGCGCTAGTGCACTGGCTACAACCGGATCTCCGCCAAGTGAGAAGACGAACGGAATCCCAACACCTGCCGTAATGACCGCAAACGCAGCAAAAGCATTTCCCATAATAATTGTAAAAATAAACATCCCTAAAACATAAGCTAATACACCGAATAAGCGGCTACCTTCTGGAACAACTCCACCAATCATCTCAGCGATCACATCACCGACGCCGGCTGCTGTGAAGACACTTCCTAACGCAGCTAACACTTGTGGTAAGATCCCCGTTGTGGATACTTGTTGGGTCATTCGACTATTCTGGTCCAACACATCACTAAATTCCGGCTTCAAGTAGATCACCATCAGAATAGCTCCTAGTAGCGCTCCAAATCCAATCACCACTTGGCCTGTTGCTGGTAATAACTGTGCCACAAATAAGGCAGTCACTCCCAAAGCTAGTACAGGTAAGAACACCGTATAACCATGCTTCTCAGCGCGACGCTCTACTACTTCATCTGCTGTTTCTGGTACGGTTCCGATTTGAACTTGTTTGAATAATGTTAATAGACCCAAGACACAAATTAAGGCTCCGGATGCTTTATGTGGAATATATGATCCCATAATAAAGACAAATCCTAAAATTGCCCAAAAAGCACTTGTCCCTAAATAACGCGGATTCGATCGATCATGGAATGTCCGGTAAGCAACATGCAAAATCTGAATCCCAATTATTATCACAATAATCTCTAGCATCAGTGGTACATACTGCTCAACCGCTGTATTCCACTGTGCAAGTGTTGCTGAAATTCCCATTAGTTACCCTCCTTCTTATGACGCCCACGAATTTTACGGTCAACGTAGAAGTTATATGCTGTTCCGATTAAAGCACATAGAATCCCCGCTGGAATAGAAGCCAAAGCTAACCCAGCTGGATTCGATTCATATCCCAACTCAGCTAACGTTCCTGCCATCATCAAGACACCTGCACTTCCTGCAAACATATTCTGTCCGAAGAAGTTTCCGAAGTTCTCATTAGCTGCTGCTAACCCTTTCACCGCATCATCTTCCGTATCACTCAAGAGCTGTTCCTGAGCAGCATCACTCGCCTTAGCCTCACTATCGGCAAGTGACGCATTAATCGCTGCATCTCCCATTGGCTGAACAATCGGACGTACGAATGAAGCGTGACCACCAATTCGGATAGATAACATCCCTGCGATCAAGCGAAACACTAAGTAAACACTATAAAATAAGCCCATCGTCAAATTCTTGAATCGCTCGATAAATTCTACCGCCTTAATCTTCAGTCCATAACTCTCTGCAATCCCAATAATTGGAATTGATAAGTAAAAAATCGACACAAATCGCTGATTAACAAACGCTGAGCCCAACAACTCGAGAAACTCGCCGAAGCCAATCCCCGACACAAGCGCTGTCGCAATTCCGGCAATAATGACCGTTGATATCGTATCTAACTTCAACACAAAACCGACAACAATCACTAGAATACCGATTAATTTAATCCATTCCATAAACAAACCTCCAAAAAATATTATGTTGTCAAACAACATTCCTTCATTATACACTACAACCTCCAGAATGTATGCATATTCACAAAAAATTAAACGTATTGTAATATTTCTAATAGGAGCTAACATCATATCTTCTGCAGCCTATATTCTTATCAGTTATCTTGAAACAACCGTAACATATTTTCAAGGTAACTAGGAATGGATTCAGTAAGTTCTTCCCTTGTAATATACCCATCGATAATTTTGCCATACAAAAATGGGTCTATCAAAATTCTCAATATTTTTTGAAATCGTTTTTTTATATGTTATACTTAATTTGAACAATATTACAAGTGCTTAGATTGAATATTGGTAAGAATAATATTAATTATAGGTAGTGAGCAAAAATGAATAACCAAAAATACCGTACTGGCAGTTTAATAATTCTGATCATTGTAAGTGGAGGATACCATGGCTATTACATTCCAACAGGTGAATTAGGTTATTGGTGGCTCATATTATTTGTTGCGGGGATGATAGCTTTCATTACCTTCTATGTGCGTGAGTCAACTCATCGTAAAGGAAATTCATTAAGAAATGATGTGCTTTGTCTATTGTTCTCATTTGTCTTCCCCTTGTGGAAGTTGCCATATGGACTGTCAATTCTTATAATGTTAATTGTCTCTGGCATATACATCACCTACATTCACTTAAATGAACCATACACCTAACCCGCACATCGCTACGATTAATGGTAGTGAGGTGCGGGTTTTATTATATGTTTTACTGTTATCGCTCAAATCTACGCTGAACAGCTACATCTTTGAACACACCAGGAATGGGTGCACTAGGCTTATGCGTCGTGACAGTCACGGCTTCAATCGCAGGAAATCGCTTGAGTAAGGTCTGACCAATCGCTGTCGTCAGTGCTTCGAGTAAGTTAAAGGGCTCCCCCTCAACAATCTCCTTCGTGCAGGCATAAACTTCTCCGTAATGGACACTATCGGCCATGTTATCCGTCTCTCCGGCTTTCTCCATATTGGTCTGAATTGTCAGGTCAATGATGAAGCGTTGGCCGAGCTGTTTCTCGGCATCGAATAAACCGTGGTGTCCGTAAAATTCAAGTCCGGTTAGTTGGATGATATCTGTCATAAATAGCCTCCTAGTTGAATTTGATCATATCAAGGACTTCTTGACGCAACTCACGAGAGTCGGCAAAAGTCCCGCGCATCGCCTTCGTAATCGTCTTCGCACCGAACTTCTTAATCCCACGAATAGACATACACATATGCTCTGCTTCTAAGATAACAAAGACCCCTTCTGGATTTAAGTTATCACTCAAGACATCGGCTACATGATTGGTAATACGCTCTTGCATTTGCGGACGTTGCGAGATATCTTCTAGAATACGAGCTAACTTACTCAGCCCGATAACCTTCCCATCTCGCGGAATATAAGCAATATGCCCTTTCCCATAAATCGGTAATAAGTGATGCTCGCATGTCGAATTGAAATCAATGTCTTTCACTAAGACCAATTCACTGCTAGACTCATGGAAGTACTTCTTCGTATGCACAGACGGATCACGCTCAAGCCCCGCGAAACGTTCCTCATACATGCGCGCGACACGTGCGGGAGTCTCCTGCAGTCCCTCACGATTCGGATCTTCTCCCACCGCTATCAGTATTTCTTTAACCGCTTTTTCAATTCGTTGTTTATCAACCATGCTTATCTCCTTCTACTAATCTGTCTAATACAACCTTACGCATCTGTCCAACCATATAAAAACTCCCAAAGGCACAAATCACACCTGGCTGCTCTGATTCTGCTGTAAATTGAATTGCTTGCGTCACTGCCTGATCATAAGACACTGATCCATCCTCTGCATCAACAGCTGCTATAGTGACTGGCTGCTCCCACGCCATCGCTTCTAAGAGGCGGGCCAATTCTTCAGCCGGAAGCCCCCGATCAGAATGAGGCGTCACCGTTATAATATGGTCAAAGTGACTTAACACATCATGCAATGCTTGCTTCACTTCCGCTGTCACTTTATCCGCCAACATACCTACGATCGCACACATCTTGCCCGCATAATGACTATAATCAGTGGTTAAATTTTGACTTAACACGTGCAAGCCATCCTGATTATGTCCGCCATCCATAACGAACGTAACAGACTTCCCTTGAATTGTTTCATAACGACCAGGAAGCTGGGCTTGCGCAAGACCATTCTGTAAGGCTGCTTCCGTCATTTGCCACCCTTGCTTTTGCAATTGTTTAATTGCTTCAATCGCTACTCCTGCATTATACGCCTGGTGTTCACCCGTTAAGCCCAGTCGATAAGACCGATCTTGGTAATGAACAGACCCGCCCGTAGCGTCTTGCTCATAACGACATGCCTCGGCAGCAACCTCTATCACATCTGCATCCATCTCATGTGCTTTTGCCCGAATAACCTCACTAACAACAGGACGATCTGCCTGAGGATAAACCACAACTGGCACACCCCGCTTCATAATCGCTGCTTTTTCAGCAGTAATCTCTGCCAGACTCTCTCCTAAGATAGCTTGGTGATCGAAGCCAATTCGCGTAATAATTGTCAGCTCAGGTGCATCCACCACATTGGTCGCATCCAGACGCCCGCCCAGACCCACTTCCATAATAGCTACATCACACGACTCATGAACGAATGAATCATATGCCAGAGCTGTAAATAATTCAAACTCTGTAAATGACACATCTTCTCCCACTGTCGCTTGATTCAACCGATCAACAGCCCCCAGTAAGGCCTCATCACTCACGGGATGCCCATCTATTTGGATTCGCTCATTGAACGCAGTAAGCGACGGTGAAGTGAATAGGCCCACCTTATAGCCGGCTTGCCTCAAGACGGCTTGTAAGAACGTAGCAACGGATCCTTTCCCGTTCGTCCCTGCAATATGAATCACCGGCACCTTATCTTGCGGATTGTCCAACAATCCCATCAACTCCCGCATCGTCTCCAGCCCCAGCACCATCTCCCCCGCTGGCTTCACCGGCAACTTCTCCTCTAGCACATGATACTCCATTGACTCATCCTTTTTATATTTATATAATCGAAAGACCCTTCTTATCCAAGAAAGGTTCTTCCAACATCTTCATAACTCAACATTATAAGTATGCTCTTACATTTTACCATAACTTATAGCTGTAATCGAATGATTCTTCTTTTTCAAATCATGTTGCAATTCAGATTTTCAAATCATAAGTCCCCGTTTTTTACCACGTGGATGCATCAAGGTGATTAGCTTCGAGACAGAGTCATCACATCAGTATAGCCCTCTGTCAACTCAGCTGCTATGTGGTGTTCAATATCAATCATTAATTTATCTAAGTCCATTAACGTCTTCACGATTGCTCTGCCGGTCTCTTTATCTAACGATGACAAGGCTTCATCAACTAATAATCCCTTGCGCTTGAATAAAATAGCACGAGCGATTTCTAATCGTTTCAATTGACCGCCAGATAAATTCTGACCATCTTCACCGATAACATAATCGAGTCCTGTTTTTTTAATCAATTCACCAATCTGCGCCATTTCACAAGCTTTCATAATTTCTTCGGTTGAAAAATCATGTCCTAGTGTTATGTTCTTCTCAATCGTATCATCAAACACCAGTGCTTGCTGAGAAATGTACCCAAAACATTGCAGAATATCCTCAATATCTAACTCCCGTGTATCAATCCCATTAATATAAATTGTCCCTGAATCTGGGAGTAATTGTTTTGTTAGTAATTTAAAAATCGTCGTTTTTCCCGACCCCGATTCTCCTTGCAACAACACCTTATCTACGCCATTTAATGTCAGATTGAAGTTGTCGAGCACCTTCGTCTCCCCAAAGCTAAATGAAACATCTTTAAACACAACACTTTGAATATGGCCATTTAATTTTTTCGAGCTAGTCGAACGCGGCACAAAGGATAACTCTTTATCAATTTTATCTTTTATTGGTTTTGCGGATTGTAATTCATTTTTTAATCTAACGGTTGTTAACAAGCTATTGATAATCATACTACTCGAATATTGCACAGCCACAAATGTAGCTATAGGTAAATCTCCGGAGATTGTTAAGTACATCCCAATCCCAATCGGAATCATCATCATGGTATACCCCACCATCATAGTGAACATTTGTGCTAAACTAATGGTATTTTGCATCGTTGCATTAGCAGATTCTTTTTTTAAAATATCCTCTGAAACAGATTTAATTTCTTTATTGGTTGCATGGTAGACCATTAACGTCCAAAAATTCTTAAACAAATCAATTAACGAGTGATTAGCCTTAGCAGTTGCTTGAGTCCAATGCTCCGTAGACTGTTGAATTTTTTTGTTCATGAATCCTGAAACAAAATGTGGTACCGCTGCAAAAAGACTAAATATTACGGTTAATAAAAAATTACTGTAAAGTGAAAATGCCAGTACCCCTAACAAGACAATTACTTGTGATATAATTTCAAATTTCTTTCGTAAATAGTTATCCTCAAATAACTTTAAATCATTTTGAAAAAAAGACATTTTATCAGATGAACCTGTATGTTCAAATAATTTAAATTTTTGTTCCTCATTATCTAATATTTTCTTTTGAATAGATGCTTTTTCCTCTTTAACATAGTGATTAATCGTACGATCTTTTATATGTCTGATTCCAGAAAATAAAATATACCCCAGAATAACAACCACTGTATACACGACAACCAAATTCAGTTTCTGCTGTTCAATAATATCAAATACCATAGCATAGGTTGCCGCATTAAAAACTGTTTCTAGCCCACTAATGACAAGAAGGACCCCTATCAAAACTTTTGCTTTTTTATCCATGTTCTATTCTCCTTATTTTATAAATTTCTACCTTCCGTTGCAGACGCCTTCCCTGTTATCATCCCATAAAAAGAGGCACCACCAAATAATAAATGTTGATATCTTAATTGTACACTATTTTTCATTTTTTTCTAATATTTTTATTAAATTTTTGTCGTTCTTGAGTTGGAAAAGTCTGGCATTTTAATTTAACCGGTTACATTTTATTGTTTATTAATTTTACCTCCTATTATTCTTTAACAATTTAAAGAACGAATTCTCGTTATGAGAGAATTCGTTCGTTTTGACCACTTCTGATCACTTGTCCTATGTAGCTGGGAGTTGATGGGTACACAACTCCCATTTTTAGCACCTATTTACTTCATTCTGCCCGACTAACCAATCACTTCAAGGGCTTGTTCAATATGACTAATCGCTTTATTTTTGCCTAATAATTCAATCGCTAGTGGTAATTCTGGTCCGTGCTGCTGACCGGTTGTGGCCACTCGAATCGGCATGTACAGGTTTTTCCCTTTCACACCGGTTTCTTTTTGCACAGCTTTAATCGCTGGGAAGATATTATCCTTCTCGAATACATCCACATCAGCTAAGTGCTTCTTGAAGGCTTCCAGGACAGTTGGGACCGTCTCTCCAGACAATACCTCTCTCGCCCCTTCGTCGAACGCTATTCCTTCCCCGAAGAATAAATCAGCTAAACTAACAATCTCTTGCCCATAGCTCATCTGTTCTTTATACAGATTCGCCAGCTTCGTTACCCACTCCCGATCTGCTTCAGATGGATCAGCTGGGAACACACCCGCTTCCACTAAATGAGGTTGGATCAACGCTACCACATCTTCATCTGGCAGTTCCTTAATATATTGGTTCGTAATCCACTCTAACTTCTTCTGATCAAAGGCAGCCGGTGATGTATTCAACCGCTTATAATCGAACATATCGATAAATTCCTGCTTCGTGAAGATCTCTTCCTCACCTTTAGGAGACCAACCGAGTAAGGTAATAAAGTTGAACAACGCTTCAGGTAAGTAACCTAGATTATTGTACTGCTCAATAAACTGTAAAATCGACTCATCACGCTTCGATAACTTCTTACCCGTCTCTGCATTAATAATTAATGTCATATGACCAAATCGTGGTGGCTCCCAGTCAAATGCGTCATAAATCATTAACTGCTTCGGCGTATTCGAGATATGATCATCCCCACGTAAAACGTGTGAAATCTTCATATGATGATCATCTACCGCACACGCAAAGTTATATGTCGGCGTGCCATCTACTTTCTGAATGACCCAATCCCCACCAATATCTTTTGATTCGAAGGAGATATCTCCTTTAACCATATCATCGAACGTATAAGTTGTTTGCTCAGGAACACGTACTCGAATAACTGGCTGACGTCCTTCAGCTTCGAACTGCGCTTGCTCTTCTTCACTTAAGTGCGCATGACGCCCATCATAATGTGGCATAACACCATTCGCCCGTTGCTCCTCACGCATCTCTTCCAACTCTTCGGAACTCACATAACACTTGTATGCTAAATCACGCGCAAGCAACTCATCCACATACTTCTGATACAATTCATTACGCTCTGACTGACGGTAGGGTCCGAAGTCGCCACCTTGCACAGGCCCTTCATCCCAATCAATTCCCAGCCACTGAAGATACTTCAACTGGCTCTCTTCCCCTTCATCCACATGACGCTTCTTATCCGTATCTTCAATCCGAATAATGAACGTCCCATCATTATGTCGCGCGAACAAATAATTAAACAACGCCGTCCGCGCATTCCCAATGTGTAAATTCCCCGTTGGACTTGGCGCATAACGTACACGAATAGCTTCACTCATCAATATCAAACTCCTTATTATAACCTTACAATTTCAATTCTTATATCCACCCCACATCATACCACAAACACCGTCCATAAGCGAACAATTCAAATAACCGCCACGGTGATGTAACTAGAAGACCACCGCCCAGCAAAAAAGCCTACTCGTAAGCTTAAGTAGACTCTGTTTAAAAAATCAATTTTTTCGCTTCTGAACTAATATTAAAAACTCTTCTTAGAAAACATATTCAATACTAAACACATTATTAATTGATCCATTTTTAAGATGTGTTTGCCGAGCATGCTCTAGTTTTTGGACATCATTGAACTCCTGAATAGAAAAAATCCACTGTATTTCCCTGTTCAAGGACTCAAATCCACCGATTCACGAAACATACCAGCTGTTTGTTAAATACCTGGTATAGTGGATATAGTAACGAAGAAATGCTTCTTCATGATACATATATTATTTGTGTAGCACTTTACGGATAAATCACTTAATTTCTATAATAAAATCCAAATTTATAAACCCATAAAATAAATATACTCTGAACAGTAAACAATGCTATATTTCCATAAACCACATTACTTGCTATAAACATAATCAATATTATTCCTAATGAAATAATGATCATACCAGCTAACTGCCCAAAACAACCTATACCCATCAACGAAGATCTTATTTTTTTAGAGAATGGACTATTTTTTAGAAAGACATCCATTAAAAAATACAAGACCATACCATTGTACAAGAATCCATTCATTAAAATAATAATAGGCATCGTACCTAAAGCTAGTATATATAACATTGAGGCTATTGTATACATGGGGAGTAATAGTTTAGTCAGTATAACTTTATAAGCTGCTCTGTACTGAACAGAATTCTGATTATTAGGCACAAATTCTTTCAGCCAAAATGCTTTATAGCTTGTTGAGAATTGAATCAAATGAATAACGGCGGGTAAAGCAAATGTAGTCGTATAAAGTATGAAAAATAAGCTACTGGGGGTATTTTCTAGTATAAATGATCTTCGTTCACTAGAAATATATACTGGGACTAATACGGCAATCGGAACAATCAATCCCTGAACTAAATTTGGGTATATTTTTGTTTTTAAAACTGTATCACGACTGAGTAATTTCCAATATAGATTAAAATATGGACGTTCTATGCTACTCGCTCTACTTAATATTCTACCTAATTTCATTAATAATGACTGGTGAACAGTCGTATTTTGTCGACTATTTTTTAATAACAAATTTTGTTGAATAACATAGGCTTTTTTGCTATAGAGTACAAAACTCACTATTAAACTAATTATTAGTAACAATGTAAATAGTGTGCTCTCCACTGTGAAGCCATTAATTATTCCTTGAAATGGCGCAGCAAACCACATCGGAAATATTAAAAATTGCCACCAAACTAAATTTATCTCGAATGAATTCCCTATGTCGGTAAGATACTCAATTGACTCTCTAAGAATTGTTCCTGATAAAATGGCAACTCCAGCTACTATTACTTGACTAGATAGTAATACTTTTTGTAAATATTGCTCGCCTACTGTATTTATTATTATTAAAAACACTAAATTTATTATTAATAATACACAAATACCTGCAATAATAATGCCAAGAGCAAACAAAAGTGCTATTAAGGAGGAATACATATATCCTACACGAACGATACTAGGTGCCCCTAGGGAAATACTTAGTAATAGTACATATAGCCCTATGTGCGTAAATTTCGCTACAATGGCAGTTTGGTTTGTTACTGGTTGTGCATTAATTAAAGTTTGCTCAGGTTGTTTTAACAATACATCGGAAAAATATGTAATTAAAATAAAAAACATAAGCCCCATAAACATTGTAAAAAATATACTAAACTGCTGAAATACTGTATCAAAGTGAAATAAATCATATAGTAATATGATTCCTAATGTAGCAAAAATCAAAATTAACCAAATTAGCTGGTTGTTATTTTTGTCTCGCATACCAGGCATCTTGTCTTTTCGCTCATCTAATATCATATTCAAATGTACGATTGCAAAGACTTGATCAGGATTAACGCCCATCATTCTGTAAACAGGAAATAGCCATTTTACCAACACCATATAGGCGGGATAACGTCTATCCGCATGATTTAAAAACTTCCCTTTACCCATTAACTGCCCCACCTTCTTCGTACAAGATCTCTATAAATTTCTGTGCTAGTTCCTCACGTTTATCAAATCCAGTTACGTGATTAAATAGTTTTTCCAAATTATAGTCTGAGCTATCTTTAAGATCTTCAAATGCAGCATCTATTTTTATATGGCCATTATCTAATAAAATAATTCGGTCACTTAACTTTTCAACTGTGTCCATAATATGAGAAGAATAAAAAATAGATTTTCCTTTATCTCTCAACCCGTTTAATACAGCTTTAATAACTTGAATGCTACTTGCATCTAAACCATTAAGCGGTTCATCCCAAAATAAGATATCAGGATTATGTAATAAACTAGCGACAATACTGACTTTTTGTCGCATTCCTTTAGAATATGATGCGATTCGACTTTGAAATTGTTCGTCATCAATATTCAGTAATAATAATAATTTGCTACTGCGATCTACTGCTGTCCGTACGTTAAGCCCATGTAAATCTGCCAAAAATTCAAAATATTCTTTTGCAGATAATTCATCAAATAAAGCAATATTCTCTGGGAGATAGCCAATGCGCTTTTTATAGAGCACATCATCTGTATTTATTTCTTCACCAAATACACGCACTGATCCTTCATCAGCCGATAGTAAGCCCAAAATAATTTTTATAGTAGTACTTTTTCCGGCTCCATTTGATCCAACATAACCAATAACTTCACCGGGATAGACAGCTAACGTAATGTCATCTAATACGACAACTCCATCAAATGATTTACGTATATTTTTCAACTCTAGAATAGGGTGTTGTTTATTCATCAATTATTCCCTTCTTAATTTAATACTTGACCAACTTCGTTTATAATTTAAATACTTACCCAGTATAGCATATACATTTTTTTATCAAAAAAGTATTTTACATTATTTGGTGTTATATTACTTATCTGACGTATCTTCCACATTACTAGTATAACAATAAAAAATTATAATCCTTCCATTTTTCGTGAATTGGTGGATTTGAGTCCCTAAACAGTAAAATTAAATGTTGGTCCCCTGTTCAGAGAATGATGTTAGCCAATTCGCGGAGTTTTGGTGAATGAATAGATTGACTATGATATGATTTTATTGAATAATAGAGGGGAAGAGCTCTGATGAAAAAATTAACAACCAAACAGTTGAAAAATATTTTAGGTGGACAGTATCATAGGAATAGTGACTCGTGGGTTAGACTAAGATGCTTGTTCAACCTAAGGAAAAATTGTTAAAAATAGCGAAAGGGTGATTGTGATTTTAATTAATCCAGTGGTAGCTGTTATATTAGAAATAGGCTTGCATTATATTTTTATGACAATAGCTTTCATTTATCTGTTTAATATTGAGAAAAAATCTATTATAAGATTATTTCTTTTGGGCACTCTATTTTGGCTTTTATCACTCTTTTTAAGTGATTATTTACGTATAGGTAACCTCTCAATGGTTCTATATGGAATAGCCATTTATCGTTATTTCTTAAATGATCGTGCGAATCGTAAGAGAGAGCTTATTCATATACTATTGTTTGTACTTATAAAAGGAAGTATTGAATTTTTAACTGCTCTACCAATTAATTTATTTGCGTTAGGCCATCTGCATAGTCATGTCGTCGTATTTCTATTAGCATCGATAGTTGATGTTGGTCTCTCAGTAACTGTATACAAGCAAGTAATTAAATATTTTAAAAATATTACCTTATCACCCTATGAAACAGACATCCTTAGACACGTACTATTAGGATACAATTTAGCACTAGTTTTTTACTTTGGGTATATGAAGTATCAAGCGTTATATTTTGATCTGTTAGTATTCACAAGTGTTATTCTAGTAGGGAATGGGATTGTCGTAGGCTTGGTCTTGTTCTATGTATCGCGTTATTCCGAAACAAAAACACGAGAAGAAGCAATTAGTCAGCGGTTAGATTATATGGTGAAATATACGAATATTATTGAAGAGAATCAACTAGAGCTTAAGCGGTTCAAGCATGATTATCAGAATCTGTTACTGAGCTTATCTATCTTAGCAGAATCAGGGGACTTAGATAAAATCAAACAAAAAACAGCTTCCTTGAGACAATACTCTGCCCAACAATTATTGAAGGAATATACGCAATATAGTGATCTAGCGCGCGTACACCACACCCTCTTGAAGAGTATCTTGATTGCGAAGTTAACGGAACTTCATCATATGAATATTGTGTTCCGATTTGTCTGCCTTGAACCGGTCAAATCGTTGAATATCGCTGACTTCGACTTAATCCGGATGGTAGGCATTCTGATCGATAATGCGCGCGAGCATGTGAAGGACATGGAGGACGGTATGATCGCTGTATCTGTCCATAAGACGACTCATGGAACCCATATAAAAATCGAAAACACATATGCCAATCAAGTGACCTCAATTACGACACTCATGACGCCCGGATATTCATCTAAAGATGACCACTCAGGACTAGGACTATCGAATGTTGAAAAAATAAAAAACAAATATGATCATGTATTCCTTAATTATCACATTGATGACAAATTCGAAGTCACTCTGATTATAATGAATGAGGAAGGAGAGTACTAGATGCATTCTATTATTATTTGTGAAGATAACCAAGAGCAACTAGCCTATCTATCGATGCTCGTTCAGAATTATATCCAGTTTCATGAGAATCAATTCAGGCTAGTCTATGAAGGAACCGATCCACAAACTACCTTAAATTATATCCAACAAGAAGCAATCAAAAAAGGACTCTACTTGATTGATATTAATTTAGGAGCTGACATGACTGGGGTAGATCTGGCAGAAGCTATTCGTGATAGTGATATTCAGTCCAAAATTATCTTCATTACTAGTGAGGAAGACCAAGCAACTAATATACTGAACCGTCATATTGAACCATTAGCCTATATTACGAAGAATGAAAGATTAGAGACTATGCAATCTAATCTACATCGTGCCCTAGATGATGCATACAGTCGCTTCAGTGAAACAACGGTTCAAACCAAAGATGTATTTTCATTTAATTTTGATACATTAACCTATCAATTCGATTTGGATGAAGTGATCAGTATTGAAGTTTCTGGCGATCACCGACTGACGCTAAAAACGATCACAGGACAGTATGATTTTTTTAACACATTGGCGCAGATCGAACAAGATTATCCCACACTGCTTCGTATTGGACGGTCTGATATAATCAACCCCGTGAACATCAAGCACATCGATTATAAGCGGCGAAATGTGACAATGGTAAATGATGAACAGTTCACAATCGCTGCCAGCCGGATAATACAATTGCGACAACTGTATAAATCATAATAAAAAAGATATGATGCATGGACAACCAATAGATAGCATCATATCTTTTTTTGAGTTTATGGGAAAGTTGATTGCCATAATGTGTGGTATGTTCTTGCTTAAATTTTCTAATGGTATAACATATACCAACGATAAATAAGTGTGGTTGTATTAAATAAGATATGAGCGATTATGACTGGGTAGATTGACTTTGTTTTTATCATAAGTAGGGAGTAGCCAAGGCCTGAGATAAGGTGTTGTGAGATAATGCCATTATGATGGCTGAACGAGAATATCAATGCAGATAAAATAACGGCAAGCCATGTGGGAGTATTCGCTTCAACTAGTTGCCCAAGAATACCCAATCGATAAATGAATTCCTCTAAAATAGGCCCAAGGAAGATAAAAAATAGGATTGATAAGCTGCCCAGATACACATTTTGTTCAAATGCAAATTCATCAAGCAGTGTTTTAGATATTTCGACACTGTTACTTCCAAAGATATAACCTTTTGCTAGTATGAATAAAAGAACAAGTATGAAAATTAGGACATAGCCACCTATACCATAAACCCAATTCTTTTTTTGAAAGAGTGTATTATTCATATAGATCGGAGTGACCGACTTATTCCACCACTTTAGCAACCAAATTAAAAGTATGAATACAACTATTGTATAGATATAACGACTTATGTACGCCGTATTATCTCCAACAAAAGCTGGGAAAATATCTCGGGGGATTTGTCCAACCGAAATAATGAGAGTAGCAATCACAGAAAATATAATACCTAAAAATATAATTTTAACTGGACTACCTATTTTTTTGATAAAACTAGTCATATGTGTATCTCCTTAATAAGATTGTTATGAATATATTCACTATACCAGATATTTAACAAATTATTGGAATATTTCGTGAATCGGTGGATTTGAGTCCGTGAACTGGGAAATACAGTGAATTTTTTCTATTCAGGAGTTCAATGATGTCCAAAAATAAGTAGGCTCATTTAAGTGCGCCTGGCATGGATGATAACTTGGTGATGAAAAACATTATGAACCTTTACAGTAGGAATCGTTAGTTGGAAGCAAAGGTAGCCATAGTAAGGTGGAATCTGAGGGAAGTTAGAAGCAAACACCTACACTGACGAACAAATATTTCATAAGAAAGGCCGGACTGGAGTGGATAAGCTTGCTTAACAAAGTGGAGTCCAATACTGTACAAGATCCGTCAGGTAAATGAAATAGTGACATCGGTGATCAGTTTTTGAAGTGGAATGAATGTTGTGAATCGACGACTCACTCGATTGCTAGCCACTTTACCTACTTTTCCTTTTGGATATAATTTAAGGTAGCTTGTGGATCGGTGCCTTCATAGGCTAGTCTGAATTGATTCTCATGAAACTGGATGTAATTCTGAACGAGCATCGATAGATAGGCTAGTTGCTCTTGGTCATCTTCACAAATAATAATAGAATGCATCTAGTACTCTCCTTCCTCATTCATTATAATCAGAGTGACTTCGAATTTGTCGTCAATGTGATAATTAAGGAATACATGATCATATTTGTTTTTTATTTTTTCAACATTCGATAGTCCTAGTCCCGAGTGATTATCTTTAGATGAATATCCGGGCGTCATGAGTGTCGCAATTGAGGTCACTTGGTTGGCATATGAATTTTCGATTTTTATATGGGTTCCACGAGTCGTCTTGTGGACAGATACAGCGATCATACCACCCTCCATATCCTTCACATGCTCGCGCGCATTATCGATCAGTATGCCTACCATCCGGATTAAATCGAAGTCAGCGATATTCAACGATTCGACCGGTTCAGGGCAGACAAATCGGAACACAATGTTCATATGATGAAGTTCCGTTAACTTCGCAATCAAGATACTCTTCAAGAGGGTGTGGTGTACGTGCGCTAGATCACTATATTGCGTATACTCCTTCAATAATTGTTGGGCAGAATATTGTCTCAAGGAAGCTGTTTTTTGTTTGATTTTATCTAAGTCCCCTGATTCTGCTAAGATAGATAAGCTCAGTAACATATTCTGATAATCATGCTTGAACCGCTTAAGCTCAAGTTGATTCTCTTCAATAATATTCGTATACTTCACCATATAATCTAATCGCTTGCTAATTGCTTCTTCTCGTGTCTTCGTTTCGGAATAACGCAATACATAGAACATGACCAAACCTACGACAATCCCATTCCCTACTAGAACAACACTTGTGAATACTAACAGATCAAGATATAACGCTTGATGCTTCATATACCCAAAGTAAAAAACTAGTGCTAAATTGCATAGAAAAAGTAATCTCTCCATAATCAACAGATCTTCACGTGATAATACAATACGTACTAGATACGTTTTTATTTTTTGGTAAATTTTAAGTGTAACTAATATATTTAGTATACGAATTACCGAAAAAAATAGGATATGGTTTTGCAGTAATTCTGTCTCAAATAGATTAATGGGCACATTGAGAATAAATTCAAAGATATCTTTAATTAAGATGAATAATAGCATATAAAATAATTGCTGACTTTTTTCTGACTTTCTTTCTAGAAAAAAATAGTAAATTACTAAACTATATAGAAAACGTGCTAACCCACCTAACCAAAAGTATTCTTCTAATGCTAAGGCAAATAACCAACAAAACATCAACAATAATATAAGCATAGTGACTTTTAAATTTTTCTTGAATTTAAAGAGACTAAATAGACTAATTGTTAAGAGAATATAATCCAGTCCATAGCTTAGTATAACTGCTACATTAGCATTAACTAAAATGATGATCACCTTCCTACACTATTAACGTATTATTCTAGCATTTTTTAAATAGTGATATGATACATGTAAATGGTTTATTGATAGGAATGTATCGTTCTTGCTGTCCACCTAAAATAGTTTTCAACTGTTTGGTTGTTAATTTTTTCATCACAGTTCCTCCTCTCTATTATTCAATAAAATCATATCATAGTCAATCTATCTAGTCACCAAAATTCCGCGAATTGGCTAACATCATTCTCTGAACAGGGGACAAAAATTTAATTTTACTGTTTAAGGACTCAAATCCACCAATTCACGAAAAATGGAAGGATTATAATTTTTTATTGTTATACTAATATTAACGAAGGGGGAATCGTAATGAAAAAACTTACAAATCGTAAATTAGGATTAACGGTTGGAGGATCTTATTCAAGTGCATGTAAACGCGTGTGGAACGCAAAACCTGGTGATATTACAATCGCACTGTACTGTCCATTGCCTAAAGTTAAGTAATATACTTATTAGAAAGGAGCATGTAGATAATGAAACAACCTATAATAGATGTGAAACATTTATCAAAGAATTTCAAGGATAATATTGCTCTCGATAATATCAATTTTCAAGTAAAAAAAGGAGATATATTTGGATTTTTAGGCCCATCAGGTGCCGGAAAAACAACAACAATTAACCTATTAACCGGTCAACTGAAGCCTAGTGCAGGAGACTTGTATATTCTAGATAAACTTGTCTCAGAATTTTCTCGGAATGACTTAGCAAATATTGGAATTGTTAGCGATCAAAGTGGTTATTATAAAGAACTATCACTCTATGATAACTTAGTCTTATTCGCAAAAATTCATAATACTTCCCTTGATTACTTAGAAGAATTACTGAGTTATGTTCAATTATCAGAGGATAAAAATAAGTTAGCTAAAGACTTATCTACGGGAATGAAGCAACGCATGTTATTGGTTCGAGCTCTTTTAAATAAACCTAAATTATTATTTTTAGATGAACCGACAAGTGGACTAGACCCCACAACATCTCAAAAAATTCATCATCTTTTACTAGAATTAAAGAATCAAGGAACAACCATCTTTTTAACAACCCATGATATGAATGAAGCACATAAGTTATGTGATCAACTGGTATTACTCCACAAAGGTAGTATTATTGAATCAGGTTCACCTCAAGGTATAATTCAAGCACATTATAGCCAAAAACAAGTAGAAATCAGATACAAAGGAGAGCGATTAATTATACAGTTAGCAGAACTTGAACAGTACTTGAATCATTTAAGCGATATCGAAAGTATACATACCTGTGAACCTACTTTAGAAGAAGTTTTTATTAAACTGACAGGAGATGAATTGACTGATGACTAATATATGGACACTGTTTTGGTTGAGAACTAAACAATATTTAGCCAATAAAGAGTTGCTAATTCAAATACTATTACCTTATGGGTTTGTCACACTATATAGTAAATTAATGAATATCAAAGGACAAGATGGTTTACCGCTTTTATTTATGTTTATTGCAATGTCTTTCAGTATTGGCATAGGTATCCCAATTGCGACTATTGTATCAAAAGAGAAAGAAGAAAATAATTTAAAATCGTTATTCCTAGCAGGGGTTAGTCATATAGAATATATAATTGGTTCTATTATTTATCCCTTTTTGTTAACGCTAATGACTATTTTTATACTCCCCTTAATTACGCAAACAAATATTTTGGATATAACACATTTAGGAGCGTATCTTGGCGTTATGTTGTTAACATCTATAAATATTGTGCTATTAAATTCTGCGATAGCTATGTTAGCAGATACTCAGGCTAAGGCAAAAGTGTATGGGTTCCCAATAATGTTTCTTATTATGATGCTACCTATTCTATCACATACAAGTGATTATATTGAATTAATTGGAAAATACAGTTTCATGGGTAGTTATATACATTTTTTTAATAATATTGAAACATTTCATTTGATTAGTGCAGATATATTGAGTGTAATTGTTTGGTTAGTAGGATTATTAATACTTAATGCCATTATTTTTAATCACAACCATTAATATTTAATTATTGAAAGGATGAGAAAGTATGAGTGATAAAGAAAAAGTGTTGAATGGCTATATGTTCTGTGCAATATTAGCACTTAACATACTCTGGTTTTTATTAAACTATTCACTTTCATCATTTGACTTTTGGGGAACAGTTTTCTCATTAAATTCGTATATAAGTATCGTAGTGATTGTTGGCTACGCATCTATGCTTATTTCTGCTAAGAAAAAGGCGAGATTGATAGTTACTGGATAAAAGACACTCAGGATAAAGACAAATAAAATATAATGGGAAGAAAGGAAGTATATTGATGAAATTTTATGAAGATAATAAAAAATTAATACACATTATCATAGGTGTATTGATATTTCTAGCATTTTTTGGAGCATTTGGTACTATTTATGACTATGGGAAAGACTTTGGCAGAAATTTATATCATTTTTTCACCTAATGATTGAATATTGTAATCAAAAAAGAAAGACTTCACCGCTAGTGATTAAATCTAATTAATCCCTATTGGTGAAGTCTTGTTTATTCAGGTAAACCGTTCAATTATTATCATGTAAGAATCTATCACCATTCGCATGAATGAAGTACCTAGAGCCACTGCGTCAGTGCTTGCCCCACCTTTATGCCAACGTGGTAAATTCCCTGTATTAAGCCTGGAGCGAAAAACAATACAATCAGCCATTTTAACGGTTCTTTATAGTGTTCAATAAAATCTTTCATAATATCTATCCTTTCCTTTCATCCGTATAACCTACAAGAATGCTACCAATAAACTAGGAATTATTTTTTCCTATTATGGTGTTGGATAAATTTGACTATATAAAATGCATACCCTAAATAAATTGGCATAGCCATTATCATCCATTTCAACAAAGGAATTTTCGCCATACTTATCATCCACAAGGCAATTATTTGAAGTACTATTGATATGATTAAGAAAGATTTTTTGTATATTAGATAATCCATCATATAACCCCCTTATTTAAGCGTCAAATAGAATCTACCAGTCAATTTTATAAAATACAAAAGATAATACTATTCTTCACGAAATGATGACACCATCCTCCGAGAATTTCATCATAAATAGCCACATCAATTGCTAGTATCTTCCAAGATGAACGGTGCAATATCTAATGACTCATACTATTGCCTGAATTGAAGAAGCATTTCTTCTCTACTACATCCACTATACCAGATATTTAACAAATCATTGGAATATTTCGTGAATCGGTGGATTTGAGTCCGTGAATAGGGAAACACTGGTAAATTTTCTTGTTCAAGGACTGATTTGTCGCCTTTTAACGGTCAATGACAGAATCACACCACCAAACCCATAAGCGAACAATTCACACAACATGCGTGGGAGAAGGACGGATTTTGTGAAAAAATCTAGTTGCTACTCCTAGATACTGGTAGCTTTTTGGAACTAGGACAGCTCGGGAGAACAGTCCATTTTTAGAATAGTGCATCTGACAGATATTGTGTAACATTGATTTTTGTGCAACTAAAAGAGCCTACTCATTAAACCCGAATAGACTCTGTTTTAAATCTGTTTTTTAAAAGTTTCACGATAATTTTACAACTTGCATTGTCCCATAAGTATTTCGACCCTTATATCAATAAGGACAGTTCATCTACAACCTTTTGTTCTTCCTTAATCTTTTTATTTTATCTCTCAAAATAGAATTTTCTTTTTTAAGATTTCGAATCTGCTTCCTTTGTAAATAGATTAAACTAAACAATATAAGTACTAATATAATATTTAAAGCTTCCGTATCCATCAATCTCCCACATCCCTTATCGAAGACAATGTTCATAGACACCAGTCACCCCAGTTAGCGTCCCTAAAATAGATCCTAAAGTAACAACATAATTTTTAATGGTTGTTATCAAAAATTGTAGCATTAATAATCCTATTAACCAAACAATTACACTCTATATATCTGTACTCATTAATTGAATCTCTGAATAAAAAATTCATTATATTTCCCTGTTCACGGACTGATTTGTTGCATTTCACGAAGAATCGAGGAACTGTAATTTTTTTATGCTACAATGAGATTGTAAAAGGATATATGAAAAGTGGAGGTGACATAATATGACAATTACTGGAAAAATGGTGGCACGGTTTGTCTGTATCAGCAGCATTATTATAATCTGTGCACTAGAACTATACAATTTTCTCACTAATCAACCCTTCAATTGGGTAAGTTTCATAGGGCTGTCTGTCTGTGCCCTCGTGTTAGTGATACTTAAGAATACTGAACAAATGAACCAATAACTTACTATATAACAACTTAAACAGCCCCTTACATCATGGTCTTTGAACCTTGCTGTAAAGCAGTCTTATGTTCAGTAGTCATGACATTGAGGGCTGGTTGTTTTATTTTGTTTCTTTATTTTAATAACACCCATATACTATTGACCATGTATAATGCCCCACGTATAATTACCGCAGTGAAAAAAGATTTCTTAGACATTTCCCTTCTATACAATAATCCCGCAAAAAATAATAGACCTAACACGGAATTAAGGATGATCGTTAGCTCCGAAGATAAATCAATATATTCTTGTGTAAACAATGTGGCTACACTTACTAATGTATCTCCAAGCAGCAAAGAGTATTTGACTTGTTGATTCACTTCCCCGGATAAGTTAACAAGAGAAAGGCCTGTCGTTAGTATAAGGTAATTTACCAGATAAATCACCACTGCAAAAACTGTCCCAATAAGTACCAAAAAAATATTAAGCTGAAAATTTGACATGTCCAACTCGGTTCTTACCGAAATTATGACATCTTGATATTGTGTATTTATCTGCTGTATTATTACCAAATTAAATGCCACTAAGTAAGGGACAAAAATCAATAAATCATCTTTCCAAGCTTTCATATAATCTCTCCTGCTCTATATATAATCTTGACACCTCAATATCTTGAAAAATATCACTGTGACTCACAAAAATTACTATTGTATTTAGGTCCACTAATTTCTGAAAGCTCTCTCTAATAATGGTCAATGAAGACTTATCTATACCACTTAGTGTTTCATCTAAAATTACCAAATCCCAGTATTGATACTGAAATAATAAAGTACATCCCACTTTCAACTGCATCCCCAAAGATGCATCACTTGCTAAAGTTGCTAACTGCTCCCCACGGTACAATTTCTGAATGAACTCTTTATCTGGTGTTAATTGATGAAAGTGATGTAGCAAGTTAATATTATCTTCAATCGTCAAAAATGGATAAACAATAGGTACTTCTGAGAGATACAATACATTGATATCTTTATTCTCGATTATATGAGGCGATTCTACTCCAGCTAAAGAAGTTAAAAAAACACTCTTCCCTGCGCCATTTTCGCCAATCAATTGATAAATATTAGGTCTAAGAATTAAGTTAGGAATCTGACAAGAAAAATTACCTCTAGAAATTACATTTTCCTGTACATGTAGATCAGTCATAAATTCACTCCTTCCAAAATATTTTACACATAGTGACTTATCCATATTGCTAGTATAATCAGTATACTTGTGAGAAATTGGAAAAATATTTGTCCACTACGACTCTTTACTTTAAATAGACGTTCTTGCAAATAATAATATTCAACCGCACAAATTGCTTGTACGACCAATATTATCCCTCCTACCAATAATTGTCCTAGAAGTATACTTACAATAATTGTCATCAACATGAATGGGATTGTCGTATAATAAATATCTGAATATCTAAACCGTCTGATAAACGGTGCTTTAGATAACTTATAAAAATAATACGGCTTAATAGCTTGCGCCATCATATTTAATTTATAATCTAACAACAGTTCATGTCGTAAAACTTGATGCATAATAATTAAAAAAAGATAAATAGAATTTCCCGTTATTACAGTCACACCTATGACTACAACCATACTCCATAATTTTTCAGCAATTTCTTGTGGTGGAAGATGAAGAATATATTTAATAACCATACTTTTTGTACGAACAGTACTTCTCTTCTGGTAATCATTGATATCGTAAATGGAAAATAATCTAGTTACGTTCACAAACATATAAGTAATTAAAAAACAGGAGATCCCTACGAATAAGCTTGATAGATACACATCATTGAAAATATTTGCTACTATCATCATAACAATAATAAAACCACTGATTAGATGTTTATACAATACATGCGATATAAATATATGAAACATATAGAGAATATTGCCGACTATGACTAAAAGTTGTAATGTGAATAACGGCAAATTACTGCTAACCATCAATAAAACTAATATAGATAAAGCTGGAAAATAAACAATTACTGGATTATAAGCAAATAAATTAAATAACATATATTTCCACAATACACGATTAGATGTTTTGAAATGATTTACTGTATGACTATAGAACATTTCAGAAATAAGAGGCGCATTATATTGAGTTATTAGCACAAACACTAAAAAAGAAATAGAAACAGATAATCTGCCACCAATAAATGAATACATCAAATAAACACTCATCGATAATAGCAATCCTACAGACAAATGAATGATTACTTCATTGTCTTTCCACCATTTGGGATAATTTAATCGTGCTAGCTTATAAATCTGTTGTAACTCTTTCATAAGGCTCCTCCTTTCTTTTTATTTTACCACGCTGCAATAAATAATTATAAGCCATAGTATCTGTGCGAAAATGAATTTATATCACTAATCATTGTGTTTTTGTTCCCGAACTAGCATTATTGCTAATAAATTCAAAGCTATTATAAACATTAAGATTTTTTCTAGTTCATAAAATTCAGGCCACATATAGCTAACCACTGCAAGCACAAATAATAAAGAAAAAAATGTAATATATAATATATTTTTTTTCATCCCTGTCATTCCTTTCACAAAAACACTTTTTTTGCTTTATTCTAAAAAATCACTAATATTACTCTAGAATTTGCAACCAACTCCCTGATTATTTTTATTACTGAAACAATCAAATCTTCATTCCATAAATATTTTAACTATATTCTCTGTTTATTCTAATGCTTGTTGATGCAATTTTTCAATTGTTTCCCCACTACCGTTTTATTTCACAAATTTTCTCTAGACATCTTGATCCTCTACCTATCTAATAAATGCGTTACCAAATAATAGCATGATTTCCACTCTTAAAACAAAAACTTCCTAAATGATTAACTTATTTGCCTAAACGGTTTTCTAAATAAAAAAAATTCTAGATAATTTATTTTCTATTACTGTTCTCTTGTCCTGTATATATTTTCTAAGTAAAAACGACTCACAGACTCATTGAAATCTGCTATAATAATAAAAAAGGAGGCGTTAAATGGAGAAGATAATGAGCAAGATTTTATCAATTAGTACGTTATTTCAAAGTGTCGAAGTTCATGGAAACATTCCCCATGAGAGTTATGAGCATCGTATTGTACTTCTTTGCGTTGATGAAGATATCTCTGATCCCCAACTATATCAAAAAATTTACGATACACTGGAAGAAGAATCTTATGAAACGGCTGATGGAGTGATTGTTCAGTGGCGACTCCAGAAAATTTTAGATATATTTGAACTCATTGATGCATTACCGGTGCAATCCACTGATTTTCCCATTGAAGTTTACAGTCGTTATTTCTTCGATGACGGAACATTGCAAGATGTTTTAGATAAATATTTTTCTGATTTCGTCTGGGAAGACAACTATTTAAACAATATTTAAAATGTTTAAATATACACTACTAAAAGCGCTGCTCCTGAACTACTCAGGAGCAACACTTTTAGTTTTTTTATTTAGTCATGATATCCCTTGTGATCTAGCGATTTCTGATTGGTTACTAATTTAGCAAAGATCATGCGGCCAGAATTGGTCTGCAGGGAGCTGGTAACAACGACATGTTGGCTACTGCCGATGTGTCGTTGGCCGCCTTCAACGACGACCATCGTGCCATCATCAAGATAGGCCACACCTTGATCATGTTCGGTTCCTTTTTTGACAATATTGACTTTCATCTGTTCGCCTGGAATGACAGCTGGTTGCATAACGCTGGCCAATTCATTAACATTTAGGACTTTGACATTTTGGAATTGGGCAACTTTGTTCAAGTTGAAGTCGTTAGTGATCACGACACCGTGTAATTCCTTCGCTAAGTGAAGTAGCTTCAAGTCAACTTCTTCGGTCTCATGCAAGTCTTGGTCGTTCATCTCTACTTGGATCGCTTCATCACTCTGGAGTTCGTTCAAGATATCCAAGCCGCGACGCCCACGCGTACGCTTCAAGCTATCCGCAGAATCGGCAATATGTTGCAATTCACGTAAGACGTGCTTGCTGACGACTAATGTTCCTTCCATGAAACCCGTACGGACCACATCGAGAATCCGACCATCAATAATCGTACTTGTATCTAATATCTTGTACTTATAGAACCCCTCTGCGACTTCTTTGTCCACGATATTGGTATGTTCTTGTTGGCTACGGAAGATGGCGGTCAATTCCCGGTGACGGCTACTTCCGACATAGAAGCCCAAGTATCCCAGCAAGGCGGCGATCACGAAGGGCAAGTAGTTGCTAATAATAGGAATATTGAATGATTGCAGTGAGAAGCTAATCAACCATGAAATGATCAGTCCGAACACCAGCCCAATGCTCCCAAATAATAAATAAGATAATTGCAGTTTCGAAAATATATGGGTAACTTTATTCAAGCTGCGTTCGATTGGTTTATGGGTGAATAATCCCGCCAAATAGCCAATCACACCGCCGAGAATCGCTCCAATCCAATCAAATGTAATCGGAATTTTAAACGGCAACGTCACGAATTGCATAATTTCTGGTAAGGTATTGTACCCGATACTACCTAGGACAAAAACCCAGATCATAATAATAATTTTACTCATAACATCCTCCTTTTTATTTTTCTGTTACATTATTACGTGCAAACGATTAGTTAAATGTTCGCTTCATTACTTCTGAGACAGTGGTACAGCCGATGACTTCGATACCGTCAGGATGCGTCCAGCCGTCTATATTATTCTTGGGAATAAAGACACGTTTGAAGCCTAACTTAGCCGCTTCCGTAGCCCGTGCTTCAATTTTAGAGACCCGTCGAATTTCGCCAGTTAAGCCAATCTCTCCGATAAAGCAGTCCGTGGCTTGGGTTTCTTTTTCCTTATAGCTGGAGACGATGCTCATCGCGATACTTAAGTCAATCGCCGGCTCATCTAACTTCACTCCACCTGCTGCCTTCAAGTAGGCATCATAATTTTGTAATAAAAGCCCTGCTCGCTTCTCCAATACAGCCATGATTAAGGAGACGCGCGAGTAATCCAGGCCGCTTGCTGTTCGCTTGGCATGACCAAAGGCAGTCGGGGCAATGAGCGACTGAATCTCTACTAAAATCGGACGCGTTCCCTCCATTGCAGCGACAACGGCTGAGCCATTCGTCCCCGCCAGCCGCTCTTCTAAGAATAGCTGACTCGGATTATGCACTTCTTTTAGTCCATCTTCATTCATCTCGAAGATACCAATTTCGTTAGTCGAACCGAACCGATTCTTCACGGCGCGCAAGACTCGGAACGTATGATGTTGTTCCCCTTCGAAGTAAAGCACGGTATCCACCATATGCTCTAACATACGTGGCCCCGCAATCGAGCCTTCCTTCGTTACGTGACCGACAATGAAGATCCCGATATCATTCGTCTTCGCGAGCTGCATCAAGGTGGCTGTCGATTCACGCACTTGCGATACACTACCGGATGCACTATCAATATTTGGATGGTGCATCGTCTGAATCGAATCCACAATAACAAAGTCCGGTCGCAACTTCTGAATCGCATCTTGAATATAACTCAAATCGGTCTCCGCATATAAGTAAAAGTTCGCCCCGACAACTTCTAAGCGTTCCGCTCGCATCTTAATTTGACTAGCACTCTCTTCCCCCGAAACGTAGAGCACCTTCGCCCCTTGATTATTCAAGAAAGCTGAGATCTGAAGCAACAGGGTGGACTTCCCAATGCCGGGATCTCCTCCGATCAAGACAAGTGATCCCGGGACAATCCCGCCTCCCAGCACACGGTTGAACTCACTGAAAGGGACTGTCACACGATCTTCACGCTCTACTTCTACCTCTGTAATTAAGGTCGGTGTCGCTCTCTCCCCCGTTAAGGAGACCCTTTTGCGGTTATCTTTTTGGTCTTCGTCCGCTGCTTTTGGCGCTTCTACGAAGGAATCCCACGCCCCGCAAGATGGACATCTTCCCAAATACTTCGGAGATTCAATCCCACACTCGTTGCACATGAAATTTACTTTTTTCTTCGCCATGAATTTATGCTCCTTTCAGTTAGTCTACTCCCTGCCGATTATCAGCGCTGATTTATCGTCCGCTTGAGCCGAAGCCGCCACTCCGTCGATTCAGTTCTGCTCCTTGTTCATCCGAGACAGTCTTATACGGTGTGAAGATTCCTTGCGCAATGCGGTCGCCCTTCTTCACTGTATAGTCTGTTCGTCCGTAATTGATCAGTTGGACAAAAATTTCGCCTTCATTGCTTTCATTACCATAATAATCTGCATCGATAACACCGATTCCGTTCGGTAACACTAAGCCGCGCTTCATCGGGTTACTGGAGCGATTCGCCAACAATAGATATTCATCATCTGGCATGAAGGCTTTCACCCCTGTTGGAACGAGAACTGAGCCAAGATGGTCCTGACTAGCTAATGGTAGCTCCCCTGCGACTTGTGCGGCTGACACATCATCGACAGCTAAGAGAGCCTTCCAAATTGTTGGAATGACCGTATCTTCTGCTGCTTCGATATCATATCCTGCTGAAGCAGTGGTTGCCCGTTTCGGTAAGTTAATTCCCTCGTCTTGATAGCGACTAACGACTTCAAATCCACGTTTTTTTGTCATGGTATCATTCCTTTATTTCATTTTGTGTTCGTTTATTTCTCTACTAGATTGGCACTCTATATATGTAGAAAAGCTGAGGAATAATCCCTCAGCCTCCTATTTTACCGTGAAAAATATGTGGGTTCAACTATTGCGATTACTTGATGACTTTCTCTGTCTCTGGATCGAAGAAGTGTCCTTTTGATAACTCGAAGGCCACCGTCATCTTGTCACCCGCTTGAATTTCTTCACGCGCATCCACACGTGCAATAAATTCTTTATCTGCGATGTTACAGTAGACCATCGTTTCAGCCCCAAGTAACTCCGCAACTGATACATCAATGTCTACCGTCGCTTCTGGTAAAGCATCAATTACCACTTGATCGCTCTTAATATCTTCTGGACGAATACCGAAGATTAATTCATCTCCATCATTGTAGCCGCGTTCTTTCAATAACTTGAGCTTACCATCTGGAATCTGGATATCAATTCCACCACCTTGTTCAACGATGCGGTTTCCTTTTAAGTTAACGTTGAAGAAGTTCATAGCAGGTGAGCCGATGAATCCACCGACGAAGACATTCACTGGATGGTCATAGACTTCTTTCGGTGAACCAACTTGTTGAATAAATCCATCGTTCAAGATAACAATTCGGTCGGCCATTGTCATCGCTTCTGTTTGGTCGTGGGTAACGTAGATAGAAGTGGTCTCTAATTGACGGTGCAACTTCGCAATCTCAGCACGCATCGCCACACGCAACTTAGCATCCAAGTTAGAAAGTGGCTCATCCATTAAGAAGACTTTGGCATCTCGGACAATCGCACGTCCCAAGGCAACACGTTGGCGCTGACCTCCTGATAGAGCAGCTGGTTTACGGTCCAATAATTTGCTAAGACCGAGAATTTCAGCCGCTTCTTCTACACGACGTTTAATTTCTTGTTTATCGAATTTACGCAATTTTAACCCGAAGCCCATGTTATCAAAAACAGTCATGTGTGGGTAAAGCGCGTAGTTCTGGAATACCATCGCAATATCACGATCTTTTGGTGCCACGTTGTTGACGAGTTCGTCTCCGATGTAGAGTTCTCCACTTGTGATTTCTTCCAGTCCAGCAATCATACGAAGTGTTGTAGATTTACCACAACCAGATGGTCCAACGAAAACGATAAACTCACGATCTTTAATATCTAAGTTGAATTCTTGCAATGAATACGCATCGTTTCCTTCGTATTTTTTGTACATGTCGTTAATTTTAATACCAACCATTGTATCATTCCTTTAATTATATTTCTACCGGGCACTGCCAGCAGTTGCTCTCTTACTTCTCTTATAGTATATCAACTAACCGTTTTCAATACTATGTCATTTTGCATGAAAACGATTGTACACTTTTCCTAAACGCTGAGATAATCTGTTCATTCTGCCTAAAATATACTGGACAGTCCGTTAGTATTTACGAATCAGCTTTTTCATAGTACAATGAACGGTGTAAAGCTATTAATTCTTGTCACTAAAAGACCATAAAGAATAAAGGAGACTAACAATGCAATTAACAATTACAGAGACAGCACGCCAATGGTTCGAAGAGTCTTATCCATTAGAAGAGGGCGAGAGCATTCGCTTCTTCGGTAAGTTATACGGCAAAACGGATGTCCACGATGGGTTCTCAGTCGGGATGAAGATAGATAATCCCGCTGAACACGACTTGTTAGCGAAACTAGAAGAGAACGGCCGTACTTACTTTGCGTCTAAAGATGACGACTGGTTCTTCGCCCGATATGACTTAGAAGTTGACTTCGATACTGAACGCGAAGCCCCAATCTACAACTTCACCGAAAGAGAAACTGACGCCTAGTTCATCTGATACAGTTCTTCAATGTGAACAATATTGTCCGTTAAAGATAACTAAAAAAACCTCACCCTATATAGTGCTCTCTCATCTCAATGGCACTACAAAAACGGGTGAAGTTTTTTTCTATATAGTAGGTAACATGGCAATTAAGGCATTCAATCCATATGCTGGCCCTTCTTGACGTGCTGAATGGAGTGTAGGATCTGTAACGGTTGACGCTCGACAAATATCAAGCTGGCTCGACTGAAACCCTAACTGGCGCAAAATAGCGACATTAGCATCCACCATACTTAAGCGGTACTTATCTCCTTGGGGCTGAAAATATTGCTCACGACTCCCCACTGAAGCAAATGCGTCGTAAACTTCTGGACCGACTTCATAATGCGCTTGATCAATAGATGGACCAACGTAGACTAATATATCAGATAATACACAACCGAAGTCACGTGTCATCCGTTCTACCGCATTCGCTGCAATGTGCTGAACTGTGCCACGCCAGCCAGAATGCACACAAGCCAGTACCTGCTTCACCGGGTCATAGAAGACAAGCGGTGTACAGTCAGCGAACTTAATCATCAGTGCCACACCGGGTTTGTCCGTTATTAATCCATCTGTCTCTGAAAACTGCCGACCAATAATGAATGACTCTCCACTCATCCCATCGGCATAAGCAATCTGATTCCCATGACATTGTTCACCCGAATAGATCATATCAGGTAATTCGCCGAGCACTGCCAATGCCCGTCTAACATCTCTGGCCAAGTGCTCCTGTTGTGTCTGATATCTAAAGTTATACGGTCGCCCGAAGACTTGATGAGTCACTCCGGCCTGCGATAATAAGCTTGATTTCATAACTTCCTCCTTAGGTCTCTTGTCGTTAAACGACTACTTCAACTTGACTGCCTTGTGTTGTCTTATGCACATTAATCCGCGAAGCAATGCGGGTCTTCAATTCCTCCACATGAGAAATAATCCCAATTAAACGCCCCGTCTTATTCAAGTCCATCAGAATCTGAATGGCGACATCGAGTGATTCCATATCTAATGTAGCAAATCCTTCATCGATGAAGAGTGTATCCACATGTACACCGCCTAGTTCATTCTGGATAACATCCGATAGTCCTAACGCAAGTGATAACGATGCCTTGAACATCTCGCCACCTGATAAGGTAGCTACACTGCGATTCTGTCCAGTATAATGATCAAGCACATTTAGATCTAAGCCTCGTGCGGCCAAGCCTTTTTGTTGATCTGTATTCGGTCGCTGCAGCACGTAGCGTCCATCGGTCATCGTCTTCAAGCGACTATTAGCAGCTAGTATAATATGATCAAAATACATACTCAATACATAACGCTCGAATGATACACGATGGGTCTGTTTACTCCCGGAAGCCAGTTCATGCAACTCTTCGTAAATCTGACTATTTTCTCTAAGATCTTGTTGTTCCTGGTTTAAATTAATAATAGCTGTTAAGATTCGCTGATAACTGTCCAGTCGGCTAATCCATTGATCGCGACTTGCTCTTAACTCAGAAGCTTGTTGTGATAATATGTTTAGCTGTTCCTTATACCAGTCTGTCGCTTGGTCAGCATCATATTGCGCTAATTTTTGTTGGAGATCAGCTAATTTACTCTTAGCAATGGCACGCCGCTCTTGAGCTTGATTAATGGTATCTTCCCATTCTTTAGCTGTCTGGTCAGCGACTAAATACTGTCTAAACGTATCATCTAGCTCGCTAGTAGCTAAAGCTTGCTGATAAGCTTTTTCTTGTTTATGATGCTTGGTTTCCAGCTGGGTGAGGTGTTCTTCTGTTAAGTCGATGCCTTTCTTATTACTGGCTTGCTCTGTTGCTAGGGTCTCTTGGCGCTTGTTCAGAGACTGCTGCTGATCGGTCACTTGCTGCTTCCACTCTTTTTTGTCTGCTAGCTTCTGATCAAGTGCCTCTATCGATTCATCCGTTAATTGTTGCGCTAGTTGCTGGGCTTTGACTGTCAAGGTCGTCAAGCGCTCATTTATGTGCTCTTGACTGCTGATCAATCGTGTCTGTGTCTCTATGGTAGCTTGACGCCGGTGCTCTAAATCCTTCAAGTCTTGTTGCCATTGAGGTTCCTTGGCAATATTTTGGCGCAAGGTATCGATTTGTTGGTTAAGCGATGATAAGGTCGTATCCAGTTGCTCCACTTGCTGGCGCTTCTGTGTTATTTCCTGGTCCAAGTCATCTCCTTCGATCGCTACCTGCGTTAAGGTGGCATTGAATGTTTCCCATAAGTGCTCTCGCTTGGCCTTAGTCGTCACCCATGCTTCACGGGCTTGCGTGGCCTCAAGTTCAGCTGCTTCTTTTTGTTCCTTGGTCACGGTGTCCACATGGGTAGTGGCACGATCGGGATGTTCGAGCGATCCACAGACTGGGCACGCTTCGCCTGACACCAATTCAGCCGCTAAGCTTCCGGCCAAATTGCTTAAATAAGCTTGTTCCATGCGACTGGCTTGTGCATCTAGTTTGCGGTAATGAGCGTGTTTTTGTTCAAGCGTCGTATTAATGGCAGAAATTTGCTGCTTCAATTGCTGAAGCTGGTTTAATGTCTCTAACATTTGTTCAGCTTGTTGCTTGGTGTTCTTATAGTCAGCTTGTTCGTCCTGTAGCTCTTCTAAGGTCTGGCGCCATTGTTTGATTTGGCTGAGTTGGGCTTCTTTGTCTTCGATTTGATGCGTTAGTTGGTCAACAACTTGGTTCGTGTCTTCTAGTGTCGCTTGCTGCTCTGACAAAGAGGCTTGTAGTGTTGACTGCTCTGCTTCGATATCAGCTAATTCCTTAAATAATCGTTGTTCGGCTTGCAATTGTTCAATCTCTGTTTCAACGGTAGGGAGTTGTGCAATCTCTGCTTGCAAGGTCGCTTGTTCCTGATCAAGGATAGCTTGCTGTTCCTTAAGTTTTGCTTGTTCAGCTTGATAATGTGTCAATGTTTGCTCCGCTTGGCGGATGGATTGCACTGTCTCTTGAAGTGGTTGATACAGTTGATCAAGTGCGCTTGCTTCTCGGTGATTATGCAGCTGTTGCTTTAACTGGGCAATCATCTCCGCTTGGTCATCCAACTGCTGCAATTCAGTCAGTTGTGCGGCCTGATCTATCCGTAGTTGCAAGATCTGTTCATAGCGGGATTGTTGCTCTTGGTTCTTCGCTAGCTTCTCCTCGACCACTTCCCGCTCAACTTGTCCATTAGCTATCAACTGCTGCAATTCGGATCGCACTACCGGTAGTTGTTGCTTCTCCGCAGCTTCATGTAGCGGTGGATGATCAATAATTTGTTGCATATCTGTCAATACTTGGCTTAACTTCACGGTCAGATCGCGCCGTCTTTCTCTAAACGCATCTGCCTTCTCCTTCAATTTCATCTGGAAGGTCTCTAACTGATGTGTCTTAAAGATATTACGAAAAATGGCTTCTTTTTCACGGCTACTTGAGATTAATAATCGCCGAAATTCTCCTTGAGGAATCATCACAATTTGTTTGAACTGATCAGCAGTTAAGCTCAAGATTTGTCCAATATAGGCATCCACTTCGGTTTTTTTCGTCGCAACAATTGTGCCATTGATGGCCAGTTCTGCCTCGGTTTGAATATGTTTTGTTTTCGTTCTTACACCGGGGCCGATTTGGGTAGGCTTGCGCAGAATCGTATACGTCTTCCCTCCCACATCGAAGGTAAACTTCACATAACAGAGCATCTCATCATTGGCATACTGTGACTTCAATGTGTCACGCTGCCGAACATCACCGCTCGCCTCATCATATAATGCATAAGCCATCGCATCAAATAGCGTCGTCTTCCCCGAACCAGTCGGACCTGATATAAGGAATAAGCCGGACTGATCGAAAGACGAAAAGTCAATAACCATCTTATCTCGAAATGGCCCAAATGCTTGCAACTCTAACTTCAATGGCCTCATACCGTCTCCTCCTGTTCTACCAATCGCACAATCTCTCGCACTACTTCACGGCGCGGTTCATCCAACGTATGCTCCGTATACTGCTCAAAAAAATCAGAAAATAATGACTCAATCGACTGACGCTTCAGATCTTGTGAACGATCTGTCTGATAAGTAGACTGATCCGCTCTCAAATTCACATATTCTACCCCCAATATCTGAGGGAACTGTCCCCGCAATCGACTCATCGCATCTTGAATAAACATATCATCCGTCAACTCAATAAAGATATAATCATCCGACCAATCTTGTTGCATTAAGTCATCGAATGCCCCGCGCACAATTCGCATATCACGCTTGGGAATCAGCGGCACCGGGGTCACTTCTAGTGAATCACGATCAATATCAATAATGAAGCTTTTTTTCTGATGCGCTGCTTCTGATTTCGAATACTTCAGAAGCGAACCACTGTAGCGAATACGATTTGAGCCAACTTTTTGTCCTTTATGTAAGTGACCCAATGCAACATAATCGAACGCATCAAAGATAGACTGATCGATCCACTCTGCCGTTCCAATGCTCAAAGGACGCTCTGAATCCGACTCCTCTAGCGATGTACGGCTCCCACTTATCACATATCCATGAAACATAACCATATTAATCCGACTACGATCAAAATCATCTGAACTTGTAATCTGTTCTACTTGTGCCGCAACTGCCTCCTCTATCGTTCGAATCTCTGGTTGATCTAAGGCTTGTCGAATCAGCACATGATCCGCATAAGGCATCATATAAATATCTGCCTCTTTCAATGAGACTTTGCGTGTATATGCCTTCAAGGTCCCTTCCATGTATAATTGCTTCGCTTCAGCGACTCCCGATAAATACTCAATCCGCTCATTACTATCGTGATTGCCCGCAATAATGAAGACCGGCACCTCCAACTCATTAATTAAGCGACTCAACGTCTGATTCACCAACGATACGGCTTCCTTTGGGGGCAAACTCCGATCATATAAATCCCCCGCCATCAACACAGCATCTACCTCATATTCCTCCACTTGCTCAATCAACTGCTCCAAGATATACGCTTGATCGGCCAACATAGACTGTTCATGCACAATCTTTCCGATATGCCAATCCGCTGTATGTAAAAAACGCATCGAATCCCTCCTCTATTCGTTTAAATAAACAAAACGGACGTCCACCAACGCCCGCTCTGTCTGCATAACTATTTACTGAAAACTGACAATACTATAATCCGGATCAGCATGTCCCTCCAAGATATTGGTTAATACTGAAGCACGATCGCTTGGAATCTCGACGAAGACAGGCATTAAGCCTTGATCTGGCAACACACCATATTCTTCTGCCGAAAATTGCAATTCATGCGCTTCTAAAATGGGCTCCCCTTCTGAATCAGAGAAATTCATCGTTAGTGAGAAGTTTTCCTTATCCTGACCAGTTCGATTCGTTACTAAGAAGAGCGTACTCAAGCTACCATCTGGATCTTCCGCCGTTACTCCCGTCCAGTGTAGAGTCATATCCTCTTCAATCGACAACCCCTTCGCTGGGTTTAAGAGCTTATCTGTTAATAATTCCTTAATCTCAGCACTCTGAGGATTGTTCTGAATAACTGGTGGAATAACCAGTTCTAATTCTGGCACATTCCCGTCTTCAATATCTTGACGCAACTGCTGTTCATGTTGTACAGATAGCGTATATTGCGGGTGATATCCTGGTGTGAAGCCATCTGGGAACGGATTATCTGCTTCTCCTTCTGCACCTTCTGCCTGTTCAGGTTGTTCATAATGGAGGTTGGATAACTCAACAATTGCTTGTCCGAAGTCATAACTATCCAAGTCTCCTCTTAGATCAGTCGACATTTCCACATAGACCGGCATGGCTGTATCAGGCTCTAATGTCCCGAATGCCTGCGAGCCCAGATAGATATCCTCTTGCACAAATGGCACTTCCGTCTCTGATTCGCTCATCGTCATCCGATAGCGTAAATTTGTCATCACTTTGTCTGTGCGATTTGTGATTAAGAAGACACCATATAGCTGATCTTCTGCCTCTAAGTAAGTTCCTGAGAACAACATCGAGACTTCTCCCTCTTCACCCATTGCCTGCTCATCACCGGCTGCTACTCGGTCTGACAACAACTTCAAAGTTTCATCGTTAAGCGCTGAAACTTGCGCAAAGCGATTCGACTCCTGCAACGAGAATGTCACCTCTGTTTGCTGTTTATCCGCTGCTTCTTCCGTTTTTTCATCTTCATTCGGTGTTTCTTCATACAAGCCACAACCGCCTAATAGCGCAGCTGCCGCGACTGCCGTTACTAATTTTTTCATCGTTTTATATACTCCTTTATCAGTCAATCACCTTCAGTATATCAATTATTTCAACTTTTCGCTAGTTTCATCTCTATAAAAAAGGCCACCTCATCGATCACCTTGTTAGACCAACAAGAATGAATAAGGTCACCTTCTGTTTAAATAATTACATTATGTTTGCTAGTCACTTAAGCTTAAATATACTCCAAGGTCGAGATCGATGATAATAATTTTTGTGTGTACGGGTGTTGTGGGTTGTTGAAGATTGTCTTACCCGAGGCGCTCTCGACCAGTTGACCAGCACCTCATCCAATGTATTATGATATGTAATACGAATCGCTCAGCATAATATAGTTATATTTTACTAAACGACTCTGTTGTTCTATTCAACAATAAACAAAAATACTAGGGTAACTATCATCCATTTTATATTTTTGTAATCTACAGATCCTAAGAAATATAAATCCATCGATATATTAGCTACTATCAACAAGACAAATAATATTCTTAAAGCAAAAATTATTTTTGATCCATTTTCAGTATTTGACATTTGTTTTTCACCATAATTTCTTTTATTCTTTCTTCTGATCTTCGGTATCTTTGTATCCATTCCATCCCCCAAGAGCTGTTGCCCCTGCTAGTGCTGTTACTCCTACTACAATTATATTATATATCAGTTGGTATTTGTAGGTTATCAAATAATATAACAAATTCCAAATGTTAACTTTAATGGAGCTTTTTCGGTGTCCCTTTTTAGAATTAAATTTTAAAAATAAAATTGGAATTTCCACAACTTAGGCATTCAATCGCTGATTAATGGGCAAAAATAACAAATATTTACCCTGGAATAATTTTTATCTAAAGTTATCCACGCTAAAAAGACTGGTCTATTGTGATATGACACTCAAAAGTTGGAGTTTTGAATAGTGATGATTAACCACGTGATTGCGTGGTTTGTTTCCGGTAATTGACCGGAGATAAGCCGCTCAATTTTACTTTTATTCGATCGTTATTGTAGAAATGAATGTAGTTTTCGATCCTGCGCCTGAAGTCATTAAAAGCCACTTTGTCTTGACCATTATACATTTCTTGCTTTAAATTCTCCATATTTAATTTAAACGGGTATGAATATGTTTTGGACATAAATGCCCCCAAAAAATTAGAATAATTTACGCTAACTTTTGGGGGCAGTACACTTGCCAAACTGACAATGATGGATAAGGTCACCTTCTGTTTAAGTTATTGATTTATATTTACTAGCTATGTCGGCTTAAATGTATTCCAAAGTCGAGATCGATGATAATAATTTTTGTGTGTACGGGTGTTGTGGGTTGTTGAAGATTGTCTTACCCGAGGCGCTCTCGACCAGTTGACCAGCTTCTAAAACGGCCACATGATCACAAATTTCACTAACCACTCGCAAATCATGACTAATAAATAAATAGCTAACATCAAATGTGTCTTGCAATTCATCCAATAATTGTAAAATTTGAAATTGAATCGACACATCTAACGCTGAGACAGCTTCATCAAGAATAATTAATTTGGGTCGGACGATAATTGCCCGAGCGATTGCCACGCGCTGGCATTGTCCTCCTGAGAGTGCGTGCGGGTATTTATTCAAATGTTTAATCTCTAAACCAACCTTCACAATGGTCTCTTCAATTCGTGCTTGCCTCTCTGCCTTAGATAAATCTGTCTGAATGACTAGCACCTCATCTAATGTATTATGAATGGTAAGACGTGGATTGAGCGATGATCGTGGGTTCTGATAGACCATTTGGATGGCTTTTTTCTGTGCCATTTCCCGCTTCATGCCTAATTCTTCTCCGTCGAACTGAATAGTCCCAGCAGTTGGTTTCAAGGCTCCGACAATAATATTGCCGAGTGTTGACTTCCCAGAACCAGATTCACCAACGAGGCCATATGTTTGCTTCGGTTGAATCTCTAAGCTGACATCATCAAGGGCTTTCACTTGGGCGAATTCTTGTGTAATACCGCGAACGGTTAATAATGGCTGGCTCATCGAACGTCTCCTTTCGCTTGATTAGACTGATGCTGCACTAATAATTCATGGCCTGGTGTGACTTCACTGAGAACACCTGGCTGCTCACTGGCCAAGTCCCAGATAATTAAATTCTCGGCGGATAACGTCTGCTGGGCCTCTTCTTTCATCCATTGAATATGTTCTCGTTGTGGTTGCTTCAAACCAGGAATAGCACTAAATAATTGCAATGTATAGGGATGCAGAGGTTCTGTGAATAATGTTTCGGTTGGTGCTACTTCTAAAATATGGCCATCCTTCATCACGACGATACGATCACATAAAGCTTGAGCAATCGTCAAATCATGCGTAATGAATAAGAATGCCGTATTCAAGTTCTGCTGGATCTCTTTAAATAAATCTAAAATTTGTGCCTGAATGGTCACATCGAGCGCAGTGGTGGCTTCATCAGCGATAAGTAACACCGGATCTTTCGCCAACGCTATTGCAATCATAATCCGTTGTTGCATCCCACCTGATAATTCATGTGGCAATGCATCTAAAAGCTGTTCTGCTCGGCGCAAGCCACTTCTATTCATCAAGTCCAATGCTTTCTCACGAGCTTGTCCTTGACTAATCGATGTGTCCGCCATACGAATGGCTTCAATTAACTGCTTCCCAATCGTCATCAGTGGATTAAGCGACGACATTGGATCTTGGAAAACCATCGATGCGACACCTTGACGGAACTGGCGCAATTGTTTTGGCGAATAATCTAAGATATTATCTTCCTTGTAATAAATCGCCCCTTCATAATCTGTCAGTGTACGCTCATCGTTCAAGCGAACAATCGAACGAGCCGTCACGCTCTTCCCACTTCCACTTTCACCGACTAATCCAACAATTTCTCCAGGTTGAATAGATAGATTAATCCCTTTAATAATAGGCTTATAACCGTTCGTCGTCGCAAATGAGACATTCAAGTCTTCTAATCTAATAAGCTCTTCCATGGCTAGGCCTCCTCTGACTCAAGTTGCTTTGGATCAAGTGCATCGCGCAAGCCTTCCCCTAATAAATGAAGGGAAATTACTGCCAGCAAGACGGCAATTGATGGGAATAAGACAATGTAATACTGACTGAAGATAACCGTCCGTCCACCCTGGATAATATTTCCCCAAGAAGGTGCCGGTGCTGGAATCCCTGCTCCTAAGAAGCTCAATGTTGATTCTCCCAAAATCGCTCCCGCATACACGAAGGTCGCCTGAACTGCCAGAGATGGAATAATATTCGGGAATAGGTGCTTCCAAATCACCCGTGTATCGCTCGCACCAATTAACTGGATTGCTCCGACGAACGGTTCATTAATCACATCGAGCGCACTAGAGCGAACTAACCGCGCTGTCGACGGGATATAGACAATCGATAAGATAATCATCAAGTTATAGATCGAGCCTCCGAATGCACTCATTAGCGCAATAGCTAACAATAACCCAGGAATTGCCATAATTCCATCAATCACCCGCATCAAGACATTCCCGACTCGCTCATAATAAGCTGAATATAAGCCAATCACCGTCCCTAAAGTAACGGCAACAATCATAACAACGGTTCCTAGTAGTAACGAAATACGGCCCCCTTGTAGCACACGTGCTAACAGATCACGACCATATTCATCTGTCCCCAACAAGTGCGCACCACTTGGCCACATTAAGCGGTTAGATGCATCCACACTATTGGGATTCCAAGATACTAACAACGGCCCAACCATGACGAGCACCACTAAACTGACAAAAATAATGCTACCAATGAATAATAATTTATTTTTTGCTATCTTTTTCATCATTATCTAGTCCTTCTTCGCTTCAAGTGCAATACGCGGATCAATCACCGAATACAGTACATCAACCGCTAAGTTGACCAAAATATAACTAACAGCAATCATCAGAATAACACCTTGAATCACGGCATAATCTCGGCGCGAAATTCCATTCACGAGAAGTTGACCAAGTCCTGGAATCCCGAAGATAGTCTCAACCACAATCGTCCCTGACAACAAGCCCCCAAGTCCTTGACCAATCACAGTTAGAATAGGGAGCAAGGCATTTTTAAGCGAATGTTTTAAGAGTAATGATCGCTCACTTAAGCCCTTCATTCGGCCCGTTAAGATATAATTCGCATCAACAATTTCGAGCAATGATGAACGCGTAATCCGAGCAATCAGCGCTGTCTGTCCAATCGCTATCGCCACACTTGGTAAGAACAAATAACGCAAATGTTGACCTATCCCACTAGAGAGAGGACGATAGCCCGACACCGGAAATATCCGATACACGACAGCGAATAAGATTAAGAGCAAAATTGATAAGACAAAACTGGGGGTTGCTTGCCCGATGAGTGTACTACCTACCACTAAACGGTCAACCCAACTCTTACGGTAATAGACCGCCAGTAAGCCAAAACCAACCCCAAAAATAACAGATAAAAAAGTGGCAAACAGCGCAAGCGCAACAGTTGGGCCATAATTCGCAGCAATCGCACTATTGACACTGCGATTCATATAATACGAGTGCCCCAGATCTCCGGTGAGAACTCCGCTCAACCAGTTCCAATATTGCACCCAGAACGGATCTTCTAACCCTAACTCAGCATTTAACCGTGCTACTTCTTCCGGCGAAGCTTCCAATCCTAAGATAGCGGCAGCCGGCCCTCCTGGTGTAATATGCATAATGACAAATACAATAAATGTCACAATAAAAATGACCGGAATTAAACTCAACAAGCGTTTACCAATATATTTTCCCATTATTTCACTCTTTCTCTCTTTATTTGCGGTTGCGCATATCCGCACACCTCGTCTATATCTATGTACAAGCGCAGCTGTCATATCGACGCTGCGCTTATTGGTTGGGCGGTATAAATCTTACTCGCCCAATCATCTCTAATTATATTATATCATAACTCTTGTTACTCGACATGTCCTGCGTTCCATAAGATTGGTGCTTTCCAATAATCGAATCCTTCAACGGCACTATTGTAGGTTACAAAGTTGTTGTAGTGACCGATAACAAATCCTGGAATATAATCCGTGTACAAGAAATCTTGCAATTCGGCGAAGGCTTCTTTGGTCGCGGCTTCATCTTCAGCTGCACGCATCGCATCAATTAACTCTTGTGCTTGCTCATCCATGTCGCCACCCCAACGATCAGTACTTAGGGTCAAGACTTGTTGTGGTGAAGGTTGGAAACTGTGTGACACAATGTAAATCTCATGTCCACTTGGGTCACTCGTATATTCATTGAACGTATTGAAGTCATATTGGTTAACAACAGCATTCAAGCCCAATTCAACCAATTGATCTTGAAGCGCAATACTCGCTGAATACATCGAATCATATTCCGGTGTTGTCACAATACGGATTTCTTCGCCATTATACCCAGATTCTTCAATTAATTTTTTCGCTTTTTCTTGGTCATTGGCATTATAGAACTCAGAACTTGTCTCCGTGTAGTAAGGCGTTTCTGGAGATACGTAAGAACTTGACACTTCGTAGAATTCTTCATTATCTAACGCTGCCAACATGATGTCGTTATTATTAATTCCTGTCAAGATGGCTTGACGCAACTTGTCATCTAAGAGTGGGCCTTCTTCTACATTAAGTTGAGCCACTAAAGTTCCGCCACCCGGTGCTGCATAATTCAAGTAATCAGTTGCATCCACTTGGTCTAAGTTAGTCACCGGTACTTCACCGATATCGTATTCTTCTGACAATAGACCGGCCATACGGGTACCCACATCCCCAACAATTTCAAAACGAATCGTCTCAGTTGGTGCGCGCTTCTCCCCTGCAAAGCGTGATGGTTCACCCGTCACTTGATTGTGATAATTATCGAAGCGTTTCACTTCAACATATTGATCGTGCACCCAGTCCACATATTCGTAAGGACCCGTCCCGATGAAGTTATCATCAATACCAGACTCAGCAATTTCACCATCGAATGCTTCTGATGGGCGGATAGCTGGGAAATATGTGATCGAACTCATTAAGGTGAGTAATTCTGTATTCGGTTCGACAAATTCCACTTCTACAGTATAATCGTCAACCACTTCGAAATCTCCTTCTGGCAAGAGATCCGCTGCCTTCGATGTATCAGCTTTCCAATAGTTCATCGATGCTGCTACATCTTCAGCCGTCATCTCGCTCCCATCATGGAAGTTAATTCCTTCCTTCAGTTTGAAGGTATATTTTGTGTTATCATCGTTCACTTCATAACTATCTGCCAAAACAGGTTGAGACTCGAAATTTTCATCAAATGTATATAATGTCTCATAAATATGCATTGTCACTCCAATACTAGCCGTTGACACTGTTCGTGCCGGGTCCAGTGTGGGCGGCTCCGAATTAATAGCCACTCGCATTTCCGGTCTCACTTGACTCTCATCAACTGTTCCATCTGCTGACTCTTTGGCTGGCTGGTCCGCACCGCCACATGCTGCCAACAATAATGCGCCGGCTCCTAACAACCCTAGCAATTTCTTTTTCATTTAATCTCCTCCTACGATTCATACGTTTTTCATTTCCTAACATGGTACTATCATAACGATTTACTTACTTTTTGTCAATAATGAATGCTTATTTCTCGTTAAAAAATAATAAACTTTCCTGAAAAAATAGCCTTTCATCTTTGATACCGCTTAACTAGTTAATTTCTGTTTCCATGATCTACCTGCCTCTAAATGTTTATATTGTACTATTATTACTTATATATATTACTTATATATTGTTGGTGTAGTTCATCAACCGCCTCCGTCTGTCCTTCAAATTGAACGGAATGCATGCCACGACGATCCACCGCTGTATTGATTCGAGATTTCTCCATCGTTATCCCCTCTTAATGTAACTCACCGTCCATCTTGTGTACATCTTCACTATACATGAAATGAACACATCCATAAACCCATATCCCTCTTACTTACTAAAATAATTTATGCCACATTCAATTTTACTGCCCCTCAGTAGATCCTGTCATCATTCCACTATAATATGGCACTCGACATAACCTGTTCATTTCTTTGCAATTTTTAGATTTTTATCTGCTGATAATTTAGTGTAAAATAGTAAGCAGAGAATGAAAGGAGATGTCTATGTTACAAGAATTTAAAGATTTTATTATGAAAGGAAACGTCCTTGATTTGGCCATAGGGGTTGTTATGGGGTCAGCGTTCACAGCGATTGTGAATGCCTTAGTGGACCATATTATTGGGCCAATTATTGCTGCTATTGGTGGAGGCGAAGATATTTCTTACATTACTATTCCTATCGGGCCGGCCGAGTTGGGTGTCGGTGAGTTCGCCCAAGCCATTATTGACTTCCTTATTATTGCTGTTATTCTGTTCTTAATTATGAAAGGAGTCAATAAATTAAAAGCTCCCTTCATGTCCGATGAAGAACCAGAAGAACCGAAAGCACCGACAAGTGAAGAACTACTCGCAGATATAAAAGAATTATTACAACAACAAACATATCCACAGAATGAAGCAGAAGTCTTAAAAGATATCGAAAAAGACATTCATACACACGATAAATAATTTTTGATAAGTCATTTTTATTGATACTAGGAGGTTACGATGCGCCCCGTTTTTTATACCACTTGTCATCTTAACGGTAGCCCGTATAGCCTGGGTGCTACTTCTGACGGCATTGTTTTTATTGAGAATACACCCATTGACGATGTAACCAAACGCCATTGGTTTGACAAGTTTTTTGACACAAACCAATTATACCAAGACGACAACCATCCGCTTTTAGTTCGATGTCGTCAACAATTACAACAATATTTTGATGGAAAATTGACAACTTTTGACATTCCGCTTGATTTGAAGGGGACATCCTTCCAAAAAGCGGTCTGGAACAGTCTTCTAGCTGTCCAATATGGGCAATCAAAAAGTTATAAAGCAATCGCTGAGTCCATCGGCAAACCAACTGCATCACAAGCAGTTGGTGCTGCGGTTGGTCAAAATCCTATTATGATTATTGTCCCTTGCCATCGTATTCTTGGCGCTACTCGAAAACTAACTGGCTTCCGCGGTGGCTTACCCCTGAAAGAACAATTACTTCAGTTAGAGCATATCCCCTATAAAGAATAACTCATAACGAGCATAACTGCTCCTTAAATCATCAAATATATATTAAAAAGCATCCCTTACGGACCACATATAAAAATGGGTCATAAGCAAGATGCTTTTTTCTATTTCATTAAATAATGTTGCCTCGAATATTTAGTTTACTCTTAATAAACCATTTCAGCGTCAATAAGCCGGCTCCAATCGCACTAGCTAATTGCGGACCGAATAAAATATTAATATGTCGTGGAATAATCATCTCTAGTGTTGCGTAGAAGAACATTAAGACCGAAAGTGTCACCGTCGAGACTAGAATATATTTTAAGAATCCCTTGTTGTTCTCATCCGGAGCATATTGACTAATCAGAATAACGACCGCTCCACCTAATGCTAATAGGACAAGAAGCGAGATAAGACCGACTTGTGTCTGGGTGCCAATATATTGTGAAATAGCTGAAATAATCATAAACACACCGGCAATCAATAGCGAACCATCTAAGTAACGTTGCCAAGTCGGAGAAGGTTCCACTTCACGTGGCTGTTCTGATTGTTGATTCATCTTAGCCACTGCTTCTGTCGGTGAGCCATAGATCGATCGAGCCAAATTATGGTTCGCCTGCTCTTCTACAATAACCGGCAGCATTTGATTCACAATCGCAATCTTTTGCGACTCTTCATAACCATACTTATCTAACTGCCGATTCAATTTTACCATGTAGTCTTCATTTTTATTCGTTAGTTGTTGGTAAAGTTTTTCATTTTCTTGCTGCATATCTTCCGTTGTCGGTTCAGTTTGTTCTATATGTTGTTTTGTCATTTAAGCTATTTCTCCTTTACACATTAAACTTAAATTCCATCACATCGCCGTCTTGAACGATGTATTCTTTTCCTTCTTGGCGCAAACGCCCTGCTTCCCGCACAGCTTTTTCACTACCTAGGCGATCATAGTCATCGAACGCAATTGTCTCAGCACGAATAAAGCCACGCTGGAAATCACTATGGATGATACCTGCTGCTTGTGGAGCAGTCATCCCTTTCTTAAAGGTCCATGCCCGCACTTCTTTGACGCCAGCTGTGAAATATGTGCCTAAATTCAAGAGATTATAAGACTTACGAATGACTCGATGTAAGCCAGGCTCCTTAATCTCTAAATCTTCTAAGAACATATCACGCTCTTCATCATCTAAAGCCGCAATCTCTTCTTCAATTGCTGCTGAAATTCCCACAACTTCTGCATTTTCTTCATCTGCTAAGCGTTTAACCGTCTGGAAATGATCTGACTCTTCCGGGTTAGCCACATGTTCTTCCGCTACATTCGCAATGTAGAGAACCGGTTTACTCGATAATAAGAACAAACTTCTCAATATAGGCTTCTCTTCTTCACTCCAGTCCAAAGCTCGTGCCGGAATACCATCTTCTAACGCTGGCTTTAATTTTTCTAAGACAGGAAGTAGCTCTAATGCTTCTGGATCTTTTCCTTTGGCAGCTCGCTTCGTCTTTTCCAAGCGCTTATCAACTGAATCCAGATCAGCCAAGATAAGTTCTAAGTTAATCGTATTCATATCTGCTTCTGGATCCACTCGGCCTGCAACGTGCGTAATATTCCCATCATCGAAACAACGAACAACGTGACAGATTGCATCCACTTCTCGAATATTGGCTAAGAATTTATTCCCTAGTCCTTCTCCCTTACTTGCCCCTTTAACAATCCCAGCAATATCGGTAAATTCAAAGGTTGTCGGAACGGTTTTGTTAGGTGTCACTAATTCAGTCAATCGGTTCAAACGTGAATCTGGTACTTCAACGACTCCAACATTCGGATCAATCGTCGCAAAGGGGTAGTTCGCCGCCTCTGCTCCTGCTTTTGTAATTGCGTTAAATAATGTCGATTTCCCTACATTAGGCAATCCGACAATTCCTGCTGTTAATGCCACTAATAATCTACCTTTCTACTTTTAAAATAATTCATTCCATCTCAATACTACGCCAACTTATGACTTCAATGTCCGCTTCATTTTGCGTTCAAATTCACGGCGCGGCATCATAATAATCTGATCGCAATGGCTACACTTAATCTTAATATCGGCGCCCATCCGGATAATTGACCACTTATTAGTTCCGCATGGATGAGGTTTCTTCATTTCAACATGATCATGCAATTCATACGATTTTTTGTCCATTTAAGTTGCCTCCGTCTCATTAATATCCAGTCCTAAGTGAGCGAGTAAATGATTGAGATCCTCGGTTGAATGATAATCAAGGACAATTTTCCCCTTTTCACCGTGGTCCTTAATGTGAACGGTCCGATCCAGTTGTGAAGTCAACCGCTCTTCTAAGTCGCGAATAATCAAAGTCTGACGACTCGCCGGTTGCTTCGGCTGTTTATCGGTCGGCGGTTCTTTGCTTTCAGCGGGGTCTTGATTGTACTCACTGACGATGGCTTCAAGTTGGCGCACAGTCAATTCATCTTGAACAGCTTGCTGGGCGAGTTTTGGGATTTGTTTTTTCTCTTTCAACCCGAGTAAGGTACGCGCCTGCCCCATGGACAAATCACCACTCTGTAGCAGTTCCTTCGCTTCAGCAGGCAATGTGCGCAAACGTAAATGATTCGCAATATAAGACCGACTCTTCCCGAGTTCTTTGGCCACTTTTTCTTGGGTCATGTCCAACTTGTCCATCATGAGTTGATACGCATCGGCTTCTTCCAGTGCCGTCAAATCTTCTCGTTGCAAGTTTTCTAATATCGCCACTTGCATCATCACTTTTTCGTCTAATTCACGAATGATAGCTGGAATTGTTTCGAGACCAGCTTGTTTAGACGCGCGATAACGCCGCTCCCCCGCCACGATTTCATACCCTTTTACGCTGGACTGACGTACAATAATTGGCTGCAGAACGCCTTGTTGCTGGATTGATTCGCTTAATTCATCCAGTGCTTGTTGGTTAAATTCCCGACGTGGTTGATACGGATTTGGTCGCAAGTCACCTAAGTCAATCTGGACAATGCGTTCACTACTCTCATCAATTGTCTCTTCTAAATTCGCTGCATCCGGAAATAAGGCATTAATACCTTGACCGAGACTTTTATGCTTTTTATTTGCCAATGTCCATCACTTCCTCTGCTAGTGCTAAGTAGACTTCAGCGCCTTTAGATTTTAAGTCATAATCAATAATGGACTTGCCATAACTTGGCGCTTCTGACAGTCGGATGTTGCGTGGAATAATCGTCTTATGCACTTTTTCACGGAAATATTTTTTCACTTCTTCTACGACTTCTGAGCCTAAGTTCGTGCGCCCATCGAGCATGGTTAGCAAGACACCTAATATACTCAAGTCAGGATTGAAATGCTTTTGAACAAGACGAACGGTATTCAGCAGCTGGCTCAGGCCTTCCAAAGCATAATATTCACACTGTACCGGAATAATCAAGGAGTGACTAGCGGTGAATGCATTGATCGTCAAGTGCCCCAATGACGGTGGACAATCAATAATAATATAATCGTAGTCATCTTTCACTTCTTCTACTGCCCGTTTCAATCGCGTCTCACGTGCCATGACACTTGTTAGTTCGACCTCGGCTCCCGCAAGTTGAATCGTTGCTGGTGCAATTTGCATATTCGCTCGACTGGAATCTACGATAACTTCACTTAACGGCACTTCATTAATTAAGACATCATAAATATCTTGATCAACTTCACCTTTACGCACACCGACACCACTCGTTGCATTTCCTTGAGCATCCATGTCAATTAGCAATATCTTCTTCCCAAGATAAGCGAGCGATGCCCCTAAGTTAACGGATGTCGTAGTCTTCCCAACGCCACCCTTCTGATTAGTAATTGCAATTATTTCTCCCATCTATCTTCTCCTATCATCTCTTATGACACGACCGGTTTTTTCTCGGGCATTCCCGGGCGACGCGGATATTTATTCGGTGTTTCTTTTTTCTTATCGATAATCAACAAGTGACGCTCTCCCGCACCTTCTGGCAACTCTAACGCCACATCTTCGCGCACTTTACCACCAAGCGTTGCAATAATCTTCTTCGCTTCAAGTAGTTCATCCGGCCCGCCATCGCCTTTCATCGCGATAAAACTGCCTCCCATCTTATTCAGCGGCATGCATAACTCAGCCAACACCGGTAAACTCGCTACTGCTCGTGCCGTCACATAATCGAACTGCCCACGAAACTTAGCATTCTGACCAAATGTCTCTGCTCGATCGTGGTAAAGCGACACCCCTTCCAAGCCTAACTCTTCCACGAGGTGCTTCAAGAACGTAATTCGCTTATTCAATGAATCAACAATCGTTACGTGAAGATCTGGCATCATAATTTTCAGCGGCAAACTCGGAAATCCCGCTCCACTACCCACATCGCACAAACTTGCCCCTGCTGCTTCTATGTATGGCAACACTGTTAAGCTATCATAAAAGTGCTTCAAAAACACTTCTTCGCGCTCCACAATCGCCGTCAAATTCACCTTCTCATTATACTCTTTCAGTACACGGGCGTATACCTCAAACTGCTCAAGCTGCCGATCACTAACGTCAAACCCTAACTCTTTGACTGCTTGTTTAAATTCACTTATATTCATCTACATCACTCCTATCCATCTAATCTATGCATATCATTCTTATTATAACAGAAATATATACGTTTGATAATGTCTATTAGCCGAAAAATAAGTATACAAAAAGAATTCTTCTGTACTAATCAATCAGACAAAAGAATTCTTCATGTTATTATTCCACTAGACTCTATAAAGATCTTTTACGCTACACCCCAACACCAATGTAATAGTATAATTTTCTAGGGTGTATCTTTGAAAATCAAACCAATTATTTACAACTGATTCTCTAACTAGGTCTGTAAATTTGCTCAACTTTTAACAATCCAGTATTCATTTTTTATTATTTTTTTGGGCAGCTAGACCAAATCCTAGTGCTAAACCCACTCCCATCCCGAGACCCATATCATTAGTAGCTACACCCACACCAGCACCTAATACCAGTCCTATGGCCATCATTATTCCAAAATCATTTTTCATAATCGCTCTCCTTGTATAATGAACACATAGTAAATAGTGTTCAAATTTCATTTTTTCTATATGATAATCATTGCCTTGTAGATTGCTTCATTCTCCTAAGTTCATCCTATCACATTTTAGAACTTAAATCAATAGTTTTGAACTTGTAAAAACTATTGATTTAATTAATTTTTATCCTTCTAATATTAAAGATTTAGAAGATAAAATCAAGGTGATTATAGATCAAATTCAATCGCCTTTGATGTCTTAAACCATTTTATCAGGATCAACAATTTCATCAAATTCTTCTTCACTCATCACACCATCTACCAATACCACTTCTTTCAGCGTTTTGCCAGTTTCATAGGCTTGCTTGGCGAGAGCACTGGCACGATCATAACCAATTATCGGAGCTAGCGCCGTCACTAACATTAAGCTATTATTCAAATGTTTAGTTAATTGCTCATGGTTTGCCTCGATACCACTCAAGCAGCGCTTATTAAAACTTCTCAGTCCATCAGCCATCAAGCGAATAGACTGCAAGATATTGTAAGCAATCACAGGCATATACGCATTCAACTGGAAATTCCCCTGTGAGTTGGCAAATGATATTGTCGTCTGATTGCCAAAAATTTGGGCACAAATCATACTTAACGCTTCAATTTGAGTCGGATTAATTTTTCCTGGCATGATTGAACTACCGGGTTCATTGGCTGGTATGATTAGTTCATGATAGCCCGCTCTTGGTCCACTTGCATACAATCTAATATCATTGATTATCTTGAGTACATTGGTCGCCAACGTATTAATCACACTATGCAAATCTAGTACGTAATCCTTACTAGACAAGCCTTGGAACGTATTCACTTGTGCTGTAAAATCGCTGTCTAATATTTGATTTAATTGGACAACAACTTGATTCCGATAACCTTCAGGTGTGTTCAAGCCAGTTCCGACAGCGGTGCCGCCGATCGGTAATTGCTTCACATAAGTTGCCGCTTGTTGGATGCTTTCCAAAGAATAACAGAACATTGACCGCCAGCCACTGACTTCTTGTCCCAATGTAATTGGTGTAGCATCTTGCAGATGAGTGCGTCCAACTTTTGACACATTTGTCCAATGTTCTTCTAATTCATCTAACGTCTGTATAATTCCCTCAATAGCTGGTATGAGCTGATTTTCAACTTCTTTTACAACACTGATTTGCATAGCCGTTGGGAACGTGTCATTCGTACTTTGACTTTTGTTGACATCATCATTCGGATGTAAATCAATGCCAAACTCCCGCTTCGCTAATTGGGCAATCACTTCATTCACATTCATATTGGTCTGAGTCCCGCTCCCTGTTTGCCAAATCTTCAGCGGGAACTGCTCCCCATAATCTTCTTCTTGCAGTAATTGACAGGTTTTCTCGATCACCTCAGCCTTCTGATCACTTAGGACACCTAATGCTTGATTCGTTCGTGCCACCGCCCTCTTCACTTGAATATAAGCGGTAATAAGTGGTTCCGGCATTCTTTCAGTAGAGATAGGAAAATTTTCTAAGCAACGTTGTGTACTAGTTCCCCATAATTTATCTATTGGAATATTCACTGTGCCAAGCGCATCTGATTCTATTCGTATATCCATCTATTCATCTCCTTGTTTACCTATTATCCTCTTCATGATATACTAAAGCTGTCGCTAGTACAAGTTAACCGCATACATTAAGGAGGCTTATTATGGAAAAAATTGGTCTAATTATCAATCCAATCGCTGGCATGGGAGGTCGTGTCGGTCTCAAAGGAACAGATGGAAAAGATATCTTAGAAAAAGCACGTTCATTAGGAGCCGAGCCCGAAGCAACTACTAAAGCAGCTCATATGCTTCAACATTTGACAGATTTGTCAAAATCAGTCAAATTTTTGACAGGTGAAGGCGCAATGGGAGCCGATGTATTAACTGAACATGGCTTTGATTTTGAGGTTATTCATGCTGTGTCCGGTGAGTCCAGTCAAGAAGATACCTTATCACTCGTGAAGGCACTAGAAGAAGCGAAAGTAGAACTCATCTTATTCGTTGGTGGAGACGGAACAGCACGCGATGTCCACGATGCATTGACCGAAGATATTCCCGTTATCGGTGTGCCAGCGGGGGTCAAGATTTATTCAGCTGTTCATGGTAACTCACCTGAGAGTGCTGGTCGTCTAGCGGCTAATGTCATTACGGAGAAAGTTACTACCTTTACGCGAGCTGAAGTGATTGACTTGGATGAAGCAGGCTTCCGCAATGATGAAGTGGATATTTCTGTCTTTGGCTATTTAACCGTTCCTGTTGATGAAACACATATGCAAAATCTTAAATCTCCAAGTCCGCAAAGTGATGCTGATGCGCAAGAATCTATAGCCTTAGACGTGATTGACAGCTTAGAGGACGATACGCTCTACATTGTCGGCTCCGGCACCACACCCAGTGAAATTCTTGTCCAACTTGACCAACCTGTCACAATCTTAGGGGTTGATCTCTTACAAAACAAAAAAACCATCGCAACTGATGTAAATGAACAAGAAATTATGGACCACTTAGAGAACTTACCCGATGGAACGAATGTCAAATTAATCGTCACGACTATGGGTGGACAAGGTTATGTGCTCGGTCGAGGAAACCAACAATTATCAGAAAAAGTTCTATCCTATCTTGATAAAGATGACATCATTATCGTCGCCACCCCAAACAAATTGCATACACTCAGCAACCGTGACATGTTGATTTATACCTTGGATGCAGCAATAAACCAAAAATTCAGTGGATATTATAAAGTTACTACCGGCTACGGCCAAAAGACCATGCACAAATTATCCAGCAAACAATAACAAAAACAGAAATGTGTTCTGATCCAACCACCATATGCACTATTACGCAACCATTTATAAATCATTTACCGGTTGACTTGTGCATCTAGATCAACACAAGTAACACAATTATTTCAGGACAGATAGCCGTCAACAGCTCATTAAAGGCATAAAATTAACCCCCGCTCTCCAATATGCGAAAGTGGGGGTTAGATTATTTTTAATCATGTACATATTTTTTTAATTTTTTGCGACATCGATAACATGCATTACGTACTTTCTTTTGGCTTTTACCTAAGATAGTTGCCATTTCGTCATAAGATTTATCTAGCATCATGAGTTCGAAGACGGCTTTTTCTAACCTAGATAAGCCAGTCCGGTAGCGCGCCAATGTTTCACGCGCAATCGCTTGATCTTCTGGCTGCCCATCTGCATAATCGCCATGATCTAGCTCTGTGCCAACTCGCTCATAGATCGAATCAAGCGAGTAGATCGATTGATTGAGCGCACGTTTGTCAGCTAACTGGTCTCGAATTAATGAGTTAAAATAATTTTGTAAGCACCGTTTAAAGTACGGCCTAAAACGAATATTGCCTCTCACATTATATTTGGGCAATACCTTCCATAGTACAATATAAGCCTCTTGCAACAAATCCCGGTGTTCAAACCCGCGCAAATAACACGCCTTGACACGCTTTAATATAACTGGAAGACAAGTTTCTTGTAAGGCTTCGAATATTGTTTCTTCAGTCTGCTTTAATAGCAATACCACGATATCAACAATGGTAATTCTAACTTCCATCTCCATTGCTTTTTCTAAACCTCCTCATTATTAGCCGTTATCCCAATGTTTCTTCTACTCTTTGTTGGATAGTCTGTGCATCTATCACAATAGATGCTCCTAGCTCATCTCTAAGGGTCGTATATTTAGCTTTGTTTTCAGTATCTTTCATCGATCGCGTATTTATGGATAAATTAAGTCTACTAGCCTGTGCTGCTGCCAGCAATAATTGTGTCCCTACACCGATATCACTAATAATAACGCGCTTAATTAAAGGGAAGATATCATCGACAATATTAAGTACTACTCGTATTTCTTCCAATAAGCGAGCAGGTGCTTGAGAAGCAATGGCCAGTCCTTGTTCGATCGCTTCTTGACGCTTTTGTTTCTCTTCTTCCGTTGACTTAGGCATCTGGTAAGCTTTCGCTAATGGCTGAAAACCTTCTTCGTCTGCTTCTACTAATTCTAAAAATTTATCTTTAGAGAATGCTAAACGTTCGAGGGCAGTTTTTAAACTTTCACGTTGTTCATCCTCTAAGTGGTCTGTGTTAGAAAATCGAGCAGCCATCATAATTGCTGCTACCCCCATCGAGGCTCCAATTCCAACTGCTGCTCCACCGCCAGGAGTTGGCTCATCAGAGGCTAAACGATTAATAAAGCTAGTAATTGATTCTTGATTCATATTATGATTCCTTTCGATTTTTATCACAATGGATAAGATCTTGATCCGTTATAATATAATTAACCGGTTGATCATACTCATCGTGTGGCAAGTTATTATAGAGCTGTTCAGTTGCAATTAGCGAGACAGTCTCTCCCGTATAGTCCGCTAAGAACCGATCATAGAAGCCTCCACCAAAACCAATGCGGTATCCCGCTTTCGTGAAGGCAACCCCCGGAACAATCAGTAAGTCAATCTCTTGCTTCTTAATCTCAGTAGCTTTCTCTTCAATCGGTTCTTGAATACCGATGTAGCCTTCCTCCAACTGGTCAAAAGAGGTTATCGCATAAAAAGTCATCTGACGCGTTTTATGCGTTGCTTTCGGCACTGAAATCATCTTTTTCTCACGCCAAGCTCGGTTAATAATAGGATAAGTATCCCACTCAATATCCTGCGACATCGTAACACCGATCGACTCAGCCTTCTTCCATAAATCCGAATCAAATAAACGATCATGAAGTAATTGTGTCACACTAGATCGTCGCGTATTATTGAGAGACTTTAGCGTCTCTTGTGCTTCTTGGCGGATTTTTTCTTTACTTCGCATCAGTATCCCTCGCTAACAATTGAACGGCTTTAACTACTTGTTGAGCTAGTACGGCGGTTGTAATAGAGCCGACTCCACCTGGTACGGGGGTAACATTACCAACAATGTCCTTCACCGATTTGAAGTCAACATCTCCAGTCGGGTTGCCATTTTTCATCCCAAAACCAACATCAATCACCGTTGCTCCTTCTTTCACATGATCTGCTTTGATCATTTCCAAAGCTCCAGTAGCTGAGATTAGCAGGTCAGCTGCCGCTGTATGAACCGTAATATCTTTCGTTTCAATATGGCAATTCGCCACGGTTGCTTCGCGGTTGATCAGCATCTGCACTAAAGGACTACCGACCACTAAACTACTACCGACCACACACACTTCAGTCCCTTTCAGTTCAATACCATAGTGGTCAATTAATTCTAAGACAGCTTTAGCAGTACTTGGATACATCGCATCATCACTATTTGCCATCACTTTTCCCAAATTGACCGGATTCAAGCAGTCAACATCTTTTCTTGGATCAATCAATTCCGCAATATCTTCTCGTTGAATATTATTCGGGAAGGGTTGCATGAAGATAATACCATGTACAGATGGATCTTCATTTAACTCAGCTGCCGTTGCTTGTAAGTCAGTCAATGTGACATCCGGACTGAAGATAACCGACTTCACATCGATTCCAACTGATTCCATTGTTTTTGTGGCCATCTTGGCGTAAGAAGCAGATGGCTTATCTCCATCCACCCGCACAATAGCTAATTGTGGTTGCATTGCTAAGTCTTCCAAATTAGCTTTAATTTCTTTCAGCAATGCTTCACGAACTGGTTTTCCTCTTAGTAATTCCATCTGAATCAAAACCTCCTCTTGAAATAAAGAGAGGGGCAACAGTCACCCCTCTCTTCGATCAACACATATCACTGCGCTTTTCGTTCTTTTTTATCTCTTCTTTGGCAGTGAATACTCTCATCCAAATCTTAGAACAAAAACTTAGAACAAACCAGTAATATTACCGTTCTCATCGACATCTATTTTCTCAGCTGATGGCGTACTTGGTAATCCAGGCATTCTCATCACATCACCTGTTAAGACGACGATGAACCCAGCACCTGCTGAGACAGAGACGTCACGAACAGTAATAGTAAAACCTTCTGGACGGCCAATTCGCTTCTTATCTTCAGAGAAAGAATACTGTGTCTTGGCCATACAGATGGGTAAGTTACCATAACCCTGTTCTTCAAATCGTTGCAATTTACGGGCAGCTTTGCGGGTAATTTCTACGTTCGCGCCACCATATACGCGCTGAACAATCTTATTCAGCTTCTCTTCCGCAGAATCTTCTAAGTCATAAGTGAACTGGAAGTTATTTGGCTTCTCAGCAATTTCGGCCACTTTCTTAGCTAATTCAGCCGCACCTTCACCACCATCTGCAAAGTGAGTCGATCTGACAACATCTACCCCGAGCTTCTCGACTTCTTCTTTCAGTGCCTGCATTTCTGCTTCCGTATCTGTTGGGAAAGCATTAATCGCCACAACAGCATTCATCCCAAAGACATCTTGGATATTTTCGATATGTTTAATTAAGTTCGGCATCCCTTCACGGAGTGCTTCAACATTTTCTTTCTCTAGATCTGCCTTAGCAACGCCACCATGCATTTTCAGTGCACGAACGGTTGCTACGATTACAGTCGCATCAGGGTTTAAATTAGCGTAACGTGATTTAATATTGACGAACTTCTCGCCACCTAAATCCGCCCCAAAGCCTGCTTCAGTAATGACGTAATCAGCATGCGCAAGCGCCATCTTCGTTGCCATAATACTGGAACATCCGTGCGCAATATTGGCGAACGGTCCACCATGGATAAAGGCTGGTGTCCCTTCTAATGTTTGGACTAAATTGGGCTTCAACGCATCCTTCAAGAGAGCGGTGACAGCTCCTTGGGCCTTAATATCACCAATTGTAACTGGCTCATAGTCATACGTGTAAGCTACAACACATTTTTTTACTTTTTCTTTCAACTCAGTTAGTGTGTTAGATAAACAGAGAACTGCCATAATTTCAGATGCAACAGTGATTTCGAAACCATCTTCACGCGGTACACCGTTTGTCCGCTTACCAATTCCGTCAACAATTTGACGTAATTGACGATCATTCATATCGACCGCACGCTTCCAGGCCACACGTCTAGGGTCAATGTTTAGCTCATTCCCTTGATAAATATGATTATCAAGCATTGCTGCTACTAAGTTGTTCGCAGCACCGATTGCATGTAAGTCGCCAGTGAAGTGTAGGTTAATATCTTCCATTGGGACAACTTGAGCGTAACCTCCACCAGCTGCACCACCTTTAATACCAAAGACCGGCCCTAATGATGGCTCACGCAAGGCAACAGCTGCTTTTTTCCCAATATGAGTTAACCCGTCTCCTAGGCCAACTGAGGTCGTTGTTTTTCCTTCCCCTGCCGGCGTTGGTGTCATAGCAGAGACCAGAATTAATTTTCCATTTTGTTCCAGTTGATCAATTTTGTTATAGTCAATTTTAGCTTTATATTTACCATAATGTTCTAGTGCATCTTCTTCAATACCGAGTTTGGCTGCAATTTCTTCGATCGGTTGCATCGTCGCATTCTGAGCAATTTCAATATCTGACATCATATACACATACTCCCTTTCTATTCAAGAAAACGTTACCAAATAATCTTACATCTATATAATAACGAATTTTTTGTGAAAAAGCAAGCGTTTTCTTATTGTGTTCACAAAATTTCTTGTGCTTCATAACATCCACTTCATAGACAGAATCAAGTTCTTTCTTAAATGACCACAACTTTACGTGACAATTACGATTACCTATTGTATGATAAAGATAGATACTTATATTAGGAGGAATTTAGATGAAATTTATTGATCGATTAGCTCTTATTCTAACCATCTTAGGCGGTATTCACTTATTGTTAGTGGGCGCTTTCCAAGTTAATATATTCGAATTAATGTTTGGGACAGACAATCAACAAGCTGTTAATATAAGCTACATTGTGATTGGTATTAGCGCATTATGGTGCCTGAAATACTTCTCTTACACGCCAAAAGGTGGTTCACGTTTACGCGGTAGATAGCTACTTTAACGGTCCAAAAATACATTTCCTAACTGCTGCTGATAGCTAGGAAATGTATTTTTAATATTAAAGTGTCCAATCTTCACCATGAATATCGGTACGCCAGTCTAAAAAGCCTGATTCCAAACCTTTCAGTAACACTTCCGCCGTGCCAATATTGGTTGCTAACGGAATGCCATAAACATCACATAGGCGTAATAATGCATTCACATCCGGTTCGTGTGGTTGAGCTGTTAATGGATCGCGGAAGAAGAGCAATAAATCTAAGTCATTTTCTGAAATTTTGGCTCCAATTTGTTGATCGCCCCCGAGTGGACCGGAATTGAAACGGTGAATCTCCAACCCCACTTCTTCGATTAAGCGTTGTCCGGTCGTTCCTGTTGCATACAATTTATGCTTACTGAGTATTGACTTATACGCTGTAGCAAAATCAATCATATCGGCTTTTTTCTTATCATGAGCAACAAGTGCAATTTCCATAGTATCCCTCCTTAATCTGTATTATAGCACGAAAGAGATTTATTTTTCAGTAGATATCACTTTAAGGATACAAAATTGTTTTCTTTCTCATTTGTAATTAACTGAACATTCCTATAGTATCAAGCTTTCATAGCAAATCGCTATTCTTCAGCCTTCTCAGCTCTTTCTGTTTGGTCCAAAGAGTTGCCTAAAGAAAAGTTAGCACTTATAATGATTAGTGGTGTTAAGTTTAGTAGAGGTAGGGAGGTTATCCGTTGATATCATTCGATTCCATTTCAAAATCATTTAAATCAAACGATGGACAGTTTCAAGCGTTAGATAATATTACACTAACAATCGATGAACATGAATGTTTTGGTGTCATTGGTCAGAGTGGTGCGGGCAAATCCACCCTGTTGCGTATGATTAATGCTTTGGAGCAGCCAACGAGCGGACAGGTTGTTGTTGATGGTGTCACAGTCGGTGATTTATCCGGCAAAGCACTGCGACAATATAAGTCCACAATTGGTATGATTTTCCAACAGTTCAACTTACTCAACAACAAAACGGTTAAGGAAAACATTTTACTCCCACTTGCCATTCATGATTATGAAGATACACTAGACTTGGATCATGTCTTAGATTTTGTGGAGTTAAGCGATAAGCGTGATGCTTATCCAGCTGAACTCTCAGGTGGACAGAAGCAACGAGTGGGTATCGCGCGGGCATTAATTACCAAGCCGAGAATTCTATTATGTGATGAACCTACCTCTGCACTCGATCAAGGAACAACGGATGATGTCGTTCAAGTCTTAAAGCGTGTCAATGAAGAGTTCAATATGACGATTGTAGTGGTCACTCATGAATTGGATGTTATCAAGCACTTATGCGATCGATCGGCTATTTTAGAAGGTGGCAAATTACTAGAGACCTTATCAGTTAATAAGTCGGACCAAACCAATCTCGACCAAAGCTACTACGAACGGGCTCGTGAGGTGTTACTCTCATGAATGAATTTCTCGAACGCTTAATTGAATACTTACCCAGAATATATGATAGCTTAGTTGAGACTGGTATTATGATGGGATTTGCCATGACGGCTGCCATCTTACTCGGCTTACCTTTAGGAACGATTTTATTCTTAACTGCTAAAGGAAAACCGAAAGAAAATACAGTTGTCTACAATATTGCCAATGCATTTGTTAATATTGTCCGATCCTTCCCGTTCCTTCTGCTTATTATCGCCTTACTGCCATTTGTCCGTAAGTTTTATGGGCGGGCAACGGGAGATCCTATAGCGGCTTCTTTCCCCATGATGCTCATCGCGATTGCTCTGTACGCGCGTTTCGTTGAACAATCACTACTCGATGTGCCCAAAGGAGTCATTGAATTGGCCGATGCAATGGGTGCCAGCACAACGCAATTAGTCTGGAAATACTTGTACGTCGAAGCACGAAGCTCACTTGTAATCGGCTTTACGACAGCCTTTGTTAGCTTCGTCTCATACTCAACTGTCATGGGCGTTGTCGGTGGTGGAGGAATTGGTGATTTTGCCATTCGCTACGGCTACCAACGCTTCGAGACTGATATTATGTATGCGGCAATTGTTATTATCATTATCTTAGTCCAAATTTTTCAGTGGCTCGGATTACAATTGGCGCAAAAAATTGATAAACGGTAATCATTTTTAAAAGATTAAAATAATTATAAAAAGGAGAATGTTTTTATGTTGAAAAAATTAGGTTTAGTAACAGTTAGTGCAGGATTATTATTAGCAGCTTGCTCACAAGATGCAGAACAACCTGCAGAAGACGCACAAACAGAAGAGGTTGTTGATGAGGCGACAACTGACGAAACAGCAGCTGATGAAACAACTAAAGATGCTGCAACTGATGACGCACAAGCAGATGCAGACTCAGATATTGGTGACTTCCACTTTGTTGTTGCTAGTCACTCAACACCAATGACAGATATTACAGAATTAGCTCTAGAACAACTTCCAGCGCCAGCAGATGGTGAACTACTACAAGTTAGTGACAATATTCAATATAACGATGCTGTCTTTAACGATGAAGCATTCGCTAGCTTCGCACAACACGAACCATTCATGCAAGGATACAACGAGAAAAACGATGCTGATTTAGTTATGGCTCAGCCAATCTACAACGCAATCGTAGGATTCTACGCACCTGAATACAACTCAATTGATGATATTGAAGATGGCGCAAGCGTTGTCGTTCCAGGTGACCCATTCAACATGTCTCGTGCATTAGAAATTTTAGCTGCACAAGAATTAATTACCCTTGCTGAGGTAGAAGGCAACCTTTACTCAACTGAAGATGTTGAAGAGAACCCACACAACTTTGAATTTGTTGAGATGGAAGTTTCTAACACTGCACAAGGTTACCTTGACGGGCACGACCTTGTATTCAGTTACCCAACATTTATCGCACAACTTGCTGATCTTCACACAGATGACGCACTATTCTTAGAAGATGACGCTGAAGCTAAATATGCACAAGGGTTAGTTATGCGTAAAGAAAATCTTGATACACCAGAAGGAAAAGCATTAATCGAAGCCTTCACTTCTGATGCCGTAGCTGAGTTCATTGACGAAAATCTTGTTAAATCTGGACATGCTACTCGCGCATTCTAATTATAACTGAGTAAGTAACTTACAAAAGTCTGGCCTTAGCCAGGCTTTTTTGTCTACATAAATATTAACGTTAAAAAATCGAGCACGGATAAGCGTGCTCGACCTCTTTTTAAATATAATCGCCATCCCGCCACAATTGTAAACTCCCCGTCTCTAGAGATGGTTGTACAGCAATAATTCGTTGATTACGGCTCCCCCGAAAATGAAGTCCTACATCAAACTCTTCTTGTTCAAAGCGACCATCCACTAAGACATCAATTAAAGCTAATAATGCTTTTTTATCTTCAGACCCCTCATGGACAATCTCCTCCCAAGTATACCCCGACCAAGACCAAATATCTTTTGTCCAGCCGAATTCTGCTCGCATTCGCTTAGCCAATTGTAAGGTAACTCCCGTGTTTAAGAACGGTTCTCCGCCAAGTAACGTCAACCCTTGACAATACTCTGCGGCTAAATCTTCTATAATCTGGTCTTCCAGCTCTTGAGTATAAGGTGTCCCATACGCAAAATTTTGCGCCACTTTATTGTAACATCCCTTGCACGCAAAGGGGCAACCACTGACATACAGGCTACAGCGCACCCCTTCCCCATCCACGAAGTTATACGGCTTATAATCCGCCACATAATCTCGGCTGAATTGCTCACTTGTCCACTCAGTTGGTTTCATCGACATCCACTTCACCCGCCATATGCTTCACACGACTCGCAATTTCTTGATGACGTCCATGAACCATTGGACGTTTCTGCGGATTGCCTAAATACCCACACGTACGTTTCACCACATCACATGTCTTCGGATCAGTGTTCCCGCAGTTTGGGCACTCGAATCCACGCTCTGTTGGATTGAAATCTCCATCATAATCACATTCATAACAATGATCAATTGGCGTATTGGTTCCTAAATAACCAACTCGACTATATGCAAAATCCCACACTGCTTCTAACGCTTTCGGATTTGTCTGCAACTTGGGATATTCACAATAATGAATGAATCCTCCACTCGTATAGACGGGGTAATCTTTTTCAAACTCCAACTTCTCAAATGGGGTAGGATTTTTTCGAACATCGTAATGAAAACTATTCGTATAGTATTCTTTATCCGTAATATGAGCAACCTCCCCAAACTTAGCCAAGTCTAAGCGACAAAATCGATCGGTTAAGCTCTCACTTGGGGTTGAGTATACACTGAAGTGCAGATCTGTTTCATCTGCATAGTTCTCAGCATACTGTTTAAAGGCTCGCATAATTTTTAACGTAAATGCTTTAGCTTCCGGATCATCTTCCCAATCTGGTCCAAAGAAAACAGTCGCCGCTTCATACAAGCCAATATAGCCGATCGAGACGGTTGCCCGACGTTTTTTGAAAAATTGAGCGACTGATTCACCGGCTTGAACACGCTTGCCGAACGCTCCATGCATATAGAGAATCGGTGCATTCTCAGGTCGTGCTTCCATAACGCGCTCTGCTTTATAAATCAGCGCATCCTTCAGTACTTGCATCCGCTCCTCAAACAACGTCCAAAATAGAGCTATATCACCGCCCGATTCCAATGCAATACGAGGAACATTCAACGTCACGACACCTAGGTTCATTCGCCCAGCATTCACCTCTTGCCCTGCTTCATCTGACCATCCTTGTAAGAACGACCGACATCCCATCGGCGCTTTAAAACTTCCCGTTAATTCCTTAATTTTATCGTAATTCAATACATCGGGATACATTCGCTTCGTTGAACATTCCAGTGCCAGTTGTTTGATATCATAGTTGGGGTCATTTTCGCGCAAGTTTACCCCATCTTTTAAGGTGAAGACTAACTTCGGAAAAATAGCTGTACGCCCTTCTTTGCCTAACCCTTTCAAGCGAACGCGCAAGATAGCTTGTTGAATTTTTCGCTCGAACCAATTTGTTCCTAGACCAAAGCCAAGCGTCGTGAACGGTGTCTGACCTTGCGATGTATACAGCGTGTTAATTTCATACTCCAAACTTTGCATTGCGTCATAGATATCTTTCTCCGTTTTTGCTTTGACGTAAGCTTCACGTTTATCCGGAGTGAGCCACTCTGTTGCAGTGGCTACATGTTTGTCATAATTCAACTTCGCATACGGTACCAACACTTCATCAATACGATCGAATGTGCATCCACCATACTGACTGCTAGCTACATTAGCAATAATTTGCGCTGTCTGAGCTGTAGCTGTCTGAATGGACTTGGGTGACTCTACTTCTGCATTCCCAATCTGAAATCCCTGCTCGAACATCGACTTGAAATCAATTAAGCAACAGTTCGTCATCGGTGAATACGGTGTGTAATCCAAGTCATGATAATGGATATCTCCTTTTTCATGGGCACTCGCCACATGCTCAGGCATCATCTTGAGCCCCATCGCCTTCGCTACAATTCCCGCCGTCAAATCACGCTCCGTATTGAAGACATTGCTATCTTTATTGGCATTTTCATTCACTACACTGGCATCTTTATTCAGCAGTGTCTGAATCCGATAATTAATGTCACGGTTTTTTTGATGCTGACTATCTTGTTGTTCCCCCACTTGTTCATAGATAGCCCGACCTTTCTCATCCCCTAGTTGCTCGAATATATCACCGACAACCGCAGACAGAACAATCGTCGACACTTCCGAATCAACTAAATTGTCGCGTAATCCTTGCTCAATTGCTTGTTTAAAAATATCTTTTGATAATCTGTCAGTTTCACCTGACTGTTCACTTGCCTTCTTATAGGACTGATAAATGGTTTCTAGATTAAATCGTTCTCGATGCCCATTTCGTTTTTTAACAGTTAAAGAAGCCAAATCAACGGCCTCAACGCCCAATGTCAATTGCTCTGATTCTAACATAATATAACCCTTTCTAACTTTCATTGCCTACTTAATACCGCTTTTTAGCTATCTCACTCATGTATTATTTCCATCTTCATTTTGTGATTTCAATTACGAAATAAGTAAGTCCAGTTCCTATTGTAACGAGAAATAATATATATTTCAAGACAAAACACAATATATAGTGTTTTATTTTTATTTAGACACTATATATTGTGTTTTTAAACTTTTAAAATCATTTTGTATTTTTGATCAACACTGCGCAATAACAGTTTCTTTCCTCATGATACTGACTAGATATCATCATTTTTTGAACAAAACATAAAATTTTCTAAATATAATCCAAAAAGAAAATCCCAGTATGAAAAATTTCGCTTCCGATTTGTGCTTATAACCGTCAATTTATTTTTCCGATGTATCTTTCAAAATAGGTATTTCAAAAAACCTCGAATGTATAAGTAATAACTACAGAAATCGAGTAGGAGACTAGCCATTAATTGACTAGTCGACCTCTCACACCATCGTACGTACGGATCCGTATACGGCGGTTCAATACCTTGCATAAG
>NZ_JH601103.1:507253-714432 GCF_000245815.1 Dolosigranulum pigrum ATCC 51524
CTTCCTTCAGATTCCACCTCACGATGGACACCCTTGCCTTTGGCTAATAATTCCTACTGTAAAGGCTTATAGTGGACTTTCACCACCAAGTTGTCGCCCATGCCGGGCGCACAATTAAAAGTACCTAGTAAAAAGCTAGGTACTTTTAAAAATCCAATAAACTACACTTAACGGTTAAGTAACATAAGAAGTGAAAAAATGTCAAAAAACACTTGAAAGTGATTTATAAGCATAATAGAATATATGTGAAGATAACATGAATAAAAAAGGGATCGGGATATTGTGTTATGATAGGTTACAGTCTACAAGGAGGAAATTTTTATGAAAAAACTATCTACTATTGTTATGTCAGTAATGTTAATTATACCTACTTTTGCTTATGGTGCACAAAATGTAACAGACCAAGTACGTGATAAGCGATGAGTTATTATTCCTTAGACGATGAAAAGCAAGCAGTTGAGAAAGTCATGAAGCGGTTGGGGTTAGAGCCTGATGAAAATTATTTTCGAACAGATCGTTATGTGCACCCGTTTTTCTTTTACTGGCCGTTTTCGTCGTGGATTATCTTTAATTTTGCTCGTGAGTGGTGTTATTTAATCTTTACAGATGATGAATTGATTGTTCTGCCATTGGAGAGTGGCAGTGACACGATTGGAGATGAAGTTATTCGGATAGTTCATAGCGATGTACAGGATTTTAAAGTAAAGCGCGCTTTAATGAGTGTGCATATTCGCTTCAGTTATGCAGGAGAATCGTACTATTTGTATCTTGACGGCTATGGTGTATTTGATCGCGGGAGTGACTCGTATTCGCCAGATCATTATCAAGTTATAAAAAGTAGAGATTTCTATGGATTAGGAAAAGGAGATATGTCTTGAGTCAGAAAAAGAAACGTCCACCAATCTATTGGGCAGTCGTGGGATTAATTCTCTCTGGTGCTTTTCTGCGAGTTGCCCCATTAGATAAATGGTTCTCAGAAAAAGTCAGCATCATAATTTTATCGGGGTTTATCCTGTTTTGCCTATCACTTTATGCTGGGTTTTGGTTCTTTCGAAAATATAAGGACTAAACGCAAGCGTTTAGTCTCCTTGTTCTTGCCGGTCAAGTCAGCAGAAAGTAAGCTGGATTCGTTACAATTGATTAGCGTCTTTATTTGTGATATAATTCACTTGTAGTCCTAGACGTTAATCAGAATTCTTGGAGGTATGGATATGTTTAATCTTGATGGACAAGTGGCTTTAGTGACAGGGGGCGCAAATGGAATTGGTTCGGGGATTGTTGAAGCGCTAGCCGAACAAGGAGCTACTGTCGTGATTGCCGATATTGATGAAGATGGTGGACAAGAGCTCGCTCAAAAAATAGATGGCGCCTTCTTAAAACTGGATGTGACAGATGGCGAGGCAGCTAAAGATGTGGTTGAATCGGTTAAAGCGGAGTACGGTCGCATCGATATTCTAGCAGCGAATACAGGAATTTATCCGGAAGTATTGCTAGCCGATATGGATGAAGCGAGCTGGGATAAGGTATTCGACGTCAATGTAAAAGGGATGTTCAATGTAGTGAAACCAACGCTTGAAGTAATGAAAGAACAAGCATACGGTCGTGTAATCTTAACGTCTTCCATCACCGGCGACGTCACCGGATACCCAGGTGGAACAGCTTATGGAGCAAGCAAAGCAGCACAACTTGGCTTTATGCGTAATGCTGCTGTTGAATATGGGCGCTACAACATCACGATCAACGCCATTCAACCGGGTATTATCGCAACCGAATCACTTGTGCGTGAATTGCCAACGTTGAATGACGCAGCTGATTATATTCCAGCGAAAACACTCGGTGAACCGCAAGATATTGGTGTAGCTGCAGCTTTCTTCGCTGCTAAAGAAAGCAAATATATCACGGGCCAAGCCTTAGTCGTCGATGGTGGTCAAGTACTACCAGAAACCCCAGATGTTGTCAGTGATTAAGTCACTCAATCATAAGCCTCTCTAGTTGCTGAGAGACTTTTATAATAAGTAACGCCCAAGACTTCTCATTAGAAGTTTTTGGGCGTTACTTATTATAAATCGATCATATTGTGAATTGATAAAATGCGTTCAATTTTTTCTTTGTCTTCCAGGTCAAAAGTCAATTTATTCTCTGTATAGCAGTCCTGGAATTTAAATAGTAATTTATCTTGCTCTTGGGCAAGTGAATAGTCACCCAACTCAGTGATTTTATCAAATTTCAAGTTTCGTATAGATATAAATTGAGGGCTTCCACAGAACGCTTCAAGTATTCAGTAAATCCTTCTCTGGACATTCGTGGAAGACCATCCATGCCACCTGATCTACCCAAGATGATTCTTGTTGGGGTTGATAACGGTGAAGAAACTCGCATGCACGAATATTCACTGGGGAAGTTCAAGAAAACCCCTCATTATTTATTTTTCTTTATATCAACTCATTTTTCCGGTACAATACAGACACTTACTTAGTAGAAAAATGAAGGAGAAGGTTGGATTCAATGACAATACATGTAGCAATTATCGGTGGTGGGATTGTAGGGGCAAGTGCGGCTTATTATTTAAGTCAAGTACCCGATATCGAGCTGACACTCTATGATGAAGGAATCGGTAGCGGCACACAAGCATCAGCCGGTATTATCAGTCCCTGGCTATCGCGTCGGCGCAATAAAGCGTGGTATCGTATGGTTCGAGACGGTGCTGCTTTTTATCCCACATTTTTATCAGATGTCATGGATGGCGATCCCATACCGGACTCGGTCTATAAACAAGTCGGTACCTTACTATTCAAGTCAAAACCCGAATACCTAGATGAAATGTTAGCGATTGGGCAAAAAAGACGCGAAAATGCCCCAGAAATCGGTGACCTGAAGATCTTATCTGCTGAAGAGGTTCGCGAGTTAATCCCGATTTATGATAAGCAATCAGGAGCACTCTGGGCTGAAGGAGGCGCCCGTGTGGATGGTCGAGCTTTGGCTGATCTAATCCTCTCCCGCTGTCAAGCTAACCATATGACACTTATTCCCGAAAAAGCAAACCTGAATATTTTCCAATCCGCACCCAACTATCAAATTCAGACAAAAACAACCACTAAAACCTTCGATAAGGTCGTCTTGGCCAATGCTGCGTGGCTTAAATATACGCTAGAACCTTTGGGCTATAACGTCGATATCCGCGCGCAAAAGGGCCAGTTAGCCGAACTACAACTCGACCAGCCTACCAGCAACTGGCCGGTCGTCATGCCGGAAGGAGAAGGCGATTTTATTCCCTTTGAAGATAAAGTCATTATCGGAGCAACGCATGAAGATGAACAAGGATTTGACCTCACTTTAGAGCCTGAGGTGTTGCAACCCATTCTCAATTCCGTCAATCAGATGTTTTCTGAGAAACTTACTGCATCTCTTATTACCAATTATCGTATCGGCACACGTGCTTATACATCTGATTATGCGCCTTTCTTCGGATTTGTACCGGGGCAAGGAGATTCCGTTGTGGCTGCAAGTGGTCTTGGTTCTACAGGTCTGACAGCTGGTCCACTTGTTGGCAAAATTTTGTCTGAATTAATATTAGGACAGTCCCCAAGTTTACCTTTGGACGATTACCCGATTGCTCGCTATATTCAGAAAAAATAAAAATTTGAACCGCCAGTTGAATCATTGAACGACACACTTTTATAGAAAGTAGGATCTTATGTTATCAAATAAAACACTCCACTATATCTCTTGGCTTTCCATCGCCTTATCGCTTATCGGCTTCTTACGTTGGGGAATCATACTCGGCAGTATCGGTATGGGACTCAGCTTAATTGGCTTATTACTCACTGAAGATGAAAGCTTGCATTGGATCGCACTCGGTATTGGAGCTCTAGCCGTTATTGTCGGTATCCTGTCTAACTCGCACTAACCTGAAAATGGCTTGTTAAAAACCCACTTTTATATATTAGATTATGTTTGTAACTACTTCTCTGAAAAAACATGGTATAATTTAATTAAAATTTAGAAAGTGGTGTTTCTCGTGAATCTTTTCCACCGATTCAAATATGTACTTGTCGTTATTGCATCTGTCTTAAGCACGCTAATCATCATTTATATTGTCAATCAATCTTCACCTGAATTAGTTGGCACATACCAAGCGACTAATCAAGCCAGTTCACCGTATGTATTGTTACTATCCTTTTTTGACAAAGATGGCAGATACGAGTTATATGTCAATTCTGAGTTGATGGAAGAAGGTAGCTACCGCCAGCAAGCCGACAATGTGTATGTACTGACTGAAGAAGATCATGGTAATACGCATTTAGTTACATTATTGCCAGATAATTCTTTTCACTGATTGCAAGCAGATAAAAATCACCCTGAGCACGTATTTAAGATGGAACAAATCGATGAAGGCCCAACTTCAATTATCGGCCCAGATAAAGTACACCGCACCTATTATGAATGATTGTTAAATTTAAACACCAAGCCCTTGATGACAGGACTTGGTGTTTTGATTATTTATTGATGATTGTGATTATTAATCAGCTTTTTGTAATAATCCAGCAAATCTATAATACACGTTCTCAGGATCATCTACTTTTGTAATACCAGTAAATTCTAGGTACCCTTCATACTTCACTCCATCTTCATAATGGACATGCCATATTCGCTCGCTCCTTGGACGGCCTGGACTAGTGATACTACTTGCAACATTTAGAAATTTACCTACATGAATTGCAGGTTTACCATTTCTAAAATTGATAGGTTGAATTTCTGTCTCACTTTCCATAACATTAATGTTTTCTATTTTCTCAGTAGCTGTCTCATCTGTATAAAAATCATTGGCAGATACAGTAACAGACATGTTCATTACTATAAGAGCTAATGCACCTACTAGTATTATTTTAATTGTTTGCCTAACTTTATTTGTTCGCATAATATTTACCCTTTCCATGTAAAAAGCCTCCTACCGATGCTCCGATAAGTCCTCCAATTCGCAAAGACCAAGACGTGAAAAAATTAATTGATGTAAATAGCTCTAATAATTCTGAGATGACAATAAGTCCCAACATTGCTAATATATAGCTTACCATGACTTTATAGTCTATTTTCATCCTCATCTCTCCTTTAAATATATGAAGTTCATATTACTGTAGATAATAGTATTGATAAAACACGCCATCATAAACATATACTCTCCCATGAGAATAGTGAGGAGCATCAATAATCTCTGATAAACCGGCACCTATTGCTGATCCTACTGAACCACCGATAGCAGATCCAAGTAAACTAAATAAAGCCGCAGTTCCACCAGACTGAATATTATTTAACGTATTAGCGCTTAGATATATTTTGAATAATCCATCTTCTCTAACAATTTTATTCACTCCATTAACTTTGACATCCCCACTTCGAAGGACATTAGAGTGATTATATGATGGTATATCATTTCCTAATTGCCGTGAAACTTCTGTATACGCTTCATCAGTAAAATGATACTCTGTCCCTTGTTCAGTTTCTACTACTTCAAGATATTGTGAAAAATCTTGTTGTATTTCCTGAACTTCTTCTGATTAGCTGAAACCGTCAAGGGAGTGCTTCCTATTCCTATACTACTTAGTGCGACTGTTATACATAAAACCTTACCAAATTTTTTCATATTCTTTATAGAAAACGGATATTCAACAATAATCAGCGACCACTCACTTATTCCTCCACCTTTCAACTCCATAATAACAGAAATAAAAGCGTTGTCAAACTATATAGATATTTTGCCCTGCATAATTTACATTAATCAGTCTAACTCGCTTGACATTGGAAATAGCTCTATCAAAAAAACCCCACCAAACTGCAGGTAAGACAGTTCAATGGGGATATCGTTAGTTAGTCATTATTCACTCTACTCTCAAACGCATCACGAACTTTTGGCACATCGAGACCTACAATGACTTGAATGGCCTGACCATTTCTGACGACTCCATGCGCACCGTGAGATTTAAAGGTTGCATCATCTGCTAATTTATCCGGATCTTTCACCGAAATACGCAGACGCGTCGTACAGTTATTAATATCTGCAATATTGTCTGGTCCACCCATTGCTTCTAAGAAACCTGTTGCTTTCTGTTCAGCTGCATTACCGCCACTAGAAGAACCTGAAGAGGCTGCAGCACTAGAGGATGCTTTCTTATCTTTATAATCTTGCTTGCTGAACATTTTCACATCTTGATCATCATCTTCACGTCCTGGCGTTTTGATATCAAATTTCAAGATCGCCCATCGGAAGATAAAGAAGTAAATCGCAACGAAAACAAGACCGACACCCCAGTAAATTAGGATAGAATTCAGGTGGTTATTGATGAGCGGAATCACAAATCCACTAATGTGAGCAATTAACCCACCACCAATATGACCGGCAACTCCTAGACTGTAAATCGTCATCGCTAAGCTTGCAGATAACAATGCGTGGACAAAGAACAATTGTGGTGCGAGGAATAAGAACGTAAACTCAAATGGCTCTGTAATTCCCGTCAACATCGCTGTTAAGGCAGTTGGAACAATCAATGCCATTACAGTTCGGCGTTTCTCAGGCTTCGAAGTTGCTAAGAAAGCTGCACCGATACCAACTGGATAGAATAACTTGGCTGCATTTTGGAACAAGAAACCACCCGCTGGAATAATACTGCGCAATGTACCGGTGTGAGCAGCAATTTCTGGTAAGTTTTCGAACCAGTAACGCTGCAGACCACCTTCGACAATTGCTGGTCCAAATTCGAACGGTTGGTAAATAAAGTGGTGCAAGCCCGTTGGAATTAAAATTTTCTCTAAGAAGACGTAAATCCCAACACCGATTGTTCCACTACTTGCCATCACATCTTGCAGACTTGCGATCACACCTTGAATCGGTGGCCAGATAACAGCGGTCAAATAGGCAAGGGGTAGCGCTGAGAAAAAGCCTAAAATAACAACAAAACTTGTCCCAGAGAAAATACCTAACCAATCAGGCAACTCTGTATCATAGAAGCGGTTGTGGAGCCACACAACAAAGGCAGAAATTAAAATTGCACCGATTAAGTTTGTATCAAGGGTTGCCACACCACCAATTGTTTTTACACCAATCGCTTCAACATCCGAAATATCAATCCCAAAATCCCATGTCGACATAATCGCATTAATAAACGTATTCCATATCATATATACCGTAAATGCTGCTAAAGATGCCCGAGCTGCCGCTTTTTTCGCTAATCCAATTGGCAAACCAATAACAAATAGAATCTCCAGTTGAGTGAAAACAACCCAACCACCTTGTTCAATTACACCCCAGAAATTACGCCAAAAGGTTCCCTCTGCTGCGATTGCGCCTAATATATCTTCATTTTGAAACGCCATCGATAACGCCAACATAATCCCGTTAAATGCAAAGAGCAAAACAGGGGTAATCATTGCGCCTCCGAAGCGCTGAATTTTTTGCATCATCAAAATCTCTCCTTTTTAAGTTAGTATTCGTCTGTTATATTTATTCTGTCTATTTATTGTCCAAAACTACTTCTATCCCAAAGTGATCACTGACAACTGGAGCGTGCTCTCCATCAAAAATGACACGAGAACTTACTACATTGATCTCTTTGGACACAAAAATATAATCAATTCGCTTATCGCTTGTCTGGTGAGCCCACCCATCAATCGATCCCTGAGCTGTGGCAAAGCCGCGTCGTACGTCAGCCACTTGATACGTATCAACTAAGAATGGAGCGGTCTCACGGATAAAGTCATAGCCCTCACCGCGAACAAGTGAGTTATTATTAAAGTCTCCAGCGACAATCAACCTTGAGCGGTCTACCTCCTCCATATGAGCTAAAGCATTTTTCCACTCATGCTTAAATAACAACTCATCTGCATCACTTTGCCACCATGAAAAGTGTCCTGTCACAACTGTCCAATTCTGTCCATCTAATTGGACAGTGGCTTTTAAGTTCGTTCGCGTTGCAATATCATCATATGCTTGACTCTCTGATACAATATAACTTTTTGCTTGGAGCGGCTGTTTCGCTAAGATAGCTAAGCCTTCATCATATTTATCATAGCCAATATGATTCGCTCCCCACGAGAAATAATAAGAACTTCCTAGCTTCTCTAACATCTTCACGAGTACTAAGGCATAATTATTCTCCTTCAGTGGGACTGCTTGTTCATCTCGCTGCAGGGAACAAAATAAGTCATGGCTTACTTCTGGGCCACTCATTAATTGATTCACTTCCTGTAACATCACAACGTCATATTGTGCTTGATGAATGCGCTCAGCTAGATGACTTAACTTCTCATACGACGCCTCTTCTAACCAACCGTGTACATTTAAGGTTAAAATATTCATCATTAAGCCAACCGATACAGACGTGCTTCATAAGGACGTAATTGTATGTCTTTTTCCAGTGAATTTGGCACCTCATAGTTTGTCAAGACCAATTCTTTTAAGTCAAATGGTGTCAAATCAACTTCTGCTGAATCATTAAATACATTGACAACAATCAAGTATGTTTCTGATTCTCCCTGACGTTTATACGCATAAACTTGCTTGTGTAATGGTAAGACTAATTCATAAGATCCGTAAATTAGCGCTTCATTATCTCGACGTAGTGCAATCATCTCTTTATAAAAATGATAGATAGAATTTGGATCCTTGAGCGACTCAGCCACATTTATATCTGCATAGTTCGGATTAACTCCTAACCAAGGTGTTCCTGTTGTAAACCCAGCTTCTGGTTGCGCATTCCACTGCATCGGTGTTCTCACATTATCACGCGAACTCGCATAAATATAATTCATCGCTTCTTCCCGCGGAGTACCTTCTTTCATCATTTGACGGGCCCGGTTAACTGATTGAATATCATCATAATCAGTCAATTCATCAAACTGAACATTTGTCATTCCAATTTCTTGTCCTTGATAGATAAATGGTGTCCCTTGCATGAAGAAATACATCATACCTAATGCTTTGGCACTTGTTTTACGCAGAGTACCATCGTCTCCCATTGCAGAAACAGCGCGAATTAAGTCATGGTTTTCAATATAGAGCGCATTCCAGCCAATTCCATCTAAACCTTCTTGCCATTTGGTCAGAACTTGTTTATAGTCACGCAAATCAAAAACTTCACCATCACGCTCACCCCACAAGCCGAGTGCTTCGAACTGGAAAATCATGTCAAAGTAGCCTGACTCTTCACCAACCCACTGCTCTGCATCTTTAATGCTTACCCCATTGGCTTCACCAACAGTCATAATATCATAATTGTTAAATGTTTCAGCAGCTAATTCGGTTAAGAACTTGTCGATTCCTGGTTGATTCATATGACCATCATAACTAGGAACAACATCTTTATTTAGAGGATTCGGCATGTCAGGGAATCCTTCTCTTTTCTTAATATGACTGATCGCATCAACACGGAAACCATCAATTCCCTTATCCAACCACCAATTAATTAAGCTATACACATCTTGACGGACAACCGGATTTTCCCAATTCAAATCCGGTTGCTTCTTGGAGAACACGTGCATATAATATTCTTCAGTCTTTTCATCATATTCCCAAACCGATCCACTAAAGATTGACTCCCAATTATTTGGACGTTTCCCCTCTTCATCGCCTTCATGCCAAATATAGTAATCACGATACGGATTATCCTTACTTGAGCGCGACTCAATAAACCACTCATGCTCATCACTTGTATGATTCACGACTAAATCAAAAATAATCTTCATGTCGCATTTATGCACTTCTTCAATTAGACGATCACAATCTTCCATTGTCCCAAACTCGTCCAAAATCGCCTTATAATCACGAATATCATAACCATTATCATCATTCGGCGAGTCAAAAATTGGACATACCCAAATCAAATCAATGCCTAGCTCTTTTAAATAATCTAACTTTTCAATCAGACCAGGTAAGTCCCCTATTCCATCGCCATTTGAATCATAAAAACTTCGTGGGTATACTTGGTACGCCACAATCTCTTTCCACCATTGCTTACTCACATCAATCACCTTCCTACTTTATCTGTCTTCTTAATTGTATAGTCCTCAACCACTAATTGCAATCAAATCTGTTCTGTTATCGGTATCAAAATAAATCCCAACACGACATTGACCCATCGTATTAGGATTTACATAAAAAGATACATCTTAATCTCATTTAAATATTAATTACTTGATACTGTAAATCAACTAAACTGCTCCCCTTTACGTACAAATACACGGTAGTAAATCCACAGACGAGCTCCACTTAAAATAACAAAACCCATAAAATTTCCCACTGGCATAAATAGCTAGATCACAACAAACAGGCTTATACTGAATAGGATAGTACTCTAGCAATAACATCATGAACACTAAGGAAAAACGCAATCAAGTACCCTGTATAAACTAAGTAAGATTGACCAATAATTGATTGAAATCCGTCTTTACTAAAATAGCTCGACTCATTATTATTCCAACTGACCAAATAAATCCTTGAATCATATTTGAATATAGTAGATAACAAACCCAATATAATCTTTACTGTTGTACTCATCCTTACACCATTAGGACCAATATATCCAATCATTTATCCTTGATTAACTTAAAAATCAATCTGATCAACAACTATCTTATCGCCAATTTTATTGTTTATATTTTTCTATTCTAAAATAGGATGTTCTATCATAAATGTCAGCTAACCTATTGTTTTCATTTGTTATATAATATTGTATAATAGAGATACAATGAAACAATTTATAACTATTTAACTCATCACACACTATGTATATACTGATAAAATGAGGAGAGAGCAATGGAACTTGTTAATACGTATAATGTTGAACGTCAACGTCTCATACAAACAACTGATCGTCATACGCCACTCGCACCAGGAGAATATATCGTCATCGTTCATGCTCTCATTCTTAATACGAATGGAGAGATCTTGATCCAACAGCGAGCCAATGACAAATCATTATGGGCAAACTTATGGGATATTTCCTGTAGTGGTGCTCCTATTGCCGGTGAGACAAGCGCTGAAGGAATCGCACGAGAGATAAAAGAAGAATTAGGATGGTCCATTGATTTTGACCATATTAGACCGATTTTGACAGCGAATTTTGACCATGGATTCTCTGATTACTATGTTTATCAGCTGGATAAATCGTTATCCATTGCAGATATTCAGTATAACACGCAAGAAATACAAGCTATCAATTGGGTTACTATGCCTGAAATTTTAGCTCTTATTGAACAAGATAAATTTGTTCCGTATAAACCTACTTTCCTTCAAGCTATTTTAGCGTGTGCCGAAGATTTTACTGAAATTAATCCTACGTAACTACTCAATATCCCTTCATATTAGAGATTGACTGAATGATAATATCACTAAATGATTAAAGGAGACTATTATGAAAACAGCCATTATTACGGACAGTACCGCTACATTATCTGAGAAATTAAAAGAGCATCCTGCTGTCTTTCAAGTATTTCCAAGCCTTGAGTTTGAAGATGGAGAAACATTCACCGACCAACCAGACAGCATATCACCAAAAGAATTTTACCGTAAATTGACTGAAGTTGACACTCTGCCAACGACTGCACAACCGAGTCCTGCTCAATTTATCGATATATTAGATACCATTGTCGCCCAAGGGTATGATCATGTCATTTTTATTCATCTTTCACAAAAGTTCAGCGGCACATTAGATACAGCCCGAATGATTGCTCATGATTATAATGATCGATTAAAAAGTTATTTTATCAATTCTAAAGGCGTATCCCTTGTTATGCGGAATATGATTGAACAAACTCTTCGATTATTGGATGAGAGAGAGGATATTGAAAGCATTATTGATGACTTGAATTGGCTAGCAGAACAATCAACTATTTATTTAATGGTTGAAGATTTAGACAACCTAGTCAAAGGTGGGCGGCTTGGTCATGCATCGGCTTTCATTGGTAATTTAATGCAAATTAAACCATTACTAAAAATTGGTGCTGATGGATCCGTCGAAATGTTTGAAAAAATCCGTACAAAACGCCGTGTATATAAACGTTTTATTGAATTAATTGAAGAAGAAATGGATCACTTTGACAATAATGCACAATTGTATTTTGCCCATGGTGATGCACACGATGATATTATGACCGTTATCGAGTTATTAAAGAAAAAATATCCTGAGCAATCATATACCCTCGATACACTAACGCCGATCATTGGTGTTCATGGCGGTAAGGGGACAATTGGTATGGCCGTTGTTCCAACTATTCCCGCTTAAAATAATCCCTTGCCTCATCTAGCTCATTAAAAAACTGGTCTAAAAAGTATATCATAAATTTATGTCGCTCTTTTGCCATTGTTTGTCCTTTTTCTGTATTCATTGATTCTCTTAGTAATAATAATTTATCAAAAAAATGATGAATAGTTGATACCGACTTTTGATCAGTTGGCTTATAAAAGGGTTTGGTCGGATCATATAGCACTTGTCCCTTTGCGCCACCATAAGCAAATGCACGAGCTATCCCTACTGCACCCATTGCGTCTAGTCGGTCGGCATCTTGGACAATCTGCCCTTCAATGGTTGCGGGTTTTTCTCCTTTACTAAAAGATATGGTTTCAACAATTTGCAATACATGTTGAATAATCGATTCAGATACGCCTTCTCCTTCCAAAAAATAATAAATATTTTGCCGACCTTCTGCTTCATCAAACAGTTTACTATCAGCTAAATCATGAAGTAAGGCAGCTAATTCAATAACTAATAAATCGCCTGTATTTTCCTTATCATATATACTTTTCGCAGTTGCCCATACACGTTCAATATGAAACCAGTCATGTCCACTGCTATCACCGTCTAGCTGTTCTTTAACAAACTGGACTGTACGCTCTATCAATTGTTGTCTCATAACTATTACTCCTTATCACTTTTTTGACTAATATTAGAAAGGGTGTTTCTATGCGTATTATTATAGATGGCGATGCTTGTCCTGTGAAAGAGATCATTATTGAGGAAGCTATGGCTGTACCTATTCCCGTTCTCATGATCTCTTCTTACTCCCATTATACTTATCGTGAATTTCCTGATCAAGTTCAGCATATTTATGTAGAGTCATCTGCTGAAGCTACAGATTTTAAAATTTTAGAGCTTGCTACATCATCTGATATTGTTGTTACTCAAGATTATGGACTGGCCTCACTTTTGTTAGCAAAACAAAGTCGCATTCTACATCACCGTGGATTTGAATATACGCACCATAATATCCAATCCTTGCTTAGCAGCCGCTATCTCAATGCCAAGATACGACAAAAAGGAGGTCGCACAAAAGGGCCCTCCTCTTTAACTAATAATGAAAAGGAACGCTTTAGACAACTCCTCCAATCCTGTATCGATGATTTAACGGTTAAATAATCGCGCCCAAAATCCTTTTGATTCTTGTTCTTCTTTGTATTCTAATAATTTAGTCTTATCTTCTAGTGCGTTATCCAGTTGTTTTTGGGTAACTGCTTGTAGTTGTTGTTGCTGATCTAATAGGCGATTCAACTCATCAATCTGATCGGCTTGACGTCCATTCCTTGTATTAGACTCTTCAATTTGACTCTTCTTCTCTTTAATATCTTCTTGTAATTGAATAATTTCCTGTCTAAGCTCTTCAATTGTATTGGACAGCTCTTGATTAATTGACTTTTCGTCTTTTTCAGTTTGATCTGTCGCGGGTGGTTTTCCTGTAATAGACTCAATTAATTGATGCTGTTCTCTATCTGTCAATACAATAATACCACGCGAATTAGTTGTGCGTTCTTCCTTGTCTAATTTTTTCAAGTGATTATGAATGGTTTGTTTACTCACGTCCAATTTATCTGCAAATTCTTTTACTGTTGGTCGTTTATCTGACATTGTATTCATTCCTTTGCTATTATTTATATGTATACCCTTATTTTGATTTTACATTATTGTCCATTTTGTGTCAAAGTATTTCACTAGCTAATAAAACATAATATTGTTTTTTATTCCATGATTTCTATTACTTATTCAGCCATTTTACTGCTTTCTTTTCAAAATATAGAAAAACAGTTGCAAGATAATGTATTAAATGCTAAGCTAGTTGTAGTTGAATACATAAAACAAGGGGAGCTTTTAGCTGAGAGTGAACATTACTATGTTCTGACCCACTGAACCTGTTACGTTAGTGCGTGCGTAGGGATGTGTTGTCGTCTATCGTCATAGACGGTTATTTAGGTATCTCCTCTTGTCCAATACAAAAGGAGGTTTTTTTATGCGTGATAAAAAATTATCGATGTTAATTGAAGGGGCTATTATGATTGCCGTTGCTGAAGTGCTGTCCATGTTACCGACAGGATTCGGGCCGTATAATATTTCTATCGGGGTTATTCCTATTATTTTATTTGCTTTTCGTCACGGAACAGTTAAAGGATTTTTAATCGGCTTTACTTATGGTCTACTCAAAATTGTTCTCGGTGATATTCAAGGAGTTGTACCACTTCAGATTGCAATTGAATATTCTGTACCTTATCTAAGCTTAGGCTTGGCGGGTTTAGTTGGTGACAAAATTCGTCAAGCAGCTAAGCGTGGAGATAAAGCTTACGGTTATATTGCAACGGGGACAGTTATTGGTTGTTTTGCCCGATATATTTGGCATTACATTGCGGGAGTTGTCTACTGGGGACACTATGCTCCTGAAGGACAGAGCCCATATGTATACTCTTTAATCGTAAATGGCGGTAGTATGGTTGTCACAACAATTGCAACTATTATTGTACTGAGTTTACTTTATGCTAACTCCAAACGCCTTTTCCGATTAAATGTTTAATTAATTTGTTACCCATTCCAAAAGGCATTGCTTTTGCCAGCAATGCCTTTTTTTAATGATTATTTTTTTACTATTATGGAACACCACGCCATGTTTTAGGCGAGAATAAAATTAAAATTGGGAAAATCTCTAGACGACCCATTAACATCGCAAATGTTAAGAGTAACTTATTGAAATTACTAAATTGACTAAATGAGCCACTCGGACCTACCGCATTCAGTCCTGGTCCAATATTATTCAAAGTAGCTGCTACTGCTGAAAAACTCGATGTAAAATCTGGCATCTCAAAACTGACACTTAGCATAATCAGGACAAATACAATGGTATACAATGCCAAATAATTGGAGATATTGGCTAGCATAGGATCCTTAATAGACTCGCCCTCAAAGATTAAACTTGTTTGCCGGTTAGGATGGAACGTTTTCTTATACTCTCTAATACCTGATTTAATCATTATAGCTATTCGAGAAACCTTCAATCCCCCACCTGTAGAACCGGCCATACCTCCGACAAACATTAAGGTTAAAAGGATAATCTGAGAAAACAGCGGCCACTGACCAAAGTTTGCTGTTGAGAAACCACTTGTTGTAACAATTGATGAAACGGTGAAAAAGCTATCACGTAAAGCTGTGCCGACTCTGGTTTCATGAACTACCAATTGAGTGGCTATTAAGAGGGTAGAACCCAAAACAAATCCTACGTACCAACGAAGTTCCTCAGAATAGAATACTTCCTTCACTTTTTTAGCTAAAATGAAGTAATACAAACTGAAATTCACCCCAAACAGAATCATGGCTACGGATAGGACCATCTCTGCAGCAACATTATCATAGAAACCAAAACTACTATTTTTCATTCCGAATCCACCTGTACCTGCTGCACCAAAAGCATGGATCATACTGTCAAATAAAGGCAAACCTGTTAGCATCAATAACACGATCGTTACAATCGTCATGGCAAAATAAATTAAGTATAAAATTTGAGCTGATTTGACAATTTTTGACACTAGTTTGTCAAATTTTGGACCAGGCATTTCTGCTCGCATCATATGCACATCTTCTGATTCGGCACGTGGAGAGATAGCTAAGGCAAATACTAATACCCCCATCCCTCCAACTAAGTGCGAAAAACTACGCCAAAAAATAGAAGAGTATGCTAAGGCTTCTACATCGTCTAAAATACTAGCTCCTGTCGTTGTAAATCCACTAGCTGTCTCAAAAAAAGCATCCACCACAGAAGGTATATCACCATTAATGACAAAAGGTAATCCGCCAAAAAAGGAAATGATAATCCATGATAACGAGACAATAATGAAGCCTTCCTTCGCATACAGGCGATTATTGTTAGGCTTAATTCGCGATAGCAATGTCCCACCAATAAACATCACCGCACCAACACTCAAGAAACTGAAGGTATAAATAAAAGGTTCGCGATAAATTAAGCTCACTACCACAGGAAAGCCCATCAATACACCGGTAATTTGAATTAATTTTGCTAATGTATAACTAATTATTCGTTTATTCATAAGTCACCTTATTCTAAAATATCTTCCAGACTTGTTAAATACTTACGAGTCGTTGCGATAATAACATGATCATCCACTTGCATATCATCTGCTCCCGTTGGAAAAATCACATGACCATCTCGAATAATATTCGCAATCAAAACATCTGATTTAGTTGGAAGTGAATGGATCGGTTGATTTGTCAATTCTGATTCTTTGGTAATATGGAACTCAATAATCTCAAACTGATTATTATCCACTCGATACAATCCTTCAATATCCGAATGTGCACGTGATCCTACTGAACGGACAAATTTTGAAATATGATTAGAAATTAATTGATGCGGTGTTACAAAGGCATGTGAAGGATCTTCCTCAATTAAATTAATTAAATCAGTCCGATTCACTTTTGTAATAACTTTTGATAAATTATTTCGGCGTGCAAAGAGTGAAATTAATAAATTCTCCTCATCCACTCCCGTTAAACTAACAATAGCATCAAATAATTCAATACGTTCTTCTTGTAAGAATTCTTGATCTGATCCATCTCCACTAATCACAACAACTTCAGGGAAATGTTCACTTAATTCACTGGCTTTATCTGGATTAATCTCAATGACTTTAATACCCATAGATACATCTTTTAACATGTCGATTAGATAATGTGAAATACGACTTCCACCAATAATCAAGGTGTTTTTTAATCGTTTTTTCTTCTTACCAGTTACATGATAAAAATTAGCTAGCAACTCTTGTTCACCGGTAACAAATAAATGATCTCCACGCTTAATCATTGTATCCCCAGTTGGAATAACTACCTCATCGCCACGTTTTATCGCACAGATAATTAAATTTGGAAACTTTTGGCGGAATCGACTAATCATTAAACCTGACAATTCATCATCTTCAATCATTACTTCTATTAGATGCACGCCATCAGAGAAATTCTCCACACTCAATGCTCCTGGGTATCGAAGAATATCGACAATTTGCGATGCTGCCTCATACTCTGGATTAATCATCAGCGTAATTCCCATACTTTCGTGCATAAATTCGTTATGCGTGGCATATGCTGGTTTTCGAACGCGAGCAATCGTATGTGTTGCTCCTAAATTTTTGGCGATTGAAGCTGCAATGATATTTGTTTCATCTTCCGGTGTTACAGCGATAAAAATATCACAATGCTCCACCCCTGCTTCTTTTTGAATATCAATATCCGCCCCATTTCCCACAAAACCATCAATATCTGCTCGTGAGATTGTTCGCTCAAGTACAGTTTCTCTTAATTCAATCATTGTTACATTATTATCAGTCAACGATAAATCTTTACATAGGGCGCGGCCAACTTTCCCCCCACCTACAATAATTATATTCATGAATAAAATCCCTCTTTCTGTCTCCTATTTACTCTCAATATTTTACCCTTAAATAATCATTTCTTAAACAATTATGAAAATTTTTTAATCAAAATATCGTTATTTATGATACGGTTCTCCTCGAATAATACGAAATGCTCGATAAATTTGTTCTGTTAGAATCAGACGCATCAGTTGATGTGGATATGTCATCTTACCAAATGCTATTTGCATCTGACTACGTTGAATAACAGCTGGACTTAACCCTAGAGATCCTCCAATAATAAACGTGATATGACTTTGTCCGTAAATCATTTTATCTTCTATATCAGCAGCAAATGCTTCAGATGTCAATTGTTGCCCTTGCAAGTCCAGTGCAAATACATAATCACGAGAGGCTATTCGTTCTAAAATTCGCTCTCCTTCAATTTCTTTAACCTTTTGCTCATTAGCCGCACTTAAATGCTCTGGTGCGGGTTCGTCATCTACTTCTATTATATTGAAGGTGCAATAAGCCCCCAGACGTTTGGCATACTCATTGATTCCTTTAATTAAATATTTTTCTTTTAATTTTCCCACTGAAATAATAGTAATCTTCATGGTTATCCACCTTTTTTCCATAAGTTATCAACAGAGTTATCCACAGGTGTGAATAACTCTGTTCAAATTCTTTCCACTGTGCGCAACTCTATCATAGCAATGATTCTGCTAAATTACAACTACAGAAAAATAGATTCATTCCGCTGTTGTCTTTGATATAACAAAAAAAGCACTCACAATAAATCCTTTGAGTGCTTTTATCCACAATATTATTATTTATTTAAAAAGCTAATCGTTCTTGTTCTCTCATTGTCATTGTTTGGGTCTGCAATTGTCCCTCACGGTAAAACTCAACGTCTACTTCATCACCAACTCGTGTTTTATACAGAGCTTGGCGTAATTCTAAGCCTGTTGTGACAGGTTGACCGTTAAAGGACGTAATTACATCGCCTGATTGTAAACCTGCTTCAGAAGCTGATGTATTACTTGTAACATCAACCACAACAACCCCTTCTTGGACACTTTCATCAATTTTTAAGACATTCGATTTTTGTTCATCAGAAACTAAGCCTAAATCTACCATTGTGATGCCTAGTGTTGGTCGAATGATTTCGCCTTCTCGTTCTAATTCGTTAATAATATCTACAGCATCATTACTTGGAATAGCAAAACCCATTCCTTCAACAACATTGGTAGATATTTTCATTGAGTTAATACCAATAATTTGGCCCGCTACGTTGACAAGTGGTCCTCCTGAATTCCCAGGGTTAATCGCTGCATCGGTTTGAATAGCATTCATTTGCCAATCCATTTGTCGGTCGCCATCCGTATCAACCGGCACCATACGATTAACTCCAGATACAATCCCTGCTGTGACTGAAAGTGGAAATTCTGTTCCTAGAGGCGAACCAATTGCAATAGCAGGTTCTCCTAATGTTAAGTTATCTGAGTCCCCAAATTCAGCTACATCCGTTACATTCTCAGCATCAATAGATAAAACAGCTAAGTCTGTATACTTATCAGCTCCAATAACATCTGCTGGTACACGTGAGCCATCTTTTAACATCACATCAATAGCGTCTGATCCTTCTACTACGTGATTATTGGTGAAGATATAAGCTTTTCCGTCTTTCACTTTATAGATAGCACCACTACCTGTTCCAGCTTCATTTAGGTCTTCATCAGTCAGCTCTCCATCCGGTGAGTGTGTCGGTGTTTGTCCAAATATATCAGTTACTTGTTGCTTGTTAATAATCGTGACAACAGTATGCTGAACTTTTTTGACCGCTTCAGTAATATCGCTCTCGACGTTTGTTTTTACAGTGGAAGTTTTAGTTTCATCAGTAGCGCTCTCTAAATCTTTAGCAGATTGCTCGGTTGGTTCAGTTTCTTCAATAGTTGCTTGATTGGACTGAGGTTGGCAAGCTACCAAGGCAATGGTCGCAGTACTTATCATTAATATGTGTTTCAATCTTTTTGTCATATTGCCATCTCCTATAAATAATTTAATCCAAAATATTCATCTATCACTATCTTAGCATTTATCTTTGAATAATCAATGAATCATAAAAGAATAGACTATTGCATTACAATGAAATAAATTGACTCGGCTGATCAGGATCCGTATCATGCAACTGAAATTGATCATTTACTCCAGTGTCTTTTCGTCTTAAAATATCCTCTGCTGTATTGTATGCAATTGATTTCATATTATTTTCCTGACTTAAGTGACCTAAAAAGACATGTTTGGTCTTATCTCCCACTATTTCAGCTAGCGCTCGCGCACCATCTTCATTCGATAAGTGCCCTTTATCGCTAATAATTCGTTGCTTTAAGTGCCACGGATAACTTCCCATTCGAAGCATCGCTAAATCGTGATTACTTTCAAATAAATATGCATCTGCATTCTTTAAATAACCGCGCATCCGGTCGCTCACATATCCCGTATCTGTCAACATCACGAATCGTTTACCGCCTTTTTGAAACGTATAAAACTGTGGGTCTGCTGCATCATGAGAGACTCCGAAACTGGAGACATCCAAATCATTAAATATTTTTGTACGATTATTAAAGAAATGATGTTGATGTTCCTGGTCAATCTTGCCAATTTTTTTACTCATTGCTTGCCAAGTTCCTTCATTAGCATACACATCTAAGTTATATCGACGTGATAAGACGCCTACTCCTTTAATATGGTCATTATGTTCATGGGTGACTAAAATACCATCCAATTCAGCCGGAGAGCGGTTGATTTGACTTAAGAGTCGCTCAGCTGTCTTTCCACTAAAGCCACAATCAATAAGTAATTTACTTTTTTTTGTTTCAACATACGTCATATTGCCCGTACTGCCACTTGCTAAAATACAAAACTTAATATCTGCTGGTTGTTGATTAAACATATGATCTTCCTCTAAATTTAGTGTCTTTACTATTGTAATTAAAATAATCCATCAAATCAAAAAAGAAAGACGGATGTTACTAACCATCTTTCTTTTGTCAACACGATTGACAGTTTTTGTCAAAAGTGCATTAGTTTTCTCCTGTATCTGGTCGTTCCGGTAATGGCCTAATCGATGGGTTAGCTTGAACAGATTGTTGAATCACACTGCCGTCTGTTGCATCAACTTGCAATAGGACTTTTCCTCGAGTTGAATGTTCAACTTCGATTGTCCATACCGGTACATACATACTTAAATCATCTAAATATAACGTACGTTGATACGAAAGTACCGGTTTTTTTACTAGTGTATTTGCTGAAATTTCATTATTTTGATACGCTGACTTTACGGCGTCTAAATCAGATATGGTCTGGATCGGATTTCCTTGTTGCATGGTCTCTCCGATGTAGAGTTGGTGGTAAGAAAATACATTATTATCCGTATCAATATAGAAAATAATTTGTGACGTCCCATCCATAATCGGAATACCGTTAACGACATGATAGTAGATAAAGACGCCATTTTCTTTATCTAACTTACCTAAAGCATATTCTTCCCCAAATAATACTTGTGGTGAACGTAAAAAGTTGGCTAACTTATCGTAGTCCGCTTGGGTAAACCCTTCTTCCACACTACCTTCTAGTTCAATTGGATTAGATAAAAAACTCGTATAATACAAGCCCTCTTCTACTATACCCACTTGACCTTCCAACTGACTGGCCTCTTCTTCTAAAATATCATAGTTATTTGCTTGAATCGCATAGGCTTGCTGATTTTGATCATCAAAAGTGGGTAATTGAATATTAGCTTGTCTCATATCTTCCAGTAAATCAATTTGATCAGCCGTAGTTGATACATAGTGTAAATTTCGCCGATCAACTAGACTATTAAATAAAAAGATGTTTAAGATGATGAACGCTACAATAAAAATTGTTTCAATCCGTTTAAAATTCATAGTTTTCATCACCTGGGCTTTCTGTAGTCAAGTCAGTTAGTGTCAACCATTGTCCATCAATTTTGACATACCATTTTGGTGTAAAATGAATAACGCGATTAGATTCTTTACTTTCTGTCCAATCAAGTCCAACTTGAATCCCTTCAATATCTGATAGTTGGTACGTTGATCGGCTCTCGATTTCATCCAAAACCTCACGCCCTGATATTAACGTCTCGTCTTTACTGCCATCTAATGAGATTGGTGTCTGTGTGATTTGAAGCGGAATTTGCAAATGTGACAAACCTTCCTCAAGTACACCGATTTCTACATAGGATTTTCGACCTTGTTGATCAAAAATTGGATATTCATCAATATAGCGACGGTAGGTTAATATATTGTTATCTGGATTGTATTTGTCCAGTAAAATGGGCTCCACCCAATTTTCCAAGTTACTTAATTGATAAAAACTATTATTAAACCGTTCTACATTAGTTAATTCATCCAAATCAGGTAGCTGATTTAAGTAGGTTAGAATATCAGTTACTTGATTAATTCGAATTTCAGTTGTTAAGTCGATATATCTTGTTTCATAGTTGTTCACGCGCACATCAACAGTCGACGTATCTGGGAAAAAAGATGAGACAAATAAACTATTGGGTAACCGTTCTATTACATAATCAAACTGAGCAATTTTTTGCGCTTCCTCCGGCAAATACACCATATCTTGTTTAATTAATTGCGGAAAGACTGGAGTACCTCCTATATTTTCAGTGTCAATCAGTTGACTAATTTCTGTCAACTTACTTGTATCGAGTTCACCTCTATAAACCTCTTCATTATAGGAATTATAAAAATACAGTGTCGTAGGGTTGTCCAAATTAATTGACAACCGTGTAAAAAATTTATTCGCAAAATCACTCGGTAAATTGTCAAAACGTCCATCAAATAATCCAATTGGCAACTCTGTATAGAAAATCATCTCTAAATAATGTTCCTCATCCGCTTCATTTAACATTAGAAACTCTTCCCGTGAAAATTGTTCACTATGACTTAACTCAGTAATCGTTACGGAAGTCATCAACGTTTCAAATATCTCAGACATTTGTTTTCTCGGGAGCTTTTCTGGATGATCGGTATGCAAAATATATTGAGCAGGCGCATAAACATGGAGTCGTTTTCGTTCAATCAGAGCAGCTGGCATTTGATTTGTAGCTTGTAATGTACTAGTAAGTTCTCCTTCTTCACGTGGCACCCAAATATTGTAGCTAATATAAAAACTTAAAGCAATCAACAATAATAAAAATACATGCCTTACTCGGTCCAATGTCATGCCCACTCATCCTCCCCATCAAACGTTACAATTGGCATGGAGATATAAAAAGTCGTACCGACCTGTTCCACACTTCGCGCCCAAATCTTCCCACCATGTTGTTCTATAACTTCTTTAGAAATGGCTAATCCTAGACCACTTCCGCCCATTGCTCGGCTTCGTGCTCGATCCACTCGGTAAAACCGGGAGAACACCTTTTGTAAATCACTCTTAGGAATACCCATCCCCTCATCTGCAATAGATAAAATCACATGATCTCCTTGACCATTTAAACGCAACTTTCCAGTAATAATTCCGCCATCAGGTGAATACTTGATCGCATTATTTAATAAATTATCAAGCACTTGAATAAAGCGATCGGAATCAGCCTCAATAAATTGCGAGTCAATCATAATTTGGCTCTTAATCGAGTAAATTTTCTGATCATATTCATTTGAATTGACCAACATATCAAATCGGCGCAATACATGTTCAAATAATTCCTTCACATCAATAATTTCTAACTCTAAGTCACTTTTGCCCGAATCAATGCGTGATAAATGAAGTAAATCTTGTACCATACGAATCATCCGATCCGTCTCACCTTGTGTAACTTCTAAAAATCTCGGTGCTAACTCAGGATCTTTCCACGCCCCGTCTGACAAGGCCTCAATATAACTCCTTAGGCTTGTCAATGGTGTTCGCAATTCATGTGACACATTAGAAACAAATTGCTTCCGCTCTTCATCAATCCGCTTTTGTTCTGTAATGTCATGAAGTACACACACATATCCGCTAATAAAACCTGATTCTCGTTGAATAACCGAGAATGACGCCCGTAAAATAAGAGATTCGCCTAATGCAGATTCTTCAACAGCAATATCTCTTTCCTGAGTAATAATCTCTCTCATACGAAAGTTATCTTCTAAATCCAATACCATTGTTAATTTTTTACCTAACACATCTTCTTGTGTACAGTTCAACATGGACTGAGCCATATCATTAATTGTCGTAATTAATCCCCGACGATCCGTTGCTACTACGCCATCTGTCATATGCGTCAACACACTATGTAACCGACGTCGTTCAGACTCGATCCATTCTTGTGCTTCAGACACATCATCAGATAAATCATTAATCAGTTTCGCTAACTGTCCTAATTCATCTTCCCCGTGAACCACTAGTGAGCCAGAATAATCCCCATCAGCAATTTGTTTTGTTTGAGTTTGCATTTCTTTAATCGGCTTCGTAATCGCCCGAGAAATTAAATGAGCTAAAATCAATGAAGCAATTATTGCCACAATAGAAGATCGAATAAAGACAAGCGAAATATCATCCACTTGATTATAAACTGACTCAATATTGCTCTCTAACGAAATGAGCCCCACAATTGTAGAATCATTATCTCCCGCATAGACGGGTTCGACAATTTTATACTGACGATCTTCAGTTTGAGAATCAATAATTTGTCGTGTCACTTGTTGTCCTTGTAAATACGCATGACGCACATCATTATCATTCGTAATCTGCCCCACCATGCGTTGTAACGTATTATCACTGATGCCTAAAATGATAAATTGCGGACTATAAATTTTGATGTCTGTAATACTATTACTCGAAAAGTCCGTCACTAAATTATTAATTTCCTCAGCTGCATTATTTTCTCCCTCATTATCGGGGTTATTGATCTGTTCCAAGTATTGTCTAGATGTATTCTTTAAATATGCAATCTCTTGTTGCCGTGCTTGTTGAAAAGACGTTACTAACTCCTGCTCAATCTGAGTAATAAAATTTGCCCCAATAAATTGCAATACAAAAACAATTAACATCACAATAACAAAAATAAGCTTTGTATTGATCGATTTATAAAATCGAATACTATCTTTCATGGCACCATCAACTTTCTTGTTGTTCAGGATTTCTTAAGTAGTATCCCACTCCTCTACGTGTCACAATATACACCGGATGACTTGGATTATCTTCTATTTTTTCTCTCAGACGACGAATTGTTACATCAACCGTTCGTACATCGCCAAAATAATCATATCCCCAAACTGTCTCAAGCAAGTTCTCACGTGTCATTACTTGTCCCACATGTTGAGCTAAGTAATGCATCAATTCAAACTCACGATGAGTTAATTCCACTGTCTCACCACGCTTAGAAATAATATACGCATCTGGGTGTACTACCAACTCACCCACTTCAATATCAGCCGATTCTTCTTCCTCTGATTGTGCTTGAACTGTTGAATGTCGACGTAAATTAGCCTTCACACGTGCCGTTAACTCTCGATTAGAGAACGGTTTTGTCACGTAATCATCGGCCCCCATCTCCAACCCTAAGACCTTATCAATCTCTTGATCCTTAGCTGTTACCATAATGATTGGCATATCATGCGTTTTTCGCACTTCTCGACACACTTCAAGCCCATCTTTTTTCGGTAGCATCAAATCTAAAATTAACAGATCTGGATTATGCGCTTCAACTTGTTCTAGTGCTTCTTCACCATCATAGGCAACAACAACTTCATAGCCCTCTTTTTCCAAATTAAACTTCACAATATCAGAGATCGGCTTCTCATCATCTACGACTAATATTTTCTTCATACGATTTCCTCCTAAAAAAGAACATGTAATCGATTTAATTATACCTTAGATTTGCGACGGATTCAATTTAAGTTCACTTAATTCAATGGTTCAGCCTTCTGATATGTCACCTGACACGCAATGGTATCCATCGCAGTTGCATCAGTTTGTGGATGGACGTCCACCTCTAGCGATAATGATTTATCAAACAAAAAGATAACCGAAATAGTCACATCGTACCCTTTTTCTTTTAAGAAATCCAAATCAACCTTACCTAACTGCTCTCCAACAGTAATATGATCTCCCTTTTCAACTTGTGTGCTAAATCCTTCTCCATTGAGCAAGACCGTATTTTCGCCAATATGAATTAAAATCTTATAGCCACTATCCAGCTCGATATAGTATGCATGCTTAGTTACCGCAACTTCTGAAATCATACCTTCCACTGGTGAATAAATAATCGAGCTCTTCGGAATAATTCCGTACCCATCTCCAATCATTCGCTCAGAAAAAATAGCATCCTCTACATCATCAATCGGAATAATATCCCCATCGACTACAGCTTTTAAGATGACAGATTGTTGGTTCTGTTCATTTATGTTATCTTGCGTATTCAACTGAATCCCTCCTCTATAAAATAGATATATCCTAATCATATCAATACCGACGAAAAGTATCAATATTTAAAGAAACTTTATTTGTTGTTAGACGGTTTTCGTGGTATTCTAGTACTAAATAATCATTATGGTTCAAAAAGGAGGAGAATTATGTCATCAGGTTACATCATCGCCTTACTCATTCTACTAATTGCCATTATTGGTCTTATTGTTATCGGAGTAATGACGAAGAAAAAAATTTCACCCGTCATTAAAAATGGTCAAAAATGTCAAAAAAGAATTGAGAAAGTGGCTAACTTCTACACTGAAGAAGCAGACGATATTCAAGCAGAAATCACAACGATTCAACATCGTATTACCGCGCTTCAAGCTGATGCGAAAGAGAAAATTGGTAGTATCGATGAATTGAATCGACGCTTCAATTCACTAACACGTTCACTCGACTACTTGCAGAAACATAGTAAAGAATATGCTTCTACGCAAGCTAAAGATACTATGAATAAATTGAAAGAAGAAGCACCGAAACTAGCTAAAATTGCGAAGCTAACTGCTATGAAAACTTTTAAAAAGCAAAAACAACGCTTTAGTGAATAAGACAAAGGAGAGTTAATCATGCCGAAACTAAACTTAACATCATCTCTATTCTTAGCGGCAGGAGCTGCTATTGGAGCACTATTATTTGCACCAAAATCAGGAGAAGAATTGCGAAAAGATTTAAAAAAAGAAGCTGATCGACTAAGTGAACAAGCACGTCAAGTTGCAGATGATTTCAAAGAAGATCTAAACGATGCGTATCACCAAGCTAAATCAGAAGTTACTGAAGATAAACTTGCCCTTGAACAAAAGAAAGAAGAATTGGGCCATACGGTTCGTGAAATTGAACGTGAATTAGGCGGAGATGAAGTTATCCCAAACGACGAAGAAAAATTACAAGCAGCATTAAAAGATGCTAATGTCGCTGATAACAGCGAATTCCAACCTAATCTATAATATTACTCAAAAAGCGATAGCCTGAATCATCAGGTTATCGCTTTTTTAATTAGTTACGCCAAATAGACTGTTTTAAGAAGATTATTTAACGTGAGATAACATCTTCAAAATTGTTATTCTCATTATAATAAACTCACTGAATACTTTGAATAAACATCTATGTTGAGTAGAAACTTTTTATCTATTACGTTTTGACAATAATAGTCAAAATAAATTGACCCATTTTGACTATTTTTAAAGCCACCAATCCTTTTTTAGAAGGGATTGGTGGCTATTTACAATGATTCCTTTGACTATTATTCGTCTAATATTGGACAGATATTTGACTAGTTTTAATCAATATCAACTAACTTTGTATCTTTCACCTGTTCAATTGTTTGTGTTCCAGCTAGTTGCATAACACGTTTTAAGTCTGTTTCGAAGTATTCGAAGACTGAACGAACACCTTTCCATCCACCTAATGCAAGTCCAAACAGCACTGGACGTCCAATAGCAACAATATCCGCACCACTTGCTAAAGCTTTGAAAATATGCTCACCACGACGAACACCTGAATCAAAGACAATCGGCACACGACCTTGTACTGCATTTGCAATCTCCTGAAGTGTCTCAAATGATCCTGGTGCACCGTCTAATTGACGTCCTCCATGGTTAGATACCCAAATACCAGCAGCTCCTGCTCCAATTGCTGCTAAAGCATCTTCTGGCGCTTGAACACCTTTTACGAAGACTGGCAAATCAGAATATTCAGCCAAGAAACGGACATCGCGAATACTAATTTTTTGTTTAGATTGTGCGTAAATATTATTTAATGACATGTTAGTCGCGTCACCTTTTAAGTAACGAGAAACGATTGGCATGCCGAATGGATATACGAACTGATTACGATCATCACGGTGACGATTTCCAGAAATTGTTGCATCAGCTGTTAGGATAATAGCTGTAGCTCCATCAGCTTTAGCTTCATCAATAATATTTTTATTTAATTCATCATCTTTTGACATGTAAATCTGGAACCAACGTGCATTTCCTTTTAATCCTTCATCAATTTCTTCAAATTTAGCCCCTGAGTAAGCACTAATTGACATAATACTGCCACCAAACTCAGAAATTCCCCGAGCTGTTCCTGCCTCTTTTGATTCGTGTGCTAACCCATGTGCCGCAATTGGTGCCATGATGAAAGGAACCTTCAATTCATGATCTAAAATAGTTGTTTTTGTATCTGGGTGTTCCACGTCAGCTAACATACGCGGTACAATTCCTTTTTTATTCCAAGAAGTGATATTACGGCTTAACGTAAACTCATCTCCTGAACCACCCGCAATATAGTCATAACCTGCTTTTGGTACAACTTCACCAGCCAAGGCTTCTAATTCATACGTATTTAAAATATTTAAATCCTGCACTTTTGTAGGTGCATCATACTTTATCTCTGTCATAACAACTCTCCTTTATTATTTTATCGCTTACATTAAACATTATAGCATAAAATGAAAACATTACCAAAATTAAAATTGCAATTAATTTATTCTAGTTCCTTATCATCTTATAAAAAAGAATTATTTTAAAATAAACTTGCTAATATAACTTCAGCAACTGGTACTAAAATAACAACTATAATTCCCGTTACAATAATAGCTAATCCAGACATTGCGCCTTGGACTTGTCCCATCTGAATCGCTTTGGTCGTTCCCATCGCATGTGAACTAGATCCAATGGCAATCCCCTGCGCAACTGGGTCGGTCACACCACATAATTTCAAAATAGGCTCGGCCACTACTGCTCCAACAATTCCGGTAAAGACGACAATAGCTACCGTAAGAGAAACGATACCTCCTAGTGATTCTGACACCCCTAATGCAATTGCTGTTGTAATAGACTTCGGATAAAGCGTTGCAAACAACTCACCATTTAATCGCAAGAGTAGCACACTTACTAGCACAATGACTGTATGAAAGAGAACCCCCGCAACAACACCGGTTAAAATAGAAATATAGTTTTGTTTTAGATGATGGTAATTTTTCTTTAACTTAATAGCCAAAGCAACTGTCGCTGGCGTAATCCACAGTCCAATATATTGCCCGCCCTGATAATAATCTTCATACGAAGTGTTTGTTACCATCAACAAGAGAATAATACAAATAATAGCAAATATTAATGGATTAAAAAGTGGTATTTGCCACCGACTATATAAAGCTCGACCGATTAAGAAAAAGAAAATAGTTAAAAAGATACCTGTAAACGGACTAACAAATAATTCACTAATCACAATAGCTCATCCCCTTTTACTTCAACATCTTCAGCACTACCGGGTGTACGGCGCATCATAAACTGAACGATTATCCCGACAAATCCCAACATTAATATGGTCGAGACAAAAATAATGATCAATAATTGCCACCAAATATCCCCTAAAATATTAAAATGTGTCATCAAACCTACCCCAGCTGGCACGAATAAAATCGCCATATTATCCGTTAACCATTCACCGGCTTCTTCCACCTGCTCCAATTTAATCAGTTCAAATTGAAGCGCTAAGAAAAAGAAAATCATTCCTAATACACTTCCAGGGATACTAATAAATGTAATGAATTTTGACGTTACTTCTCCTAAGAACGAGAACATAAACAACCAAAATAATTGCACAATAATTCGCATTGTAATCTCCTTATCAAAAATATTTAACTTAGATTAACCGCTTAACCTAACCCATATTTTTAGTATACCATTTGTATAATTAGAATAACAGTTAGATTTTTTATAATGGAATTTATAACGTTTTCAGCAACATGCATTAGTAAAAAATACTAACTAGCCAAGGAATAAGCGGTGCTAATAATACAAACATTACCCCAGTTAAAATAACTGACACACTAGCCATTGCTCCTTCAACGGGGCCACATTTAATTGCGCGTGTCGTCCCAACTACAATTGCGCCAGCTCCCATTGCAATCCCTTTTGCGACCGGATGATCGATTTGTAAACTACGAACCAATGGCGGTGCTAATAAAGCTCCCACAACAGCAGTATAGACAACGAGCGCAACGGTTAGTGAAACTATTCCACCCATTGACTCGACAATTCCTATTGCCATTGGAGTCGTGATCGACTTCGGATAAATTGTAATAAAAAGTTCCTGATCTAATTGCAACAAGATTGACATCCCTAACACAACAGCAGTATGCACAATAGTTCCCAAAAAGATGCCAGAAATAATTGCTACGAAATGGTCTTTTACGTAATCAATATTCTCTTCTAGTTTAATTGCCAACGCAACTGTGGCTGGACCAATCCATATATCAATAAATTGTCCCCCTTGATTATAATTTTCATAGGGTAAATCAAGTAATAATAACAAACCAATAATCGAACTAATTGAAAAAATAAGTGGTGAAAATAGTGGAAACCCTGTTATATCATAAAGTTTTCGACCTAATAGGTAGAGAAAAAATGTAATAAATATTCCGGTAAATGGATGAGCAGATAATTCTTCAATCATTTTCATTAGCCTCCTTCTTAGTTGATACATCTCCCGTGTGTTTAATAATTATTTGGACTACTTTGCCAACAAATCCCATCATAACTAGAAGTGAAACCGTCGCAATTATTAATAATTGCCACCAAATTTCACCTAATATATCAAAATTCTGAATTAAGCCCACACCAGCAGGCACGAAAAAAATACCCATTTTTCCAGTTAAAAAGTTACCGACATCTTCCACACTCGCAAATGAGAGCCAACCATAATGAAGTGCAATAAATAACAATATCATTCCAATGACACTGCCCGGAATACTGATTGGAATAACATAGGTTAAGGCTTCACCGACAAATGAAAAGAAGAATAACCAAAATAATTGAATGATATACTTCATAACTTTCCTCCTAATTTAAAATATATTGTTTTAACTTTCCATAAAGGCTATATCTGTGTTATCATAGATATGAAAGTTATTATTAATTTAATTTATAACATGAATATTGAAATCAAACATATTATAATTGGGGTTTTATTTATGAAAATTCAAGATTTAATTTATTATCGATACTTAGCAGATTGCTCTAGCTTCACAAAAACAGCTGAGAAGTTTTATGTTTCGCAACCATCTATCTCCATCGCACTGAAACGCTTAGAAGAAGAATTCGGGACACAATTGATTACCCGTGACCGTTCTTCTCGTAGTTTCGATCTAACAGCAACCGGTAAAATTTTATACAATCGAGCTGGAGAAATTATCAACTTATTGGAAACAACTCGTAGTGATATTGATAGCCTGAACTCAAAAACGATTGAATTAGGTTTTGATCCATTGATTGGTAGTTTTTATTTACCAAAACTCGTCCCAAATTTATCTGATTTTATGTCACAATTAAATTTGGTAGAAGAAAGTCATCTCGATAAGATGATTGACCTTCTACGTCATCATACAATATCAATCGCTATTGTAGGAAGTGATACGTCTCAATTTTTGGATAAATCGATCCATCATTACTTAATTGATGAAAAACAATTCAAGCTCTGCGTCGCGAAAGATCACCCACTAGCTAAGCAAGAACAAGTATCCGTTGAGATGATGTTAGAATATTCCTTTGTAGCATTTGATCATAATTATGTACAAAATAATATTTTTAAACAGTGGGCAAAAAATATTTCATTAGATATCTCAAAAGTAACCTTCACAAAAGATATCCAAACTATTCGAACCTTTATTTCATCTGGAGCAACAATTGGCTTAATGACTGATATTGTCTTTCAAGATGACCCCAATATTGTCATGATTCCTATCGAAAAAGCACCGACACTCTATATTAGCCTACTAATGAACAAACAAGATAATTTATCTGAATCTCAGAGCGAATTCAATACGGTTCTTTATAACCAAGTGACTCAACAATAAAATCGAGTAGGAGACTAGCCATTAATTGACTAGTCGACCTCTCACACCACCGTACGTACGGTTCCGTATACGGCGGTTCAATATCTTGCATAAGCAGACTCCGCTATGGCGGCTAATGATTTTAGTCCCCATTTGTGGAGTCTTTCTGTTGTAATTGCCTTATTGACTTTCTTTTATGACGGGATTGGTAGGAATATTTTATTATGAGTTAGAAATGAATAAATAAAATTTACTATATATCTTGTTTGAGTTAATATAGAAAAGCAGCTAAAATGATTTCGTGCTGCCTTTTATTCTTGAAGGTATTTATATTATGAAAGTCTGAGGTTTAAGTAAAGTAATAATTACATAAATCAATCACAAAGCATTAAATTAACTTGACAATTTGTAAAGTTAGCTTTACAATATTTATAGGAGGTAAGTCATGGCAAGAGGACGTACGATTGAAGTTGAAAATAAATTGTATGAATATCGAGTACTTGCAAGAATGTCACAAGCAAAATTAGGAGAAGTGGTAGGCGTGTCTAGGCAAACAATTAACTCTATTGAAAAAAATAAATACATTCCTTCTTTACCAGTAGCGTTAAGTCTAGCTAAGTATTTTGATGTTAGAGTAGAAGAAATATTTAAAATAAAAGGAGATGACGAAATTGTTAAAAATGATTGAATTTTTTACAGGTACGGTATTCCAAGGAGTATTGGGAGGATTAGCTTTGATTTCTAGTGCAATTATTCTGTATTTAAGTAATAAAATGGGATTAAGAGATGAAAGAATTGTTTTTCTAAATATAAAAGGTACAAATGTAGTCTTATGGACATTCTTTGTTATGGTATTTATTCTTTATATACTCAATCCAAATGAAGTCCAAATATATAGAAAATTTATTTTAAATTCATTCTACGTAGCTATAAGCGTGGGTGCTATATACTCAATCTATCAATACATTAAGTATTAGGAGCAAACAACTATGGAATCTAACGAAGTAATTAGTTTTCAAGAAGTAACTAAAAAATATAAAAATAGTAAAATATATGGTATTCAAGATATATCTTTTGAAATGTATGAAGGGGAGGTATTGGGAATTATTGGAGGGAATGGTTCTGGAAAATCTACATTAATGAAATTAATAGGAGGATTATTGTTTCCTAGTGAAGGGAATTTTAAAAGTTTTTTTCGAGTTGAAGAATGTGGTTTTTTAATAGAGGAACCTGCTTTTTATCCGGAACTAAGCGGGTTTGATAATATTAAGTATTATGCAATTCAGAAAAATAACTTAGATATGGAATATATTACGCATTTGTTTTCTATATTTGACTTATTTGAATATAGAAAACAAAAATATAAAGCATATTCTTTAGGCATGAAAAAAAAGTTAGCTATAATTTTTTCTTTATTAAACAAACCTAAAATGCTTGTTTTAGATGAACCTTTTAGTGGTTTAGATGCAGAATCAGTAGAGAATGTTTCTAGAACACTATCAAAATTAAATCAAGAAGATAATATGACTATACTTATTTCTAGTCATCAGTTAAATGAAATTCAAACATTATGTAATCGCTTTATATTCATCGACAAGGGAAAATTAGTAGGAAAAATTAGTAAAAAAGAATGGGAAATAAAAAGCAAAGTAATGAGAAAGTATACATTTATAAATTTAGAAAATTTAAAAAAAATGTATGATATCTTGTTAAAAGAGAGAAATATCGATTGTAATGAAGTTTTAATTGACTATAAAAATTATATTATTAGATTTTTTGAAAAAAATATAGACAAGAATATGTGGCCTGTGCCAGAGTATTGTGTTAGTGAAAATATAACTTTGAATGACTATTATATCTTTTTAAAGGAGAAATCGGACAAATGAAGAATTTAGTTTGTGCTGAATTGTATAGTTTTTTTAAGAGAAAAAGTGTGATATTGTTCTTATTGGGCACTATAATATTAGGATTATTTGGAATTTTGTATGTCACTAAATTAATTGAAAATCCGTTATCATTAGATCAATACTTTACTTTTATATACTCCCATTTCTATATAGTTTCGATGGTGTTAATAACATTTTTAGCGCTCCTTGTTTTTCATGATGAATATGAAAACAAAACAATGAAAAACAATATTTTCCAAGGATTTTCTATAATGAAAATATTGATCTCAAAATATATAGTCTCAATATTTATTGAGTGCATATTTTTGTTCATTTTCACAATATTTATTATTTTAGGTGGAATAGAATTAGGCGCAAATAAAGGAGCTACTCTTAGTTTTATCAAAATAGTAGTTATGATATTTCCTACTTTTTTTGTATATACGTTTTTGATTGAAAGCTGCTTGTTTGCTACAAAAAAGGTTTTAATTGGATTGATTTTAGCTTATGTAATAGATCAAATAGTTAAATTAAGTCTGATATTGGTTGTAGCTACAGGCAATAGTACTTTAATTTTTTTGCTACAACAGACTCCAGTATTTGTTTTTCAGAATTTAAGGGTTGATAATTTTTCAATATATTTAACTATTAGTTGTATATTGTGGGAGATATTGTATCTGATCGTAAGTAGCATTCTAAAAAGGATGGAGTTAACAGGCCTGTAAAGAGGATACAAAATTCTGACTACCCTTTGTAGAAAAGTTGGATACTTGTTGATAAAAAATTGTAGAATCACGTCTACGTTGAATCCAGAGGATTTTCTCCTCTGGATTTTTTTATTTGGTTTGTATGGCTCTTTGTTGGACGAAAATTCGTAATTTGAATTATAGAAGTTACGAAAATCAGAGATATCTCGGATCAACACTTTGATATTAGATTATTTAAACACTCTATTGACCATTCAAATAGGAAACCGTTTGTCTACAAGTTCTGCTTCGTCCAATAAGTTTTAAACAAAGGATGTTAACGGCATGTGTTTTAAGTGATTCAATGGTTTCTGTTTCTGATGTGTTGTATTGAACGATACAGAATATTTCTTCACTAAATAAACATAAGAAGTATACATATCAATGACAACAAATTAAATTTTTCCTGAATAGACAGTAGAAAATGATTAAAATAACATTCCAAATAAAGGGATTATTGTGTTGTTAATGCTATTAAATGATTTTTTATTCACCTTCATTGTAAAATTAAAATAGAAATTTAAAAGGGTCATCTGTGGTACAATCATCCTATATCAACCCTCTAAGAAGAATAGGAGATGCACCACAATAACCCACACAAATTTTACCATAAATGAACTGGTTTGCATAGATGCTTATGCCGAGAGCTTTTTTCGATATGCCCATATTGAGAAATAACCCTAAAAATAAAGTGCTCATCACTGTGATTTAAGCAGTTCATCACTGATAAATACAATAAAAATTTATCCCTCTTTATCTCAAAAGTTGATTTTAGCTAAAATTGTCCATGTGAACTGTGCTGGCCGATTGCCCAGTTTTAAAAATATAGGTTTAATCTAGCCAATGGAGGATCTAGACCACAAAGTGATCAAAATTTCTATTTTAATTTAACAATCAAGAATATTTAAATCATGAATTATATCTACGAGAAGCCTGCTGGAGGTGCATCAGGAATTTCACTCTCTGGATAATATGAAAGCGAAGAAAATTTATTATATTCCTTAATAAATAACAACGGAACCATTCCACGAGCTCCACTTCGGTTTTTTTCAATAATAACTTCCACCATATTATCTTGTGCTGGCTGTCCGTCTTCCTCATCTTCACTCCGGTAATAATCTTCCCGATACAAGAAAGCCACAATATCAGCATCTTGCTCAATCGATCCAGACTCTCGTAAATCACTTAAAATAGGACGTTTATCTTGCCGTTGTTCCACACTACGCGAAAGCTGAGACAGAGCAATGACTGGTACTGAAAGTTCCTTGGCCAATTTTTTTAGTTGGCGCGAAATTTCTGAAACTTCTTGTTGACGAGATTGTCGCCCACTTCCTTCGATAAGTTGCAGATAATCAATAACAATTAACCCAATATTACCTCGTTCTTGTTTTAATTTATGGCACTGGGAACGAATTTCAGTTGTCCGTATTCCCGGTGTATCATCGATATAAATATTCGCTTGCGAGAGACTACCCATCGCAACATATAAGTTTTTGAATTCTTCTTCGGTGAGTTGACCATTTCGCATATGAGAGGCATCGATAGATCCTTCTGCACAAAGCATCCGGCTCACTAATTGTTGTGCTCCCATCTCTAAACTAAATATTGCTATCGTCTCATCTGTCTTTGTTCCTATATTTTGTGAAATATTTAAAGCGAAAGCGGTTTTCCCAACACCAGGTCGCGCAGCCAAAATAATTAATTCATCTTCATGCAACCCGGATGTAATCCGATCAAGTGCGCGATATCCAGTCGAAAGGCCTGTAATTTCCTCGTCATTACGGTATAATTCATCAATGTTTTGAATCGTATCTCGCAATACATCAGAAATACTAACAAAACCGGTACGTGTTCTTTTTTCAGATACTTTTAAGATCATTTCTTCAGCATCATTTAACGCATTTTGCACATTATCTTGTTGCTGATAACTCATCTGAACGATATCAGTAGCTGTTTGGATCAAGTTTCTTAACGTTGATGCATCTTCAACAATTTTAGCATAATGCATAATATGAGCTGCAGTAGGTACAACAGATGATAATTCAGCCAGATAGCTGGTTCCACCAATATCTTCTAGTTGCTGCTTAGACGATAACATATTATTAATGGTAATCGTATCGATCGCTTCATTCGCATCATTCAGATCAATCATTGCCTGAAAAATTAATTGATGGGCTCGCTTATAAAAATCACTTGCTTCCAACAATTCCATTGCAGACACCAGTGTCTCTGGATTGACTAGAATTGCCCCTAATACCGATTGTTCCGCTTCTATATTTTGTGGAGGTAATCGGTCTCCATAAACATCTATCGCCACTTCTTCTCGCCCTCTCTTCATCTCTATACTATCGCCTTTGATAGCTACTCTCTAATTAACGATTCTCCCTCATTGTTTCACGTGAAACAATAAAAAAACACCCTCGGCAAACAGACTAAGTCGCTTAATCCTCGATTAACTTAGTCTGCTGTAAGCCAAGAATGTTGTATTGATGTCTTTTTATGGTTCAATACCTTCGACGCGAACCAATAATTTTGCTGTTACATCGGTGTGTAATTTCACTTCTACTTCTTGGCTCCCGACTGAACGCATTTGCACACGTTGATTTATTTTACGCTTGTCAATTTTAATATCCAATTGCTTTTTAACTTCTTCTGCAATTTGTTTAGTTGTAATTGAACCAAATAACCGACCATCTTCTGATGCTTTTTCTTTAATATCAATTGGGTTGTCTTCTAAGATCGACTTGAATTTTTTAGCTTCTTCTAGTTCTTCTCTCTCTTCACGACGTTTTGCTTGTTTTTTTGCTGCTAATTTTTTCTTTTCACCTGGAGTAGCTTCTTTTGCTTTTCCTTGCTTAATCAGAAAATTACGCGCATAACCATCCGACACTGCATGAATTTCGCCTTTTTTTCCTGTACCTTTGACATTTTCAAGTAAAATAACTTCCATCATAAACTCCTCCTATTAACTTAATTGATTGATAATATGTTCGGTTAAATCTGCTTTTACTTCTTGAATGCTCTTACCATCAATTTGAGTTGCCGCGTTCGATAAGTGACCGCCACCACCCATTTTTTCCATAATTAATTGAACATTAATCTTTCCTAAGCTGCGGGCACTAATACCAACTGTATTCTTGGATCGTCTAGTAATAACGAAGGACGCCTCAATATCCGTCATATTAAGCATCGTATCAGCTGTCTGAGCTGCTAATACTGGTGGATAAATTTTATTTTCGTCCCCGATAGCAACTCCCACATTTTCATATACATAATCAATGGTTTCAATCAGACGACCACGTTCAATATAATTCTCCGCATCTTCTTTCAATAAACGTTGGACCAAGGTAATATTCGCTCCGACTGATTGCAAGAAACTAGCTGCATCAAATGTTCGCGAGCCCGTTCTTAAGCTGAAGTTATTGGTATCAACAATAATTCCTCCAAGCATAGCTGTTGCTTCTATTCGATTAATTGGATTCCCATCAGTTGGTACATACTCGAAGAATTCCGTAATTAATTCAGCCGTTGATGAAGCATATGGTTCAATATAGACAAGCAATGGATTTTCAGTAAACTCTTCGCCACGACGATGGTGATCGATAACCACATTCTTTTTCGTCTTCTTCAATAAATTAGGAGCAATTGATAGTGTCGGTTTATGGTGGTCAACTAAGATTACCAAGTCGCGTTCCGTAATTTGGCTTTCTGCTTTTTTCGGTGTTATCACATTATTATAAGTTTCTGGATATTTCTCCGTCTCTTCCAATAATTTACCGATATCATTTGGAATATCATCGTTATTAATAACTACTGATGCATTCTGATCCAACATCATGGCAATACGAGCCACTCCAAAGGCTGAACCAATGGCATCCATATCCGGATTACTATGCCCCATAATGTACACATGCTCTGCTTCGACAATTTGTTCCTGCAATGCTTGAGAAATCATGCGTGAGCGAACACGCGTACGTTTTTCCATTGGGTTCGTCTTCCCACCATAATAACGCGGCTCATCTTCAATTCCCTTAACGATCACTTGATCCCCACCACGACCAAGAGCTAGATCAAGGTTTTTCTGAGCCAAGTCACTTAGATTACTGAACGTCTCTTCGCCATAAGCTAACCCGATACTAATTGTTAGTGGTAAATTTCGCTTCGATGTCCGTTCTCTAATATGGTCGATAATATTGAACTTCTCAGATTCTAAACGTTCTAGCTCATTATAACTGAGAATAATGAAGTACCGATCATCAGATATCTTCTTGTAGAAAACATTGTGCTGTTTAGCCCAGTTCGATAAATAAGTGGTTAACAAACTGTCCAACGCTGATACGCCTCGATCATCCAAGTCTTTCGTCACTTCATCGTAGTTATCCAAGAACAACCAACCAATAACTGGCTTATATTCTTCATACTGTTCTTTAATGGCTACATATTCTGTAACATCTAGTAAATAAATAGCTCTTAAGTTTTTGTGAATGCGGTATTGATAGGTTTTATCCTTCCAATCAATTAATCCCGCTAGCTCATCTTTCTCAATATGATCAATCAACTTATTATGCACCTGTTTTAATGGTTGACCTAGAATGTTATCCTCTTCTGCTATATGACTTTGCAAGTAAGGATTGACCCATTCAACTTCTGATTCGCTATTATAGAGAATAATTCCCATTGGCATCTTAATGAGGGCCTCTTGCTCACTCCGCTTTATTCGATACGAGAGGTTCATTACATAATCTTCCAACTTCAATTCATATTTCAGAACAAAGTGATAGACTAATAGCCAAGTCAATACAAAGGCAATGAACATCGCTAACCCTAACCAGAATTTAGTAAAAAAACTTAAAGTAATAAGAATAGCTTGTGCAATAATAGCTAATAGAACGGTCATCTTAAGTGACTGTTGCCCTAATAGCTTTGGCACTCGCTCATTTTCATGTCTTATTTTCATAGAAACTCCTTCAATCCTTAATCATCTCAAAACATAGTTACCTTTATTTTAACATGTTTTAGTCTAACAATCTAATCATGACGATTATTTATGATAAAAGATTGAATAAATTTAAAACGCAGCAAATCTGCTGCGTTCTATCTTTAATATTAGTCATTTTCAGCTACGAATGGGAGTAATCCCATAACTCGTGCACGTTTAATTGCTTTAGTTAATTTACGTTGGTTTTTCGCATACGTTCCAGTCACACGACGAGGTAAAATCTTACCACGGTCTGAGATGAATCGTTTTAACAAATCAACATCTTTGTAATCAATGTAGTCAATGTGGTTTGCTGCGAAAAAGTCAACTTTTCTACGTCTTCTTCCTCCACGACGTCCAGCCATAATGCAGTCCTCCTTTATTTATCTATGAATCAAAATGGTAAATCATCATCTGATATATCAATATCATCGTTATTACTTGTATCGAATGGATCATTGTCAAACTTATTATTCGAACTGAAACTATTCTGATTCTGAGATTGATTATTTCGGGACTGATTGAATGATTGATTGTTATTAAAACCGCCATTACTGTAATCATCATTTGATCGGCGGTTTTCAGCAGTTGCTTTTGATTCTAACATTCTAAAGTTCTCAACCACAACTTCTGTCACATAAACTGTTCGACCTTCATTATTTTCATAACTGCGTGTTTGAATACGACCAGTTACACCAACTAATGAACCTTTGTTTGTGTAATTCGAAACAACTTCCGCTGTTCTTCTCCACGCCACACAATTAATAAAATCAGCTTCGCGTTCACCTTGACTATTCGTAAACGGACGATCAGCTGCAATTGTAAAAGATACGACGGCTGTTCCGTTCCCAGTATATCTCAACTCAGGATCTCGCGTTAATCTACCTACTAGCGTAACATTATTAATCAATCTCTTAGCCCCTCTCTCAAAAACTTAATTGTTTCACGTGAAACATTTTATTGACTAATCTTCCAAACGAACGATCATATGACGTAAAATATTGTCATTAATACGAGCTAGGCGTTCAAACTCATCGATTGCTTCAGAGTTATCAGTAGTTAGATTTACTAAGTGGTAAATCCCTTCTTTATACCCCTTAATTTCGTATGCAAAGCGACGTTTCGCCCAGTCTTTTGATTCAGTTACTTCTGCGCCACCGATAGACAAGACTTTATCGAATTGTTCAACTAATTCTTTCTTGCTGTCTTCGCCTAAATCTGGACGGATAATGTATAGTACTTCATATTTTGCTGACTGACTCATTGACTGTCACCTCCTTATGGTCTTCTGGCCCTTAAAACTTTAAAGTCAAGAGCAAGGAGAGTAATTGATTAAATTATTACTCACTCCTAGCATTATAGCACACATATGTAGTAAATTCAAACGAAATATTTCTATATATGCTGTTTTCCCCCTTATTAATAAAAAAATCTGTCAATATATCACCTAAAAATATTGCATTTCATTAATGATAAATTAATAATAAATTAATTTATTGCTATTTAAGTACTTTTTATGAAGAAATGTGCTATACTGTTCTAACGGACATATTATAAAATAAATTCATAGGAGTGGATAGAATGAAAATTGTTATTGTTGGAACAAACCACGCTGGTATTGCTTGTGCAAACACATTGCTCAAACAATACAACGAACACGAAGTTGTGCTATTGGACCGTAATACGAACTTAAGCTACTTAGGTTGTGGAACAGCACTTGTTGTTGGAAGACAAGTTCAAGGTTTCGATGGCTTATTCTATGAGCGAAAAGAAACACTAGAAGAAAAAGGAGCTCGCATTTCACTAGAAACAACAGTGACCCATGTTGACTTCGAACAAAAAATTGTCTACGCAAAAGATATCAATGGTAACGAATTAGAAGAAAGCTATGACAAATTAGTCTTAGCAACTGGTTCAAAACCTATTGCACCAAACTTGCCAGGTAATGACTTAGACGGTATTCACTACTTAAAATTATACCAAGAAGGTAAAGCGGTCGATGTTGACTTAGATCGCGATGATGTACAAAATGTTGCAGTTATTGGTGCAGGATACATTGGTGTTGAGATCGCTGAAGCAGCTAAACGTCGCGGTAAAAATGTTCGTTTATTCGATGCAGCGGACACTTCATTATCTAACTACTACGACAAAAACTTTGCGACAAAAATGGACAGTGTTTTACAAGAAAACGGCATCGAGACACACTTCGAAGAGCTAGCAACTGGCTACGAAGGTGATGAAAATGGTCGCGTACGTAAAGTTACAACAACTAAAGGTGAATATGAAGCTGACTTAGTGGTTAATGCAATTGGTTTTATACCAAATAATGACTTAGGTAAAGACCACTTAGAGTTGTTTGGTAACGGTGCTTACTTAGTAGACTTACACCAACAAACAAGTGATCCTGATGTATATGCAATTGGAGACTGTGCGACACTTTACTCAAATGCTTCTCAACAAACAGAATACATTGCTCTTGCAAGTAATGCTGTTCGTAGCGGACTTGTCGCAGGACATAACTTAGGTGGAACAGCTATTAAATCACGTGGTGTACAAGGATCAAACGGTATTTCTATCTTTGGCTACAACATGGTTTCAACTGGTTTGTCAGTAAAAGCGGCAGAACGTCGTGGTTTAGAAGTCGAATATACTGACTACTCAGACTTGCAGCGTCCAGCCTTTATGGAAGAAAATGATGAAGTTCAAATCCGTATTGTCTACGAAAAAGAATCACGTCGTATCATTGGAGCACAAATGGCTTCTATGCATGACATGTCAATGGGAATTCACATGTTCTCATTAGCTATTGACCGTCAGGAAACAATTGATGAGTTAGCATTGCTTGACTTATTCTTCCTACCACACTTCAACCAACCATATAACTACATTACTTTAGCTGCATTAACAGCTGACAAGTAATTTTAGACAGTTTTAGATAGAATTTGACGACAGGCTACTGTAACGGTAGCCTGTTTTTTATTGATTTCATAGGATTTATTGTAAGAATTCGGCTATAATTCTATTGGTTCTCTTGACTATTTCTTGGACATTTTTTATTATTTTTTGACGACTTTGACAACTTAGTAGATTATAAGTTTGATGCTATTCATTGCTCATTTATGACCTTTAAACAAATTTACTTTATAATAGTCTTATAACAAGTAAAAAGGAGTATATAAAATGATTGATCGCTATACACGTAAAGAAATGAAACAACTTTGGTCAGAAAAAACAAAATTTGATGCTTTATTGGAAGTAGAAATTTTGGCAGCAGAAGCTTGGGCCGAACTCGGTGAAATACCTGCTGAAGATACTAAAAAATTACGCGAGCGTGCTTCTTATAATATTGACCGTATTAAAGAAATCGAAGCAGAAACAAAACATGATATTGTTGCATTTACTCGTGCTGTCTCGGAAACACTTGGAGATGAAAAAAAATGGGTCCATTATGGTTTAACAAGTACAGATGTTGTTGATACAGCTTATGGTTATCAACTAAAGCAAGTCAATCAAGTGCTGAAAAAAGACTTAAAACATCTTATTAATGTTATTGGAAAAAAAGCTAAAGAGCATAAGTATACTGTACAAATGGGCCGAACACACGGGGTTCACGCTGAACCAACTACATTTGGTCTAAAATTAGCAACCTGGTACGCTGAGATGAAGCGTAATTTAGAGCGATTTGAACGAGTTGCTGCCGGGGTTGAAGCAGGTAAAATTTCTGGTGCAGTTGGAACATTTGCCAATACACCGCCAGAAGTTGAAGCTTATGTCTGTAAACATTTAGGATTGCGCGCTCAAGATATTTCAACTCAAGTGCTTCCTCGTGATCTTCATGCTGATTACGTTACAACGATTGCCTTGATTGCAACAAGTATTGAACGCTTTGCCGTTGAAATTAGAGGACTTCAAAAAACTGAGCAACGTGAAGTAGAAGAATATTTTGCAAAAGGTCAAAAAGGATCTAGTGCTATGCCCCATAAACGAAATCCAATTAGTTCAGAAAATGTGACTGGAATTGCTCGTGTTATACGTGGTTATGCAAGTACTGCTTATGATAATATTCCACTTTGGCATGAACGTGATATTTCTCATTCGAGTGCTGAACGGATTATTTTACCTGATGCAACTACATTACTGAATTACCAACTCAACCGATTCGCTAACGTTGTTGAACAATTAACAGTATTTCCTGAAAATATGAAAGATAATATGGAAACAACTTTTGGTTTAATTTACTCGCAACGTGTTATGTTACAGCTCATTGATAAAGGGTTATCGCGCGAAGAAGCCTATGATCTCGTCCAACCCAAAACAGCTCAGGCGTGGGATGAGAAAAAAGACTTCAGATCTTTGCTTGAAACTGACAGCAAAATAACTTCAATTCTCACGCAAAATGATTTAAATGATGCATTTGACTATAATTACCATATCAAACATGTTGACACAATTTTTGACAGAGTTGGACTATCATAGACAATCAAAAACTGCTCAGAATCAGCTTTTATAGCTGTTCTGAGCATTTTCTTTGTTGAGTATTGTCAAAATTAAATTGATATCATTTGATCGTATTAAATATTTAAATAAAAGCGGAGCAAGCCTAGTATAAATAAATGAACGGGGTAGAACCAATAATTAACCCATTTATATTGTTTACCTCGTTTACCATTGTAGGTCAATGTTAAACCAAAACCTAATAAGGACCAAATTTCTTTGATAATAGCTAAATAACCAAAGAAGCCAGCTAATATTGGACGATTGTAGAATAGATAGAAGGCATATGGAATTAAAATACCGTGATATTCATAATCAAATCCACCGAGCATCGCAATTAATGATGATATGATAAGCAAAATGATGGAAGCAAGATACCAAACAGCTGGGTGAATATTCGATAATTTTTTCTTCAAACTATCAATTGCCCACAGTGTTGCTAGAGCTAGTGATAAAGTAAATAGAACATTAAAATCATTTGTAAAGAAGAAGCGACGATTGGCAAACATATCAAATGGCACTTCTGAAATAAGCGCAAATACCATCAATGAACCTAAATAACGTGCTCTCGAACGAGTTTTAAAAAATCCTTCGACAATTAAAAAGGCAAAAATAGGGAAGGCGACTCGTCCTAATACATCAAAAATGGTACTGAGCGTTGCTAACCAACCATCTCCATCTAAATACGGACCAACAATCGCTTTATTGGTATGATCAATTAGCATCGATACAAAAGCAATATATTTTAATTGTGCCCCGTTAAATATTCTAATCTTCTCTAGTCGTTTATCTTCAAACCGTTTAGCTGTATCCATTTTTCTCCTCTTTCTTTTGTAATTATATAATAATTTTTATTATCATATCAAAATTAAGTATGAAATGCCATATTTTTTTATAAAAAATAATGATAACGTCAAGACTAACTAATTACTTGACGTTATCATTATTTAGGTTAAATCAATTATTCATTTATGTCATCATCAAGATCTGTCGTTGCTCGATCAATTAATTCGTCCAATTTTGACTTGTTATCAATTGATTTTTTTGACTCATTTGACACACCATTACTTATATCATAAGATTCATCATTATTCACTTGTCTATTTTCTGTCAAATTTCCGCTACTATTTTTGACGTCATTTGATAGGTTTGATGCTGCATGATTGTCTCTATCATTCTCTGATTCATCATCAGTATCATCAAAATCAATTTTAGCTACAGTAGCTACCCGACTTTCATCTTCTAGACGCATTAAACGTACACCTTGCGTTGAGCGAGACGTTTGTGAAATGTCTTGTGCATCAAATCGAATCATAATCCCTTGATCAGTGACCATCATAATATCTTCCGTACCATCCACTGTCTTCAATGCGACTAATGGACCATTTTTATCGGTAATATTCAAGGTAATCACACCTTTTCCGCCCCGATTACGAATCGCATACTCAGCAGCTACAGTTCGCTTCCCATATCCATTCTCAGATACAACGAAGACATCCTGATCAGAATTAAGAATCTCCATCCCAATCACATAATCCCCTTCTTCTAAGCGAACACCTCGAACACCAGTAGCAGTCCGTCCCATACTACGAACATCTGTTTCAGCAAAGTGAACGGCATACCCGTCATGCGTTCCCATCACAATCGATTGATTCCCATTTGTAACGACAACATTGACTAATTCATCACCTTCTTTTAGATTAATCGCAATTAATCCCGACGTCCGAATATTCTCAAATTCACTGAGTGCTGTTCGCTTCACCGTTCCTTGACGCGTAGCGAAGAAGAGTTGTCGATCAGCTGATTCATGATCAGTCATTGAAATCATCGTTTGAATTTTTTCATCTTTATCGATATTCAAGAAGTTCAGCGCTGGTATTCCTTTTGCATTACGCCCATATTCCGGTACTTCATAACCTTTTGCTTGGTAAACTTTTCCTTTATTGGTAAAGAATAGCAAGAAATCATGAGTTGAACAAATTCGTAATTGCTCGACAAAATCATCATCATTTGTACTCATGCCTTTAACTCCACGGCCACCGCGATTTTGTGACTTGAATTCTGAAATCGGCATACGTTTCATATAGCCACCGTGAGATAACGTTACCGCAATGTTTTCTTCTTCAATTAAGTCCTCGTCTTCAATACTTAACTCTTCCCCAACGAGCAGTTCAGTCCGACGCTCATCTCCATGTTTTTTCGCAATTTCAGCCATTTCTTCTTTAATAATTTGGTTGATACGCGCAGGACTAGCAAGAATCGCTTTTAATTCGGCAATTTTTTCTAATAGGCCGTTGTATTCTTCTTCAATCTTATCCCGTTCTAAACCGGTTAAACGGACCATCCGCATATCTAAAATCGCCTGAGCTTGTCGATCACTTAAGTTGAATTGTTCGATCAGGCCTTTTTTGGCGACATCAGCTGTCTCTGACTGACGAATTAAGGTAATAATGGCATCAATATGGTCTAAAGCAATGCGTAAACCTTCTAAAATATGAGCCCGTGCTTCTGCTTTATTTTTATCAAATTCAGTCCGACGACGAATAACTTCTTGCTGGTGTTGCAGATAATGTTCTAAAATGTCACGTAAGCCAAATGTTCTTGGAATTCCGCCTGCAATCGCTAGCATATTGAATCCGAATGAAGTCTGCATCTGTGTTAACTTATACAAGTTATTCAAGACGACAGCGGCTGATGTGTCACGACGAATATCGATAACAATTCGTAACCCATCACGATCAGATTCATCATTCAAATCAGTAATTCCTTCAATCCGCTTATCGCGCGCCAATTCAGCAATTTTTTCGATTAATTTAGCTTTATTCACCATATAAGGAATTTCATCAACGATAATACGTTCTTTACCGTTTTTCTGAACGTCAATGCGAGCTTTAGCACGAATTTTAATGGAGCCACGACCGGTCTCATAAGCTCGACGAATCCCTGACATACCAATGACACTAGCCCCAGTTGGAAAATCTGGTCCTGGCATGACTTCCATCAATTCAGCTACAGTTGCATCAGGGTTATCCATCAAGAGTGCACACGCATCAATAACTTCATTCAAGTTATGTGGTGGAATATTCGTCGCCATACCGACCGCAATTCCCGATGCTCCATTAACAAGTAGGTTCGGGAATCGGGCAGGCAATACATCGGGTTCTTGTTCATTCCCATCATAGTTATCATGATAGTCAATCGTATCTTTATTAATATCACGCAGTAATTCCGTAGCAATTTTGCTCATACGGGCTTCAGTATATCGCATGGCTGCTGCACCATCTCCATCAATTGAACCAAAGTTACCATGCCCATCAACAAGAGGGGTACGATAACTAAAGTCTTGTGCCATACGCACCATTGAGTCATAAATAGCACTATCGCCGTGAGGGTGATATTTCCCCATTACATCACCAATAATACGAGCAGACTTTTTATGCGCTTTATCTGGAGTGACCCCTAACTCATTCATTCCATAGAGAATACGCCGGTGTACCGGCTTTAAGCCATCTCGAACATCCGGTAGAGCTCGAGACACAATCACACTCATCGCATAATCCAAGAACGAATTTTTCATTTCTTTTGACAATTTTACCGGCTGTAATCTACTATCTGGTTGATCCACCAAGGACTACTCCTCCTTCAATTTCTATCCCTTGTCTTAGAGAACATTGAGCTGTAAAATACTCTATTCTCATTCTAGTTACATTAAGTGATGTCTAGGTATCAATATTTTGAACGTAGCGCGCATTCGCTTCAATAAATTCACGTCTTGGCGTTACATTCTCTCCCATCAACATATCGAATACTTTATCCGCTTCAATCGCATCATCCACATCCACACGAAGTAAGCGGCGATTTTCAGGATTCATCGTTGTCTCCCACAACTGCTCCGCATCCATCTCACCTAATCCTTTGTAACGTTGGATAGATGGCTTAGGCGACTCTGGGAGCTCTGCTAAATATTCCCGCAATTTTTGTTCTGTATGCAAATACACTTCTTTGCGACCTTGCTTTACTTGATAGAGCGGAGGTTGAGCTACATAGACATACCCCGCTTCAATCAATGGTCGCATGTAACGATACAATAACGTTAACAGTAACGTCCGAATATGCGCACCATCGACATCAGCATCCGTCATAATAATTAATTTCTGATAACGAACTTCTTCCACATTGAATTCTTCACCGAAGCCTGTTCCCATTGCTGTAAATAATGAACGAATTTCATTATTAGCTAAAATTCGATCAATTGATGCTTTCTCAACATTCAATATCTTTCCACGAATAGGCAATATCGCTTGAAACATTCGTGAACGGCCCTGTTTTGCTGAACCACCCGCTGAGTCCCCCTCAACAATAAATAATTCAGACTCTTGGGGATCGCGTGAAGAACAGTCCGCTAATTTACCTGGCAAGTTACTAATTTCCAGACCACTCTTCTTCCGCGTCACTTCCCGTGCCCGCTTTGCAGCTAACCGAGCTTTCGAGGCAAGGAGCGCTTTATCAATAATTCGCTTACCAACTTTTGGATTTTCCATTAAGAAGCGCTCAAAATGCTCTGAAAATAGACGATCAGTAATACCGCGCACTTCAGAATTCCCTAGCTTCGTCTTCGTTTGCCCTTCGAATTGCGGATTCGGATGCTTGACACTAAGAACTACCGTTAACCCTTCTCGTACATCATCGCCCGTAAAGTTTGCATCGGACTCTTTTAAAAAGTTATTTTCACGTGCATAATTATTGATTGACCGCGTGATTGCTGTCTTAAAGCCTGATTCATGCATCCCACCCTCATATGTATGAATATTATTAGCAAAACTCATAATATTAGTATGGAAACTATCCGTATGTTGAAGAGATACTTCGACGATCACGTCTTCTGCTTCGCCTTCTAAGAAAATTGGCTCGTCATAAAGCACATCACGATTCTCATTCAAGTATTCAACGTAGCGCTTAATCCCGCCTTCATAATGATAATCCATCCGTTTCGTCTCTTCACCACGACGATCTTCAATGGCAATATTTAATCCTTTGTTCAAAAATGCTAACTCTCTAACTCGAGTAGCTAAGCGATCAAAATCATAGACTGTTGTTTCTCTAAAGATTTGACTATCAGCTTTAAAGAGGACTTCAGTTCCTGTTTCAGTGGTCTCACCAATCACTTGCAGGTCATCCATAACTAAGCCACGTTCATAGCGCTGGTAATGGATTTTATCCTCTCGGTAAACACGAACTTCTAAGAATTCAGATAATGCATTGACAACAGATGAACCTACACCGTGCAAACCACCAGAAACCTTATAGCCTCCACCACCAAATTTCCCACCCGCATGCAGCACTGTAAAGACTGTCTCTACTGCGGGACGACCTGTCTTCTCTTGTAAATCAACTGGGATACCTCGACCGTTATCTGTAATGCGAATAATGTTATCTTCTTCAATATAAACATTAATGGTATCCGCATAACCAGCCATTGCTTCATCAATCGAATTATCAACGATTTCCCAGACTAAATGATGCAACCCATCTTCTCCCGTTGACCCGATATACATTCCGGGCCGAACGCGGACAGCTTCCAATCCTTCCAACACTTGAATCTGACTGGCATCATATGTTTTCTTTAACTCTTGCAGCTCTTTCGGGGTTAATGAATCATCTACCACGCTTATGCACTCTCCATTTCTTCACTATCCACTTCTTTTTTTACAATTTGACCGGCTGAAACATGAAAAATTTTAGGCTCATTCAATAAATTAATATCAACGCCGTCTAAACTGGTCGTTGTCAAAAAGGTTTGGACTTTCTTTTCAATTGTTTTTAGTAAATGTGTTTGACGGTGATTGTCTAATTCACTTAACACATCGTCCAATAACAAAACAGGATATTCACCTGTCATCTCTTTCATTAATTCAATTTCTGCTAATTTGACACTTAAAGCAGTCGTACGTTGCTGTCCTTGTGAACCATATGTTTGTATATTTTTATCATTTACATAAAAGACTAAATCATCGCGATGAGGGCCAATAATCGTTGTGCCTCTATCCAACTCGCGCTGTTTACTTTCTTCATATTTGTCCAATAATTGACGATAAATAGACGACTTTTGACTGTCATTTGGCAGTGATAAAGTTGTTTTATACTGAATATCTAACTTCTCTTTCCCTTGTGAAATATCTTGTTGAATAGGGGCCGCCCACTCGTTTAGTTTTTCTGTAAAATTAAGCCGACGTTCAAGCACTTCGGCCCCTTCTGTGGCTAATTGTTCTGTTAAAATATCCAAATATACCATATCAAATGATTGACTCGCTTTATATTCCTTTAAATATTGATTGCGTTGTTTTAAAATCTCTTGGTAACTGACTAAATGATGTAAATAAACGGCACTCATCTGACCTAATTCACGATCAATAAATTGCCGACGCACAGCAGGAGATCCCTTTACTAATTCTAAATCTTCCGGCGCAAATAAAATAATATTTAAATGACCAACATACTGACTCAATTTTTTTTGTTCTAAATGATTGACTTTGGCTTGTTTTCCTTTGTTGGACAAACTAATGGCTAATGGAAAAGTAGACCCTTTTGAATTTATTTTCCCACTAACGCGCGTAAAATCTGCCTCCCAATTAATAAGTTCCTTATCACTAGTTGTTCGATGACTTCTAGCTAAAGCAAGGAAATAAATACTTTCCATCATATTGGTTTTTCCTTGTGCATTTTGGCCTAAGAAGACATTTACCCCATCTGAGAACGTTAGCGCTGTTTCTTGATAGTTTCTAAAGCCGCTAAGTTCAATTGTCTCCAGCCACATAATTACTCAGCTACGCCATCTGCATCAATTACAAATGATAAGTCTAGGGCAGGGATATCAATAACATCACCATGATATAGTTTTTTTCCGCGACGTTGTTCAATTTCGCCATTATATAGCACTTCAATATCAGCTAGGAACAATTTTGCTTCGCCCCCGCTACCGATAATATTAATATATTTTAAAAACTGAGCTAATGTAATATACTGATCATCAATTTGGACTGTTTCAGGTGTCATATAGTCACTCCTATTTTACTCATTATGTATTTCATCAATTTACCATCTACCTACTATTATAGCAGAAATAGCCTATAAAATCTAATCCAATAAACGTTAGAGCAGTTTTTAGGTGTTTTTGAACCTTTCCTATTACTTTTATAAAAAATGGCTTAAAACAAAAAATAAGCGAGCTACTGAAAATGTAGCTCACTTATTTTTACTCAGTTTTTAATTAAGAGGTGCGAATAGGTGTAATCAGTTGGATAAAATCTTTATTCTCATCATTAGGCATTAAAACAAATGGTTGTAAGGTTGATAAAAGTTTCATCGTAACTTCTCCTACCCCAAACGCATTAAGTGCTTGTTTGAGATAATCCGGGTTAAAAGAAATATCAATCGGATCACCCATAAAGGAATCAAATTCTACGATCTCTTCGACATGACCAATTTCAGGTGATTGACCCGTAATCATCAATTGATCAGCTGTAGCAGATAATTTAACTACATTATTCTTTCCTTGATGACTTAAAAGTGATGCCCGCTCAACCGCTCCTAATAAAGTTTGTACATCTAAGACAATATCAGTATTGGACTTCTCTGGAATTAAGCGATCGGTTGCTGGGTAATTCCCTTCTAACAAACGTGAATAGAAATACGTATCCTTCACATTAAATAAAATTTGATTATCCACAATGGCTAGCTTGACATGACTTGTGTTCTCGTCTAGTAACTTCGATAATTCCGTCAAACTTTTACCCGGAATAACAATATTAAATGTTTCTTCATGATCACCTTCAAGAGGAATAACTCGTTGACTTAAGCGGTGGCTATCAGTTGCGACAGCTTTTAACGTCTCATCTTTAAAGGATAAGTTAACCCCGGTTAGAATTGGGCGACTTTCATGATTAGATACGGCAATAACTGTTTGGCGAATAATATTTTTTAATAAAACAGTTGGCAATAAGAACGCATGATCTAAGTTAATATCCGGTAATTTAGGATATTTAGAAGCTTCGATACCATTAATTGAAAAAGAAGAGGATGCTGATGTTATTTGGGCTTGATTCCGTTCATCTAATTCAACAGTAAAATGCGTATCTGGTAATTTTCCGACAATATTGCTGAAAAGATGTGCTGGTTGCAAGACAATGGATCCAGTTTCTTCAATCGTTAGATCGACAGATTGATCATCACGATCAATAAATGTTTCAATCGAAATATCTGAATTGCTTCCAGTTAGATGAATCCCATCTTGAGCAACCACTAATTTAATTCCTGTCAAAATAGGAATTGTGGCTTTAGTCGAAATGGCTAGTTGAACATCTTTTAATTTATTTAAAAAAGCAGTACGTTTTACGGTAAATTTCACGATCGATTCTCCTTTAATTAAGTAGTGCTGTTTATAGTATATCATAAGTCACGTTGATATGAGAGAGCATGGGCAGGCTTATTTATTATATTTAATTAAATAGATAGTAATAGTAGTAGGGCCTGTTAATACTGTGGAAAACTAAAGTGTCGCCGGTCCTAATGGGTTATCCACTTGTGGAAAACTTGTGTGCTAATGTGTGCGCAATTGATTAACTTATCCACAACACGCTAGAGCTGTTGTTTTATTTTTTGAATGTTATCTGTTATTTCAGGATCTTCATCGACTAGATTTTCGATTTTTTCGTGGGCATGAATAACGGTTGTATGATCTTTTCCTCCAAATTCTTTTCCGATCTTAGGGAGGGAATTATCCGTTAATTCACGTGAAATATACATAGCGATTTGACGCGGTAAGACAATGTGCTTATTGCGTTTTTTACCTTTCATTTCGGCTAAAGTAATCCCGTAATACTTACAAACGGTTTTTTGAATATCAGCAATAGTCAAGTTATCTTTTTTGTCAACTTTAGTCATACTACCGAGGGCGTCAGCAGCTAGACTAGTTGTTATATCACTCTGTTGGATAGCAGAATAGGCCTGAACACGCACTAAGGCGCCTTCTAATTCACGAATATTGGAATCAATTTGACCGGCAATATAACTAAGCGTATCGTCAGGAATTTCCAGTCCTTCAGCTTTAGCTTTTTTGCGTAAAATAGCAATTCGCGTCTCTAAATCAGGTGGTGTAATATCAACAGATAGGCCCCAAGCAAAGCGAGAAACAAGCCGTTCTTGTAATTTTGGAATTTCATTCGGTAAGCGATCACTTGTTAAGACGATTTGCTTGCGTTTATCGTAGAGTTCATTAAAGGTATGAAAAAATTCTTCCTGCGTTCCTTCTTTGTCTGCAAAAAATTGAATATCATCAACTAATAAGAGATCAACATTACGGTATTCTTGCCGGAAACTCTCTTGCGTTCGGTCTTGAATAGAATTGATGTAGTCATTGGCAAAATTTTCGCTCGTGACATATTTGACATTTGCATTAGGATGAATTGATAAATGTTGGTGACCAATCGCATGCATTAAGTGGGTCTTTCCTAGCCCGACTCCTCCATAGAAAAAGAGTGGATTATAAATAGTACCCGGTTCTTCTGAAACAACTAAAGCTGCTGCATGAGCCATCTGATTGCCCTTCCCAATTACAAATGTGTCGAATAAATACTTGTCATTTAAGCGACTAGATTTAAAAGGGTTTTTGATAATCTCTTGCGACGGCGTATTTTTTTTGGTGATACGATCATCTTTTTTCGCTTGTTCATCTGTAGTAATGAATAGTGGTGTCATTTCACGCCCGTAGAATTCATATAATATTTCAACCACTTTTGTTGCTAAGTTATTTTGCCAGTAATTTTTATGCAACTCGCCAGGAACTTCAATAGTAATACTATCCTGGCTGATATCAATTAGTGTGGCTGTTTCGATCCAAGTATCAAAGCTAACTTTTGTCAGTGGTTTTTCGAATGATTCTCGTAAAAAAGCCCATAATTTTTGTTTATCTTCCACGTACACGCCTCCTAGAGTAAAAATTTTCGTATATTTATTGTAACATGAAATAAAAAAGTTTTCCACAGAAAAAGTAATTGTTAATAAAAGTATTCAGTGATGAGGAAATGTTATCCACAAGATAAAAATAAGGTGTGTATAACTTAGTTGAGAAAGAGACAATTAACAGGTTTTGTGGATAAGTCAAAAATATAAAATACTGATTTATCAGTACTAAGATTTGTTATCCACAACTTAATTTATTTTTCCATAAGGATAGAATCACATCCTGTTTACTTGTGGATTAATCTATGAATAGGTTGTTAATTTTAAAATTTACGGTATAATAATAAACAAGGTTGTGGATAATATTGTGTAGGAGTTAAACATGCTAAAAGAAAATATTTTTAATTGGATTAAAAAATAGGCTTGACAATTGTGCAATAGTTTTCTAAAATAATAGAGTCTGTTTATCTATAAAAATGTGATAGAAATAAACTACACAAACTTTTAAAGTGACGATTCAGGAGGTGTCAACTATGTCTCAAGGACCAACATATAACCCAAGTAAACGTAGAGGGAAAAAGAATCACGGTTTCCGTAAACGTATGAAAACTAAGAGCGGTCGTAAAATTTTAAAAAATCGACGTCGTAAAGGTAGAAAACGTTTAAGTTACTAATTCGATATAAGTTTCATCATCGAATGAAACGAGCAGTAGGCGACGATTGCCCAATTATGGGGATTGTCGTCTATTTTTTAGTAGATATAAAGAGAGGATGCTTGTAATGTGAAAAAGGCTTATCGGGTAAAATCTGAATCTGATTTTCAGTACGTATTTGATCAAGGCCGATCAGTAGCTAACCGACAATTTGTTATATATTGGTTAAAGAAACCTCAGCAGCCACATTTTCGCGTGGGCATCTCCGTTAGTAAGCGACTAGGTAATGCAGTGATGCGCAATCAGGTAAAACGCAAAATAAGACAGGCGATTTTAGAATGTGATCAGACACAACGTCTTATTCATGAAGTTGATTTTATCGTGATTGCCAGACAACCCGCTGTAGCGATGAGTGTTGCTGAGTGCAAACAAAGTCTCTTACATGTGTTAAACTTAGCTCAATTAACAGTTCAACCAAAGAGAAATTGAAGAGAGGAAAACTATGATACAGCGACTAAAACAATTAAAACAACATAAACGATGGCTATTGATGGTTAGTGTTGTAGGAGTAGCTATTATTTTGTCTGCTTGTGCTCGCGGAGGAGCGAACCATCAACCAATAGGACCAGATTATGATGGCTTGTGGGAAGGATTAATTTGGTATTTCTCCCGATTTATTATTTGGTCATCTGACTTATTCGGCGGTAATTATGGTATTGGAATTATTATCATTACCTTGATTTCTCGAATTTTATTAATTCCACTGACAAATATGCAACAAAAAAATATGTCTCAAATGACAGAATTACAACCTGAAATTGAAGCATTAAAAGAAAAATATTCTGCAACAGATTCAAAAACAAAAGAAAAATTACAAGAAGAAACACAAAAATTATACGATGAACACGGTGTTAACCCATTAATGGGTTGTTTACCTATGCTGATTCAGATGCCGATTTTTATTGCGGTGTACTCTGCAGTTAGTCGAACACCAGAATTAGCAACGGGCTCTTTCTTATGGGTAAACTTAGGACAACCTGATCCATACTACATTTTGCCGCTGTTAGCTGGATTATTTATGTTTGCGAATACCTACTTAATGCAGATGGGCCGTGATAATTCTGGAATGGGTGGTAAAGTAATGAGCATTGTTATGCCAGCCTTTATTATTCTTATTACTGTGAACTTGTCGAGCGGGTTAGCATTATACTTCGTAGCATCTAATATTTTTGCGGTAATTCAAACATTAATCTTTAACAATCCATTTAAAAAACGCCGTGAAGCAAAAGAAGAAGCAGAGAGAAAAGCGGCAGAAGAACAACGTCGCAAACGAGCAATCAAAAAAGCAAAAAAATATGGACGAAATATTAAAAAATAGCTATAGCTAAAGGAGGATAAAATCATGGATAAATATGTTGCACAAGGAGCAACCACTCAAGCGGCCATTGAAGAAGGTTTGCAGAAATTAGGTATTTCTCGCGAAGAAGCTATTATTGATATACAGTCAGAAGGGCGAAAAGGTTTCTTAGGTATTGGTCAAAAAGATGCTATTGTAACTGTTCGGCGAAAAGAGTCCAATAAATTTGATCAAGTACTAGCAGAAGCAACCGATTTGTCGATAGATAAGTCAGTAAAAGAGGTCCCTACAAACGAATCATTATCAGCGACAGTATTGACAGAGGCCATGGATGAGCCTGTTCAGTCGGAAGATGAGAGCTTCTCTGAAAAGACAGAAGCGACTGTAACAGAATCAATGGAAAAAGAAGCGACAAATGAGGAGCATGAGAAGGCAGCTCCTGAGTCTGCTGAAGTTGCGGAAGTAGCTAGTGAAGACACAGCATATGATGAAGATGATCCAGAAGAAAATCAGGAGGATCAAGAAGCTATCCAACATGTACATGATTATCTGAAGCGCGTTATTCAAGCAATGGGAATTGATGATGCGACCGTTGAATTAAGTCAAGATAGTGAACAAGTTTTGTTTGATATTACGACGGAAGATGCTGGGTTAGTGATTGGCCGTCACGGGAAGGTATTGAATGGTCTACAACGTCTTGCTCAAATTCAATTGCATCAACACGCGGATAATAAATTATATGTGCGAGTAGATGCAGAAAATTACCGTAGTCGTCGTCGTGGAACCGTTCAGCACTTAGCCGAAAAAACAGCTAATAAAGTGAAACGAACTAATCAGCCGGTTATTTTAGAGCCTATGCCAGCGCATGAACGCAAACAAATCCATCGTTATCTCCATCATTATTCAGGTGTGAAAACTCATTCAGAAGGAAAAGAACCGAACCGCTATTTAGTTGTAGAACCGACAAAATAATTATTCATAGGAGTGCCACTGTTTATCTTTTATCTGTGGCGCTCTTTTTTAAATCAACTGGGAGGAAACTGACATGGACTTTGCTGATGTTATTGGATTAATCAATACAAACCGAGGAAATGGAAAAAAGAAAAATTTGGATCGGATGAAACAATTGTTGATTGAACTTGATCATCCAGAACAAAACTTGCCTTGTATTCATGTTGCAGGAACGAATGGAAAAGGTTCTATTTGTGCATATATATCACAAATCTTGCAAGAAGCTGGTTATCGTGTAGGGGTATTTACAAGTCCACATTTAGAACGAATTAATGAACGGATTCAAATCAATGGACAACAGATTTTGACGGATGATTTGATTCATTTGACAGAAACAATTCAACCAATTGTAGCTCGATTAGAAGTTGACCGAGGTGAAAAATTTTATTCATTTGAGATTTTGACGGCAATTGCTTTACTATACTTCCAGCAACAGCAACCAGATATTGTGATTTTAGAGACAGGAGTTGGAGGGCGAATTGATGCAACTAATGTGACTGCTAAGCCATTAGTGTCAGTTATTGGATCAATTGGACATGATCATATGCATGTGTTAGGTACAGATTTGACAGCTATTGCGCAACATAAAGCTGGCATTATAAAATCCAATTGTCCAGCTGTTATTTATCCTGTCCAAGAAGAAATACGGTATATATTTGCAGATGTGTCAAATGAATTAGACGCTCCTTTGACTCAATTGGACAAAAATCAAGTCACTATTAAAGCATCAACATACGGCCAACAAGTATTTGATTATAAAGATTGGTCAGATTTAACGATTCAACTCTCTGGCATTCATCAAGTGTATAATGCGATGGTTGCTGTTGAAGCGGTCCATGTTTTAAACCGGCAAGGATACGCTATTTCAACGGCTCAAATTTATGAAGGGTTATCTAGAACAAAATGGTCAGGACGAATGGAGCAGTTAAGCGAGCAACCATTTGTCTTAGTGGATGGGGCCCATAATGAAGAAGGGGTTATGATGTTGAGCAAATCATTGGAACAGATTGCCCCCAATAAAAAATGGACATTATTCGTTGGAATGATGGCAGACCGTAATTATATGATGATTTCTGATCAAATGGGACACATTGCCGGTAAATGTTATGTGCTATCACCAGATAGTGAACGGGGCTTTAATCCGGAACAGGTGGCGGATCACTTAACTGAGAGCAGTACACCAACAACTGTTATCTCTAATGTTCAAGCTATTAAGCAATATATCGACACAGAAGCAACGGATGATGAACATATTGTTATCTTTGGGTCACTTTATCTGGTAGGGGATATATTAACACTGTATAAAAAAACATTATAACAACAAAATAATAATGTATTGCTTTTCGTTTGAGTTTTATTTATGCTTAATGTAAGCGATGTAATAATCAGGAGAACAAGTTTATAATTTGCTAATCATACTTATGAATAGTTTAAGCAATGAATATTCCAATACACTAGCAATAATAACGGTTCTCTCATATAAAAATTATAAGGAGGAAAGAATATGTCGAACTTTAAGCGAGATGCGCAATCTCTTTTAAAGTTGGTCGGTGGTAAGGACAATATCCAAGCAGTGACACACTGCGCCACACGAATGCGCTTCGTGTTAGTTGATCCTAGTAGAGCGGATAAGAATCAAATAGAAGAATTGGAATCCGTCAAGGGATCATTCACACAAGCGGGACAGTTCCAGGTCATTATTGGCAACCGTGTGTCAGACTTTTTTAATGAATTTCAAGCGGTTTCCGGTATTGAAGGAACGTCTAAAGATAGCGTGAAAAGTGCGGGGAAAGGCAATATGAATTGGCTGCAACAATTAATGGCCAATTTAGCTGAAATTTTTTCACCACTTATACCAGCCATTATTATTGGAGGGTTAATCCTTGGCTTTAGAAACGTACTGGAAGGTATTCAAATTCAAGCATTAGGGCAAGCAATAGCAGATGGAGCACCAGCTTTTACAGAATCAGGCGAGCCGATTTATAACACCATTGTTGAAGTGTCCCCGTTCTGGAATGGAGTGAATCATTTCTTATGGTTACCGGGAGAAGCGATTTTTCACTTCTTGCCGGTTGGAATTACATGGGCTGTTACGCGTAAAATGGGGACTACTCAAATTTTAGGAATTGTTTTAGGAATTACATTAGTATCCCCACAGCTTCTGAATGCATATGGTGTACAAGAAATCTTAGCTGGAGATGTACAGCAGTGGGACTTTGGTTTTTTCCAACTTGATATGATTGGGTATCAAGCTCAAGTTATTCCTGCGATGTTAGCCGGATTTACGCTTGCATATCTAGAGCGATTTTTCCGTAAAATTACACCAGAAGCGATTTCGATGATTGTTGTGCCATTCTTTGCTTTAGTGCCCACAATTTTTATTGCCCATGCTGTGATTGGTCCCATTGGTTGGCAATTGGGTAAATGGTTAGCAAACGGTGTACAGTGGGGACTCAGTGGGTCATTTAACTGGTTATTCGGCTTCATCTTTGGTGGATTATATGCGCCATTCGTTGTCACGGGGTTACATCATATGACGAATGCTATTGACTTACAATTGGTTGCTGAGTACAATCAGACAATTTTATGGCCGATGATTGCTTTCTCCAATATTGCACAAGGATCAGCGGTATTAGCTATTTGGTGGAAGAACCGTCATGATGAAAAAGAAAGTGCTGTGTCTCTGCCGGCAGCTATTTCAGCGTATCTAGGTGTAACAGAACCTGCTCTTTTCGGGATAAATATTAAGTACGTTTATCCACTCGTAGCAGGAATGATTGGATCAGCGTTTGCAGGAATGTACTCGGTAGCGACAAGCACCGCAGCGTATACGATTGGTGTCGGCGGATTGCCTGGGATTCTATCTGCAACCAATAGTTCTTACTTGAATTTCGGTATTGCAATGGCAATTGCCTTCTTTGTACCATTCGTGCTAGTCTTTATCTTCGAGAAGTATAATGTCTTAACCGATCAGAAACTAGAAGGACTACCGATTCCAAAATTAGGAAGTTAAGCAGAAATAGATAATAAAAAGTTCCATGATAAGCATCAAAAGGTTATCATGGAACTTTTTAGGAGAAAGGATGATACCATGGGAAAAAATTTTCATGATAAAGTTGTTTATCAAGTCTATCCTAAGTCTTGGAAGGATACAACTGGAACAGGAATGGGTGATCTACAAGGGGTTATTGAAAAGTTACCGTATTTAGCTGATTTAGGTATTGATTTGTTGTGGTTAAATCCCTTTTATAAATCACCTCAGAATGATAATGGCTATGATATTGCAGATTATAAATCAATTGATCCAATGTATGGGGATTTTGACACCTTTGACAAACTTGTCCAAGAAGCGTCTAAATATAATATTGGCTTAATGCTCGATATGGTGTTGAATCATGTTTCAACAGAGCATGAGTGGTTCCAACGAGCACTTAACGGCGAAGAACAGTATCAAGATTACTTCATTTTGCGTCAAGCACAACCAGATGGAAGCTTACCGACAAATTGGGAGTCAAAATTTGGTGGACCCGCTTGGAATCAATTGGGAGATAGCGACTATTATTATCTTTGTTTGTATGACAAGACTCAAGCTGATTTGAACTGGCATAATCCAGAGGTAAGAGAAGCATTATATGATGTGGTTAATTTTTGGATTGACAAAGGAGTTAAAGGTTTTCGCTTCGATGTACTCAATGTTATTGGTAAAAGTCAAGATCTAAAAGATGCTGCTGATGGTGTGGGGAAAAAAGAATATACAGATACGCCGATTGTTCATGAGTGGGTGCGAGAGCTGAATAAACGTACCTTTGGCCCATATGATGATATCATAACAGTTGGTGAGATGAGTTCGACGAATGTATCCAATAGTGTCCAATATTCCCATTCTGAGTCAAATGAATTGGACATGGTTTTCAGCTTTCATCATCTAAAAGTTGACTATAAAGAGGGAAGTAAATGGACCTTGATGGACTTTGATTTTGATGAATTGAAGCGTTTATTAGATCATTGGCAAACAGGAATGCAGGCAGGCAATGGATGGAATGCTTTATTTTGGAACAATCATGATCAACCACGATCTAATAGTCGCTTCGCTGATCCAGTTAATTATCCGTACGAATCAGCAACGATGCTAGCAACAACGATTCATTTATTACGTGGAACACCTTATATTTATCAAGGAGAAGAGATTGGTATGACCAATCCAAATTATGAGTCGATTGATCAATATGATGATGTAGAAACACATAATGCATATAGAACGCTTTTGGCACAAGGGATGAATAATTCAGAAGCGTTGGCCATTATTCAAGTAAAATCGCGTGATAATAGTCGTACACCAATGCAGTGGACTAGTGAGGACCAAGCTGGCTTCACGACAGGTCAACCTTGGCTAGAAGTTGCTTCTAATTATAAATATATCAATACAAATGTGACTGATCCGAGTCAGCATATCAGGGATTATTATAAGCAGTTGATTCGATTACGGAAAGATTATGCGGTGATATCAGAGGGAACATATCGTAGTATTCACTTGGATCATTCCAATGTTTACAGTTATATACGTGAATATAACAATCAGCAACTACTAGTAGTTAATAATTTTTATGGAAAGCAGACAGCTATTGATGTACCGGAAGATTTTTTGAAAAAAGATGCACGAGTACTGATCGGTAATTATGACCAACATGCGCTAGAGCAACAACTTATACTCCAACCTTATGAATCAATTGCTTTTTTGTTAGAATAGAGCAAAAAAAGAACGCTATGTACTTAGTAGCGTTCTTTCACTAATTTATATGTTTTTGAAGCGAGTATGACGGATAAGTCGGTCATAAACAATACCGGCAAGGATAGCTTTTAGAATATCGAGTGGTAAGAAAGATGAAACGTTGGCAATAATCAGACTGATAAGTGTCGTAGAACCGCCTGATTCAGCAATGACATTAAAAATGAAATATTGATAAAGAATTCCAATCGTATATAAAATAAGAATAGCCACAATCATGTGTAAAATCATTGTTAATAGAGAGGGACGTTTCTGTGCGACCTTCCCAATGTATAAAGCGATGATAAGTGAACCAAGAAGGAAACCAAATGAAGGAGAAAGAACAGCTTGAAAGCCACCAGTTCCTCCCGCAAATACAGGAATACCAATCAATCCAATTAACACATAAAGAGCTAGGCTTAAAAATCCACGATAAGCTTTAAGTAATGCAGGAATAAGTAGCCAGAAAAAGACTTGTAATGTAATGGGAATACCGATACCAACGGGAATAGCGACCAATGATGCTACGCAAAGCATAGCTGTTAGTACGGAAATATAGACTAAATCCTTTGTTGTTAGAGTTCTCATTATTATCTCCTTTTGCTTTATTAGATTATTTCTAGAAATAGTATACTATATTTTAATTTGATATTCAAACTAGTTACTGAAAAATTTAATTAAAAAGATCTCATGTCTCTACTACGCATTAAGAGCTATTTCATGTATAATGAAAAAAAGTAATGGGGGAAGGGGACAGAAATGACACCAAATAAAGAGAATTTTTTAAAGGCTATTTACGAACTAGGTGGCATGTCTAAACTGATTAATAATAAAAGTTTGGCGGAATACTTGAATGTATCGGCTGCAGCGATTACGGATATGAATACGCGCTTGGTGAAGCAATCAATTATTACATATGAACCTTATAAAGGGGTAAAACTGACGGATAAAGGGGTTCGTATCGTTAATCAATTAATACGGCGCCACCGTCTATGGGAAGTGTTCTTGGCAGAAAAATTAGGTTATGAGTGGGATGAAGTGCATACAGATGCTGATTTATTGGAACATATTTCTTCGGATAAGTTAATTGAGCGCTTAGATGCTTTCTTAGGACACCCGACAGTTGATCCGCACGGGGACACCATTCCAACCTCAGATGGAGAAGTCATCGTTAATCAATATCATGCTTTAGTAGAATGCAAACAAGGTGAATCTTTCAAGGTGAAACAAGTCGATGATGATACTGAATTTTTAACTTATTTGACGGATAAAGGAATCCAGTTGAACGAAACGTATCAAATTACGGAAATTGAACCGTACGAAGGCCCCATCACGTTAACGAATAACGATGAAGAAAATATTTTAGTCAGTTATAAAGCGGCATTTCGTATTTTTGGTCAATAAATAAATCATCACAATTGATTCAGAGAGCACTTATTCTGATGCGATTGTGGTTTTTTATGTTGGTAGGGAGTGGGTTATCGATTGTTTCCTGCCTAAAATTTACAATCCGATGACAAAGGGTGGCCGATATTGTAGTTGGGATGTAATAAATTGTTATCGAGCTGTCATAGAATAGATCGGTTCTCCTGTTATAATGGTAGGTGTCGATTGGAAGACATTATGTTCAATCATGTAATCATTATATAGAATTATATAGATGAGGAGCATCTTAACTATGAAATTGAAAAACATTTTAAAAACAGCCTCCATTTTGGCTTTATTGACAGGACCGAGTGCTACTATGACAGTAGATCATGTTTATGCAGAAGAAGCTCAAGACAAAGTAGCAGATTCTGAAACTAACTTAGAAGATTTAAGACAACAAGTTCGGTCATCTGTTCAGACGATTGAAGATTTGAATAATGAACTTGTCCAGATTGATGAGACGATTGATGGCATCGAAGCAGAAATCGCACAAACAGAAGAGGATATTTCCCAGCAAGAAGCAATCATTCAGGACTACTTCGATCAAGCTAAATCACGCTTACAAAATATGCAATTATCTAATGTGAATGAGAATGCTGTCTTATCACTTCTTGAAGCTGAATCATTCCAAGACATCATTGCTCGCGTTAATGCGGTCGTTCAATTAACCCAAGCTAATTCAGATCAAATACAATCACTGCAAGCACAAAAAGATGAGCTCGACCAACTAGTGCAGTCACTTGAAACGAAACAAACAGATCTTTCTAACAAAAAAGAGACAATTGACGCAAAAAAACAATCAGTTCATACTGAAATAGCTGACTTGGAAAGATTAATTGAAGAGAATCGCGAAGATTTCGAGACGTTGAAAGAAGAGTCAGAGATAGTTGAGATTTGTCGTCGGGCTGAAGAACTAGTTGAAGAACGTCAAGCTGAGCAAGAAGTTCAGGAAGACGCATCTAGTAATGAAGAAGCTAAGCAAGTTGCAAGTCAATCAGCAGAAGAGACGCAACAGCCACAAGCTGAAGAGACTGTTGCAATAGAAGAGAACGAAGAACCGGCTGAACCAACTGATGATTCGGCAGCTGAACAGTCAGTGGAAGAACCTCAAGTGACAGAAACTGAACCGGCAGAGGCTGAACAATCACAACCAGAGCCAGAGACACAAAAACAGCCTGACCAACAAGTGCAAGAAGAATCACAAACACAGACAGAACCAGAAGTACAAGAAGAACCAATACAACCACAAGCAGCTGTCCCAACAACTGCTCAATATTCAATTGATGATTTAGAATTTCAAGGGGTCATTAATGCACTTGGGAAGAAATGGACGTTCTATTCAGAACGTGTCCTACCCGGTGGCGGATTGAACATTCCTGGTCGTCACACAGCAGATGGATTCGTTCGCGATGGTGAAGGCTATATCGTCTTAGCTGCCAGCAGTAGTGTCGGTCACGGAACGATTATTGATACACCATTCGGCAGTCAAGGAAAAGTATACGATACGTGCGCAAGCTGTCACGCTGGTTGGTTCGACGTCTACACGCGATAAAATAATATAATACATGTATAGATACCACATCGATTGTTGTCGTGAGAGTTGCTATGACAGGCAGCTTCTCCTATCGACACATCTGTTGTGGTGTTTTTCTAATAAATAAAATTATGTGATTTCTCAAATAATGTGGTAAGACCAATTTAAATGAAAAAATGAGAATATTCCAAGCTACTCATTTCCCATGTACTAGATGCTTCGTTCGTCTTGAAGAAGAACTCGATAACATCAATAAGCAATTGGACTTTTAAATACGATTATAGAGGCATATTCTGAGGCAATTGACTATTGATAATGTCTAACAACTCCTTGAATGACGTACAACAGCACGTCACTTGGGGTATTTTTTGCACTTTGTGATTTTTTTTGTGAAATTTTAGTTTTAAAATTGTATACAATTAAATAATATGGTACAATTTAATCATTAATAAGTATTCGCTTTCATATGTATTTTAGAACTGAGAAACTCACAAGTGAAAAATATTATTTTTTGATTTATATACAGTAGTTAAGATAAGTGAGGATAGAGCATAAGGTAATATATCAATTTGGTGAAGTGTTGAGATTAATGATAAGGTCAAAAGGAAATATTTTTAATGACAGGTATATATGTATAACAATTTGTGCTAATAATCCATGAATAAGATATAAATTTTTAACTTAATTTAAATTTGAGAGGAGTGAGTAACACTTTTGTGTTATGTACTATATGAAAAACGTAATAGAAATTAATAATTTGACGAAATCGTACGACAATGTAGCTGTTATTAAATCAATTAATATAAATATAGTTGAAGGGACTATTCATGCTTTACTTGGGAAGAATGGCGCTGGAAAAACAACAATACTGAAAAGTATATTAGGCTTAATTAAACCAACTAGTGGAAGTATATTTATTCTAGGAGAAAATCAATTGACGGAAAAAGGAAGAAATGTTCTGAAACAAGTTGGTTGTATGATAGAAACACCGGGTTTTTACCCTAACTTAACTGGAACAGAAAATCTGTCAATTTTTGCAAAACTTAGAGAGTTAGATAAACAAGCAGTACAAGAAGCATTAACTATAGTAAATCTTCCATACGCAGATTCAAAAAAATTCAAAGAATATTCTTTAGGAATGAAACAACGATTAGCTATTGCAAATGCGATTATGCATGATCCGGATATCTTAATTTTGGACGAACCAACAAATGGTTTGGACCCATCAGGCGTTATTGAAATTAGAGAATTATGTAAAGAGATGAAAAGACAAGGAAAAACATTACTTATTTCTAGTCATATTCTTTCTGAAGTGGAACAAGTAGCAGATGAAGTGAGTATTATTGATGAGGGAGAGCTTGTTAAATATATAAATCTAAAAAAAATGAATGAAAATAGCCAAGTTACTATTCATATTTTTACATCTAATTTTGATAAAGTAAAATCAGTATTATTAGAAGCAGGAGTTAGCCAACATAATATGATAAATACAGCAAAAGGAGTACGATTGCTTTCTAAAGATATGGATATATCTGAAGTAAATAAATTACTAACCCAAAATGATGTCGATATCGAGGGAATTATGAGGGAGAAATTGACATTAGAAGAACAATTTCAACGTGTAACAGAAACGAGGTAATTTAATGTTAGATTTAGTATCGACGGAGATAACAAAAATAACTCGAATGAAACAAATGTGGGTATATGCAAGCGTATTAGGGATTTATATTACGATGATGTCGGTGTACACTGCCCAAGCAGTTGGATTATTTGATCAATTTATTCATTTATACAAATTTTCATTAAGTTATACAGGATTTCTATTATTACCATTTATTTTATTGTCTTTGAGTAGTAGCACAATTTCAGATGATTATCGTAATGAAGTTATGAAAAATTTAACGGTTATTCCAATTTCCAAACAAAAAATAATTGCCGCTAAATTAATTGCCATTTATATTGTTTTGAGTGTTGCTATGGTAATGATTTGGATAAGTGTTTGTGTAATTGGGTATGTAACAAGGTTTCGATTTAGTATGACATGGCTATTGATTTTCCGGTATCTGTGGTTATGTATTTTAACTTCACTTGTGATTTTTTTATCAATGCTACCTGTTACACTGATATCCGTAGCCACAAAGGGAAATGTTGTTATAACTAATTTAATTGGAAGCATGTATATTATTGCATCATTCTTTTTAACAAATTTCATGAACGGGATTATCCCTTTGGCTACAGCTCCGCATATAATTTGGTATGGTAGTATGGAAGGTGTCGAAGTTAATAGCAATATTGCACTAATGGTTATTAGTATAATTTTCTATACAATCATCGTTCTTTTTGCCATGAATAAAATTTTGAAGAAGCAAGAGTTATGATCTTTCGGAGGTATTGTAGATGGTATTAGAATTTAAAAAAATGAAGCGGAGTAAGTTGATTATTGTTTTAATTTTGATTGTAGTGCTCAATATAGGAATTCACTATCTAATGGGTAATGTAAAATATGTGGGCATCCCTTATGCTGCTGAACCCGGATGGACTTTACAGAATACATTGATTGTGGGGACGTATTATCTTCTACTGCCAGTATTCACATTAATTGGATCAGCGTCTTTTATAATTGAGCGAGAGAATAGTGTTTACATAAATATTTTAACAATTCCTGTTCGAAAAAGTCATTTAATTTTGAATAAATCTAAATTTATTTGGGTTGTAAGTATGATATTTACATCAAGTATATTTGTGTTTACATTAGTATTAGAAAAAATACACAGTAATATATTAACTCAGGAAATTGTATTAAAGTATTTATTTGAATATGTCGTGCACTCTAATGGTCTGTATGTGATTGCAATGTTAATTTTGTCGGTCATAATTTACATGGATTATAATATGCAACTAGCTGTTATGGTAGGGTTTGTAAGTTCTTTTGTCAGTGTTTTTATAGAACAAACGGCAATATCCTATTTATACCCTGTAAATGCATTATTTAATATTTCAGGATTTAAGGAGTCAAATCTATATGAGTATAGTTCATCGGTTGTTATTTTGTGCGTGATAGCAATTTGTGCAGTGTTCATTTATAAAAAAATAGCACAACAAGAATCATGGTAAATATAGCATAAATGCTTATTTATAAATTAAATGAGAGGAGGAAATATTATGAAGAACAAAGTGAACAACTGGAAGACACCTGTATATGAGAAAGAAGAGGACTACGATAATCCAGCAGGAGATATTTTCAGAGAATTGAAGAGTGACGATATTGATAAAGTAATGGCATCAGGCACAGCTAATACTTACTGTCGTTGTTATTCAGGAAGACATTCATGTGGTCGTGCTTGTACGATTACTGCTGAATGTCCAGTATTTACTGTAGCGTGCTGTTAATAAGATTGTGTGAGGAGGTGTACTACAGGTATTTCCTCCTCGCGTACATATAGAGAAGAAAATACTGTTTTCGGGAGGTAAAATGAATGAAATTGATAGATAAGTTTAAAAATGGTTTATATTCTTTTGAAAGAGATATTCAGCATGATGAGACTAATAATTATAAATCAGAAAACAGGTTACAGTATTGGAAAAAATTTCTAGGTGTTAACGAAAGAGAAATTGAGAATATTTTATCCAATGGATTAGGGATAAATACAGCTAATTTAAACGAATTATTATCGGAAAATGATAATTTCTCATGCAAAGTTACTGAAACGAATGTATTGTGGAACCAATTGATTCACGACTTACAAGTCCTTTCCATTGAATCTATTATTTTACCTGAATTTTATATAATAGGAGATATTGGGCAAAAAGAACTACCAATGTTTTATGGTTTTCATGAACCATTTTTAAAATTAGCGATATTAAGATTTGAAAACTATTGGAAAAATATTCCCGGTATATCAGATAATGTATTTAATAAATTATTAATCTATTTATATGACCAATTAGCCGAAATTTCATATAGAACTCTTATTTTAGAATTAAATATAGCTAGAGAAGAAAACAAACTAGCAGGAGAAACATCTGAGGAAAGATATAATTATTTTTCGACTCAATACTTAAGTGATAATTATTGGTTGATTTTAGAGGAATACCCTGTAATGTTCAGGTTGATGTGTGAGGCAACTCAAAAATGGATAAATAATACAACACGATTTATAGATAGAATTTTGTCAGATAAAGATGATTTAGAAAAACTTTTAAAATTGAGGGAGAATTAAACAGTATTGAATTGAATACTTCTGATGTGCACAATGGAGGACAAACTGTAATTATACTTCATTTTGAGGAAGGTACTTCTGTTGTCTATAAACCAAGAGATTTAAAAATGGATGTAACTTTTCAAAGTACAATTAAATGGTTCAATGAAGTGACCAAAAGTCATTTATATAGTTTAAAAATCATAAATCATACTGAATACGGTTGGGTAGAGTATATTCCACACGAAGAGTGTAAGGATTATAGTGATTTCAAAAACTATTATACTGAATTGGGACAATTATTATTTTTGTTTTATCTACTTCGTGGGAATGATATACATTATGAAAATATTATTGCAAAAGGAAAACATCCTGTATTGATAGACTTGGAGACATTATTTCATAACAATACTTCAAATACGAGTGGTATAGATACAGCTGCTGATAGAGTAAATGAACTATTAGAGAATTCTGTCAGGACAGTAGGAATTTTACCTAATTTAGTTTGGGCACAAAATGGTAAAAACGGTGTAGATATTAGTGCCATATCAACTAGTGAGAATAAGGAAATTCCTATAGAACAAGCCAGTATTACTAATGTAAACAAAGATAATATGAAAGTAGAATATAAGACATCTACGTTAGCATCTCAAAAAAATAACCCATATATAATAGGAGAAGAAATTAGTCTTACAAGTTATCATAAGTATTTGAAAAAAGGGTTTATTGAATCATACACTAAAATTAAAAACATAAATAAAAAAGAAATAATAAATCAAGTTGAAAATTACAAAGAGATTTATGCAAGACAAATTTTAAGACCTACACAATATTATACAACATTAATCCAGATATCATTGCATCCTGATTTTTTGAGAAGTGCTATTGATAGGGAAATGTTGTTTTCCAAGCTATGGATATACTTTGATGAAAATAATTCATTTAGAAAAGTTTCGGAAATAGAGTTTACTTCTTTGTTAAAGAATGATATTCCGTGGTTAATATCAAATGTCAGCAAAAACAATATAACGACTAAGGATGGTTCAGAAATTGAATCGATATTCAAGCACTCTAGTATTGCTCTCGTTAAAGAAAAGATAAATATTTTAGGGGACAAAGATTTGACGTTACAGGTGGAATTGATTGAAACAGCTTTGAATTATGATTCTGAATATAATAAAGCGGAGTCCCAGCGAGAAAATGATAGAAAAATTATAGAGATAAATGATGACAAATTAAATAAAAATCATTTAGACCAGCAACTTTTAGAAATATCTACTAATATAGGTGATTATTTGATTAATCAGTCATTTATTGGAATGAACGGGGATGTTAGTTGGATTGATATGAATGTAATTGGAGAAAAAGCTAATGATTGGAACATGGTGCCTACTAGTATGGATTTATACAGTGGATTATCAGGAATAATGATTTATTTTATATTTCTGTATAAAGAAACTAAACAAAACAAATATTTAATCATGGTAAAAAGATGTTATAAAAGTATTATAAATTATATAAAAAATGTTAGAAAAAGAACAAATATTAATTCAGAGGTTATGTTTGGTGGTTTTTCTGGTGAAACACCTATTATATACGCACTTACGATACTAGAAGAAGAATTAGGAGGAATATTTGACTTAGATGAATTAGAAAAAATAAGATCATGGATTTTCAAAGAATGTAAGAAAAATATATCAGTTGGAAATGAGCATGATATTATAATTGGTTCATCAGGGGTAATAGCTATTTTATTGAGATATTACGATTTGACATCTAATGATGCTATTTTAGAAGTGTGTCAACAGTATGCAGAACAAATCATTGATAACTATATAGAGATGGATAACAACAGCATTGCTTGGATAGGTATTGCTTCGAGAAATGCATTGGGAGGTTTTGCGCATGGCGTTTCTGGAATTGTTTGGGCATTATCGAAACTGTATTCTTACTTACCAGATGAACGATATATAGAAGTTATTGAAAAAGCACTAAGATATGAAGATTATTTATATAGTGAAGATGATAAAAACTGGGTTGATAGACGTGAAACAGAAGAAGGTATTGAATATAATAACTTGAGTTCCAACATGCCCGTTGCATGGTGTCATGGAGCAAGTGGAATTCTATTAAGTAGAGCGTCATTAAAAAAACATAATCTACCTTTATCAGAAAAAAGAAAAAATAAAATTGATGAAGACATTGAAATTGCTGTTAGAACCACTTTAAAAAATGGATTTGGACATAGTCACTGTTTGTGTCATGGAGATTTGGGAAATATGTTAATTCTAAAGTATGCATCATCAGAATTGAATACGAAAAATGATATAGACAAAAGATACGATATTTATATGTCACATCTGATTAGCCAATTAAAAGATAAGTGGGAGTGCGGAATTCCTTATAAGAATTCTCCAGGTATGATGTTGGGGCTCTCAGGAATAGGGTTTGGATTATTAAGTTTAATGAATGAAGACCTACCGTTTATATTATTACTTGAATAAAATTTTAATATATATAGCTCTATTCTACTTTAGGTAACTATAAAAGGTAGGGTTAGAAAGTAGGGATTATATTGAAAAAAATAAAATTTGTACAACAACTTTCAGAATCTGACTGTGGAATTGCTGCACTGACAATGGTATTAAATTACTATGGGTGTAAACTACATATATCTGATTTAGTTGAAAAATGTTCTATTTCTCGTGATGGTGTCCACTTAAGAGATTTAATGAATGTAGCGAATGAATATGGATTAAAATCTAAGGCTGTTGAATTAAATAAGAAAGAAAATATTTTTTCTGAAAAGATTGTATTTCCATGTATTGCTGTATTATCAATGAGTCATTATGTTGTTATTGAAAAAGCTAAAAGAGGAACAATTTATTATTTAGATCCTGAATGTGGCAGAATAATAATGGATGGTTCTGAATTTTCGAAAAAATTCACGGGTATTTTACTCCTGTTTTTTCCAGAGAATATAAAAAAACAAAAATCCCAAAATAAAATAATTGAAATATTAACACTTGGAGAAATTAAAAAAAAATTTATAGTTGGTGTTATATTTTTTTCGTTTATAATACAACTATTTGTATTGCTAATGCCCTTATTTACTGAATATATGATAGATAATGTGATAAATGGAATTGCATTAGTTTCCCATGTGAAATTAATAATTGGGATATTATTTGCTATTCTATCTTACGGCGTATTCTCTTTTGTAAGAGAATTATTAACAACATTATTAGAAATAAAATATATTAGTACTCTAAAAAAAAATGTAGTGCGTAAATTATTTTATCTACCACTTTCTTTTTTTGATGTTAGGTCTTCAGGAGATATTGTTTCTAGAATTAATAATATTGATTCAATTCAACAATTGTTATCAAATATAATTACGGGTGTGTTTGTAGATGTGTTAACTATAGTAATATCTATATCAATGATGTTATATATTTCAAGAATATTATCGATTATTATGATAGTATACGGGATACTGTTGTGTGTGTTGTTAAATATATTTTTTAAAAAGACAGATGTAAAAAATAAACTATCATTAATGAAAAGGGAAAAGACACAAAGTTATTTAATTGAACTATCGTCCAATATTAATATGATGAAAACATCAAATTATGGCGAAGCTCTATATAATAAATGGGTTAAGAATTATAATGAACAAATGCATTTAGAATTTAAAAGGCAGCGATTATTAGGGATGTACAGGAGTTTAATTATCTCCTATAGATTGTTACCAAGCGTTACTGTATTATTTATAGGGAGTAACTTTGTTAATCAGGGGATGTTAACTCTCGGTCAAGTTATGTCTTTTTTAGCTTTAGGAAATACATTATTGAGTCCATTAGCTATTTTAATACAAAATATCTTTGATTTTCAGTATAGTAAAAATAACATAGATAGACTTTCAGAGATTATCACAGCTAAAAGTGAAAAAAATTTTGATGGAAGAGAAATAAATAGTTTTAAAAATATTAAATTCCAAGATGTTAACTTCTCATACAGTGGGATCAATGGAAAAAAAATGTTAAAGAGTTAAATTTCACCATAAATGAAGGAGAATTTATTTCTTTTGTAGGAAGAACAGGTTGTGGGAAAACAACTATTATAAAATTGATTTTATCCTTATATAATAATTTTGAAGGGAATATATTATTAAATAATATAGATAAAGAAGTATATGATTTGAAATCATACCGGCAGTTATTCGGAACAGTTTTACAAGATGAGACGTTACTTAACGATACAATTCAAAAAAATATTGATCCGACACATAGTCATACAATCTCAAAAATAAGAGAAGCGGCAAAGCTTGCTTGTTTAGATGAGGATGTGATGAACAGAATGCCATCTAAATATAATACAGAAATTGGAGATAATGGGAGAAATCTTTCTGGAGGTCAACGCCAACGGGTGGCTATTGCTAGAGCATTATTAACTAACCCAAAGGTCATAATTTTAGATGAGGGGACCAGTCAATTAGATGTATCTACAGAGAGAGAAATTTTCAATAATTTAAAGAAAAAAAATATTACTATTATAGCGGTAACTCATAAACTTTCTACCACTACTATATCTGACTGTGTTTATGTATTAAAAAAAGGAAAAATTATAGCACACGGGAAGCATGAAAAACTAATGCAGAATAATAGATATTATAGTGATTTTTTTAGATAATTATAGATTTAATGGATATTATTGGTCCGTCATAGCTGTCATAATTTCTGTCCATTTTTTATATGGGCCTCTATTCTGTTGCGGGAGAAAAAATGTAGGATAAGTTTCTGAATTAGTCACTGTAATCAGTGAAAAGCTTAAATTCTGGATATGTGCTATCTTATTTAAATAAGGAACAATTTTATACATGAAATACACTGTTGTGCGTGCTATAATGGACATATGAGAACTATTTTATAACGGTATATTGTTCATATATTTATAAAGGGAGGACATATTTATGTTATATGAAGTTGTTGCAGTGAATGAGACAGGTATTGATGGGCAGTCTTACTTAGTGGACGGTGAGTCGTATCAGACGTCCAGTCCCACGAGTGATGAGCCAGGGACTAATCCGGAACAATTGATGGGATTATCCTTAGCGACGTGCTTTAATGCGACGTTGCATGCCGTATTGAAAGAGCGGGAGATAGAGCCGAAGAGCCGTGTACAAGTGACGGTGCAATTGCATCAAGATGAGGTCAGCGAAGAGTATTACTTCACCTTAGATCTAACAGCAGCTGTAGCGGATATCCCACTAGACGAAGCGGAAACCATTATTCAAGCAACACACAAGCGGTGCCCGGTTGCCAAAATTGTTGGGGACTATAAGCATTTAACAGTGGAGACTGTCCCGTTCGAGGCGTAAATTGTCCAAGACAGTAACTGAGATATGAGGAGCGTTACGCATCAAAAAGACAGTAAAAAAATTAGGGAAGTTACTCAGTAGTTTATTAGCAATCATGGGTATTATCTGGATTATTGGCTATTATTGGGCGGACTTAGTTATTGGCATAACGCGTGTGTTTAGCAAGATGCGGCAGCGTCTGAAACGTCGCCGTGTAAAACCGGCTAAACAAGCCAATGTGTATAAAAATGTCGAATATAAGAGTGATTATCCAAATAACAAGTTAGATATCTTTATTCCAAGTCATTCGAGTCATCCCACGCGATCTCCCGAAGAAAATCGGATAAAAGAGCAACAGAACACTTGTGATAATGAGAATGATATGGAAATACGACCAGCTTTGTATCCAGTGATTGTTTATTTTCATGGTGGTGGGTTTGCTTGGGGGGATAAGATCGATGAGCGGCGATATTTGTTAGAGTTTGTGAAGGCTGGTTATGCGGTTGTAGCGGCTAATTATGCGCTCACACCGATGTATAAATATCCCGTACCGATTATACAAGCAAGCGAAGTGATGGATTTCTTAGTGAACGAAGGGGAACAATATGGCTTAGACCCTGATAATATTGTATTAGCAGGATTGTCAGCAGGTGGTCATTTAGCCGGGCAGCTAGCGTTAGCTGAATCATCCAGTGCTTATGCTGATCGTTTAGGGCTCAGTCAACATCCGGACTTAACTATTCGCGGCATCATGCTCAACAGTGCTTTAATTGATCCCAATCGTTCCAATCAGGTGGGCCATTGGTTAATTAACTGGCTATTCAGTGTGATGGGATTCTCATATATGGACATGAATCCGCGCAATATGAAAGAACAGATGCTTGCTGAAGCAAATCTTCTTAATCATATCAACGAAGCCCTTCCACCCGTCTATATTTCGGATGGGAATCGCGTTTCGTTTACGCAACAAGCCACTGATCTGGTCGCTCAACTGCGAGCGCGTGATATTTATGTCCAGTCCAATATTTATACTGATGACTATCCCGGCTTCATGTTTCACGGCTACGAAGGCCAGTTGTGGTTAAGAGAAGCTCGCGAAAATGTCGATAAGCAGTTGGATTTTTTGGCGACGATTATTGAATAGTTTAGCGACTCACACTGAAGATTGATTATAAACTAAATTATATTGAAAGATAAGCTCCTTCCGAAAGTAGATGTCTGTATTGTCTACTTTGGAGGGAGCTTATTAAGAAATTTTGATTTTAAATAACTGAAGTGACATCATTTACATTAGAAAAATCACTTTTATCTTTTGTAGTAATGTTGGATTCTTACACCCATACACTTTCTCTTTTCCGTAAAGTACAGATTTTACTAAAAAAATGATATAGGCAGAAAAAATATATACTAGTACAAGCGTTAGTAGTATGTTTACAACTTGATTACTCATATATTAATGCCCCCTTTTAATGTATGACAATTAATTTATAGCGGATTCATTATCACAATAACAATAATTATCTTGATTGTCAAATATCTTATAAATGGAAGTATTTAATGTACCCGCAATTAATTGAACGGAGATAAGTCACTCAATCAATTTTGTTTTTAACATGGAGCATTTGCTTGGTTGTTTTCGTGAATAAACTGTCGGTGGAGAAGTGAATTCCTTGCTAGTATAATAACCGTAAGATATATGTTACAATGAAAGAGATGAGAGTAGGGAAATTTGAGTCATTAGACAGGGAGAAAAGGGTGTTGTAGATGGATAAATCTTACATATTCGCAGTTAGTGATGTACATGGTAGTGATGAGCAACTTGAGGCATTACTTGAATATTGGAATCCAGAAGAAGAGCAGCTTGTTATTTTGGGAGATTTGTGTGATCGCGGGCCGGATGCTCAGGCTGTTTTTCGCCGAGCAAAGCAGTTGAAGGAAGAATATGGAGCGATTTGTCTGCGTGGAAATCATGAAGATATGTTGATGAAGTTCTTGGATGATCCGGCTGATAATGTGGCGCACTATTATCGGAATGGAGGCGAGATAACACTTGAGTCGTTCTTAGGTGATGCGGTATCGTCAAGTACCCCTCAGGAATTGGCCGAAGCATTGAAAGATCAGTATCCATGGTTGATTGACTATCTGGATAATCTTGAGTTAACTTATGAATGGGGGAAGTATTTCTTTGTTCATGCGGGGATGGACTTGACGTTAGATGACTGGCGTGAGTCAACGGTTCGAGATAAAATATGGATTCGTAAAGGATTCTTGGATGTGCTGAATGAGACAGAGAAGACATTTGTGTTCGGTCATACGCCGACAATGAAGTTGCGCACGGATGGACAGCCTGATCTTTGGGTGAGTGAAGATCATAAGATTGGGATCGATGGCGGAGCTGTGTATGGGGGTCAGCTAAATGGTGTGAAGTTGAGCCAAGCTGGGATTGAAGCGACTTACCAAGCATAAGATAAACAGAAGTAGAGAATAGAGAAAGATGGAGTGATAAGTGTGGAAGATAAGCAGACGTTTCAACTAATTGTACGGGAATTAAGTGATTATTCGACTAAACAAGTGCGGACAGTATTGTCGCTCTTGGATGATGGGAATACGGTGCCATTCATTGCACGTTACCGGAAGGATCAGACGGGGGCACTCGATGAAGTCCAAATTAGAGAGATCCAACAGCGCAGTGAATATATCCAAAACTTACAAGACCGTAAAGAGACCGTCTTAAGTGCTATTGAGGAGCAGGGGGAACTGACGGATGAACTAGCAGCGGAAATCCGAGAGGCAACGCAACTACAAGAAGTAGAAGACTTGTATCGACCGTATAAGAAGAAGCGTCAGACCTTGGCTACTAAGGCGAAAGAAGCAGGATTAGAGCCATTAGCAGACTGGTTGCTTGGTTTCCCTGATGCAAGTGAGGCAGAGATTGAAGCGATAGCAAGTGATTATCTTAATTCGGAATATGATGTTGAGACGGTAGCGGATGCGTTGGCGGGAGCTCATGAAATTATTGCTGAGCAGGTTGCTGATAATCCAGAATATCGCAAGCGTCTGCGCGACTATACAATCTATAACGCTCAGATAACTAGTACGGTGAAGAATGAGGAGATTGATGAGAAGAATGTCTTCCAACAATACTATGAGTATGCAGAGGATTATCGAAAAATTGCCCCTCACCGAACACTCGCATTGAACCGGGGAGAGAGTGAGGAGGTTTTAACCGTTAAGTTAGAGGTCGGTGACGAGCGAGCGCATCGGTATTTATACAAACAAATATTACCTAGTCTGGATAGTTCATCGCCAGTAATCTCTATCGTGAAGGAAGCAATCAAAGATGCGTATAAGCGGTTTATCGCACCATCCATCGAACGTGAATTGCGTAGTACATTGACGGAGAAAGCAGAGACTCATGCGATTCAAATTTTCGGTGAGAACTTGAAGAACTTACTGATGCAAGCGCCACTGAAGCAGAAGACGATCTTAGGGCTTGATCCAGCTTATCGGTCAGGGTGTAAGCTAGCGGTGATTGATTCGACAGGAAAAGTGTTAGCTATTAAAGTCATTTATCCGCATACATCTGGTGAGACAAAACGCAATCAGTCGAAAGAAGCGCTGAAGCAATTGATCACGGAACATGCAGTAGATGTGATTGCTATTGGGAATGGTACGGCGAGTCGTGAATCAGAGCAGTTCGTGGCTGAAGTGGTGAGTGAGATGCCGGAGAAGACAGCCTTTATTATTGTGAATGAGGCGGGTGCTTCAGTGTACTCAGCCAGTGATGAAGCGCGCCGTGAGTTTCCTGATCTAGCAGTTGAGGAACGTTCAGCGATTAGTATTGCTCGTCGTCTGCAAGATCCATTAGCAGAATTGGTCAAGATTGATCCCAAATCAATCGGTGTCGGGCAATATCAACATGATGTGTCACAAAAAGAATTAGAAGGTCAGTTAGATTTTGTTGTCGAGACGGCGGTTAACCAAGTTGGTGTTAACTTAAATACAGCAAGTGGTGCGCTACTCGAACATGTCTCTGGTTTGACGAAGACAGCGGCTAATAATATTGTCGCCTACCGTGAGTCAGAGGGGCAGTTCACTACGCGTGATCAAATTAAACAAGTGAAACGCTTGGGACCAAAATCTTATCAGCAAGCAGTCGGTTTTTTACGTATTCCGGATGCACCTGAGCCGTTCGACCAAACGGGTATCCACCCTGAATCTTATACTGAAGCTGAAAAAATATTAGCCCATGTGAAGCAAGATAAGTCAGCTATCGGGTCCGATGAGTTGAAGCACTTGTTGGAACAATTGCCAGACATACAGACAGCTGAGCAATTAGAGATTGGTTTAGAGACATATCGTGATATTGTGGCAGCTTTGATTGCGCCGGGACGAGATGCACGTGATGATATGCCGGCCCCAATTCTATCGACAGATGTACTGAAGATGGATGACTTACGCGAAGGGATGCAACTGCAAGGGACGGTTCGTAATGTGGTTGATTTTGGTGCATTTGTGGATATTGGAGTGAAGGAAGATGGCTTAGTCCATATTTCTGAGCTAAGTGATCAATTTGTCGAACATCCGAAAGATGTCGTTCAAGTAGGCGATATTGTTACAGTTTGGATTAAATCGATTGATTTGAACCGTAGCCGGATTGGTTTAACAATGGTACAGAAAGATTAGTGACGAGAGAAGGAAGACAGAGTAATGAAACTCATACGGACAGACGATTCCTTGCAAGCTTATGTTGAAGCAGTATCTGAAGAATGGTTTCATCATCCTTTCAGACATCGAGCAACCTTTAATTCCCGCTTGCGAACAACGGGTGGACGTTACCATCTCCAGACACATCATTTGGACTTCAATCCCAAGATTTTGGACGTGTTTGGAGAAGCAGTCTTTTTAGGTATTGTGAAGCATGAACTTTGTCACTATCATCTGCATATAGCGGGTCGGGGCTATCAACATCGCGATGCTGATTTTCGGAAATTGTTGAAAGAAGTTGGAGGCTTGCGGCATACCCCATCCATCGAACAAAAGAGCGGTGTGGCGAAACGCTGGCATTATCAGTGTAGTCAATGCGGGCAGTCTTATTATCGTAAGCGTCGTGTGAATACAGCATCATACTGTTGTGGTCGTTGCCATGGGAAATTAAAGTTATTCGAACAAGTGATATGTGAACAATAGATAATTAGTGACATGATGTAAGTGATGCATACTATCTTTATCATTATAATGAAAGCAGTTCAATTATAGAAAAGGGTTACTGTAAATGGGATTATTATTAAAAAATATTAAGTTAGAGCGTTGTTATAAGGAACAAAATAATGGCTTAGTTGTGACAGAGACGGAAACAAAAGATCTATTAATAAAGGAAGGCTGTTTTGCTGAAATTGCGGATGAAATTGCTGAAAATACGCCAGGTGTGCAAAAAGTTATTGATGGGAACGGGCAATTGCTTGTGCCATCATTACGGGAGTCGCATATTCATATCGATAAAACGTACTTTAGCGGGCCATGGCAAGCACCTACCCGACCAGAAGATTTCAGTATTTATACGCGGTTGAATGAAGAAAAAGAGCTGCTACCAGCTCAGTTAGATGTCGCTGCCGAACGAGCACATAAAGTGGTTCAACACTATATTCAAAATGGTCATACTCATATTCGAACGCATTGTAATATCGATCCCCAAATCGGTCTAAAACATGTCGAACTAACTCTTGATGTACTCAAACAATATGAAGATCAAATAACGTATGAGATTGTTGCTTTCCCGCAGCATGGTTTACTCAGAAACGGGGAAGAATTCATCCAATTATTCGAACAAGCACTGAGTATGGGGGTAACGCATATTGGTGGCTTAGATTTTGCTACATTAGAACGAGATGTAGAAGCTAGTCTCCAATTGCTCGTTAAGTGGGCGAAGCAATATGATTTAGGAATTGATGTTCATTTACACGATCGTGGGGCATTAGGTGTCTATGAGATTGAGCGTTTATTGGATATGATGGCAATGTATGATTATCAAGGGGAGGTCACTCTTAGCCATGCCTTTGCTTTAGCACAAGTGCCAGCCCAGAAGAAAGAAACGCTCTTTAGACGGTTGGCTGAACGGAATGTTGACATTAGCACCACCGTCGTGATTAGTCCTGGCTTGACCTTGCCGATATTTGAGCTTGATCAATATGGTGTGAAAGTTTCAGTCGGCCATGATAGCTTAACGGATCATTGGTCGCCATTCGGAACGGGAGATACGATTCAAAAATTAAATCTATTAAGTGAACAGTTTAATCTTATTGATGAAAAACGTCTTAGTTATGCTTTAAAATTTGGAACAGGTGGAGTAACACCACTTGACAGTGCTGGCCGACAAGTTTGGCCAAAAGTTGGAATGCCAGCTAATGCATTATTGGTCGATGCGGTTAGCTCAGCTCACTTAATTGCCCGTCGTTGCCCAATTTCAACCGTTATTTCAAGGGGACAAGTCATCTCAGAACAGTCAATTCAACAAAAAGGAGCGTACCGTGGATGAGTCAATGGATTACCAACGTTACATTAGAAACAAGTGAACAATTACGGACAGATGGCAGTGTAAAAACTGTCACTGACACTTTCCACATTGAAGTGACAAATGAGGGAATGATTAGCCGAATCACATCAGAATTCCCGGGCGACCACGTAACCATTCTGTACAATGCAGCGGGTCAGCTAGCCTTGCCTCCATTTAAAGAAATGCATAATCACCTGGATAAGACATATCTGACGCTTGGATGGCGTGCCTGTCAGCCAGTTGATAGCTTGTCTGAGCGTTTAGCGAAAGAAGCTGAGGAATTAAGGGAGTTAGAACCAACCACAGAGCAACGAGCAGCTGCGATGATTGAACGTCATCTAGATTATGGTGTTAATCATATTCGTACGCATGTTAACATTGATCCGTATATTAAATTAGATAACTTAAAAGGGGTCATCAAAGCTCTGGATCGCTATTCTCATGTAGTGACCGCTGACATTATCGCCTTCCCCCAGCATGGGTTGTTGCGAGACGGGATGCCGGAATTACTGGAAGAAGCGCTTGATAGTGGAGCGACGATGCTCGGGGGATTAGATCCAGCGGGTATTGATCGACAGATTGAACCATCTTTGCGTAAGACAATGGAGATTGCGCAACGCTATCAAGTGGATGTTGATTTTCACTTCCATGACCGTGATTATTTGGGCTATTATACGATGGATAAGTGGATTGATCTAATTGAACAATACAACTTCGCTCAAAAAACATTTTTTAGCCATGCTTTTGGGTTAGCGGGTGTTGGCCAAGCAGATTTGGCGCGTATAGTGAAGCGAATGAAGCAGCACAATATCACAGTGATGTCCACAGCACCTCACTCGGTTAATAATGTGATTATGCCTCCAATTGATTATCTCATGCAGGAAGGAATTGCTGTTCACTTAGGTTGTGATGGTTACTTTGATTCATGGAGTCCATATGTCTCCGGTGATATTTTAGAAAAATTAAATCGATACAATGAATTTTCGGGAAAAATTGATGAAAAAAGCTTACGTAAAAGTTTAGGTCTTGTAACAGATGGGGTGACGCCACTTAATCAAGTAGGACAACAACAATGGCCGAGCGTTGGTGATCCAGCTAGTTTTGTCTTTGTGACGAGCAGCTGTAGCGCAGAAGCGGTGGCACGTCTACCACAGAAACGTCAGTTAATGCATCGTGGGAAATTATGGCAAAAGCCAGCTAAGTAATATTACGTTGACTCTCTAAAACTCTAGAAAAATATCCTAAATATTATTAGAAGCAAGAGTCACAGAGATGTCTCCTCGAATCACCTAAGATTCGCTGAAATAGTGCTTTAATTTACGGAGTTTATTTGATATAATAAGACACAAATATTTTGAGAGGATTTTTTAGACACATGGCAATTGAAGTGGGACAAACGGTAAGAGGAAAAGTATCTGGCTTAGCTAACTTCGGAGCGTTCATTGATTTGGAAGATAACAAGACAGGACTTGTTCATATTAGTGAAGTATCTGATAAATATATTAAAGATATTAGTGATGAACTAGAAGAAGGCCAAGAAGTGGATGTGAAGGTCTTATCGATCGCAGATGATGGCAAGATTGGTTTATCCATTCGTAAAACCAAACAAGCGCAACAAGCGAGCGATGATAAACCAAAAGTAGAGAAGCCTAAAAAAGAAGCACCAAAACAAAAAAGCCAAGATTTTGATTCGATGATGAACTCGTTCTTAAAAGATAGTGAAGATAGATTATCATCATTGAAACAACAAACAGAAAATAGACGTGGTGGCCGAGGCGGGCACCGTAATTAAGACCATAAAGGGTTGAGGCTGACCTCAGCCCTTTTATTGATAAGAGGAGAGGGCCGTGACTCCATTTCAGTATATTGTAAAAAAAAATAAATGGTTTACGCCGACTGATCGGGTCTTGATCGCTGTATCCGGTGGGGTAGACTCTATTGTGTTGTTGGATATGATGTGTCAACTTCCTAGTGACTTACGCCCGATAATCGGCGTTGCTCACGTGAATCATCAGTTGCGGGATGTGTCAGATGTGGAAGAGCAATTTGTTCAAGAGCTAGCTACAGCATATGATGTACCCTGTTATTGTTACCGATGGGCAGAAGGAGCGGATCTTCAGGCGGGAATTGAATATGAGGCGCGGGAGATACGCTATCAGTTTTTCGAGCAGGTAATGATGGATCAGCAGTTTAATGTTTTGTTGACGGCGCATCATCAGGATGATCAGGCAGAGACTGTTTTGATGAAGTTGATACGGGGCGGTTTGTTAGAAGAGAAGACGGGTATCCCGCAGCAGCGTACATTTGGTCCGGGAAAAATTATTCGTCCATTACTTGATTATACTAAGGTGGAATTGCGCCAGTATGCTGCCGAGCACAAGTTAGCTTATAAAGAAGATGCGTCTAATGCAAGTGATCAATTTTTGCGAAACCGACTGCGACATGATGTTCTTCCGCAATTGCAGGCAGAGAATCCTCAGGTGGTTGCTCATCTGAGTGAATTTGCCCAAGAATTGGCGGAGTTAGTGGAGGCTTATCAGCTACACTTGCAGGAATTACTGGTGAAGGTCATCGAGCTAGATGAAGAGAGCTTGACGGTAGATATTCCGTTGCTGTTAAGTCATTCGCGAGCGGTGCAGAAGCTACTCTTGAAAGAAGGCCTTAAGAAAGTTTTCCAACAAGAAGGTCAGTTTAATAAGCAGTATATTGAAGAAACGTTGGACTGGCTGCAGACATCGACGGGGAATAGTCGCTTAGATTGGCAGGGAGGTTGGCAATGTATTCGTACCTATAATGTGTTACGGATTCAACGTCAAGATCAGCCTGCTGTCTTTAAGTCAACAGATGAAGTAGTTATTTCAGTGATCAATCAATGGTACGAGCTTAGTCCGACTGAGATGTTTGGCGTCTTTAACAGTGGAATTGATCAGTCAGAACTGCCAGAACATGCGCTCGTGTTGTCGATACCGCAAGCAGCCATTAAATTACCACTTCGCTTGCGACACCGGCAACCGGGTGACCGTATGACTTATAAAGGTGGCCGAGGAACAAAGAAATTGAAAGATATTTTTATCAATCAGAAGGTCCCGAAAGTTGAACGGGATCAGGCATGGCTTGTAGTTGAACAGACAGGGTGTATTTTATGGGCGATTGGCTATAAACAATGTCGGTTGTCTAATGACGCTATTACTGATACAATGAATTACATACTTGTCTATCAGAAAGATGATGCGCAAGAATGAGTAGGAGGGAACACATGACAACGATGCATGAAAATATGGCAGAAGTTCTCGTGTCAGAAGAACAGATACAAAGTAAAATAAAAGAACTTGGGGCTATCTTAGCCGAAGAATATCGCGATAAAAATCCGTTAATTGTCGGGATCTTAAAAGGTGCTTTACCATTCATGGGTGATTTAATGCAGGCGATGGATATTTTTATGGAGTTTGATGTGATGGATGTATCCAGTTATGGCAATGAATTTGAATCAAGTGGTGAAGTGAAGATTGTCAAGGACTTGGACACACCGATTAAAGGACGCGATGTATTGTTCGTTGAAGATATTATTGATACGGGTCAGACATTGGCGTACTTGAAGGAGCTATTCTACAGTCGAAATGCTAATTCTGTAAAAATTGTAACATTACTGGATAAGCCAAGTGGTCGGAAAGCCGAAATTGAAGCAGATTGGATTGGTTTTGAAATTCCAGGCAAATTTGTTGTTGGTTATGGATTAGATTATATTGATCAATATCGTAATTTACCTTATATCGGTGTATTAAAACCGGAAGTATATGAGAATAGTCATTAAATCTTAAGAAAAAATTTATAGTTGTATAATGTTTATTATGTTAAAATAATCAATAGAAAATTTTATACATACTTTATGAGTATAGACTATTAGAAGATGGAGGAAGACATGAAAAAAGGACTTGTAAAAAGTGGATTCTTCTGGTTGTTTGCATTTGTAGCTTTTATCGGTATTATGTTCTGGATAAATGGCGGAACAGGTACAGCAGAATCAACCAGTATTTCATCAACAGAATTTGTTGAGTATTTAGAAGATAATCGCGTCGAAAAATTCTCAATTCGCCCCAATAATAATATTTATGAGATTGAAGGGAAGCTGAGACAAGGCGCTGAGATTGAAGCAAAAGATGATTCAACTTTTTCAATTATTGGTGGATCGGATCAAAAGGTATCCGAGTTTACCTCAGCGATCATTCGCAATGATGCTGTCGTTGATGAAGTGTATCAATTAGCACGACAGAATGGTGTCAAGAACGAAACGCATGAAGAACCAACCTCAGGCTTATGGTCGAGCATTATCTTGACTTTCTTGCCAATTATTATACTGGTCGGCTTTTTCTACTTTATGATGATGGGTCGAGGTCAAGGAGGCGGTGGCGGCCGTGGTGTGATGAACTTCGGTAAGTCCAAGGCGAAGAAAAATGACCCTGAAAAAAGTAAAGTGCGCTTCTCTCATGTGGCCGGTGCCGATGAAGAGAAAGCAGAATTGGTCGAAATTGTTGAGTTCCTAAAAGATCCACGTCGATTCAGTGAATTAGGTGCACGTATTCCAGCTGGTGTCTTGTTAGAGGGGCCTCCCGGAACGGGTAAAACCTTGCTTGCAAAAGCAGTCGCTGGAGAAGCGGGCGTGCCGTTTTATTCTATCTCTGGTTCTGAATTCGTTGAGATGTTTGTCGGAGTTGGTGCCAGTCGTGTTCGTGACTTATTTGAGAATGCGAAGAAAAATTCACCTGCAATTATCTTTATCGATGAGATCGATGCAGTTGGTCGCCAGCGTGGTGCTGGTATGGGTGGCGGTCACGATGAACGTGAACAAACCTTAAACCAACTTTTAGTCGAGATGGATGGATTCGAAGGGAACGAAGGCATTATTGTCATGGCGGCAACGAACCGTCAAGATATTTTAGATCCTGCCTTACTACGTCCAGGTCGATTTGACCGTCGTATTTTAGTAGGTCGTCCGGACGTTAAAGGTCGAGAAGCGATCTTGCGCGTCCATGCCAAGAATAAACCAATTTCGGATAAGATTGACTTGAAGTTAATTGCAAAACAAACGCCAGGCTTCTCTGGAGCAGATCTGGAGAACTTATTGAACGAAGCAGCTTTAGTAGCGGCTCGACGACGCAGTAAGTTAGTCGAAGCACAAGACTTAGATGAAGCGCATGACCGGGTAATTGCTGGTCCGGCGAAGAAAGACCGCGTAATCTCAGATCGCGAACGTAAAATGGTTGCTTATCACGAAGCGGGACACACTATTTGTGGTCTTGTCTTAAGCGATGCTCGCACGGTTCACAAAGTTACGATTGTTCCACGCGGACGTGCCGGTGGTTATGCTATCATGTTACCGAAAGAAGACCGCTTCTTAATGACGAAGAAAGAATTGTTCGATCAAATCGTGGGTCTACTTGGTGGTCGTGTAGCGGAAGAAATTGTCTTCGATTCACAATCAAGTGGAGCGAGCAACGACTTCCAGCAAGCAACTCAGATTGCTCGGGCGATGGTGACTCAGTACGGTATGAGTGATGTACTTGGTCCAGTTCAGTACGAGGGCGAAAGCAAAGTCTTTATGGGCCGTGATTTAGGTCAGAATCCGTCATATTCACAAGATTATGCCGAAAAAATTGACCAAGAAGTTCTTCGTATCTTGAATGAAGCACATGCCAAAGCACGTGAGATTATCGAAGAGCATAAAGATACGCACGAGCTAATTGCTGAGAAGTTACTTGAAGTCGAAACACTTGATGCGAACGAAATTAAGAGCTTGTTCGAAACAGGTGAAATGCCACAAGATAGCGACAATGCTAAGGCAAAATACCCGAGTGAGAAGACTGATGATTCCGATGAAGCCGAAGACGGTATCGGTACTTCATATGATGAAATTGTCGCCAATCAAGAAAAAGTGGAGCAAAAGAAAAATAAGAGTGACCGCTTCACCGATAATGACTCAGTTGAGGATTTAAAACAGATTGACGAAAAAGATAAATCGGAAGATACGGATACGACTGATCAATCAGAGGCGAAAGCATCAGATACAGATGACAAAAATGATTCCGATGATGATGGGGTTCAGAATCCGCTGAACTAACAGAAATAATCAAAGAAGAGGAGGGAGCCCCTTCTCTTCTTTTTAAACGGAAAAAGGAGTATAAAATGACAGACAAATTAATTAAAGCATTAGCTTATAATGATGAAGTACGCGTGTATGTGGTAGATGGAACAGAAACCGTGGCAGAAGGGCAACGCGTCCATGATACATGGTCCACTGCAACAGCTGCATTAGGACGCGTAATGCTAGGAACATTACTATTATCAACAGCTGAAAAAGGAAATTCTACTATCACTGTTCGTGTCCAAGGAAATGGTCCGATTGGTTATATTTTGGCTGATGGGAATGCGCAAGGAGAAGTAAAAAGTTATATTAGAAACCCGCACGTCAGCTTGGACTTGAATGATCAGGGAAAACTCGATGTGCGCGGAGCAATCGGAACTGAAGGGCAACTGAGTGTCGTGAAGGATTTAGGGATGAAAGAACCTTTTGTCGGACAAGTGCCACTTATTAGTGGAGAACTAGCAGAAGATTTTACTTATTATTTGGCTAATTCAGAACAGACTGCTTCTTCAGTCGGGTTATCAGTTTTAGTGAATCCAGACGAGACGGTTAAGACAGCGGGTGGATTTATGATTCAATTGCTACCTGGTGCAAGTGAAGAAACCATTGCCGCTTTGGAAGAGACAGTTAATAACTTCCCCTTGATATCAACTTTGATGGATGCTGGCAAAACACCAGAAGATATTTTAGCGCAACTAGTGGGGGCTGAAAATTACCGCATTATTGATGAGATGCCAGTTAGCTTCTCGTGTGATTGTTCGAAGGAACGCTTTGGTCGTTCGATTCAAGGATTAGGAGCAGAAGAGATTGAGGCGATGATTGCTGAAGATCATGGTGCAGAAGCCGTATGCCATTTCTGTCAGAGCAAGTATGCATTTAGTGAAGAAGAACTTCGAGCTCTGAAGCCATAGAAATTCCAAATGTAGAACAACGAATATTTGCAGAGTTAGTGATTAATCTTTATTGAAGCAGATATTTGTGATATGATAACAGGCGAGAAGGTAGAAGGAAGAGGAATAGTTGTGTGGAAGATTGGCGATATTGAGATAAAAAATAAAATTTGTGTCGCTCCCATGGCGGGGGTGACGAACGCAGCCTTTCGAACGATTGTAAAAGAGTTCGGAGCGGGACTGGTCGTTTGTGAGATGGTTAGTGATAAAGCGTTGGTTCATCGTAATAAAAAAAGTTTGCAGATGTTACATATTGAACCGAATGAATACCCACTCAGTATCCAGATTATGGGCGGGGATACAACGTCGATGGTAGAAGCCGCTCAGTTTATTGAAAAAGAGACGGATGCGGCTATTTTGGATATTAATATGGGTTGCCCTGTGCCTAAAATTACTAAAAATGATGCGGGATCTAAGTTATTGTTAGAACCGGATTATATTTATGAATTAGTTTCTCGAGTCGTTGATGCTGTCTCAATGCCGGTGACGGTGAAAATGCGTACAGCGTGGGATGAGGATCATATGTGGCCGGTTGAAAATGCATTAGCAGCTGAACGAGCGGGAGCCCAGATGCTGGCGATGCACGGCCGAACACGCGTGCAGATGTATGAGGGACAGGCAGATTGGGAAATTTTACGCCAAGTACAAGAAGCAATTAATATTCCCTTCGTAGCGAATGGGGATATTGCTACCCCAGCGGATGTCGATGAAGTATTGCGTGTGACCGGAGCGGATGCGGTGATGGTCGGTCGAGCTGCGCTAGGCAATCCCTGGGTCGTCAAACAGTTAACCCACTACTTAGAGACGGGTGAAATCTTGGAAGAGCCAACCCCGCTAGAACAGATTGATGTAGCCAAGGATCACTTTGGTCGATTAATTGATCTGAAGGGAGAGCATGTTGCGACTAAAGAGTTTCGTAAGCATGCGTCCTATTATCTAAAGGGTTTACCGGGTTCAGCTCGCTTTAAGGTGGCGATTAACGAGACGGAAGACCCAGATGAAGTGGTTCGTCTATTAGATGAATTTGCCCAAAAAGCGCAACAAAAATTGGATAAGCGAAAAGAAAGACGTCAAGCACGTCAACAAAAATCATAAGTAAAAGGAGCGGTATACAGTGAGTGAAGAAAAAAATAAAGAAACAATGAATGATCAAGTGATTGTTCGTCGTGAGAAAATGGCAGATATGCGCGAAAAAGGCATTGATCCATTTGGCGATAAATTTGAGCGAACACATACAGCGCAAGAACTGAATGAAACATATGCTGAGCAGACAAAAGAAGAATTAAAAGAAGCGCAAATTCCAGCGACTATTGCGGGTCGAATGATGGCCAAACGTGGTAGCGGAAAAGCAGGATTTGCTAACTTGAAGGATAAGTCCGGGGAAGTACAAATTTATGTGCGTTTGGACGAAGTAGGCGAAGCAGAACATGAATTGTTCCAGCAAGCTGACTTAGGAGACTTCTTAGGTGTTGAAGGGGTTCTGATGAAGACCAATACCGGAGAAGTAACGGTTCGCGCGAAAAAATTAACCCACTTGTCAAAATCATTGCGCCCATTACCGAGCCAGTATTACGGCTTGCACAATGTCGAACAAAAATATCGTCAACGTTACTTAGACTTGATTGCTAACGATGAGAGTATGGAACGCTTCACGAAACGGAGCCAAATTATTTCTGAGATTCGTCGTTACTTAGATAATTTAGGTTACTTGGAAGTTGAGACACCATTCTTGCACCAAGTGGCAGGAGGAGCAGCCGCTCGTCCATTTATCACTCACCACAATACATTGGATTTAGATCTTTACTTACGTATTGCGCTTGAATTACCGTTGAAGCGCCTAATTGTTGGTGGTATGGAAAAAGTATATGAAATTGGTCGTGTTTTCCGTAATGAAGGAATTGACACAACACACAACCCAGAGTTTACAATGATTGAGCTCTATACAGCTTATCACGACTACATCGATGTGATGGATTTAACCGAGAACTTAATTCGTGAAGTGGCTAAAAAAGTAAATGGAACAGCTATCGTTCCTTATGGTGAGCATGAGATTAACTTAGAAGACGCATGGGACCGCAAGCATATGGTTGATTTGATAAAAGAAGCATCTGGGGTTGATTTCTGGCAAGATATGTCAGATGATCAGGCACGTGCTCTAGCAGATGAGTATCATATTGAAATTGAAGAATTTGCTAAGTTCGGACACGTTGTTGAAGCGTTCTTCGAGCATTACTGTGAAGATAGCCTCATTCAACCTACCTATGTTTACGGCCATCCAATTGAAATTTCACCATTTGCGAAGAAGAATGCAGAAGATCCGCGATTTACTGACCGATTTGAATTATTTATTGCCGGCAAAGAATTCGCGAATGCCTTTAGTGAATTAAATGATCCAGATGATCAACGTGAACGTTTTGAAGAGCAGTTAAAAGAACGTCAACAAGGAAATGATGAAGCGAACGATATTGATGAAGATTACTTAGAAGCAATGGCTTACGGTATGCCACCAACTGGAGGACTAGGTATTGGAATTGACCGCCTCGTTATGCTTCTAACCAATTCTAAATCTATCCGTGACGTCTTATTATTCCCAACAATGAAACCTGTTGATCAGTAAAGTCAGTATGGTATAAAAGTTGCAGTTCCAGATGATCACTGTTATCTGGAACTGCTTTTCTACATCAAGATCGGAAGTATATTTTATCCGTTATAGAAAGAAGGGAACAGATGAAAAAATCAACCAAATGGATTAATTTCCTCGGAGGTAGCAACTTACTGTATACATTAATTGTACTTATTTTGTTGGCTATTTTAATATTACTCATGATTCAGCTTGATTTCTTATTTACACCGATTGCTATTTTAATTTCGAATATTTTAATGCCGTTAATTGTGGCGTTATTGTTATATTACTTGTTCGATCCACTTATTAGTTTTGCCGAGAAGCATGGGCTGAATCGAACGTGGGGCATAATTATTCTTTATTTAATAATTATCCTAGGTTTTGTCGGGGCACTTCTGCTACTGGTGCCGTTATTGGAAAATCAGTTTAATAGTTTGATTCATAATTTTCCACGAGTAGCTAATACCGTGTTTCAACGAGCACAAGCATTAATGGCTGATTTGCCGGCAGATGATGTTACGCAACGTCTATTGGCTGAAGCTCAAAATATATGGCATAATATTTCTGGAACAATCTTGGCATACGTGCAGCAAGGATTTACGGGAGTATCAAGTTTTGTATCAGGTATGACAAGTGTCGTATTCACCTTAGCAACTGCTCCAATTATTTTATTCTTCCTGCTCAAAAGCGGCCGACAATTTTTTGAAGGCTTCTTGAAAATTATACCTCCCAATATGAGACCGGGTGTTACTTATATGGCGAGTGAAATTAACGGGCAAGTAAGTTCATATATTAAAGGGCAGTTAGTTATTGCTGTTCTGAATGGTATTATGATGTTTATCGGGTTTACAGTTATCGGGATGGACTATAGTGGTGTTCTCGGAGTAATGGGCGGAGTATTCTCTTTGATTCCTTATCTGGGACCCATTCTAACCTTTATTCCCGCAATTCTAATTGCTTTCTTCGATTCGTTTACTCAAGTGTTATTATTACTCGTGGTCTGGTTAATTATTCAATTCATTGAAGGGAATCTAGTCGAACCGAACGTAATGGGGAAACAATTAGAAATTCATCCGCTCACCATTATTATTACATTAGTGGTCATGGGGGATCTCTTGGGCTTATTTGGTTTAATTTTTGGTATTCCTATTTATGCGATTATAAAAGTAATCGTTCGTTATATTTTCAACAACTTCAAGATAAGATATAATACGTATTTTGCCGGTGAGCATGGGCAGTACGATGTGAGAACTTATGACTCACCAGCATTTGATGATGATCATTTGTCAGAAGCAATTGATGAGTTTGAACAAGAAATAACAGATGACAATGATTAATGATTAATGAAAAAATGTGAAGACGAAGGTGCTTTTATTACTTGTTTTAGGAATAATGAGAAAAGAGAAATTCACGATAACATCTATAAATAAACTTATAACAAAATACTATTGTAATATTTTATGAAAAGTATATAATAGAATTATCACAAGAAAGGATGATTAGACGAATGTCAAAATTTAGACAGTACTTAAACGCAGGAACACAGGAAGCAGGATACAACATTTCATGGGGGTCAATCTTCGCAGGTGTTGTTACCTTTATCGCATTGTTATTCACTTTATCAACGATTGGAACAGCTATTGGATTTGGAACACTTGATTTCACATCTAGCAATCCATTCTCAGGTGTTGGTATTGGTGTAACAATTTGGACAATTATTACATTTTTACTTGCTTTTGCTGGGGCAGGATTTATTTCTGGACTTGCTGCAAGACGCATTGGTGTTTTACACGGATTCTTAACTTGGGCAACATCATTGATCGTTGTTATGTTAGGTGCATCATATATTGCGAGTGGAGTTTTCTCTTTTGCAGGAAGTGCTATTGGATTTACAGCTAAACAAGCAGGGAACGTAGCACAAGCTGGCGGTAACGCTGCAAGTGCAGTTGTTCAAAATATCGATTTAGGTATTAACTTCGATCAAATCGGTCAAGCTTTAGATGGTGTTGATACACAAGCTATTAGCCAAGAAACACAACAATTATTGCGTGACACTGAGATTGAAGAATTACAACCTGAATATATTGAAGGACAATTCGAAGGAGCAAGACAAGAAGTTGTTGCAGCAGGAGAACAAATTCTATCTAACCCAACAGAAGCAGAAGCAATCTTGAGTGGATTAGTTGATAGTTTACAAGCACGTGCAGAAAACTTCTCATCTGTCTTAGAAGATGAAGAAGCAATTGTTAACGCGCTTGAAAACAACACACAAATGACTCATCAAGAAGCTCAACAAGCAACACAACAAGCAATTGCACAAGCTCAAGAAATTGCTCAACAAGCAGAGCAAACATTGAACAACGCACAAACTCAAATTGAAAATGCGCAAGCAGATATTCAACAGCGTGTAGACGAAGCCATCCAAACAGCACAACAAACAGCTGACGATGCTTCTAACGCGGTTGCTAAAACTTCAATCTGGACATTTATTGGTCTAGTATTGAGTGCCGTTGTCGCTGTCTTCAGTGGTTTAGCAGGAACTGCTTTATTAAACGGTAAAAAATAAAACGAATAACATGTATGCAAGCTTACAAAAAGCGTCAGCAGTTAACTGTTGACGCTTTTTGTGCTTTTACTGTATATTTGGGTTTTTATAGAGCATTGTAACTGATAGGTGTCTAATTTATAATCCACGGTATTTAAGGAGCATTCATAGTTAATGAACGACTAAATACGGCATATCCAAGGAGTCCTTCAAAAAATATTAATGCTTATTTCATAGGGTACAAGTGACCATATTAATATAACGATAGGATTCGCTTTAAAAAAATGGAATAAATATCATTTAGCCAATTGAAAGAATAACTGTTAGTATTAAATTTAATTGAAGGAATAGTTTAGTAGATGACAGATGGATACTCTTAGTAATTAGAATAGGTAAGATTTTCTATGGGAGTTTCTTGCCCTTGAAGAAAAACCTCTTTCTCATGATTGATGATATAAACACATTTAAGATTAAAGGTGTTTCTGTGGTTCCATAACAGCTTACTGAAACGATAGCAACGTACTATTTGTCTATTTCTAAAAGGAATAAAGTAATTAATTTCAAAAAAGTGTTGACAACTAATCAGGTAGATGGTATTATTATAAATGTCGCTGATTGAGGAATACCTTCAATCACTCAACAAAAAAAGATATTAATAAAATTTCAAAAAAGTGTTGACAAGCGATTTCAATTGTTATATAATAGTAAATGCATCAGGTGATTTAAATTAATTAGTTTCAGAAACAAAATTAATTTTAAAAAACTCTTGACAAAGATATGCTGATGCGATATAATAATAAATGTCGTTAAAAAACGGCGAACTGATCTTTGAAAACTGAATAAGATAAACAACCAAGATGTGTAAGGGTCTATGGTTCAATCGAATCAGGACAATTCATATTTTTGTAAGTTTTAGAAAAACTTATACTTTAAATTGAGCTATTCAAACAAGTGTGGCTAAACGCCACCTCATTTAAACATGAGAGTTTGATCTTGGCTCAGGACGAACGCTGGCGGCATGCCTAATACATGCAAGTCGAACGATGATATCACTGCTTGCAGTGATTGATTAGTGGCGAACGGGTGAGTAACACGTGAGGAACTTGCCCATGAGCGGGGGACAACATTCGGAAACGGATGCTAATACCCCATAGGTGGATTGGTCGCATGACGAATTCATTAAAGGTGGCTCTGCTACCACTCATGGATAGCCTCGCGGCGTATTAGCTAGTTGGTAAGGTAATGGCTTACCAAGGCAGTGATACGTAGCCGACTTGAGAGGGTGATCGGCCACACTGGGACTGAGACACGGCCCAGACTCCTACGGGAGGCAGCAGTAGGGAATCTTCCACAATGGGTGCAAACCTGATGGAGCAATGCCGCGTGAGTGAAGAAGGTCTTCGGATCGTAAAGCTCTGTTGTTAGAGAAGAACACGTGCTAGGTAACTACTAGCGCCTTGACGGTATCTAACCAGAAAGTCACGGCTAACTACGTGCCAGCAGCCGCGGTAATACGTAGGTGACAAGCGTTGTCCGGATTTATTGGGCGTAAAGGGAGCGCAGGCGGTCTGTTTAGTCTAATGTGAAAGCCCACGGCTTAACCGTGGAACGGCATTGGAAACTGACAGACTTGAATGTAGAAGAGGAAAATGGAATTCCAAGTGTAGCGGTGGAATGCGTAGATATTTGGAGGAACACCAGTGGCGAAGGCGATTTTCTGGTCTAACATTGACGCTGAGGCTCGAAAGCGTGGGGAGCGAACAGGATTAGATACCCTGGTAGTCCACGCCGTAAACGATGAGTGCTAAGTGTTGGGGGCTTTCCGGCCCTCGGTGCTGGAGCTAACGTATTAAGCACTCCGCCTGGGGATTACGACCGCAAGGTTGAAACTCAAAAGAATTGACGGGGACCCGCACAAGCGGTGGAGCATGTGGTTTAATTCGAAGCAACGCGAAGAACCTTACCAGCTCTTGACATCTTCTGACAACTCTAGAGATAGAGCGTTCCCTTCGGGGACAGAATGACAGGTGGTGCATGGTTGTCGTCAGCTCGTGTCGTGAGATGTTGGGTTAAGTCCCGTAACGAGCGCAACCCTTGTTGTTAGTTGCCAGCATTAAGTTGGGCACTTTAACGAGACTGCCGGTGATAAACCGGAGGAAGGCGGGGATGACGTCAAATCATCATGCCCCTTATGAGCTGGGCTACACACGTGCTACAATGGATGGTACAACGAGCAGCGATCCCGCAAGGGCTAGCTAATCTTTCAAAGCCATTCTCAGTTCGGATTGCACTCTGCAACTCGAGTGCATGAAGTCGGAATCGCTAGTAATCGCGAATCAGAATGTCGCGGTGAATCCGTTCCCGGGTCTTGTACACACCGCCCGTCACACCACGAGAGTTTGAAACACCCGAAGTCGGCCGGCCAACCCTATGGGAGGCAGCCGTCGAAGGTGGGTTGAATGATTGGGGTGAAGTCGTAACAAGGTAGCCGTATCGGAAGGTGCGGCTGGATCACCTCCTTTCTAAGGATACTGCCATTAGGGCAGACGGAACCTTACACATTGTTTATCTTATTCGGTTTTGAGAGATTAGTTCTCATTATATGGGGGTATAGCTCAGCTGGGAGAGCGCCTGCTTTGCACGCAGGAGGTCAGCGGTTCGATCCCGCTTATCTCCATTGACCGAAAGGTTAATATTGTTCTTTGAAAACTGAATAGTTGAATCGACATTTAATTTATAAATTATTTGAAGACAACACCGAGACATAATCATTAATTTGATTTAAAACGTTGAAAAGAGTCTATTTATTAAGTTTAATAAATGAGAGTAACAATTTTTTAACGCTACACATATGCTTAACTTAACCAGACGGTTAAGTGAATAAGGGCGTACGGTGAATGCCTTGGTACTAGGAGCCGATGAAGGACGGGACGAACACCGATATGCTCCGGGGAACTGTAAGTAAGTTTTGATCCGGAGATTTCCGAATGGGGCAACCCACCATATTGAGAAGTATGGTATATACTAAGTGAATACATAGCTTAGTGTAAGGGACACGCGGTGAACTGAAACATCTCAGTAGCTGCAGGAAGAGAAAACAAATGTGATTCCCATAGTAGCGGCGAGCGAAATGGGAAGAGGCCAAACGATCATGCTTGCATGATCGGGTTGTAGGACTCAAGAATGGACGATTGTTGTTAGTTGAACACGTTGGAGAGCGTGGCCAAAGAAGGTGACAGCCCTGTAGGCGAAAACAACATGAACCAATGAGGATCCTGAGTACGGCGGAACACGAGAAATTCCGTCGGAATCAGCCGGGACCATCCGGCAAGCCTAAATACTACCTAGTGACCGATAGTGAACCAGTACCGTGAGGGAAAGGTGAAAAGAACCCCGGAAGGGGAGTGAAAAGCACTTGAAACCGTATGCTTACAAGTAGTCAGAGCCCGTTAATGGGTGATGGCGTACCTTTTGTAGAATGGACCGGCGAGTGACGATTTCATGCAAGGTTAATCTGAAGAAGAGGAGCCGCAGCGAAAGCGAGTCTGAATAGGGCGTGCAGTATGAGGTCGTCGACCCGAAACCAGGTGACCTACCCATGTGCAGGGTGAAGGTGCGGTGAAACGCACTGGAGGCCCGAACCCACGTATGTTGAAAAATGCGGGGATGACGTGTGGGTAGCGGTGAAATTCCAATCGAACCTGGAGATAGCTGGTTCTCTCCGAAATAGCTTTAGGGCTAGCCTCGGATGATGCATCGTGGAGGTAGAGCGACTGTTTGGACGAGGGCCCCTTGCGGGGTACCGAATCCTGATAAACTCCGAATGCCACAAATGTTAATCCGGGAGTCACACTGCGAGTGATAAGATCCGTAGTGGAAAGGGAAACAACCCAGACCGTCGGCTAAGGTCCCCAAATCCTTGTTAAGTGGAAAAGGATGTGGGGCTGCTTAGACAACTAGGATGTTGGCTTAGAAGCAGCCATCATTTAAAGAGTGCGTAATAGCTCACTAGTCGAGTGGCCCTGCGCCGAAAATTTACCGGGGCTAAACAAGGTACCGAAGCCACGGATAGAACCTTTGGTTCTATGGTAGGAGAGCGTTCTAATCAGCATAGAAGCCTGACTGTGAAGACAGGTGGAGCGATTAGAAGTGAGAATGCCGGTATGAGTAGCGAAAGACAGGTGAGAATCCTGTCCACCGAATGACTAAGGTTTCCTGGGGAAGGCTCGTCCTCCCAGGGTTAGTCGGGACCTAAGCTGAGGCCGAACGGCGTAGGCGATGGTCAACAGGTTGATATTCCTGTACCAGTTTCTTTTGTTTGACCGATGGAGGGACGCAGCAGGCTAAGATATGCCCACTGATGGATGTGGGTGCAAATAATAAGTCTGGCGATGAGTCAAATGCTTATCGCTAAGGACAAGTTATGACGCGGAGGGAAGTACAGTACCGAAGTATCTGACGTCACACTGCCAAGAAAAGCTTCTAGGGAGAAAGCAACTGCCCGTACCGCAAACCGACACAGGTAGTCGAGATGAGAATTCTAAGGTGAGCGAGCGAACTCTCGTTAAGGAACTCGGCAAAATGACCCCGTAACTTAGGGAGAAGGGGTGCTAACGCAAGTTAGCCGCAGTGAATAGGCCCAGGCGACTGTTTACCAAAAACACAGGTCTCTGCTAATTCGAAAGAAGATGTATAGGGGCTGACACCTGCCCGGTGCTGGAAGGTTAAGAGGACAAGTTAGCGTATGCGAAGCTTTGAATTGAAGCCCCAGTAAACGGCGGCCGTAACTATAACGGTCCTAAGGTAGCGAAATTCCTTGTCGGGTAAGTTCCGACCCGCACGAAAGGTGTAACGATCTGGGCACTGTCTCAACGAGAGACTCGGTGAAATTATAGTACCTGTGAAGATGCAGGTTACCCGCGACAGGACGAAAAGACCCCATGGAGCTTTACTGTAGCTTGATATTGAGTGTCTGTACGGTTTGTACAGGATAGGTAGGAGCCATTGAACTCTGGACGCCAGTCTAGAGGGAGGCATTGGTGGGATACTACCCTCACCGTACGGCCACTCTAACTCGCGCCCCTTAACGGGGTGGAAGACAGTGTCAGGTGGGCAGTTTGACTGGGGCGGTCGCCTCCTAAACAGTAACGGAGGCGCCCAAAGGTTCCCTCAGAATGGTTGGAAATCATTCGTAGAGTGTAAAGGCAGAAGGGAGCTTGACTGCGAGACTTACAAGTCGAGCAGGGACGAAAGTCGGGCTTAGTGATCCGGTGGTTCCGCATGGAAGGGCCATCGCTCAACGGATAAAAGCTACCCTGGGGATAACAGGCTTATCTCCCCCAAGAGTTCACATCGACGGGGAGGTTTGGCACCTCGATGTCGGCTCATCGCATCCTGGGGCTGGAGTTGGTCCCAAGGGTTGGGCTGTTCGCCCATTAAAGCGGTACGCGAGCTGGGTTCAGAACGTCGTGAGACAGTTCGGTCTCTATCCGTCGCGGGCGTTGGAAATTTGAAGAGAGCCATCCTTAGTACGAGAGGACCGGGATGGACGCACCGCTGGTGTACCAGTTGTCATGCCAATGGCATAGCTGGGTAGCTATGTGCGGGAAGGATAAGCGCTGAAAGCATCTAAGCGTGAAGCCCCCTTTAAGATGAGATTTCCCATTCCTATAAGGAAGTAAGACCCCTGAAAGAAGATCAGGTCGATAGGCTCGAAGTGGAAGTGTGGTGACATACGGAGCGGACGAGTACTAATCGGTCGAGGACTTAACCAAATGGTTGGTTAAGCATAGGATCGGTGAAGGATTCAAAGAGCGATTCAACTATTTAGTTTTGAGAGAGCAATAAAAGTGTGTGGTGATGATGGCAAGAAGGACCCACCTGTTCCCATACCGAACACAGAAGTTAAGCTTCTTAGCGCCGAGGATAGTGACGGGTTTCCCGTTGTGAAAGCCGGACGTTGCCACGCACTATTTTTATAAATAGTATGTTATCTCATTCCTCAATAGCTCAGTTGGTAGAGCGCGCGACTGTTAATCGCGTTGTCGCTGGTTCGAGTCCAGCTTGAGGAGTTTATAGTAAATTTAAAAAGCAAGGTTTCTTTTAGTTGAGAAATCTTGCTTTTTCTTTTTAGTAGTATTAGATAGGAAAATGTGGGAACAAAATCGTTTTGGTACGGGATACAATAGCGTGCTCATAGGATTGTGTTATAATCAGCAAACCACAATATATAGTGTCTGTCATAAAAAATAGACACTATATATTGTGGTTTTTCTTGAATTACTGTTTTATTTCCGCTAAAATAGTATATAGATATTTGATCTAAGGAGGATATAAAAATGGTAGTTGTTTATTCAAAATCAAATTGTATGCAATGTAATTTCACAAAAAAATTCTTAGAGGATAAAGGTGTACCGTTTACTGCTAAAGATGTAGAAGCTAATGAGGAAGCTTTAGAAGAAGTACGTCAGTTAGGATTTACATCACTTCCAGTTGTGATTGCAGATGGAATCGAGGCTTTTCATGGTTTTCGGCCAGATATGTTAAGTCGGTTAGCATAAAATGAAGATTGTTTATATTACACTGACAGGTCAGACTCGAAAATTCGTCAATAAGCTTGATATGGAGACAATCGAACTTTCACCGATTGACCCATTCATTGAGATAAATGAACCGTTTATTATTGTGGCGCCGACATATGAGAAGGAAGCGACTGAAATATTGTGGGAATTTCTTGATACAGGGGAAAATAAACGGTATTTTCAAGGTGTGGCTGGTGGTGGAAATCGTAATTTTAATGAGTTATTTGTTTTTACGGCAAAAGATTTAGCCCGCGATTACGATGTGCCATTGTTGCATGCCTTTGAATTTCAGGGGAGTCCGAAAGATGTCAAGGCGCTGAAAGATAAAATAAATATGATCGAAAATACATTAAGAGAAGAAAATAAACATTAATACGCCAACCTATCATGAATGGGTTGGTTGTATTCTTTCATGTGTTAAAATTGGAAGAATGAGCATAGACATGTTACAATGTGAATTCAGTAAACAGAAAGTGGTGGAGAAATGGTCAGTAAACCAGTCGAGACGACTTATTTTCAGTTAAATAATGCAATTAACCGTCCAATTAATAATCAAATTCCGCTTCATAAAGATCAAGAAGCGCTACAAGCATATTTTAAAGAGGAAATTAATCCAAAAACGCGAGTATTTGGCTCGCTTCGTGAGAAGATTGAATACTTAATTGAGGAAGATTATCTTGAGGAAGCATTTATTCGTCAGTATGATTTTTCTTTTATTGAACAATTATTTGAACAATTGGAGGCAGCCGATTTCCGTTTTCGTTCTTTTATGGGAGCGTTCAAATTCTACCAGCAATATGCGATGAAGAGTGATGATCGCAGTGAATATTTAGAGTCCTATGAAGATCGTGTGGCTTTTAATGCATTATATATGGCCGATGGGAACGAACAACTTGCTGAGCGAATTGCTAAAGAGATGATCAATCAACGTTATCAACCGGCAACACCAACCTTTGCTAATGCTGGAAAAAAACGCCGCGGTGAGTTTGTCTCGTGTTTTTTAATTCAGTTAACGGATGATATGAATAGTATTGGGCGTGGGATTAATTCTGCCTTGCAGCTGTCTCGTATTGGTGGAGGCGTTGGAGTGAATTTATCTAACTTACGAGCTGCGGGTGATCCGATTAAAAAAATTGAAAATGCGGCGAGTGGTGTACTTCCTGTTATGAAACTATTTGAGGATAGTTTTTCCTATTCTAATCAGTTGGGACAACGGAATGGAGCAGGGGCTGTATATTTGAGTGTCTTCCACCCAGATATTATTTCATTCTTATCGACGAAGAAAGAAAATGCTGATGAAAAGGTTCGGGTTAAGACGTTATCATTGGGATTAGTTGTGCCGGATAAGTTCTATGAATTGGCGCGTAAGAATAAAGAGATGTACTTATTTAGTCCTTATGACGTTGAGCGAGTATACGGCAAGCCGTTCTCGTATGTGGATATTACAAAAGAGTATGACAAGTTGGTGGCTAATGATGAAATTAAGAAGACACCGATTAGTGCGCGGGAGTTAGAGACGGAAATTTCTAAATTGCAGCAAGAATCGGGTTATCCATATATTGTGAATATTGATACGGTTAATCGTGAGAATCCAATTGATGGAACCATTGTGATGAGTAACTTATGTAGTGAAATTTTACAAATTCAAGAGCCATCCATTATTAACGACAAGCAGGAATATGAAGAACTAGGTACAGATATCAGTTGTAACTTAGGTTCAACTAATATTGTGAACTTAATGCAGTCGGATAATTTTGAGCAGTCAATTGATACGATGGTACGGGCGCTCACCTTCGTGACAGATGAGTCGAATATTGAAGTTGTGCCATCGATTAAGCAGGGCAATGATAAGTACCATACAATTGGTCTCGGAGCGATGGGTCTGCACACTTTTTTTGCGCTAAATGAAATGCATTACGGCTCACCGGAGTCGGTTGAATTTACTGATGCTTACTTCACATTGCTTAATTACTATACCTTGAAAGCTAGTAATAAAATTGCACAAGAACGAGGTCAAGTTTTTGATAACTTCGAAAATTCTGCATATGCATCGGGTGAATATTTCGACAAATATACAGAAGAAGAGTTTGCCTTCGATTATGATAAAGTAGCTACTATTTTCCAAGAACGAAATATTCAGTTGCCGACAGTAGCTGATTGGCAAGCACTGAAGGCATCGATTCAAGCACATGGATTATATCATCAGAATCGACTAGCAGTGGCTCCAACAGGCTCAATTAGCTATGTGAATGAAACAAGTGCTAGTCTTCATCCGATTATTCAATTAGTGGAGGAGCGTCAGGAGAAGCTGACAGGAAAAACATATTATCCAGCTCCTTACTTGTCTAATAAAACGATGCCCTATTACACATCAGCTTATGATACAGATATGCGTAAAGTTATTGATGTCTATGCCGCAGCACAGCAGCATATTGATCAAGGAATGAGTTTGACATTATTTATGCAGTCAAAAATTCCAGAGGGCTTATATGAGTGGAAAGAAGGGCGCACTAATAAGCAGACAACGAGAGACTTGAACATCTTGCGTCATTATGCACACGATAAGGGCATTAAGTCAATTTATTATGTGCGAACATTTACGGAAGATGAAGAGGTTGTCGGCGCTAATGCTTGCGAAAGCTGTACAATTTAGGAGGATGTAGGATGAGTAGAGAGAATTACTATTCGGCGATTAATTGGAATCGCTTGGAAGATGCTATTGATAAGATGACTTGGGAGAAGTTAGTCGAACAATTTTGGACAGATACACGAATTCCTGTGTCTAATGATTTAGATGACTGGCGCAAGCTGTCCGAGGAAGAACAAGATATGATTGGAAAAGTCTTCGGCGGGTTAACTCTCTTGGATACACTCCAATCTCAAGATGGTATGAATAGCTTGAAAGATAGCGTGCGGACCATGCATGAAGAAGCGGTTTATAATAATATTGAATTTATGGAATCCATGCACGCGAAGAGTTATAGTTCCATCTTCTCGACCTTAAACTCGAAAGATGAGATTGAAGAAATCTTTGATTGGACGCACTCTAATGCAATGCTTCAGAAAAAAGCTAAGATTATTAATGATATTTATCAAGAAGGCCATCCACTCAAGATTAAGATAGCGAGCGTCTTCTTAGAGTCGTTCTTATTCTATTCAGGGTTCTTCGCGCCCTTATATTATCTAGGGAATGCGAAGATGGCTAACGTAGCGGAAATTATTAAGTTAATCTTACGTGATGAGTCGGTTCACGGCACATATATCGGCTATAAATTTCAAATTGGCTATAATCAGTTAAGTGAAGCAGAACAAGATGAATTGAAGAATTGGGCATTTAACTTACTCTATGAATTGTATGAGAACGAAATGGAGTATACTGCTTATATTTATGATTCACTGGGCTGGACGGAGAAGGTCGGCACCTTCATTCGTTATAATGCGAATAAAGCCTTGCAGAACTTAGGCTTTGACCCGCTCTTTCCGGATACGGCAGAAGATGTCGATCCACTCGTGATGAACGGCATCTCAACCGGTACCAGCAACCACGACTTCTTCTCACAAGTCGGCAACGGGTACCTGCTGGGAGTGGTGGAAGCGATGGAAGATGATGATTATAATAAGTGGTTGTAGAGGACTGACAATTTCCTTGGACAAAAATGAATAAAGCTATTTCCCCTACTATAAGCTTTCAGCAAGCGGATAGTGGGGGATTTTAATAGTTGTTGGGAGTAGCCTAAGAGCTATTAACTGGATATGTCTAGGAACGATTTCATTAATTTCTTGAAAGCGCTACTTTTTTCTGTTAAAATTAATGTGAGAAAAATGATAAGAAGGTAAGAGATAAAGGAAAGTAGGGTAGATAAACGTCGATAGTCAAATTTGGATCTGGAAGGATTCTTTGTGAAAATCTTATTATTGCATCTCTAAGTAGTCTATTAATCCTGTCTGCCTCAGTGAATACAGTAGTTGTCGCAATCGAAACAGACATTGATACAGAAGAAACCGCCGTGGAAACAGATGTTGAACAAGTTGTGATATATGAAGATGAGAACAAAACAATTACGGCCGAAGTACCTGCTGAAATGAAAGACCAGTATCTCAGAGACTTACAAGATCCAGCGGTCGTAGAGCAAGAACTGGCTAAAGTGAATCAAAGTTTACAAGCAAGAAGTAGTGATAGTAGTGTATACTATTGGGGTAAAGATAAAGCTCTTGTTGCTGGCGGCATAACGACAGACATTGCTATACAAGTAGTTGATATTTTGGCTAAAGGTTCTTTAATAGGTTATGTAGCTAGTTTTCTTCAAATAGGAGCATCAGCATTAAGACTTCGCCAAGAAAGATGGTGGCAAGAATCAGCGCGTATGATTCTCTTAGAAGAGATAACAGCTGTAAAGATAACAATTCCCCCTAATCCCGGACCAGGATACCCTCAAATTTATAGAACAGTTGAAAGAGTTTAAGCTCGGAGGAGGCAAGCAATGCAAGTATCTTTCGATATAAAGAAAAATGTAAAAAAATTAATTCTTCGTTGGAAACATGCTTATGATTCTTTCTATATTAGTTTGTTACTATGGGGAGTCTTAGCGATTGACGGCATAATCTTTCTTGTTACTGGTAATGATCCGATATCAAGTATGCTTAGCAATAATTTGTATGTGAAGTCTGTTTACTTATTTGTTATGGCAACATTTGGGAAATCCATTAAGTTTAATATCTGGTCAAAGAATGCTTATGAACGAAAAGATAAAGCCATTCATTCGGAGTTGTTTGGGCTGTGTTTAATTGGATTGTACTTCCTTTTTGTTATGTTGGGAGCTGAAATTATTTGGGTATATCCTTGGGTAGATATCGCTGTTTTGACAATTGGGTTTATCCTGACACTACGTCTTATCCGATTTGATTTTCGATCTGATACATCAGAGATTGATATTTGATCATTTGGATAAAAATAAATAAAGATGCATGCCCCACCTGATAGCTTCCTAGAAGTTGTCGGGTGGGGTGTTTGAGTAATGGGGAAATCATAAGCTTACAAAACAATTAAAAAAAATAATAATTTAAATTTGAAAGCGCTATTAATATGAGTTATACTTAAAATAAGTTAGATAATATAGATGCTTAGAAAGAAAGAGTTTAATTTATGAAAGAGTGATACAATTGTTTATTAATGTTGATATTAAAAAAAATACATCACAACTGATAAGAGATCTCAAACAATTACATCATTCAGCTTGGATAGGGATTAGTTTACATGGATTCGTTATTGTTGACATGCTATTAGCGTCTTACACGGCACATGAAAGTATTTGGATAGAATATTTTCCAACCTTGTATGGATTGATTTATATTATGGTAACGTTAGCGCTAGCACCACCAGATCCATGGGTAACATTTGATTTCAAATCAGATCGATCTATATGTTGTTCATCAAAAATTTCCGCTCAATCGCAAGTGGTTGGCAAGTGGTTGGCTATTTTATACTTGCTTTACATGATTTCTCCATTATCAACACCGGGAGATTTATTAAGCGCACCAATTGTAGATCTTACAATCCTTATTTTAATGATAATCTTAGCTGCAGGATTAATCCGATTTGATTTTCGATCATTTGGAGAAAAACGAATAATAGATTCCCCCACCTGATAGCTTCCTAGAAGTTGTCGGGTGGGGTTTTAATATGTTGATTTGAATGCGTTAGGAGTAGCTGATTCATTTATCGAATGGGTTGGCTAGGATAACATGTTGATAAACATGACAGCCTAAATACAGCGTGATGGCCGAGAGTGTGGCACTAATAGGTGAGAAGATAGATTGGCTGACGTTAAATGGTGAGTTCCAGAAAAAGTGAAGTGCGATGGGAGCTAGCACATAGATATAAGGTAAAATACTTTTGGGCTTAAAGTGCGTTTGGATTAGCCACATGATACCGACGACAACGATAGATGTGTAGAGCCAATGTGATGCTAGAGCACCTGATAAGCGATTGATTAATTCTGGATACGTGTTATTGACATCCAAGTAACTCTCACCGGCAATATAGTACATATCCTCAGCTAACTGAAAGCCTAGTCCACTAGCTGCGCCGACTAACATGGCTGCCGACAACCGTTTTTCTTTCAATAGAAAAAGAACCCAAATGCCCGTACTAGCTTTTAAAAATTCTTCGGCAAATGGAGCACTGAATGTATCAATCCAGGCTTGATAGATATCAGCTGATAGTATCTGCTGTAGTTGGCCATCTACCCATGTATTGACTTCCATACTTAATGGGGCAGCGATGGACCACCCAACAAATAATGCCAATAGAATGAATGGAAAAGAAACACTCAGCTTTCGACTGAGATAAAATAAAATAATCAAAATAGGGATTAGATACAAAAGCGTCCCGCTCATCCCTAAAAATAGATGTAAATGTCGTTCAGCGGTTAAATCTTCAAAATAATAAGAGAGAAGTTGGATTTCCATTCCCCAAGATAATAGAAGAAGGAATATAAATAATGATAATTGTTTCATTATATAAGCTCATTTCTGTTTAGTGTATATCTATTGTATCAAGATTTCGGCATTAAAGTTTGATCATTTTTAGGGGAAAATGTGAGTTTTATGTTGAAATAGCGCAACTTTCAACTCATGAGATGCCATAGTACATGAATAGAGAACAGCACTACTTTTAAAGTAGGCTAAAAAATTTGGATTTCTTTCAATTTCCTCTTGAAGTGTCCAGTAAGGTCTGTTACAATATAAAACGTAACAATTACGGATAGGAAACCAAATTAAGTGTTATATTTTATTTTTTACATATATAATCGTAATAATTACGATTATAAGACAGTGGGAAGGAATGATGTTGTGAGCGGAGTAAGAAAGCGAGCTTGGTTAGCAGGTTTAGCAACTGTGGGATTATGCTTAGGTGCATGTAGTAACGAGGCAACTAGTCAGCCAGCAGCTGATAGTCAAGGAGCAGGGTTGGACGTGGTAACGAGTTTTTATCCAACGTATGCTATTACTAAGGAAGTATCAGGCGACTTGAATGATGTGCGAATGATTAACTCAGGAGCTGGAATTCATGGGTTCGAACCATCTGCTGAAGATGTCGCAGCAATTGCTGATAGTGATATCTTCGTTTACTATTCAGGAATACTTGAAAGTTGGGCAGGTCGCTTAGAAGATGCAGTTGAAACAGATGTTCGGAAAGTGGAGGCAAGTAGTACCCAAGAATTAATTGCTGTCGAAGGGTTGGAAGAATTTGATGATGCCAGTGCGAAGGATCCACATTCTTGGTTAGATCCATTGATGGCAGCTGAATCTGCTCGATATATTGCAGATGAATTGTCAGAAGTAGATCCAGAACAGGCAGATTACTATAAACAAAATGCAGCTGACTTTGCGGAAACAGCCCAAGCCTTGGTTGATGAGTACGAGCCAAAGTTCAAAGAATTAGAGCATAAGACATTCGTGACACAACATACAGCCTTTTCTTACTTAGCGGAGCGATTTGGGCTGAAACAGCTTGGTATTGCAGGTATTGATGGGGATGTCGAGCCAAGTCCGAAACAAATGGCTGAAATTAAGGCCTTTATGGAAGAACGTGGCGTGAAGACCATCTTCGTCGAGCCGAATGTGAGCGATAAGACAGCACAGACCTTAGCTGCTGAAACAGGTGCGAAAGTAGAAATGTTGAGCCCCTTGGAGTATGATCCACAAAATACGGATTCTTATTTAGACAACTTGGAAGCCCAACTCGAGACATTATATCAATCATTAAAAGCGGAGGAATCATAAGTTATGGAAAAAACAAATATTAAGAAGATTATCTTAGGATCACTGGCCAGTGCCGTTATCTTCGGTGGGGGCTACTATACTAATCACTTAATAACAGGTGAAACCGATAATAGCTCTGACAGTGGTATTCAGTATATTGAAAGTAGTAAAAGTGCAGGAGCTACAAGTGAAAAAACGCCTGAACAAGTGAGTCATGATGAAGCGATCGATGCTGAACAGATTGTTGTTAAGATTATGGATGATGGTTATGTGACATCGCACGGTGACCACTACCACTTCTTCTCCGGGAAAGTACCTTTTGACGCGATTATTAGTGAAGAACTAGTGATTAAAGATTATGAGCTCAATGAAGATGATATTATTAGCGAGCACCAAGATGGTTACATTGTTAAAGTAAAAGGTGAATACTACCTATACTTAAAAGAACCAGATAAAGCTAAAAATGTTCGTACGAAAGAAGAAATTGCCGAACAGCAAAAAATTACAGGCTTACATGATGGGGAAGGCAAACAATCTGGTGGTGGGAACGATCATGACCATGCACCATTATCACCAGAAGTGAAGAAACAAGTCAGTCAAGCTAAAGCAAGCGGTCGTTATACAACAGATGATGGGTACGTCTTTACAGCCGGTAGTATCGTTCGTGATACCGGTGATGCCTACATTGTTGCCCATGATGATCACTTCCACTATGTACCAAAAGCTCACTTATCAGCGAGTGAATTAGCAGCAGCACGTGCATTCCTTGGTGGTGGCGGAGGATCATCTCACGCACAGTCAGGCCGTCAAAACAACACAACAGGTGGCAATCGCAAACAATCACCAAATTACACACAACAAGGATCTAACCGTCCAAGTGTTAACCCACAACCAGGTCAAAAACCACAAGCGGGTAACCAAAGTCAAGGACACCAACATAACAACGGACAAACAGGCCATTCTAAACGTCCAGACAAAGCACCATCAAGCTCTGACTTGAAAGCACTTGTCCAAAAAGTATTCGATATGGATCCAAGTAAACGTCATAAAGAAGGCGATGGATTGGTCTTTAACCCATTAGAGATAACAGATTATGTGGATGGCTTTGGATTTGTTCAACCGCATGGCGATCACCACCACGTGATTCCAGAAGGTAAACTATCTGATGCGGAAAAAGAAGCTGCCCATGCGGTTGTCAATGCGCGTAAAGCAGGACAGAAGTTACCGAAAATGGCGGATAAACCAAGCAAAGGTCAATCACAGCCACAAAAACCACAAAAGCCAAACAAAGAAGAATCACCAAAACAGCCAGAAAAACCAGCTGAAGACAACAAAGATCAAGAAAAACCAGGTAAAGATTCAAATGCAGTTGATCCGAAGAAAGATCCATTGGCATACTATGAAAGCTTAAAAGCTGAATTAGTTATTAAACCAGCGGACTTACCGTACAACTTGCAGTACTTGACTGAATATGTTGAAGGATTATTCATTATTCCACACCACGATCACTACCACAATATTAGTGTTCAACAAATCATAGGTAATGATAGTGACCGTGAATACTTCTTGAAAGGTCATAGTGCTGAAGATGTCTTGAAGACAGCTAAATACTTGGCTGAAAATCCAGATGCACGACCAAAAGGTAAAGATGGTTGGGGTGACTCAGCCGGTGAAGAACCAGCTGAAGTAGATGAATTAGCAGATGAGAAGAAAATGGATTACTTGGCAGAGAAATATGGCGTCGACCGTAATGATCTTAGCCAATTCCAACGTATTATCAACACAGTAACTATTACAAAAGATGGCGAAAGTATTGATATTAACTTGTCAGACTTAAAAGTTGAAGGCGATAAAGTAACGCCACTTGTTGAATTACCAGAATTTGGTCAGAAACAAGGAGAAAAACCAGCTGATTCAACAGACAACAAAGAACAAGAAAAACCTGCAGATGAAGAATCAAAAGAAAAACCAGGTAAAGAAGAGTCAACGGATGATCATGATGAAAACCACGAATCGACTCCTCAATCTGAACGCAAAGGTAAGCCAAACTCACAAATTGTTTACTCACCGGAAGAAATTGCTAAAGCAAAAGCAGCCGGCAAGTATACAACATCTGATGGATACATCTTTGATGCCAATGATATTGACCGTAAAGCGGGGAATGGGTACATTGTGCCTCATATGGACCACACTCACTACATTCCAATTAAAGACTTATCACCTGCTGAACAAAAAGCAGCTGAAGAAGTATTAAAAGCTCGTGGTGGTGACAAGAAACAAGAGAAGCCAGAAAACTTATCAGCAGACAGTCCAGAAGCAATTTACAACCGATTGAAAGCTGAAAAAGTCATTGAATTGACGAAATTACCATTCTACTTGCGCTTCGTAACGGAGTATGCAGATGGGACGTTCATTATTCCGCACGATGACCACTTCCACAACATTACAGTGAAAGATATTCTTGAGAGTGATAAAGTTTACTTGAAAGGTCATAAACCGGAAGATATCATTAAGACAGCGAAATGGTTGGTGGAAAACCCATCTGAGCAACCAACACCAGGTGAAGATGATTGGTGGCACTCAGAAGGCGCTACGTCAGAAGAGCAGAAAGAACTAACTGATGAGAAGAAAATGCAATACTTGGCGGACAAATACAAGGTAGATCGTCACAATATGTCAGAATTCTTCCGTCTCGGTGAAAAAGTTACGATTACAAAAGACGATGAAAGTATTGAAATTGACTTGGGTGACTTAAAAGTTGAAGGCAACAAAGTAACACCACTTGTTAAATTGCCAGAATTTGGTCAGAAGAAAGCAGAAGACAAAAAAGATGAAAAAGAGAAGCAGGAACCAAAACAGGAACAACAAAAACAGCCAGAGAAACCAGCTGTAAATAACCAAAATACACCTGCTCCTCAACCAAAAGAAGCGGCACAACCAAGTGCTCCACAAACACCAGAAAAACCAGTGGAGGCACCACAACCTGCACCAGAAGAAAAACAACCAGAACAAGCACCACAAGCCCAAGAACCAAAGCAAGAAGAAGCTGAATAAGTATCATTGAATAGTCTTAAGCCCCTACACATAAAATGTAGGGGCTTTTTAGATACAAATAAATTAACGGGAGTAGTGTTCAGTTGGAGGTAGGTCTTTACCATTTCCTAGAGGGGATATGACAATTAGAGTCGTTAAAATGAAAGTTATAGATATTAACTTCAATAATTTATTTATATAAATTTATTCCTTTTTATAATTGTTCAATTCGTTCAGTCGTAATTCTGTTAAGTTTTTGAATTGCTCATTCTGCTTTATGGTAAATAGACTTTTAGCGTGTAGATAGTACTGATGTGCTGATTTGAATTCCTTAATACGTTGAAAGAATAACCCTTTTTGATAATAAAAATCTCCCAATAAGAACAGAGAATTATGTTCAATTAAAAGATCAATTCCTTCATTCAAGCTATTCAATGTCTCTTCTCTATGCTGCAGTTTGTTAGATATCAATGAATAGTTAAATAAAAATTTTGCACGTATTTTAAAATCAATGGTTTCATTATTGGTAAGTTCTATTGTCTGGTAGATTATATTTAGTGCTTCTCCGAATTGCTCATCTAAATAAAACAACCTGACGCGAGCGTTGACAATTTCCAGAGATAACTCCGGTTGTTCTTTTGGAGAAATATCAATTGCTTCCAGCATATCTAGAGCTTTTTGGATATCTTGATATTGATGATAATAAAGTGTAGCGTTGATCCACTGAAAAAATGTTACTTCATAATTACTAGAAGCTCGATTGATTTCTTCTTGATGTTTTTCGATCAGTAATTCTAACGCATGATAATTTCTGTGTTCCAATAACTTTCGGATCTCTGAGATTAGTTGAAAGTTAGTCTTCACTTTAGGAGAGACTAAAGTGTCAGATTCTTGCACGGACTGATTAATTAATTCATTTAACGGCAGTTGTAATCGCTCAGCAATTTTCTCAAGCTTTTGCATGCTAAGTTGATTATCTCCGTTTTCAAGCTTACTAATTAATGGTTGTGCACAGATCCCTTTTGCTAGATCTTGTTGGGTTAGATTTAATTCCTTGCGTCGTCGTTTGATAAGCGTACTAATTGTGTAAACCTCCCGTCATCCTTATTCAAATATAATGATACTATTTATTCAAATAAATTTCAATAAAATAAATAAAATATTCGATTTGTTAGAATATATAGGATATAATATATTTATTCAGAATAATTAATTGGAATATACGCGTATTTCTGGAAATAAATATAGGAGGTTATTTAGTATGGAGGAGTTAGACACTTGAAATCCATTATTAGATTTAGTTCCAAAAAACAATTTATTAATTCAATTATAGGATTGATTATGGCCAGTGTGGAAGGTTTCTTGTTGCCGTTGACTATCCGGATTATTACAGATGGTTTAACAGCTGGGGATTTTAATAGTTTATTAATGGGAACTTTACTGGGCATCGGTGGCTTTATACTATTTGGTTTTGGTGGATATTTTTACCAGATAAGTATGGCTAAACTGATTAAATCATATAATGTAAATGTAAAGACATTAGCATATAAACATTTTTTACAGTATTACAGTGAAGATGGGAAGGAGCGAGGATCTGATAGGTTATCATTTATTCAAAATGATTTAAAGTTGTTAGAAGACAATTATGTGACTTCTTATATGCGCATGATCCAAACTGTTTTATTAGCAAGTGTGGCAATAATTTACGTAGCGGTCACGAATGTTACGTTATCCGCTATCTTTATTGCCTTTGCGTTCATGCCAATGATTTTGCCGAGGTTTACTCAACCGATTATTCAACGAGCCTCTAGAGAGTGGACGAAGCAAAATGAACAGACGACCAAAGAGTTAACAGAAGATATACAAGGCGCACCGTCGATTAAAAGTTACGGTCGTGAGGAAACATTTTTCCGCCGACTAAAGCATCAATTCATACACTCAGAGGATAGCTTAGTTCAGATGACCAAAGCACAAGGCGGATCTAACACCGCTGCATACGTTCTGTCAATGATTGCAAGTATTATTCCGTTATTTATCGGGGGGTTATTTGTCTTGAATGGACATATCGCAGTCGGGGCGCTTATTTCGATTTTTATGGCGAGTGACCGCATTGCCAATCCGCTCACTGTAGCCGTTCAGTGCTACAACAAGCTAGCCACCACCAAAGACATCAGACAGAAATTGACCACAATGGCAGCCGAGACTGATCCTCACTTTCAGCAATACACATACGATCAGTCTATTTTACCAATTCAACTTAATCACGTATCCTTCAGCCACGGAGATACTCAGATTTTTGACAACCTTGATTTAGCTATCACATCCAGCGAAAAGATTTTACTTATGGGACAATCGGGCTCAGGAAAGACAACTTTTCTGAAGATTATCCAAGGATTGCTTCAAGTCGATTCAGGTGAGGTAACTTATGATGGACAGGTCTTGGATAATCAGGCATTAAAACAACATATTAGCTACATTAGACAGAAGCCAATTATCTTTGACGACAGTATTGCGTTCAATATTATGTTGGGAGAAGATTTCTCAGATCAGTCGCTTCAAAAAGCGATTGAGTTGGCGGGGCTGACTGATTTAATTCAAGATAAGGGACTGGATTATGTTGTCGGGGAGCAAGGGAAACACTTATCCGGTGGGCAGAATCAACGGATTGAAATTGCTCGAGCTATTATTCGTCAGCGTCAGGTTCTTATTGCCGATGAGATCACTGCAGCTTTAGATAACCGAACCGCACACAGTATTCACCGAACGTTATTTAACCTACCGCAGACGGTGATTGAAGTGAATCATCATACAACGGCGGAACAGTTGAGTCAGTATGATGCGGTGTATCAATTAGAAGGTAATAGGATGAATCGAGTAGGTGATAGTAAATATAATGAATATTAGTGTATACTTACTTTATGAAGAACATACATTACTGGTTTATATGATAGTTCCATTTATTGGCTATGTGTTTTCATATTTCAATCTAATATTATCTATACCGTCATATTATAAATTTGAGGTAGGTGGATCTAATGCTATGTCTATTGTATTTTTAGCTTTTATAATGTTGTTAGTTTATTTGATTAGAGAGATTGATATTAAATATGTTAATATAATAATGAGAATAAATCCAACTATTCATGCTTTGGTTTTTTTAACAATTGTTTTAGGAGTATTTATATTGTCTATTGTAGTTTCTATTAAATCATTTAATTTTAAATAAATTTTGGAGGGTGAGTTAAATGAATAAAAAAAGAGTATAAGAATTATTAGTGTACTTTTTTCTATTCTTGGAATAGGTTTGGTTATATATTTTTGGGTCATAGAAAAAAGAGAATTGCTTTTTATTGCCATGTTTCCTACAATTCTTGGTGTGATTTTACAGATATATCAAAATAAACTCGAATAGTTCGAACTTGGGTTATAGAGTTTTAGTAGAAACTTTTGATGAAGTTCTATTAAGTGATATCTCTGTAGTTACTGATATTTACATCATTATAATTGTTGGAATTAGAGAAAATGGTATTTGCAGTGTTGGATTAGGAACATCTAGAAATTTATATGATGCCTTTTATAAAAGCATGGGAGAAGCTATGGGGAGTTGTTGGATATAAGGTAAATATTTACCTTTTCCATAAAGTATAGACAAGAACTAAAAAAGAAATGAGCTCCTTAAGACAATTAAGAATCTTAAGGACAAAGGAGTAAGGCAATGAACAAAATAACAACATTGATGAAAATGATATTTAAACACTCGTTAGCTTACAAAATTGTATTTGTATATACATTTGCAGCCCCTATTCTTTACATGTTTTTTGAAATGTGGAATGATCCTGTGAATTATCAAGTAAATACCACAGAAGAGTACATCACTGTGTATGTGCCATATATTGCGTTTATTGTTGTGACTAATATTATCAATAACATATCCATGAAGACGTTAATCTATCGAGAGAGTGGGTTTTATAAAATAATATCCTATGTAGCGAGCAATCAATATATCTTTTATTTATCAATAGCTATTGTTCAATACGCTTTAACAATTATCCAAGTGGTTTTATTTTGGGGAATTGTGGCTATTTTTTTAGGCAATTATAGTTTGTATCACTTGTTGATAGTCCTATCTATTTCAACATTAGTGTTTATCCCCTTAATGAGCGTGTTTGGGTGCATAACAATACTAAAGGTAAAACAAGAAACATTAAGTGTGATGGGAGCCGTTATTTTAGCGTGTATGTTCTTTTTACTGCAATTTGATGGGGATAATTGGTGGCAATTGCTACTACTCGGCCTGAATCCATTGAAGTATGTGCTGATCGTGGGTGAGTTATTTGGCGGGCAAGGCGGAGATATATTTATCATTTCATTAATATCATTTGTTTATCTTGCGGTCGGCTATTATAGCATATATAAATTTAGCATTGATCCGTACGAAAATAGGATAGTTTAGGAGATGAAATAATGAGAATAGAGAATTTGACTTTTTCGTATGATGAGCAACTCATATTTGATCGACTGAATATGACGGTAGAAAAGAATCGATTGAATGTGATTGTTGGACCGAATGGCGCTGGGAAATCGACATTGTTAGATATTATCACAGCGACTGATAATCGGTCTTATTTAGTTGATCGACCAGAATTTTCAGATATTATGTATCAAACGCAAGGCGTCCCATTGCTAAGTTCTCTGACAGGAGAAGATGTTATTGATTTCCTCCTGAATATTGCGCTATCTAAGAAGGAAGCTGCAAAGAAGAAAGAATTCGTCTTAAAGTGGCCAGTGATTCAAAAAATATCTGGTAGAAAAATTGGAGCTATGTCAGGAGGAGAGCGAAAGCTACTTATTACATTTTGTCTGTGCGAAATTAATCGCCTACTTTATGTATTTGACGAGCCAACGAGTGGCGTTGATCCGCATTATACAAGAGAGATGCTTCATCGGTTCGAAGTGCTGGCTCAGGATCATACGGTCATTATGTCAACTCATGATATCGATTCACTGCGAGATATTGACTGCTGGATTCATTTTTTAGCGCATCAACGTATTGTGTTCTCGGGTACATATAATGACTTTATATCGCTGAGTACTAATAGTAGTTATGCAGACATATTTGAGAAAATTTCTGAGTCTTAATTTTGGATTATTTAAACTAGATTGAGATGAAAAAAGACAGCTATAGGTTGTGGAGAGTTCCTTTTGCAACAGGGGGAGTTAGCGCAGAAAGGATATATTCTCATGAAACACTTACTACGGTTTGATTCTAAAAAAATATTAACTACTCGCTGATCAGTTAGTTAAATACATTTTTTTAAGGATGGCGCTTACGTACGCTCTGACTAGATCTTGGTTAAAAGCATTAGCGTTTATTTTAGTTGACTATTTGTGTGTGCTGAAAGTTGCTACATCAATTGTCTATATGTTAGCTCTGCGAAGTTGACGGTATTATAAATTACTAGCATACAAATAGAACACCACAACTTGCTGTTAAAACAGCTTAACTGTGGTGTTCTATTTGTATTTGCTGTTAATTCGATGTTAGTATCCCTTTCTTCGGGGAAAATAAGATAATGAGCAAAGTTGTTAGGCCTGTTACTACGGCAATCATCCCGTTAAAAGTCGTGTCCAATTGGTAAGCCAAGTAGACGCCTATGATACTATTAATAACAGAGATAACAGCACTGCTTAATAAGATACGCTTCAAGTCATTAAATAATAAATAACCAGCTAAGGCTGGCCCCACCATGAAGCCAACTACTAAGACACTTCCAGCTACTTCAAAAGCAGCAACAGCCGTTAAACTCACCATACTCATCAATAAATAGTGAAATACAGTAGGGTTGATCCCAATTGTCTGAGCATATTCTGGATCAAAACTGGTGACCTTTAATTCTTTATAGAAGAGTGTAATAATGCCTAAGTCGATACCTGCAATGATAAGCATCTTCCAAAAAGCTTGTGGACCAAGATCTTGTCCCAATAATACGAGACGGTGGAAGGGTGTAAAACCAATCTCACCCGTTAGGACAATATCGACATCAAGATGGACATGACTTGCATATAAGTTAATTAAGATAATCGCAATACTGAATAAGAAAGGAAAGACAACCCCAATAGAAGCATCTAAGGACAATAACTTTGTGCGGTTCAATGCTTCTATTAACCAGACTGTGATTAAACCGACAACAGTAGCACCGATTAATAAGAAGGGGGAACTTAAGTCTTGAACAATGAAAAAGGCAATAACAATCCCTAGTAATACGGTATGGGTTACGGCATCACTGACCATTGTTGTGCCTCGAAGGACTAAAAAGACACCGGGTAAACTACAAGCGATAGAGGTTATCATCGCTACAATCAGAATATTTAATAGTAAGTTCATGCTTGTTCCTCCCGTGCTTGTTGAAGTAGTTGTTGTCGTTTTTTCTTCAGTCGTCGTTTGCGAGCAAAGATACCTCGGTTCGGTGCGAATAGTAAGCTAATGAGCACGATGAGACTAATCCATATGACGATAGTGGGCCCCGTTGGAATATTACGATTCATCGAACTTACAAACGTGCCTAGAACAGCAGATACTGTACCAAAGAGTCCCGCTAAAATCATAACTATATGAAGTTGATTCGACCATTGACGCGCCGCGATAGACGGGCCAATTAGAAGGGCACTAATTAAAACCACCCCAACTGATTCCAGTCCAATCATAATGGTGAGGACCGTAATAGCAGACAACATAAATTCAATTCGCTTAGGGTGGGTATAGATCGTGCGAGCAAATACCGGATCGAAGGTTTGTAACTTAAATGGTTGCCAAAATAATAGAATAATTGCGAAGATAAGCAGACTAATAATCGTAATTAATCGTACATCACTGCGTAACATCGCACTGGCTTGCCCAAAAATAAAATTAGAGAGACCCGCTTGGCTGGCATTCCCATGACGTTGGATATAAGTCAGTAAGACCAATCCCAACCCAAAAAATGAGGTGAGTATAAGCGATAAGGCACTGTCGAATTTGACCACTGATTTATGCTGGATAAATTTGATCAAACTAGTTGCCAGCACACCAACAATACTCGCTCCTAATAGTAGACCGAGTGAGTTTTTGTACCCCATTATCATAAAAGCTAAGCCAATCCCCGGTAAGGCAGCATGGCTTAGCGCATCTCCGAGCAAGCTTTCTTTGCGTAGAGTAATATATGTGCCGACAACACCACTAACTAACCCTAATAAACCTGTCCCTAATGCAACAATTTGAAAGGTATGATCACCTAGTAAATGATGGATGTTTTCAATCATTTGAGGACACTTCCTTTCGTGAGGTTCCTTGGTTAGGTAAATCAGGCATTTTTTGATACGTATTAGCAATGTTTTCATCGGTAAATGTAGTAGCAACTGGTCCGTAAGCAATAACTTCTTTGTTCAAGAAGACAACATGATCGAAGTATTCAGCAACAGTTTGCAAGTCGTGGTGAACGACGAGCAAGGTTTTGTTCTGGGCAGCGAGCTCTTTCAAAATCTTCATAATAATTTTTTCAGTCGTGACATCGACTCCAGCTAATGGTTCATCTAAGATGTAAATTTCGGGTTCTTCTGCCAACGCCCGTGCCAAGAAAACACGTTGCTTCTGCCCCCCTGAGAGTTCGCTAATTTGACGGTCGCTAAAGTCAGTCATACCAACTTTTTCCAGCATGGTTTGGGCAATTTGTCGATCTTTTTTGGTTGTTCGGTGCAGGAGTCCTGCTTTGCCGTAGCGTCCCATCATTACAATGTCGAAAACAGTTGCTGGGAAATCCCAGTCAACTGTTCGATTTTGTGGCACGTAGGCAATTTGTTTCTTTATGTGTTTGTATGAGTTTTTATTAGGAGAGTTAACATGAAAGGTAACGGTTCCGCTGAGCGGTTCCAGAAAATTTAACATTGATTTGAGAAGTGTTGATTTTCCGGCCCCGTTCGGACCAATAATGGACGTAACCTTACTACGTTCAAACTGCACATTAACATTCCACAAAACGGGTTCTGTGCCATACGCAACGGTTAAATTCGTGACGTCAATGGCTACCTTCGACTGATTCATAGATTATCATCCTTTTATTTTAATGCATCCACAATAGTGTCAACGTTTGCTTTGTACATACCAATGTACGTATCCGCATCTTCAGCAGCTTCACCCAATGCATCTGAGTAAAGTTCGCCACCTTTAGAAATTTCGTGCCCACGAGATTCAACGGCTTCAATTAGGGCTTCGATATTTCGTGAAGAGACTGAACTTTCGACGAAAACAGCTTTTATGTTATTTTCAACGATTAAGTCTGCTACGTCACTAATATCACCAGTTCCAGCTTCTGTGTTTGTATTAAGACCTTGAACACCAACCACTTCGAAACCAAATTCTTCGCCGAAGTATTGGAATGCATCGTGAGCGGTCACTAAGTAACGTGACTGTTCTGGAATTTCTTCAATGCGTCCTTCTGCGTATGCTTTCAATTCATCTAATTCTTGGATGTAGTTTTCAGCATTTGCTGTGTATTCATCCGCGTGATCAGGGTCAGCTTCACTTAATTGTTCAGCAACGTAATCAGCTGCTTTTTTCCAGTTTTCGATACTGAACCAGATGTGTGGATCGTGTTCTAAGTCATCTTCTTCTTCTTCTGAAGCAAGCACATCTGATGTGTCTAAAGCGCCTTCCATGTTTAGGACGTGTGTGTTTGTTTCGTCCAAACTTTCAAATAATGAAGTGAATTGTTGTTCTAGGTGGAACCCATTGTAAGCAACAATCTCAGCATTGCTTAAGGCTTGTGTATCAGAACTTGATGGTTGATATTCATGTGGGTCAACACCTGGTCCCATTAATTGAGTAACTGTTACATGGTCGCCCCCGATTTGTGTTACAAGGTCAGCTACTTGCGTGGTTGTTGCCACGACTTCTTTTTTGCCAGTAGATTCTGTGTCGTCAGCTTGGCTAGTTTCCTCCTTGGTTTCAGTTGTCTCGGTTGTTGTTGGCTCACTTGTGTCGCTTGAGTCAGCACCTTGGTCAGCTTCATTAGCGCCACCACCTTGTGAACATGCTGCTAATAATAGCGTTGTACTTGCTAAAGTTAATAATTTTTTCATATTAAACGCCTTTCTATATTTGTAAAAGTCTATCTTTAGTATACCTTAAAAATATAAAAAGTCAAGGCTAAAGCACAAATTAATTTAATTTTTTTAGAATGAAAAGAATCGCCGTAAATGATGTGATTAAATGGTAGGGATATTTTTTTGGTTCTAGTAAGTTATCTTAGATTAAACACTTGCACTTTCGGGAGATGTTTTGTAAAATATAGCTAATCATACTTAAATAAGTAGACGTAGTGAAAGTACGTCCTGTCAATCGTGTGCCAACAGTTATCTCAGTTGGTGAATTCATTGATAGGGAGTGCTTTTTTTAGTGGATAGATGAATAATACGGAGAAAATAAAGTAAATAGTCAAGAAAGAGAGGAATAAGCAATGGGGATGGATTTTGATACGATTGCCGCGATTTCGACGCCACCTGGTGAAGGCGGGATTGGTATTGTGCGCATCAGTGGTGATGAAGCGATTGAGATTGCCGATAAATTATATAGTATGGGTAAAAAATCATTAGCAGATCAAGATACTCACACCATTCATTATGGAAAAGTTGTTAATCCTAAAACCGGAGATATTGTGGATGAAGTGATGGTCAGTGTGATGCGAGCACCCAAGACTTACACACGTGAAGATGTTGTTGAGATTAATAGTCACGGTGGGATTCTAGTCGTGAATAAAGTCTTGCAAGTTGTCTTAAATAATGGAGCACGATTAGCGGAACCAGGAGAGTTTACGAAGCGAGCTTTCTTAAATGGACGAATTGATTTGTCGCAGGCAGAAGCAGTCATGGATATGATTCGGGCCAAGACAGATCGGGCTATGCACGTTGCAGTAGACCAGTTGGATGGACAGATGGCGCGATTAATTCGTGATTTGCGGCAGAAGATTTTGGACACGTTGGCGCAAGTAGAAGTCAACATTGACTATCCAGAATACGATGATGTCGAAGAAATGACGAGTCAACTACTGGAAGATAAAGCTCGGGAAGTGAAGGCTGACATTCAGAAGTTGTTAGAGACTGCCCAACAAGGAAAAATATTACGTGAAGGCTTAGCAACAGCTATTATTGGACGACCCAATGTTGGGAAGTCCAGTCTATTAAATACATTACTGCGACAAGATAAAGCGATTGTAACTGATGTGGCAGGGACAACGCGGGATGTCATTGAGGAATATGTTAATGTAAAAGGTGTGCCACTTAAGTTGATTGATACGGCGGGGATTCGTGAAACGGATGATGAAGTGGAGAAAATCGGTGTTGATCGTTCACGTCAAGCGATTCAGCAAGCTGACTTAATTCTACTCGTCTTCAATCAAAGTGAAAAATTAACGGCTGAGGATGAAGCATTGATTGAGGCCACAGAGGGTCAGAATCGAATCATTTTGCTGAATAAGACGGATCTAGACCAACAATTGAATGTAGACAAACTGAGTCAGTTGATAGCTAATGATCCGATAGTAAGTACGTCAATGATGACACAGGCGGGAATGGATGAATTACAAGATAAAATTGCGGAGTTATTCTTCTCGGGACAGACAGGTGAGCGTGATGCCACTTATGTATCTAATACGCGTCATATTGCTCTCCTAGAAGAAGCAGAAGATGCTCTGAGCGAAGTGTTGAACGGCATTGCGCTTGATATGCCAGTTGATCTCGTTCAGATTGATATGAGACGAGCTTGGGATTTGTTAGGTGAAATTACGGGCGATAGCGTTCAAGATGAACTAATTACAAAATTATTCAGCCAATTCTGCTTAGGGAAATAGTCTAAACATTTTATAACTAGTCAAATTCATATAAATTAATCTAAAATTATGGTCTAATTTAGACAATGAACTAGGTTAGAAGTTGTCATGATAGGAATGAACAGTCAAAATCTGTCAAAGAAAAGTCAAAAATCAATTAAAGAGGAGAATCTTATGCAGACATACAATGGAGGAAATTATGATGTTATTGTGGTCGGAGCGGGACATGCGGGTAGTGAGGCTGCCTTAGCATCAGCTCGACTAGGGAAAAAAACATTACTGATAACCATTAATCTCGATATGGTCGCACATATGCCCTGTAATCCATCGTTAGGCGGACCGGCAAAAGGAATTGTTGTGCGTGAGATTGATGCACTAGGCGGTGAAATGGCTCGTAATATTGACAAGACTTATATTCAAATGCGCATGCTTAATACGGCAAAAGGTCCAGCTGTCCGTGCTTTGCGTGCACAAGCGGATAAACATCAATATTCCAATGAAATGAAATTAACCATCGAGCGTCAAGAAAATTTAGACTTAAAGCAAGGAATTGCTGAAGAGTTGATTGTTGAACAAGACGAAGTGAAAGGGATTATTACTAATACTGGGGCAGTATATTATGCACCAGCTGTTATTTTAACTGCGGGGACGAGTTCGCGCGGTCAGATTATTATTGGGGAACTAAAATATTCTTCTGGGCCTAACAATACGCAGGCATCTGTTAAGCTATCCGAGAATTTATTGGACTTAGGATTTGAGCTGGAACGTTTTAAAACAGGAACACCACCGCGAATTAATAAGCGGACAATTAATTATGAGGTAACTGAAATTCAGCCCGGTGATACGCAACCTAACCATTTCAGCTTCGAAACAGCTGATGACGATTACTTAGAGGAGCAAACACCATGTTACTTAACATATACCAATCAAGCTTCTCACGACTTGATTCGAGAAAACTTAGAACGAGCACCGATGTTTACTGGGATTGTTGAAGGGGTTGGTGCGCGCTATTGTCCATCGATTGAAGATAAAGTAGTTCGTTTCTCGGACAAGCCACGGCATCAAATTTTTCTAGAACCAGAAGGCTTGCAGACAGATGAGATCTACGTCCAAGGCTTGTCATCGTCATTGCCGGAAGATGTGCAATTAGGAGTGTTGCGTACGATTGAAGGGTTAGAGCAGGCAGAGATGATGCGGACAGGTTACGCGATTGAATACGATGTGGTTACGCCGCATCAGTTAAAACCTTCACTGGAGACAAAATTAATTCGAGGCTTATATACGGCCGGGCAGATGAACGGAACAAGTGGATATGAAGAAGCAGCAGGCCAAGGACTAGTTGCCGGGATCAATGCAGCTCGTCAACTAGACAACTTGGAACCGATTGTGATGAAACGTGATGAGAGTTATATTGCGGTCATGATCGATGATTTGGTAACGAAAGGAACGAATGAACCTTATCGTCTATTGACATCACGGGCAGAATATCGCTTATTACTGAGACATGATAATGCAGATTTTCGCTTGACGGAGCTGGGGCATGAGATTGGATTAGTTTCTGATGACCGCTTGGAAGCTTTTCGCCAAAAACAAGCTCGCGTACAAGCGGAGTTAGAGCGTCTAAAAGATGTGACATTAACACCGGCAGATAATGAGTTTTTGGAGGCACTTGGTACGTCGTCATTGAAGGATGGACGAACTGCTTACGAGCTCTTAAAGCGACCAGAAGTAGATTATGATGAATTGCTAGAAAAAATACCTCCACAAGAGCCACTGACCCGTTATGAGAAAGAACAAGTAGCTATTTATATTAAGTATGAAGGCTATATCGAAAAAGCTTATCGCAAAGCGGAAAAAATCAAAAAAATGGAAGCTAAGAAAATTCCAGAAGCGATTGATTATACCCAAATCAACGGAATTGCTACCGAAGCGATTGAAAAATTAGATAAAATTCGACCGCAAACGATTGCCCAAGCAAGCCGGATCAGTGGAGTTAATCCATCAGATATCTCAATCTTAAGTGTGTATATTGAACAAGGGAAAATCGACAAAGTAGACTAATAAGAAAGCCCGTAATGATTGCTGATTAGCAATCATTACGGGCTGTTTTTTTATGAAATAATTATTTTGGTAGTGGGTTGCTTAGGCTTATAAAATATCTCCAGATACAGCATCAATACGTTGATCCATTGCGCCACCTTCAAGGTCGACTTTGTAAACCGTACGGCCGTTTTCTAAGTCAAGTTCCCATTCTTTAACGAAGCCAGTTCCTGCATTTTGAAGAGCTTTTTCCATTGCTTCTTGTGGGGTAATGATGTTCGCTAATTCAATAACTTGTTGATCGATATCATCATCTGTATCAACTTCATTTTTTACAATGTTACCTGTGTTAGCATCGATATCAGTTTCGAACTCTTGGTTACCGTTGTATCCGTTAATTTGGTAAACGTAAATGCCGTTTTCCATTTCTAATTTAATTTCGTTAATTAAAGTACCTTGGCCAGCGTTGTTCATAAATGTTTCCACGGCTTGTTCCAATGAAAGGCTGAATGTCATTGTTTCAAGTCCTTGACCTTGTTGGCCAGTTGTTTGTTGTGTTTGGTTCATACCTGAACCTTGGTTGTTATTTTGTTGGTTATTTTGGTCATTCTGTTGGTTTTGTTGTTGCTGTTGAGGTTGTTGCTGCTGTTGGTTTCCTTGGTTTTGTTGAGCAGTTTGTTGTTGTTGAGGTTGTTGCTGTTGCTGTGGTTGTTGGTTGTTGTTACCACATGCTGCTAATACAAGTGCTGATCCAGAAACGAGTGCAAATTTTGCTAATTTATTCATAATAAAATTCCTCCAATAAATTTAATCTTTTTTTAAGGTACTGAGTTATTTTAGTCTTATATTATGAATTAAGTGTGAATTTGACGTGTAAAATACGTGAACTACCCCATTTTTAGTCAATTTAGGACTTTAGTCTTAGTTGTTTTCGATAACTTCTACAACTTTGGTCTTAGAGTGATAGCTGATATTGTGAGATAATTAATTTTTTTTAGCAAAGTGCGCATCTATCTAATCTATCTGTTATGAAATCTTATAGAGTATTAATGACTAGATTTAATGATAACTGATGATAGTCACTTGATAGAGATCAAGTGTAATAGATTAGACAAGCTTTATGATGACTGTATAATCGGTCTGATATATTGTTACGCAGAGAGATGTTAGGTAAAATAAAGAAGAAGGAGTGATTGGTAATGAGTCATGAGTATTGTGTAGAGTTGGTCCCTATTTTTAATCATTTACCAAAAGAATCAATGGCACTAATTTCAAAGGTCGCACAACATAGAACGTATAAAAAAGATGATTATTTATTTCGAGCAGATGAATCTGGCGAGGCACTTTATATTGTTCATTCAGGTGAAGTGCGCTTATTCCACTTGACGCATGAAGGAGATGAACAACTTTTGCGTGTGCTATATCCAGGTGATTTTACTGGAGAGTGGTCATTATTCAATACGGTGCAAAATGATGAAACGTTCGCGCAAGTAACAATGGATAGTGAGATTTGTGTGATTCCTGTTGATAAGTTTCAAGAGATGTTGTTGGATTATCCGCAAGTGGCTTTGAAATTACTGGAAGAGATGTCTCGTCGCTTGAGTCAATCACAAGAACAGACCATTCATATTGCTAATAGACCCATCGCGAAACGTTTAGCCTGGTACTTGACGAGTGAGATAGGTCCAGATAGATCAACAGCAAAAGTACACTTACCATTGTCAAGAAAGGATTTAGCAACGTACCTTGGCACAACACCGGAGTCTATTACGCGTGCCTTTAAGCAATTGGAAGAGCGTGGCTTAATAGACCAATTGAGCTCAGATGTGATTGTTGTTCCTGTTGTGGATGAATTGCGTTTATATATATAATAATGAGTAAAATAGTAAATAATAAATATTGACTAGAATGAGCTAACGTTTCTCTCTAAGTTGTCATGAGGCATTATAAGCCCGTACATTTATTTTTATTTTTTCGTTAAAAAGATGATATAAGGAGATGGTTTTGGTATAATGAAAATAGAAAGGTGAGTGTAAGATGGTACAGATGATTGAGAATTTAAGAGACACAGGGTTATTATTTTGGATCGGAGCGATAGGTGGCTTTTTATTGATTTTAGCTGCTTGGGGAATATTACGTGTGATGATTTCACGCCGCGTGAAGTCTAATCGCCTAAAATCAATGTTGAATGTTGTATTGAATTGGGTAGGTGTGCTTGTAGTGGCAATCTATATTTTTCAATACTTGGGTCGAACAAGTTGGATGACCAGACCATTATTTGCACTTGGGGAGACAGATGTAACGCCACAACTTATTATTGTGCTAGCATTCTCCGTCATTATTGCATATCGTCTATCAGGTATATTGACTGATCACATTTTGCCGAATATATATGAACGGTACAATATTGAAACAAGTGTAAGTGCAACGATTAATACGCTCGTTCATTATTCATTAATGATTATTATGGTAATTGTTGCCCTTAATTCATTAGGATTTAGCTTTACTAGTCTAGCGATCTTCGGTTCTGTTATCGGGGTTGGACTTGGTTTTGGATTACAAAATATCATGAATAACTTTATTTCGGGTCTTATTATTTTATTCGACCGACCAATTCGTGTAGGAGACCGAGTAATTATTGATGACACATTTACTGATATTGAAGAGATAAAAATTCGACACACCATTGTAAGAACACGATTGAACGAACGTATTATTATTCCGAATTCCTACTTCTTGGAGAATAAATTTATTAACCGGTCGTATTCTAATAAACGATTAAGAGTAACGGTTGAAGTGGGAATTGAGTATGGTGATAGTATTGAATTAGCGGATCAGCAATTACGTGAGGCGGTATATGATCTGCAGGATACCGAATATGCGTATAAAGTGCGTGATCCACAACCTGAAGTTTATTGTGAGGCATTCGGTGATAATGATGTTCAGTTGAGATTGTTTTTCTGGATAGATGATCAATCATCACAGACAGAGTTTATTTTACCAGATTTAGTTCGACGCAATATTTACAAACGTTTCTACGATGTTGGTTTGAACTTTGCTTTCCCACGTCGCGATCTGTATTTGGTTAACAGTAACTTCGGTGATGATAAAAAAATACCAAATGTAACAGAAGAACCAAGATAATATGAAATTTAGTAAACGTCTGGATTACGGAGGGGAAAAATGAATTTTTTATGGGTATCACCACATTATCCACCTAACTTTCAAACATTTATTGAAGCACTTGATAATACTGAGATGACCGTTTTGGGGATTGGTCAAGAACCGTATGATCATTTAAGTGATGTCTTAAAGGAGCATTTAACAGAATATTTTCGAGTAGATGATTTAGAAAATCGTGAAGAAGTTATTCGAGCGGTTGCTTTCTTGATTTATAAGCATGGACCGATTGACCGGGTGGAATCTAATAATGAACACTGGTTAGAACTAGATGCGACTATTCGCGAACAATTTAATATTGCTGGCTTACGGCCTAATGATTTAATCCCAACGCGTTATAAGTCTGAGATGAAGCGTTCATTCAAGGCGTGTGATGCGCCAGTTGTGGATGGAGAATTGATAGCGGCGGTGAGTGAAATTGACGAAGCGATTGAAGCCTTAGGAGGACTGCCTGTTATTGCCAAGCCTGATAGTGGTGTTGGCGCCAGTGCAACTTATAAGTTAGAATCTAAAGCAGATGTGGCAGACTTTAAGCAAAGCTGGGCCGAGGAAGTGCCTTATTTCTTAGAGCCATTCGTAAGTGGTGAATTATGTACGTATGATGGCTTGTTAGATCAAGAGGGGAATATTGTGTTCGAAGCGAGCTTTACGCACAATATACCAACATTGGATATTATGAATGAATCAACGGATATGTATATTGTGATTGATCGTGAGGTAGATCCTAAGTTACGTGAGATTGGGCGCCGTATTTTATCCGAATTCAATATGACAGAGCGGTTCTTCCACCTTGAGTTTTTCCGCTTGCCAGACGGGAACTATATTACCTTAGAGTACAATAATCGGATGACGGGTGGGTTTGTAATTGATGCGTACAATCATCTATTCTCACATGATCTATTCAAACATTATGCCTTAGTGGTCAAAGATGAAGCCTTCGATAATCCGCACTTCAAGAAGCGATTAGGAGTCGTTGTGACACGCCGAAACGAAACAAATTATCAGCATTCTCTTGATGAGATTTATCAACATTATGGTGACCGCGTGCGCGGTAGGGATGCGATTCGTGGCATTATTGCTGATATGCAAGGGGATCAGTGGATGTTGATCACCTGCGAAGACAAATCCGAAATTGACGAGATTGTTGAATTCACTCAAGCGACAAAATAATAGAAAAATCGAGCAGAAGACTTGTCAATTTATGGATGGTCTCCTGCTCGATTTTTATATGTTCTGGATGCAGTTTAGAGCAAGTTGGTAGTAAGATTTTAATTGTTGGCCAACTTGTTGGATGCTGCGTGATTGGGCGATTTTATAGCCAGGTTGGGTAAGTGAAGGTATTTTACCAGCTAATAGATCGTCCATTTGTACTTTGAAGTCTGCAAGTGAGTTTGCTTTGTAGATGTTTTTACCATGGCTAAATGGTGCGTTAAAAACAGGGATGTCACGGACAATGACGTTGGTTTGACTGGCGAGTGCTTCAAGTAATACGATTCCTTCCGTTTCTTCATATGTCATGAAGAGGTAGAGATCACAGGCCTGATATGCAATGCGTAAGATATCGCGTTCTACATAGCCGGCAAAGGTTAAGTTAGGTAATTTAGTTTCGTAAGCAGCACGCACATCTTTGGGTAAATACGCTGGATTGGTATGTCCAAACCAAATAAATTCCTTGTCTGGACATTTCCGAGCTAATTCAACGAACTCAATAATTCCTTTACGCTTAATCGGAAGGCCGACTGAAATTACTAGTGGCTTATTGATGTCGCGACGGTAAGTGTTGTTAAATGTTGCGATTTCGTCAGCAGAGGCTTGCCAGTAATCGAGATCAATGCCGTTTGAGACAACTTTGATATCAGGCGTTAAGTTATACTGATCCAATAAATTTTTAGCATAGGTAGACGGTGTAATAATTAGGTCACCGCTATTATAACAACGACGAATCCACCGTTTAAAAAGAGGGGCAACTAAATTGGCACCGGTGAAAGAATCTCTAAAATCTTCTTCTGTTGAGTGTGCATGATAAATAACGGCTTTACCTTGTCGTTTAGCCTGTTTTGCTTTTAAGTAAGATTGGGGGAAGATGGTGTTAATGTGGATGATATCGTAATCACCGGTATCTTCCAAGGTATAATCAATCCCGGCGGCATCCAGAGCAAGTTGTTGGTGCATCATTGCTCGACCTACACCACTTTTTTCGATGGCATCTTGCATATCACTGTGGAGAAAAACTTTCATTATATCGCCTTTCTAAACAAATGTATTGAATATCCGAATAACAAATAATAAACCGTACGAATAGGACAATAAAGTGAAGGGTTTGCCGGCAGAGAGGGCGAACATGAATGTTTTGAATTTCATGTTGGATAGTCCCGCTAAGTAGCATAAGAAATCAGCTGGGGTAACCGGGAAGAACATACTGCCAATAAATAATTTTTTGAAGCCTTCGCTTGATTCCAGCTTACCGATATATTTTTGGTATTGTTTCTCGCTGACGAGTGATCGGACTAAGGGGCGTCCATATTTTTTGGCCAAGAAGTAGTTCATGACCGATCCGATCATAATACCGATAAAGTTATAAAAAAAGCCAGGCACATGGCCAAAAACAACAATCCCGAGCGGAATGGTTAAGGCGCCTGGTATGATAGGGACAACGGTTTGGATAATTTGGATGATAATAAAAAAGAGAGGTGCTCCCGGACCGAATTTTCCAAGATAGTACTTCATTACGGTCTCATCGGTGAATAGGTTTCGGCGCCAAGCCCAAATAATAAAAATGACCGTACCGACAATTCCTAAAATATTTAAGATATTAATAATTAAGCGTGATTGTTTTGTATTTATTTTCATGTCTGTTTACACCCAAACTTTGATAGTATCAACAACTTTTGATAACTGGCTTGTATGAGGATTGAGTTGTTGTGTCATGATATTTAATTTGATTGCTTGTCGGTAGATTAGACTTATTTTTTTAGCAAATTTTTCTGCTGAAAAATCTTCAATTGCTAATTGACGGGCTTTAACCCCCATATTGGACAAATTTTGACGATTATTTAACAGAGTTGTCAAATATTGTCTAAATTCATCAAATTCTGTATAAGCATATCCATTTACTCCTGGGTAAAGTACGCCTTCTAAGCAGGTATCATAGCGACAAAGCAAAGGCGTGCCACTTAGTAAAGCTTCAATGTATGTCAAGCCTTGCGTTTCGCTCGTAGATGCACTGGTAAATATATCTGCCAATTGATAATATTTAGGGACATCAGTTGGATCAATCATACCGGCAAATTTGACTAAATCTTGGACACCGAGTGATTCGACCAAAGTCTTCAATTCTTGCGTATGCGGTCCATCACCACAAATAAGAAAAGTAGTCTGGTCTGGCTTGATATCAGCTAAGTAACGGATCACTTCATCGAGATTTTTTTCTTTAGCAACGCGCCCTAAGAAAAGAATGATTCGATCATCTGGCGCAATATTGTACTGTTCTTTTAAAGCGGCGTATTCTGAATTACTTAAGGTGTAATTAAATTTCTCAGTAGAAATACCGGTAGGCACGACTTGAATCGGTTGATCAACCTCATAACTTTCCAGTAATTGCTTGACTTTTTCAGTTGGGGCAACGACCATTTCAGCATGTTTTAAGATATATTTAGAAAAAACACTGACAAGTTTCTTGCCCCATTTTCGATTCGGGGAGAAATAGTGCGTGTAGTCTTCATAAACGGTATGATAAGTGTGAATAATTGGAATATTCAACTTACGAGCGAATGTTTTGGCCATACGGAAAGTACTGAATTCACAGTGCGAATGGATAATATCAGGTTGCCAACGCAAAATATCAGTATAAATATCATTGTTCGTTGATAAGGTGAAGCGAGCGCCTGGATATATTTTGTTTATATTAAAGGATGAGGTAGACAAGACGTGGGATTCCATATTAATCTCAGAATCGTGGTCTAAGGTGAGCACACGAACATCGTGTCCTTGTGCTTCTAAAGCTTCTTTCAATGTTTCAATAGAAGTTACCACGCCATTAATCGTCGGTTTATATAAATCAGTGGTCATTAAAATTTTCATAGGGATCCCCTTCCTGTCATGGATCAGCAAGCTGTTGTTTCCTAGTCAATGTCATTATACACATAACTAATTATAAGTATATCAGTCTCAAGTCCTAAAATTCAATTAAATGATGAAAAAGATTATAAAATAGGTTAAAAAATATCACAGAGAGAGTAATCGTGGCTAAAATTCAGGAAAATAAGAGAAATTCTTAATATTTAGCCTATTTTTGTGTATAATAAAGGGGACGATGATACAGAATAGGGAGGAAACAAGTGATATGAGTCAAATTATTTTAACGGGAGACCGGCCAACAGGGAAATTACATTTAGGGCACTATGTTGGATCGTTATCTAATCGAGTTAAATTGCAAAATGAAGGCGGTAAAGCGTTGTATGTCATGATTGCTGATCAGCAAGCTTTGACTGACAATGCTAGAGAGCCTCGAAAAGTTCAAGAAAGTGTTTTACAAGTTGGATTGGATTATTTAGCAGTGGGACTTGATCCAGAGAAGACGACTATGTTTATCCAATCACAAATCCCACAATTAGCTGAATTATCAGCGTACTATATGAACTTAGTGACCACTTCACGTTTGGAGAGAAACCCGACTGTTAAGTCCGAAATTCAACAGAAAAACTTTAATCAAAGTTTGCCAGTTGGTTTTTATGTGTATCCAATTAGTCAAGTGGCTGATATCACTGCCTTTAAAGCGACACACGTACCGGTAGGCGATGACCAGCAACCGATGATCGAGCAAGCTCGAGAAGTGGCCCGTGACTTTAATCGTATTTATGATCGTGATGTGTTAGTCGAGCCGGAAATTATCTTGCCGCCAAAAGGACAAGGGCGTTTAGTCGGAATTGATGGGAAAGGAAAGATGAGTAAATCGCTGAACAACGGTATTTACTTATCTGATTCAGCTGATGAGATTCAGAAAAAAGTAATGAGTATGTTCACTGATCCAAATCATATTCGCATTGAAGATCCGGGTCAAGTCGAAGGAAATGTTGTCTTCACATACTTAGATGTCTTCGCCGATGATCAAGAAAAAGTTCAGGAATTAAAAGATCATTATGAGCGTGGGGGATTAGGAGATGTGAAAATTAAGCGTTACTTGAATGACATTTTGCAAGCTAAGCTGAAACCTATTCGCGAACGTCGAGAAGAATTTGCTGCCAATCCTGATTATGTGATGAACATGTTAAAAGAAGGTAGTGAAAAAGCAGAGAAAGTAGCTGCGCAAACGTTAAAAGAAGTTAAAGATGCAATGGGAATCAATTATTTCGGACAGTAGATTTTTCCGTGAACTAAGAAGATATATGGTATACTAGATACAAAAAGAGAAAAGGAGTTGTTAAAGATGACGTCACCGACTCGAGAAGATAACCAAAAAGAAACAGATTCGTCATATGATCCATTGTTCGGTCCAGATGTAGAAACAGAGACATATGAGGAAACAAACGCATCTGTCGATTCTCAATGGGAGTCTGAATCAAATGAACATATTGATGATATGTCTACATCAGCGTCAAAGGGGGAAGAACCGTTCGTACCGGAGTCAGCTACTGGACCAGAAGAAGTTGATGTTGAAGTAGAACCTCCGTTACAGTCAGAAACCGAAACAACGGAACCACAGAGCAAAAAGTCATTTAATTGGCGTCCGTGGGTATCACCTGTTTTATTTGCACTGGTTCTACTAGTGAATTACTTAAGTGCCACTGCGACTGGCTTACCTCGGACATTAGCTGAAGTTGCGGCGACTTATCCTAATTTAGTTGAGCCAGCTAGTTTTACATTCAGTATTTGGTCAGTTATCTATGGATTGACGATTTTGCCTATTGTTGTTGAATTTATTCCGTTGGTGGATAGAGAAACACGTGACGTGTATAAGCGAAAAATTCGTCCCTTTGCGTGGTTGTGGATGGTTTTGAATATTGCGTGGGTTTTTGCGTGGACATATAATCAAATATTGCTATCAATGGTCTTGATATTTGCTTACGGATTCACGCTAGCGCTTATGACTGATAAATTATCTAAAATTGAACAATCGAAGCGCAAATTCTGGTTTTTAACGTTACCAATGAGCATTCACTTTGGTTGGATTATTGTGGCTAATTTTGCCAACTTAACGACAATGATGGTAGACTTTGGTTTCGATGGAATTGGCATGATGGGGGCATTCTGGGCGGTTGCAGCTTTGACATTAGTGATGCTGTTAGGCTTGTTCTTCTATCGTAGCCAAGGAACAATGTTGGTGATGTTACCAGCATTTTGGACCTTAATTGGTGTGATTGCCCAACAAGCACCAACAAGTAGCTACCCGTTTGCGAATACATTTGTATTTGTAGCAAGTATTGTGCTGTTTGTACTTGGTATTATTGTAGTCACTGGAATCGAATTGGCCAGAAGACAAAAGAAATAAGTGATAAAATTTTTCTAAAAACGCAGCGGTGTGCTGCGTTTTTTCAGTGAAATGACGGATATTTTTGTGATAAAAAAGTAAAAATACGTGTTATATATTCTCACGCTAATAATTATTTGGTAAAATGATAAAATAGCTTGACTGTTTTGATGCGTGTAGCATATAGCAATTAAATAATAGAAAATAGAGCTTCAATGAATTAATAACTCAGTATCTCACAGGATATGATGAATCTGTAAGATAGTGGCACAAGGAGATGAATGAACGGTATGTACGCAATAACAATGACAGAATTAAGAGATTTATTGCTCCATTATGAGTTACTTAGAGCGGTAAACGATAATGGTCAATATTATTATGATAGATGGGATAATGATCAGATTGACCGGGTGATGACACACTTATCATACAATTCGCAAGATGTATCGGAAGAGACATTATTCTTTTGCAAGGGGGCGTCTTTCAAGGAAGCTTATATCCAACAAGCAGTCGAGGCGGGTGTGTCGTGCTATATTGCAGAGAAGTCCTATGATGTAGTTGGTGCGATCGGGTTTATCGTGACCGATATTCGAAAAGCGATGGCAGTTGTGGCGCGTGAATTTTATCAACGACCGGATGAGCAGTTGAAGTTAGTCGGAATTACCGGAACAAAGGGAAAGACAACAACCACTTTCCTGACCCGCTCAATCTTGGAAGAAGCACAACCGGGACAGACGGCATTTATTTCAACTTTAGCAATCAGTTTGGATGGGAAGAGTCAACGTCCGGCTAACTTAACAACACCGGAGGCACTTGATTTATGGGCGATGCTCGCTGAAGCCCGCTCTAATCAGATGAGTACCGTGCTTATGGAGGTGTCTTCGCAAGCATTCAAGATGAAGCGCGTGTTTGGGTTGCGATTCGATGTTGCCGCATTCTTGAATTTTTCACCGGATCATATCGGGGTGAATGAACACCCATCGTTGGAAGATTATCTTTATTGCAAGACAGAATTGATGAAACATGCGGATATTGCTGTTATTAATCGTCAGTTAAATGACTATGATTTTATTCAGCAAGTAGCTCAACATTATAGTCAACAAGTGATTAGCTATGGCGTTGAGCAAGGAGACTACACGTTAGATTTGACAGTTGGTAAAGCAGAAGACTTCGCAATTGAGTCTGCAAAAGATCCACTCGAGCTAATGGGTAAGTATCAGTTAGCCTTACCCGGTGATTTTAATAAAGAAAATGCACTGTGTGGGGCGATTATTGGCCGATTGCTCTCAACTGAAGTAGCTGCTATTCAAGCGGGATTAGCCCATGCATCGGTTCCGGGGCGGATGGAACATACCGCATTTGGTAAGGACAATCATATTTATGTTGATTTTGCCCATAATTATATTAGTCTCAAGCGTTTACTTGACTTTATTGTGGATCATTACCCGGATCACCGTTTAACGGTTATTCTTGGAGCTCCTGGTGGAAAAGGAGAATCGCGCCGAGCGGATATGGGCAAGGTGCTCTCTGATTACACAGGTGAAGTCATCTTAACGGAAGATGATCCGAACTTTGATAGTGTAGAAGCAATTTCTGAACAAATCGCTTCTCATATTGTGGGAGAATCAATGAAACCAGCTTTCATACCAGACCGGGTGAATGCAATCGAAACAGCTGTCGAGCGAGCGAAATATAGTCAGCAAGAAGTGATTGTCATTGCTGGGAAGGGAAGCGATCAATATATGATTAAGCAGGGCAAGAAGAATCCGTATATTGGTGACCACATCTTAGTGAAGACATTAATTCAAGGAGCCGATAAATAAGGTATTAAGCACGTGAACTTATGGCATGATTGTTGTAGAAAGCATAATGATGAATCAGTCAATCGTTCGGCTTTATCTATTCAAGTCAATTAATGAGTAGATATAAGTTGAACGATTTTTTGTTGGAGTTGGTTGAAGGTGTTGGAAGCTAAATCATACGGCGAAGTAGATTCCAACTGTTGGAAAGCGCTTATAATATGATATAATAGAGAAAAATGAGGTGTGAGTGAGATGAATCAAGATGATAGAATGAACCAATCAAATCAATTAAACCGATCGACCACACATTGGCACCAATCAATGGGGTTGTTGCAACTTGAGCGTGTCGATGTATCGCACTATATTCATGATTATATGATGGAAAATCCATTAGTTAAATTGGAGTCGGATGATGAATTAGATCATACCGATCGAGCGGATGGCTATGATGTGGAATTGCATCATTCACAGCTGACATTATTTGAATTTATTGTCGAGCAAGTGGAATTATTTTACCGAAAAACACCCCTTCATGAAGTGGTGATGTGGTGGGTGCGTCAGTTAGATACGGATGGGTATGTGATGAAATCCGTTGAAGAAGGAATGAATGAAACAGGCCAGAGTGAAGTGATGGTGATCGATGGGCTGACCCTTCTGCAACAACTGGACCCACCAGGGATTGGAGCACGTGACTTACGCGAAGCCTTGATGCTACAAGTAGAACGATTGGATGAGGCACCACCATTAACGTATAAAATCTTAAAACAGCAGTTCGATGCGCTCGTTAATCGACGCTTCAGTAAGGTGACTGGTGAGTTCGGCATTGAATTGGAAGATGTTCAGCAAGTTTTTCAGTTTGTTCAGAAGTTAAGTCCAGTGCCAGCTAGTTTATACATACCACCGCGAACAGAGATGGTATATCCTGAGTTGGAAGTAATGGTGCAAGACGGACAGATCAGTGTTAGAGAGACCCCTTATAAGACCCCATTAATTGAGTTTGACCAGGCGTATTATGAGGAGTTGAAGGCAATCGATAAGCCGAGTGTTCAGCGCTATATTCAAGCAAAAAAACAAGAATTTGATCAGTTAAATCAAGCACTCCAAGAACGACGAGAGATTATTAAGCGTGTCGGTACGGCGATAGTGATGGCCCAGTCCGATTATTTCTTGCAGGAAGATACACCGCTTCAGACCATTCACTTGAGTGACTTAGCCCAACAATTACAACTAAGTGTGGGGACAATTTCACGTGCGATTCGCGGAACTTATTTACAAACGACTCATGGTACGGTAGCCTTGAAGAGCTTATTGTCAAAACGTTCAGTGGTGGATAATCAAACGCAAGCAGCGCTAAAGGAAGCTATCGAGGCCTTAATTGCGGCAGAAGATAAACAAGCCCCCTTATCGGATCAACAAATTGCGCAACAGTTGGCTGAACAAGCCCAAAAACTATCACGGCAGGGTGTGATGAAATATCGTGAGCAGCTAGGGATTGGATCAAGTCATGCGCGTCGCCAGCAGTATGAGGATGGAAAGAAGGGTTAAGAAGAAAGGTGATTGTATGGTAACATTATCAGATGTGGCAAAACGGGCCAATGTGAGTAAGATGACAGTCTCGCGGGTGATTAATCATCCTGAGCAAGTGACAGAAGAGTTGCAGAACTTAGTGCATAACGCCATGGCTGAGTTGAATTATAAACCGAATCGACTAGCTAAAGCTCTAGCGAATCAGCAAACCCAAATGATTAAGCTCTATATTCTAGAAGAGATGGATGTGGTTGAGCCGTATTATATGAAGTTGCTAACAGGAATCGCGAAAGAACTCGATAAACACTCGTACGGACTGCAGTTGCTCACGCGGGATAGTCGGAACTTCGGGCAGAGCGATGGATATATTATCTGTGGGATGCGTGAGGATGATTTCACGGAGATCGATGCGCTAGAGGATCCAGTGGTATTGTTCGGGGCGAATGATCATGGATATGATTGTGTCGATTTAGATAATACGAAGAGTATCGAGACGGTTTGTCATTACTGTCTAGAACGGGGTTATGAGCAGCTTGTCTTTATTCAGATGGCAGTGGATGAACCCTTTGCGCGTCAGCGAGAAGTTGGCTATAAGACAGTGATGGCGGCGAATGATCTTACACCACATATTATTCCTCTAGTGAATGATTCTGATATCTCACGGCAATATATTAACGAACATATAGATGAATTTGTGCCGAAGACGGCTTTTATCTGTGCAACAGATCGACTGGCAATTGGGGTGCTTCGGGCCCTAACTGATCAAGATAAATGTATTCCTGATGATTACGGTATTACAGGACATGATGGTATTTTCTTAGATCAGATTGCACATCCGAAGCTAACGACGATTAAGCAGCCTATTATTGAGATGGGAGAAGCTTGTGCCCGAATGTTAGTACAAAAGATTAAGCGCAAAGAAGATCCAGCGAAAGACATGCCGGAGATGCTATATTTCTCGCCAAATTTAATTGTTGGAGGAACGACGAAGTAATCCAGGCTACTTGTTTCTTCGGTGCTCATAAAAATTCGTTAACGGTAACAAATTAATTTACTTTGAGTCTCGATGCGTAATCACTTACAATAAAAGTAATAAGTGAAGGAGGATGTTTATGAGTTGGTGGAAAAAAGCGGTTGTCTATCAAGTATATCCAAAGAGTTTTAATGATACGACGGGAAGTGGAGTGGGTGATCTTGCCGGTATTACGGAAAAATTAGATTATCTGAAGGAGCTGGGTATTACAGTCATTTGGCTTAGTCCCGTCTATGAGTCACCTGGTGATGATAATGGCTATGATATTAGTAATTATGAACAGATTGATCCGGCGTTTGGAACGATGGAAGATATGGAACAGTTAATTGCAGAAGCGAAAAAACGTGGTATCTACATTGTGATGGATCTGGTCGTTAATCACACGAGTGATGAACATGAATGGTTTGAGGAAGCAAAATCAAGTCGGGATAATCCATACCGCAATTACTATATTTGGCGGGATCCTGTTGATGGTGGGGTGCCGAACGATCTTCAATCGACATTCGGTGGTTCAGCATGGGAATATTCTGAAGAAACTGGCCAATATTACTTGCATTTATTTAGCAAGAAACAGCCTGATTTGAACTGGGAAAATCCAGCCATGCGCCAAGATGTCTATCAGATGATGAATTTTTGGCTGGATAAAGGCATTGGAGGCTTCCGTCTTGATGTGATTGACTTGATTGGGAAGCAACCGGATCAACTTGTGACAGCGGATGGACCGAAGCTACATGATTACTTGCAGGAGATGAATGAGGCAACATTCGGCCATCGAGATGTCTTGACAGTTGGTGAGACGTGGAGTGCAACTGTCCAGAACGCTAAGCAGTATTCTAACCCAGATGGCTCAGAACTATCGATGGTCTTCCAATTTGAGCATATTTTACTGGACCAACAAGATGATGGAGAGAAGTGGGATCTTAAACCGCTAAACTTAGTTGACTTGAAGCGTACATTGGCAAAATGGCAAACAGAGTTAGGTGATGAAGGCTGGAATAGTTTGTTCTGGAATAATCATGATACACCACGTATTGTCTCCAGATGGGGTAATGATGAGGAGTATCGTCAAGAAAGTGCGAAGTTATTTGCGATATTACTTCACTTGATGAAGGGAACGCCGTATATTTATCAAGGCGAAGAGATTGGGATGACTAATTATGAGATGGCGAGTTTGGATGATATATATGATATTGAATCGATCAATATGTATCATGAACGTCTCGCAGCAGGTCACAGTGAAGCGGATATTTTGACGTCAATTAATGCCAAAGGACGCGATCATGCTCGAACACCTATGCAGTGGCGCGGTGATCAGGCACATGCGGGCTTCACGGCGGGACAACCTTGGATTCCAGTGAATGATAATTTTACTGAGATTAATGTCGCTCAGAATTTAGCAGAGAAGGATTCTGTCTTTGCTACGTATCAGCAACTTATTCAGTACCGAAGAGATCATGATATTGTGGTAAAAGGGGACTTCCAGCTACTTTACCCGGATCATCCAGCCGTTTTTGCTTACAAACGACAGTGGCAAGATGACGCATTTGTTGTTTTCGCGAATGTATCTGAAGAGGGGCAAACCGTGGATGTTGCGGAATTATCATTGAATGATGTTATTATTAATAATTATGATGAAGTAACGGTGCGTGATGGTCAGTTAACACTTGAACCGTATCAAGCCATTGCGATAACGATTGATTAAAGAGAGACGTTACTAAAGGAGGATACATCATGAAGATACGCCAGTGGACACTAATGCTTGTAACAGCAAGTTTGTTAACCGCTTGTGGTAATCGTGCGAATGTTGCTGAAAAAGACACCTCAGATGATCAAGCTGAAATAACAGAGCAGGTAGATCAAGAGGAAAAATCTACCGCTGATAAGTCTGATGATGCAGAGCAAGAATTTCCTGATATTTTGGAAGCAGAATTGACGCATGAATCAGGGGACGAATATACAATCGCCGTGACGGTCTCCTCACCATACGATACACCGGAGCGTTACGCTGATGGTTGGCGTGTGATGACCACGGACGGTGATGTGCTAGCTGAACATGACTTAGCTCACGATCATGCCAACGAGCAGCCCTTTACGCGCTCACGTGGTCCATTTACCATTCCAAGCGATATTCAAGAAGTGGTTGTGGAAGGACACGACCAAGCGAACGGTTATGGAGGCGAGACAGTCACGATCGCTGTACCACGCTAAACCCAATTTAACTAAGATAAACCTGATATCTATAGAACTCAATGGCTATAGATGTCAGGTTTTTTATGTGTAAAATCTCTTCATTGAACATCAATCAACAGACAATAAGTAATCAATTATTAAAGAGATCTTCAAAATAAAATCCTGATACCGGTAACAGTTGAAAAACTATTGCAATTAAATCGCTCATCTAATAAAATTATATTGTAAACGCTTGAGAATAAAAAGAAAGAGGGAAAAGAAATGAATAAGTTTTATAAAGCAGGTTTATTATTAACAACAGCAGGCTTGCTAGCTGCATGTAGCAGTGGTGGCGGTGCTGATGTGACAGAAGAGACACAAGGTGGGGAGCCAAAAGCAACTTTGAGTGAAGGCGATATTCCTGAGAAGCCAGAAAAACTTCAGATGTGGGTTAACAATGAAGATGTTCAAATCGAAGCTTACGAAGAAATCACGCAGAAATTCACGGAAGAAACAGGTATCGAAGTTGAGATGACACCTTACGATATGTTAGAACAAACAGAGGGAATGAGCTTAGACGGTCCTTCTGGGCAAGGAGCCGACTTATTCTTCCAACCGCATGACCGTGTAGGAGATGTTTATCACCAAGGTCTGGCAGCAGAATTGGAATTCACGGATGAGCAATTAGCGAAGTTAGAAGAATACAATGAAGATGCAGTTGGCTCATTCAACTACGAAGGTGCACAGATGGGAATTCCAGCTGTTGTTGAAACGTACGCAATGTTTATTAACACAGATATTGTTGACAAAGTGCCAGAGACAGCTGAAGACTTATTGGAGTTAGCACGTGAGAAGACAGAAGGCGACCAATACGGCTTCTTAGCTGATATGCAAAACTTGTACTTCATGTACCCATTCATTACATCAGAAGGTGCTTACTTATTCGGCCAAGATGATACAGGTCACTACGATGCATCAGATATTGGTTTGAATACACCAGAAGCAGTCTCAGCGTTAGAATACTACCAAACATTCTTTAATGAAAAATTGATTCCAGAAGGGACTGACTTAGAAGTTGCAGCTAGTCTATTCCAAGATGGAAAAGTTGGTGCCATTATTGACGGACCTTGGGCAATCCCACAACACCGTGAAGCATTAGGAGATAAACTACAAGTTATCGAAATGCCTAAATACAATGGTGAAGCAATGAAGACTTTTGCAGGGAACAAAGGTTGGTTAGTGAACGAATACTCTGAGAACAAATACTGGGCAACTGAATTAGCACTTCACTTAACAAGTGCAGAAAGCTCACAAATTTACTACGAAAAAGCCGGTGAATTACCAGCTCATAAAAATGTAACAATTGAAGATGAATTCATGCAACCAATCTTCGAACAAACGAAAAATGCAAATCCAATGCCAAACATTCCAGAGATGGGACAAGTTTGGGATCCAATGGCAGACGCCTTCACCTTTATCCAAAAAGGAGAAAGTCCACAAGAAATCTTAGATGAAACAGTTGAACAAATTAAAGCTGACATCCAAATGATGGGGCAATAAAAGCTAAAGATTAAGATAAATAGGAAGGTTTATCCTTCCTATTTTATCTTAAGAAAAGAAAGGAATGACATGAATGAGCCAACCGGATGTACAATCAAATCAAAATCATAGTTCAAAGAAAGCGATGTTGCTTTCTATTATTCCTGGCTTGGGTCAATGGTATAACCAGCGACGCATTAAGGGTAGTGCTATTTTTATTTTATTTTTATCTTTTACGTTATTGATGTTTGATTATATAGCGACAGGATTCCAAGGATTAATTACGTTAGGAACTATTCCTAGAGAGCATGATTCGCGTGTGCTATTGATCGAAGGACTTATTGCACTTATTTTTACGGTATTTTATATTGTTTTTTATATTGCACAGTTGAATGATGCGAGGAATGAAGCCAAGCGTATTCAACGAGGAGAGCAACCATCGAGTGTTATGAAGCGATTTCGCCAATCATGGGATACAGCTTTCCCATATGTTTTAATTGGACCAGGATTTTTAATGTTAATCTTCGTCGTCTTGTTGCCACTTTTATTTATGGCAGCTTTGGCTTTCTCGAACTACAACTTATATAATGCTCCACCGCGAAATGTGCTGGACTGGATTGGATTCAGTAACTTTACGAACTTATTTACATTAACGCAGTGGCGCGATACCTTCTTCAGCGTTTTCACTTGGACCTTGACGTGGACGTTCGTGGCTACAACGCTACAAATTGCCCTAGCAATGTTCTTGGCGATTATTGTTAATGATCCACGCGTGAAGTTTAAGAAGTTTATTCGAACGATTTTGATCTTACCATGGGCGGTCCCAGGATTCGTATCAATTATTGTTTTTTCTGCGTTATTTAATGATAACTTTGGGGCGATTAATACGACGATTATTCAGCCACTCTTTAATACGTCCATTCCGTGGATGTCCAGTGTCATGTGGACACGAATTGCGATTATTTCTATTCAAGTGTGGTTAGGGTTTCCATATGTTTATGCCTTATTTACCGGAGTTCTTCAGAGTATTTCTCGCGATTGGTATGAAGCAGCAGAGATGGATGGAGCTAGTCGTTGGCAGAGTTTCAAAAATATTACGTTCCCACACTTAATGTATGCAACGGGACCACTTTTATTGACACAATACACCTTTAACTTTAATAACTTCAATATTATTTATCTATTCAATGAAGGGGGACCAGCTGTTCGTGGACAGAATGCAGGTGGAACAGATATCTTGATTTCATGGGTATATAACTTAACGTTTAACAACCAGCAATTCAGTATGGCTGCTGCTATTTCATTGATTCTAGGACTTGTGATTGCGGTCTTTGCCTTCTTCCAATTCCGCCGTTCAAGCTCATTTACTGACGAAGGGAGATTTTAGAGATGTTAAATCTATCAAGAAAGAACAAAAGCCGTATAGAAGTGGGATTGATTTATCTAGTATTACTCGTTATGTTTGTTGTTATTTTGTACCCACTTGTTTGGGCATTGGCGATTTCGATGAATACGACGACCAGTCTGTACGGGGCATCACTCTCGCCAGAGAATTGGTCATTGGATAATTATGTGTGGTTATTTACGAGTCCGCGCAGTCAGTACTTGACATGGTATAAAAATACATTATTTATTGCTACAATTTGTTCTATTTTAAGTACCTTTTTTGTGGCGATTACGGCATATGCTTTTTCTCGTTATCGTTTTAAAGGACGTAAATACGGGCTGTACGCGTTCTTGCTTCTCCAAATGTTCCCGGTATTGATGGCAATGGTGGCTATCTATATCTTATTGAATACAATTGGATTGATTGATACATTATGGGGACTGATTATTGTTTATGTTGGTGGAAGTATTCCGATGAATGCCTTTTTAGTAAAAGGATACTTCGATACGATTCCGAAATCATTGGATGAATCAGCGAAGATGGACGGTGCTGGTCACTTCCGTATATTCTTCCAAATTCTCTTACCGTTAGCGAAGCCAATCTTAGCGGTAGTGGCGCTCTTTAATTTCATGGCACCATTTATGGACTTTATCTTGCCACGAATTATTTTACGTAGTCCACAAAACTTTACATTAGCGTTAGGATTGTACAACTTTGTTAACTCACAATTCTCGAACAACTTTACCCGCTTTGCTGCTGGAGCTATCTTAATTGCCTTGCCGATTGCAGCGGTGTACTTGTACTTGCAAAAATACCTTATTACTGGACTCTCAGCGGGTGCAACAAAAGGATAATTTAGTAAAATCTCCGCTTAGAAATAGGCGGAGGTTTTTTAGAAAGGAAATGACGATGAAATCACGAAAAAACTTACGATATCGAATGGCAGTAGGTGCTTCATTATCAGCATTTGTTTTAATGCATATGACTCAAGAGGTAGTTTATGCAAGTGAGGAAATTGAACAGGCTGAATTATCAAGTTTAGAGGAGTCCACTCAGTCAGTTGTAACATCTGAGGTAAATGATTTTGAACCAAACATAAATACCAATAATTTATCTGAACAGCAAAAACAGGAAGAAACATCTAAAAATGAGAACGTAGAAGTAGTTGATGATGTTGAGAAGGATACTCTAATTAGCAATCAAATAGAGCCTAATCAGAGTGATCAAATCGAATCAGGACATTTACGTGTTCATGTCAATAAAGAGCTCACTCATGATGAAAATAATCATTTAGGTCTTTGGGTATGGGAAGACGTAGAGTCACCTAGCGAAAACTGGCCTAATGGGGCGCTCCGATTAAATCAGGCTGCTAAAGATGATTATGGACGATATTTAGATGTGAAGTTGTCAGGGGATAGCGCTAAAAAAGTGGGTGTCCTTATTAATAATACAACAGGTGATAATTTAACGGGTGATATTAAAATAGAGATCATCCATAAAGCGATGAATGAAGTATGGCTAGGAGCTAATAAACAGGTCTATACGTACAAACCATTAGAGCAAGAAGGTTATCTTCGAGTTAACTATTATGACCCTGATGGAAATTATGATAATTTAGGTGTTTGGACATGGGGTGATGTAAGACAACCAAGTACTGATTGGCCCAACGGAATGGAGTTAGCGCAAGAAGGAAAATATGGTCGTTACGTGGATATTCCATTGGCAGAAGCAGCCCAAATAGTAAATTTTTTAGTCGTTAATAAGATGAATGAAGAAAAGACAGTTGATTATAAATTTAGTGAGTTAACTACGCATTCACAAGTTTTTTTGAAGGCTGGTGATCATACAGTGTATACTAATCCTTATTATATTTCTGATGTTCGAGCTGAAGCAGTGCACCATATTAGTCGTTCAACGATCGAAATCACATTTAACACGGATAAATTACCTGAGAATTTAAGGGATACAATGAATGTCACAGACAAATCTGGACAATCAGTAGCCATACAATCGGTGAATATTAAAGGGAATACTGTTCAACTCACTGGACAATTCGCTCCTGAAAAAGGGAGTTATCAAGTCACTATAGACGGTGAGACTTATGAAGCGAGCACAACTTGGCAACTAAAAGATGAATTATACGCAACTGATGAATTCTTAGGGTCTCAGTTATATGATGATGGATCGGCTGACGTGGCGGTATGGTCCCCGAGTGCTGAGGCAGTGAGTGTTGTTGTTTATGATAAGAATAGTCCAGATAAAGTGATTGCTGATATATCACTTAGACAAGGAGATAAGGGAGTTTGGTCTGGGCGACTTAATGAAAATAATGTCGGAATAACTAATTTACGTGGATATTATTATCAGTACAGAATTACACGAGAGGGTAAGGATATATTAGCGTTAGATCCGTATGCCAAGAGTTTATCAGCTTGGGATAATAATGGTGCAGATAAAATTGCTAAGGCAGCATTTGTCAATCCAACTAATATGGGGCCGGTGTTAGATTATGCTAATATTCCTGGTTATAGTAAACGAGAAGATGCCATTATTTATGAAACACATGTTCGTGACTTTACATCAGATCCTAATCTGGAAGGAAGGTTGAGCACTAAATTTGGAACATTTAGCGCCTTTATTGAAAAACTTGATTATTTAAAAGATTTAGGTGTCACACATATTCAACTTCTTCCGGTTATGAGCTATTACTTTGCTAATGAGTTTGCACGTGAGAAGCGTATGCTGGATTATCAGTCAAAAAATACCAATTATAATTGGGGCTACGATCCTCAGAGTTATTTTGCCTTGACAGGTATGTATTCAGAAGATCCAACTAATCCCGAGAAGCGGATCGAAGAATTCAAACATCTTATACACGCTATTCACGAAAGAGGGATGGGAGTTATCTTAGATGTGGTTTATAACCACACCGCAGCAGAGCATCTATTTGAAGATTTAGAGCCTAATTATTATCACTTTATGGATAAAGATGGCACTAGCCGAACAAGTTTCGGTGGTGGACGATTAGGGACAACTCATTATATGGCTCGACGAATATTGGTTGATTCCATTAAATTTTTGACTGATGAGTATAAAATTGATGGGTTCCGCTTTGATATGATGGGAGATCATGACGCGACTAGTGTCCAAAAAGCTTATGATGAAGCAGCAAAAATAAATCCCAATATATTAATACTTGGTGAAGGGTGGCGAACATATGTAGGTGATGAAGGGATCAACAAACAAGCTGCTGACCAAGATTGGATGGTAAATACGAATAGTGTAGGTGTGTTTTCTGATGAAATACGTAATGAACTTAAATCAGGATTTGGAAGCGAAGGACAACCGCGATTTTTAACTGGGGGAGCACGTAATATTAAACAGCTTTTTGATAATATAAAAGCTCAGCCACATAACTTCAAGGCGAACGATCCAGGAGATGTTATTCAATATATTGCGGCACATGACAACTTAACATTATTTGATGTGATTGCGCAGTCAACTAAAAAAGATCCAAGTAAACATGCAGAAGAAATTCATCGTCGTGTTCGATTAGGGAATGCATTGGTTCTGACAGCACAAGGAACTGCTTTTCTTCATTCTGGTCAAGAATATGGTCGTACGAAACAATTCAAACACCCTGACTACCGCGGGAAAGTAGATGAAGCACCTTATAAATCAACGTTTATGACTGATGAACAGGGTAAGCCGTTTAATTATCCATACTTTATTCATGATTCATATGATTCATCAGACATTATCAACCACTTTAACTGGCAAAAAGCTACGGAAGATCCACTTGGGCTAGCAACTAGATTATATACACGTGGATTGATTCACTTAAGACGATCGACTGATGCTTTTAGCCTTGGAACGCAGTCATCGGTAGATAAGAATGTAGCTCTTATTACAGAACCTGGACAAAGCGATATTCGTGATAATGATTTAGTGATTGGATATCAAAGTAAAGCGACAGATGGAACCACTTATGGAGTCTTTGTGAATGCAGATAGCAAGCCACGGACAATTGATTTATCAAAGTTTGCTCATTTAATGAATAGTCACGTGCTTGTCGATGCCACTCGAAGTGGAACGGTCGCTATTGATAATCCGACAGGTGTCACATTTGATCGGTTAAATAATAAAATAACTATTGATGCCTTAACAACAATTGTTTTGAAGGCAATCTTAAATAGCAGCCAAGCGGTTGAGGAGGATAACTATCAACAACCTTCTGAAACATTACTTGCATCAAATACACCAAAAGAGAAGGATGGAGTTGTACAAACTGCACCTCAATCAGAAGAAAGTAGACTGGAAAATCCAACCGTAATGGGCCAGCGTTTACCTGACACAGCTACTAGTGCATGGGTATTAGGATTGGTTGGTGTCATTTCCTTAGCTTCAGGTATAGGAATAAGTTCGGGAAAAGAGAAATAATAATATAGAAAAACGTAAGAGCTGATAGAAAGCTCTGCGTTTTTTTATAACAATTTATATGAGTTAATTACTGGTTATTTTTATGCAAATGGGTGGTTCGAGTAGAGTTGTCTGTTTAGTTGAGTTTAAGCTCAAGATATCGTATACTTGAGGTAAAGAATGGAACCGGTTAGGGTAGGTTTTGTGGAATGTTTGTCGAGGTTTCGTTAGAGAAGGAGTGGTGTGGTGGATAAGATAATGAAGAGTGTGCGTTGGAGTCTGTTGCTGATTCTGAGTATTATGATGTTAGCGGCTTGTGCGCCAGCGAGTTTACGTACGGATGTGAAGGAACGCTTAGAGGCGTATAATCAGGGGCAAGATGGTCAACAATTGATTGATGAGATCATGGAAGAGCAAAAATACTTGGTTGATGAAGGAAAAGTGGGATCAGATACACCGACAGAAGAGATTATTGCGATATATTACACGGATCATACGCGTCTAAGTGAGGAGTTACTGGATCTACTGGAGAAGGAACAAGAGCGTTTATCAGAGCGCTTAGAGGAACTGGGGCTGAAGAAGGATACTAAGCAACGTATTGTGACAGTAAAGGTGGATAAGCATGAGGATGCTCTGTCTGATTATATTAGACGTCATGTGAGTGAGGAGTTTATTGAGCAATACGAGCTTGAGCGACCGGAGACAATGATGGTCAATTATGTGACACGGCAATCGCTTTTGACTGATACATATAACGTCACGTACAATCCAACTAAAGAAGAGGCTATCTACAATGCTATCTGGGGCGAGCGTTATGACGGGCTAGATTTTCAGTATCCTAAGGGTCGTCTGAAGAAAGAAAAAATCGATCAAATTATAGAAGTAGAGTTAACGGCAGAAGAGCGGTCTTTCCTGCAAGAAGAAGCTGAAGCGCGGAATATGGGTGTGGCCGATCTGTTGAAAGAAAAGGCCATCGAAAAACTTCATGAAAGTCCACTTGATGCGTTCATCAATCAAAATAATGGTGGCAAAAGCGAATAAGATTAAGATGAAAGTGAGCCAGCGATAATTCTGATGCAGAGTTGTCAACTGGCTCATTGCTTTGTTATGAAGGAATGGAGCTCCTAGTCAGTTGTGGACAGACGGGCAACTTTTCGCTATACTAAGGAGAGATTAACCGTGGGAAAGGATAGATAAGCTGTGAAGAGACGATCGACTAGTTTGATAATCATGATAATGTGTACCTTGATGCTAGCTGCTTGTGCTGGAGAATCTGTGGAGGATGCTAATGAGGGAGCTGATTCAGCCCAAGTAGAAGAGAAAAGGCAGTTAGTTGATGAGCCCTTTGTTCGAGAAGAATTCTTGTTGGGCACGTTGGTGACTCTTACTGTCTATGATGAAGGGGGCGAAGAAGCGTTAGACAAGGCCTTCGAACGTGTAGAATCATTAGACAATACGTTTTCCATGCGTTATGAGGGATCAGAAGTCTATGAGATTAATGAGAAAGCCGGTATTGAACCAGTTCAAGTATCGGATGAAGTGTTTCATGTAATCGAGCGAGCGGTCCAGTTCGCAGAAGATTCGAATGGGCGCTTCGATCCAACAATTGGGGCTTTGACTGGCTTGTGGGGAATTGGCGAGACGATCGCAAGTGATGATCCTGAATTGGAAGGTGCGAGTGTCCCAACTCCTGAAAAGATTAAGGAAAAAGTAGACTTGGTTGATTACCACAAAATCACCTTAGATTCGGGAGAAAAGACGGTCTATCTGGAAGAAAAAGGGATGAAGTTGGATCTTGGCGCGATCGCAAAAGGGTATATTACCGATCAAGCTGCGGCTTCATTAAAAGAACAGGGCGTAACGACGGCAATTGCTGATTTAGGAGGCGATATTTTCCTAGTGGGGTCAAGTGCGCGTGGAGTGGATGATCCATGGAAAATTGGCATTCAGAATCCATTTGCTAACCGTGGAGAGATTATCGGAGCTTACAATACACAAAATAAAGCAGTTGTGACGTCTGGGATTTATGAACGGTTTATTGAAGAAGATGGGAAACAATATCATCATATCTTGAGCCCGGAAGATGGTTATCCGATTGATAATGAACTAGCAGGACTCAGTGTAATTGCGAATACAGCGATGGAAGCTGATGCTTTAGCGACTGTAATCTTCTCAATGGGGCTAGAAGAAGGCCTCAATTATGTTGATACATTGGATGATGTGGTGGCGATCGCTATTACGAAAGATAAAAAGATTTATATTTCAGATGGAAAACATCCAGAGTTTAAAGTGACCGATTCCGACTTTGAGTTAATTGAACGAGAGTAAGCAAAAGAGGTAGCTCGTATTCAGAGAGGCAGGCTAGATGGGAGGCAGTAATGTTACAATTATTTCTACACATGATTGAGCGCTTAGGGATGATTATTTTGATTGCGTACTTGTTAGTACAGACGCGGTTATTTAAGCATATTTTAGCTAAGCGCGATCAATGGTCTGTGAAGGTACAGCTAATTCTTATCTTCAGTGTGTTTGCGTTGTTGTCAAACTTGAATGGGGTTGAAGTAAGCAGTGGGGAGATTGTTGTGGGCAACCTTCTGACTAGTTTGTCGCCAGGCTCCTCACTAGCAAATACCCGCGCACTGACCATTGGGATTTCTGGTTTAATTGGTGGGCCGGTTGTTGGGGTCAGTGTCGGGCTTATTTCGAGTTTGTTCCGCTTCATTCAGGGAGGGTTGGATCCGATCGTTTATGTGATCTCATCCGTCTTGATTGGGGGTGTGTCGGGCGGTATTGGCTATGTGTTGGCTAAGGAAGGAAAGTTGCCGAGTGTAGCGATGGGGTCACTGCTAGGAGCACTTTTCGAAAGTATTCAGATGGTCATTATTTTGGCGTTCAGTCATAATTTTTGGGATGCTTGGGAGTTGGTGCAGTTTATTTTTTGGCCGATGATGTTGATTAATAGTTTAGGGATGGCGATATTTTTGTCGTTCATTCAGTCGACGCGGATGAAGGAAGTGCAAGATCGAGCAGTTCAGACGCATGATGTGTTGCGGCTAGCTAATGCGACCTTGCCTTATTTCCGTCAAGGGTTGAAAACTACGCCTTGTATGCAAGCAGCGCAAGAAATTCTGAACTATATTCAAGTATCAGCGGTCAGTATTACTGATACGAAGGAAGTTATTGCTCATGTGGGTGCGGGGAGTGATCATCATAAGCCGGGACGTCAAATTTTGACCGAAATGTCAACGGGTGTGCTGGAGACCAGACAAGTAAAAATTGCTCGAGATCAGGAAGAGATTGGCTGTCCCCATCATCATTGTCCCTTAGAAGCAGCCATCGTCGTACCCCTGATGACACGTAAAGGGATTGTGGGGACGTTGAAGCTGTACTTTACGGATGCACAAGATCTGACCTATATTGAGAAGAACTTAGCAGAAGGGTTGGGGAATATTTTCTCGACGCAGATTGAGTTAGGTAATAGTGAGACAGAAGCACGCTTGCTACAAGATGCCGAAATTAAGTCGCTCCAAGCCCAAATTAATCCCCATTTTTTATTCAATGCGATGAATACTATCTCAGCTATGATTCGAATTGATAGTGAAAAAGCCCGCGAATTATTGTTGAAGCTAAGTGGATACTTCCGGGCAAATATTGCTGGAGCGCGTTCAAATTTGATTAGCTTGGATCAAGAATTGAGTCATGTGAACGCTTATACGACTCTGGAGACAACGCGATTTCCTGATCGGTATACGATTAATATTACGGTGGGATCGGGTTTGGATGATTTGTTGGTGCCACCGTTTATTATCCAAGTGTTGGTGGAGAATGCCTTCAAGCATGCTTTCGCTGAGCGCAAAACAGAAAATATTATTGATATTAGTGTTCAGGCAGCAGATGATCAAGCTACTATTAGAGTGCGAGATAATGGAATCGGAATTAATAGTGAGAAGCTGGACCAGGTGGGAAAAGAAGCGGTCTATTCCGATAGTGGCACGGGATCAGCTCTGATGAATTTGAACAAACGATTAGTTCACTTGTTCGGTAAGGAGGCGCGATTGCGGTTTTCGGTCGAGCAAGGGACAACAATTTATTGTCGTATTCCGATGAAGAAGAGAGGAGATTAACGGTGAGATTATTAATTGTGGATGATGAGCCACTTGCACGTCATGAGTTACGTTATTTGTTAGAAGGGTTCGAGCAGGTGGAGCAGGTATTGGAAGCAGATGACGGGGCGAGTACACTGGCTATTGTACAAGATGAAGCGATAGATGGTGTGTTCTTGGATATTCATCTGACCGCTGAATCGGGCCTGGATGTAGCGAAGAAAATCAACCAGTTAGATCAGCCGCCGATGATTATCTTCGCAACGGCGTACGATGAATATGCGCTAAAAGCGTTCGAGCGGAATGCCCGAGATTATATTATGAAACCCTTCGATCAAGCGCGAGTGAAGCAAGCTGTCATGAAGTTACATAAGGCATTAGAACAGCAAACAGTGTCGGATTCAGCATCGGAACCAGCCACTCTGCAACAGAAGCCAACAGAGCTCCCACTCGAATCGGCAGCCATTCCGATTTATTCGGATGATCGCTTCCAGTTGGTAAAGCCACGCGATATTATGGCAATCGAAGTTCAACAAGGATCAATTATATTGTACTTAACGAATAAAGTCTTAACGACACAAGGCACACTGAAAGAATGGGAAGAAAAATTATCGAATGATCCCTTTCTTCGGGTGCACCGGTCGTATATGATTCATATCGATCACATTAAAGAAATCCAGCCGTGGTTCAATAATACGTACCAAGTTATTATGAGTGATGAGCTCAAAATTCCCGTTAGCCGAACGTATCTGAAAACGTTTAAACAAGTTATTGGGCTTTAGTGATGTAACTCACAGAGGCTATGATGTGACTTAGCAACGAAAACGTGCAACTTAGCGAGAATTCCCCATAAATAAGTGATTGTGAGCTATAATAGGTTTAACAACTTAGAGGGGGACGATTAATATGACAACGTTTTTAGGAGGTATTGCCTTACTTATTATTGGGTACTTTACTTACGGGAAATTTATTGAGAAGAATTTCCAAGTTGAGCCAGACCGTAAGACACCTGCAGAGGTATTGCGAGATGGGTTTGACTTTGTACCGATGAAGAAGCAGACAAATGCGATTATTGAATTATTGAATATTGCGGGAACGGGACCTATTTTTGGGCCGATTATGGGAGCTCTATATGGACCGGTCGCGTACTTATGGATTGTCTTTGGATGTATCTTCGCCGGTGCGGTACATGATTACATGACAGGAATGATTTCTCTACGTAATAATGGGGCGCAATTGCCTGAATTAGCTGAGAAATATTTAGGAAAATCTGTGAAGCATGTGGTGAATGTCTTTGCGATGTTATTGTTGATTTTGGTCGCAACTGTATTCGTCTTGACGCCAGCCACTTTAATTGCCGATGTGACACCGGCTTGGATGACACCGACGTTAGCGATTGGCTTAATTTTTGTCTACTACTTAATTTCAACGGTTTTACCAATCGATAAGGCAATGGGTAAGGTATATCCAATCTTTGGTGGAATTTTGATCATTTCAACCTTTGCAATTGGTGCAATGTTAATTTACGGTGGCGTGACAGGAGCGCATGTTTTACCGAACTTGACAGCTAGTACATTAGGTAACTTCCACCCAGAAGGAACACCAATTTTTCCTATTATCTTCTTCACCATTAGCTGTGGAGCGATGAGTGGATTCCATGCGACACAAGCGCCAATGGTTTCACGAACAATGACGAACGAATCAGAAGGACGCTACACATTCTATGGTATGATGATCGCAGAAGGTGTCATCGCGATGATCTGGGCTGGAGCAACCATGACTTTATTCGATGGCCAGACGGTTTCCCAAATGATTGCAGAAGGAACACCATCTGTTGTCGTTAATAATGTATCAACCTTACTACTGGGGAATGTACTCGGTATGATTGCTATTCTTGGAGTAATTGTTTTGCCGGTTTCATCAGGGTTATCTGGCTTCCGTAGTTTACGTACAATCTTGGCAGACTACTTGAGTATTCCACAAGATTCATTGAAAAAAGTCTTAGCAGTAACGATTCCGTTGTTTGTTGTATCATTCTTCTTAACAATGGTTGACTTCCAATTAATTTGGCGCTACTTCAACTGGGCTAACCAAGTGACAGCCGTGATTGCATTATTCGTGGCAACACGCTACTTGTACTTGAAAGGCCGCAACTGGTTAGTGACCTTCGTACCAGGCTCATTGATGTTGTATGCTGTATTCGTCTACATCTTAACGCAACCAATTGGATTTAATATGGCACTTGATGTGACAGCATACATTCTTGCAGCTATCTTGACAGTGGGACTTATTGCACTATTCTGGTACTCAGGTTCAAAACAGAAGGACAGTTTATCACCACAAAGTCCATTACTCAATGATCACTTGCCGATTGAAGAAGTTAGACGTCTACAATCACAATCATAATCAACTCTAAGTCAATAGAACTGAATCATCATAGCTTGCTCTACTGTTCTAGCGGTGGGGCAAGTTTTTTTTTACGAAAGGATAGTCAAATTGTCGGAGCAGATTTGACGAATAACAAATTGTATGCTATAGTTTAATCGCTAGTTGCTGTGTATTCGGAGGGGATGAATCGCATGAAAAAGAAAACAAAAGTTGGATTAGCGTGTACAGATTGTGGCTCACGCAATTATTCAAAAAATAAAAGTGCCAAATTGCAAACAAAACGTTTAGAAATTAAAAAGTATTGTAGTCGTTGCGACGAACATACTATTCATAAAGAAACACGGTAGAAGAGAGGAGCCCATTAAAGTGAAACTATTTAATTTTTTCGGTGAAGTAAAAGAAGAAATGCAAAAAACAACTTGGCCGAGTGGAAAAGAATTGCGAAAAGATTCAGCCACTATTTTTGGCGTCATTATCTTCTTCTCGATATTTTTCTACGTATCAGATATTGTTTTGAACTTTTTGTTGAATTTGATCTAAAATCAGTGTAGAATATAAGAAAAGCGGAATAATAATTAGTTAAGGAACTTTGCTCACAGTGGCAAGGTTTTTTGATTGCAATTCTTTAGGGGGAATCAAGTAATGTCAAGAGAAATTGAAACAGCAGAAGAGTGGTACGTGCTCCATACATACTCAGGTTATGAGAACAAGGTAAAAGAGAACTTGGAATCTCGAACGGAAAGTATGGGAATGGAAGATAATATTTTAGAGATCTTAGTTCCTGAGATGGAATCTTATCAGAAAGATGCTGAAGGTGAGTTAGAACGTGTGAAGGAAAAAACGTTCCCAGGTTATGTGCTTGTCAAGATGATTATGTCTGATGAAGCGTGGTATGTTGTTCGTAATACGCCGAACGTAACAGGTTTTGTTGGCTCACATGGAGCAGGAAGTAAGCCATCACCATTATTCCCAGAAGAAGTAGATTCTGTCTTGCGCAGTATGGGGCTGAACCCACGCAAAGTTCAGATCGACTTGGAGCTTGGCCAGACCGTCCGCATTATTTCGGGAACATTCTCGGGTATGGAAGGAATCGTCGAGGAGATCGAATCCGATAAAGGCAAGGTAAAAGTAGCTGTCGAAATGTTCGGTCGTGAAACCACAACTGAGATTGACTATGACCAAATTGCTGAATTAAATAACTATTAAGCATTTAGAAAATAGTTCTGCAATAGAGCAATCGAGTGGGCACATCTGTGTAAATAACATGTCCAGAGAGAAATAAGTTTCTAAGGTTATATTTGACAAAGATTAGGATATAGGGTAAAATGTCAAAGTGCGCTTGTTTTGGTTCAGCCAGGCAAGTGTGCTGGAATAAGAAGTGGGAGAAGAAATCTAAATCTTCACTGAACCACTCACGGACACAACAAGGAGGTATGTCACGTGGCGAAAAAAGTTATTGATGTCGTAAAATTACAAATCCCTGCAGGTAAAGCAAGCCCTGCGCCACCCGTTGGACCAGCTCTAGGTCAAGCCGGTGTTAACATTATGGGATTCACTAAAGAATTTAACGCGCGAACAGCAGACCAAGCAGGAATGATTATTCCGGTTGTTATTACGGTTTATGAAGATCGCTCGTTCACATTCATTACTAAGACTCCACCAGCAGCAAACTTATTGAAGAAAGCAGCCGGTATTGAGTCTGGTTCTGGTGAACCTAACAAGAAAAAAGTTGCTAATGTTACAAGTGATCAAGTGAGAGAAATTGCAGAAACAAAAATGCCTGACTTGAACGCAGCAGACATTGAAGCAGCAATGCGTATCGTAGAAGGTACAGCACGTAGCATGGGAATCACAGTCGACAAATAATTATTGTTGACACATACAAGTCGGTTTCTCGTGCTGATTTAACGAAGAGTTAAATTTAGTGGGAGGTTAACCCGTTATTACCACAAAAGGAGGACAAATTTAATGGCTAAAGGAAGTAAAAAATATTTAGCGGCACTTGAGCAAGTTAACCGCGATAAAGAATATGACTTAAAAGAAGCAATCGAATTAGTAAAAGAGATTGACTTTGCTAATTTCGATGCAAGTATTGAAGTAGCTTACAAGCTAGGTGTTGATCCAAAACAAGCGGACCAACAACTTCGTGGTGCAACTGTCTTGCCTCACGGAACAGGTAAAACACAATCTGTTGTTGTCTTTGCAAAAGGACAAGCAGCAAAAGATGCGGAAGAAGCAGGTGCTGATTTCGTTGGAGACTCAGACTTAGTCGAAAAAGTACAAGGTGGCTGGTTAGACTTCGATATCGTTGTTGCTGCACCTGATATGATGGCTGAAGTTGGTAAATTGGGTCGAGTTTTAGGACCAAAAGGCTTAATGCCAAACCCTAAAACTGGTACTGTAACACCTGACGTGAAAAAAGCTGTTGAAGACATCAAGGCTGGTCAAGTAACTTACCGTCTCGACCGTCAAGCGAACGTTCACGTGCCAATTGGTAAAGTTTCATTCTCAACAGAACAATTAGCTGAGAACTTAGTAGCAATTCACGACATTATTGTCAAAAACCGTCCAGCGTCAATTTCTCGTCTTGCCTACATTAAAAACATGGCAATTGCGAGCACATTCGGCCCTGGTGTAAAAATTGATAAAGAGTCAGTATTATAAAAAAGTATTGATTTAATGTAGCAGTCTTGCTATAATGCATTAGGTTAATAAAATATGATTCAACCGAAGACAGTATGTGGCGCAAGCCTTAATCTCATACCGAGGTGACGTGTAAACACTACACTTCCTCTATGTCTTTAGGTGGACATGGAGGTTTTTTTGAACAAAAAACTTCCAACAATCCAAGTAAAGGGAGGTGGACATGTATGCCAAAAGAACAAGTACTCAATGAGAAAAAACAGTTAGTCACTGAACTAGCTGAAAAATTCCAAGCGTCTAAATCAACTATTATCTTTAACTACCGTGGATTAACTGTTCAGGAAGTTACTGACTTGCGTGCGCAATTGCGTGAATCAAACGTTGAAATGAAAGTTGTGAAGAACACATTGCTTCGTTTTGCTGCTGAAGAAGCAGGTTATGAAGGAATGGAAGACATTTTCAAGGGACCTACGGCAATCGCGTTCAGTAATGAAGAAGTGGTTGCACCAGCTAAGATTATTTCAGAATTCGCTAAAGAAGCGGAAGTTGTTGAAATTAAAGGTGGTGTCATTGAAGGAAAAGTAGCAAGCCTTGAATTAATTAGCAAGATTGCGAAATTACCAAGTCGCGAAGGTCTATTATCTATGCTTCTTTCAGTGCTTCAAGCACCTATTCGAAACACTGCACTTGCAGTCAAAGCAGTGGCAGAGAAGAAAGAAGAAGAAGCTGCCTAATATTTTATTGGCAAGCTTCAGTAACACATTAACTATATAATTATAAAAAAATGGAGGAAAAATAATTATGGCACTAGATATCCAAAAAATTATTGAAGATTTAAAAGAATCTACTGTTGTTGAACTAAACGAATTAGTTACAGCAATCGAAGAGGAGTTTGGCGTTGAAGCAGCAGCACCAGTTGCAGCAGCAGCGGCAGCAGACGGTGGCGCTGCAGAACAAACAGAATTTACTGTTGAATTGGTAACTGCTGGTTCTGCTAAGATTAAAGTTATTAAAGCTGTTCGTGAATTAACTGGCTTAGGCTTGAAAGAAGCTAAAGGTCTTGTTGATAACGCACCTTCACCAATTAAAGAAGGCGTTGAAAAAGCTGAAGCTGAAGAAATTAAAGAAAAAATCGAAGAAGCTGGAGGAGAAGTTGAAATTAAATAATTTCAATCTTTCTGACAGATGGGCGCCTGTCGCGAGAGCGGTAGGCGTTTTTTCGAGCGTTTATGTTAATTCAGTCGGATTTACGGGATGGTTACTAGTAATTCATGAAAAAACTTTGAAATTTTCATTTTATCCTTTCTGATTAGAGTCAATTGACTTATACTTAGATAGAGTGTGTAGGAGTGAGAGTGATTAGGTGAGGAGTTATGAATGATGGAACAACAATCCCCGCAACGTATTGATTATGGCATTATTTTCCCAGTGTTGACGTTATGTATTATTGGTATTGTATTTTTGTATTCGACGACGGTGGTGATTCAAGGTGAATCGATGGCTATGACCTTGCGACAGTTGATTTGGTACGGGGTTGGGATTAGTTTGGCTGCCTTGATGTTGTTATTCGACTCCAAGCTACTGTGGCGGATGACGCCGTATGTCTATTGGGGCTCAATTGCGTTATTGATAGGAGCCATTTTTATTTATGATCGTGATTTGGCAGCGGTGGCAGGAGCGCGGCGCTGGGTGACGATTCCTGGGATTAATATGACGTTTCAAGTCACTGAGTTTGTTAAGATTCCGTTTATTTTGCAATTATCCCGTATCGTGACGAAACATAATAATGACTTTTCGAAGCGTAATAATTTAAGTGATTTTAGACTGTTGGGTAAGATTGCGCTATACACAGTTATTCCACTCTTATTAATCCTGAATCAACCAGATTTAGGAACAGCACTGGTTTTTGTAGCGGTGGCGGTAAGTATTACCTTAATGTCAGGAATTCGTTGGCGTATTTTAGTGCCGTTATTTGGGGTAACTCTATTAGTGGCTGTTTTATTCGTCATTATGGTGATGTATAATCGTGATTTTCTCCAAAATGTACTTGGCTTTCATGAATACCAGTTCCGTCGTATCGATACGTGGTTGAATCCTACCTTGGATACGAGCTCAAGTAGTTACCAAATTACCCAAACGTTCAAGGCAATTGGCTCGGGTGGTTTATTCGGAAAAGGGTTCGGAGTATCTGAAGTGTATGTACCAGTCCGTGAGTCTGATATGATTATGTCAACAATTGCAGAGAACTTCGGCTTTGTAGGCGCATCAGCTGTCATTTTTACGTATTTCTTATTAGTATACAATATGATTAAAGTGGTCTACGATACGCGTAATGAGTTTTATGCGTACATCGCAACAGGTGTCATTACGATGATTGTGTTCCATGTGTTCGAGAACATCGGGATGAATATCGGTCTCTTGCCATTAACGGGGATTCCTTTGCCGTTTATTTCTCAAGGTGGATCTGCCTTGATCGGAAACATGATGGGAGTTGGCTTGTTGATGTCGATGCGATTTAATCATCAGTCATATTTCTATTCGGGATCCTTGCGCGGTCGACGCTAATGGTTATTCAGAAAGGAGCATCCTATGATCCGACAAAAATTAGCTTACTTAGATAAGTGGCTATTAGTACCGTATATTATATTATTAACATTAAGTATTATTATGGTTTATAGTGCGAGTAGTTATATGGCCGTAGCTAACGAGGGAAATCCATACGATTTTTTAAGAAAACAAGTGTTATTTGTTATTTTGGGCATTATCTTAATGTTTATTAGTGCGATGATGAATACGAAGTACTGGCAAGATATGCGTCTGATTAAGATAGCAGCTGGTGTAATATTTATTCTACTAGTGGTTGTATTCTTTATGGCACCGATCAATGGCGCGCGACGATGGATTCCTTTAGGGTTTATGAACTTGCAGCCAGCTGAATTAGCAAAGTTGTTCACAGTATGGTATTTTTCTTATATATTATCCCAAAAAGAGCATAAGACATCTGAATTTAAGGAATTTGCACAGTCAATGATTGCACCAACTGCTCTGTTAGTGGTGATGGCATTTATTATTTGGTTACAGCCAGATACAGGAACGCCTATTACTATTGCGATTGTCTCTTATACAATGGTCGTGATGAGTGGTATTCCGCTGAAAAAGGGCTTCATTATGGGAGCGATTGGTACCGGCTTAATTTTATCGGCATATAATATTTTATACTTCTTCGGACACTATATTCCGGGGTTCAGTGGTAGTTACGGGCACGGTCGTTTTTTAGCGGTTCGTTATCCATTCAAGTTGATGCAGTCAGAAGGGTTACAGTTAGTTAACTCTTATCAAGCGTTAGCCAATGGTGGGTTAACGGGTGTAGGCATTAGTGCAAGTATTCAAAAGACAGGCTACTTACCTGAAGCACATACTGATTTTATTCTCTCGATTATCGGGGAAGAATTAGGATTGGTGACGATTATTGGGATTATCTTATGCATGATGGTAATTATTAGTCGGATTTATATTATTGGTATTCGTAGTCATGAATCGTTTTATTATTTTATGTGTATGGGTATTGGTATGCTGTTCTTTATTCAAGTATGCCTGAACTTAGGCGCTGTGAGTGGGGTACTTCCCATCACTGGTGTGCCATTTCCTTTCTTAAGTTATGGGGGGTCTAGTTTATTGATGTCTTCATTATCGATTGGAATGGTCTTGAATATTCGCATTCGTTACCGGTTGTCTCAACATAGTCAGGAAGGAGCTGCTTAAGATGATATACCATATTAAACAAAAAATGCTCTCGTTTAAAGACGAGTTTACGATTTATAATGCTCAAGGGCAAGAGCTGTTTTACGTTGAGGAGAAGTTGTTGAGTTTTGGGAAGAAGTTCTTCATGCGTGATCGCGAAGGTAGAGAGGTCTTGTCGATTGAAGAGAAGGTGTTGTCATTGTTGGCGACATATGAGGTGTATATTGGCGGTCAATTGGCAGCTACGGTGAAGAAGGATGTATCCTTCTTTCGACCGAAGTATACGATTCAAGGCTTGGATTGGGAAATTCAAGGAGACTTCTTGGCACATGATTACCGCATTACCGAGGATGGGCGGACGATTGCTAATGTATCGAAGGCCTACTTATCTTGGAGCGATACGTATCAGATTGATATTGTTGATGAGGATTATGCTGATGTTCTCTTGGGTATCGTTATTGTCATTGATGCGGTGCTTGCTTCAGAACAGAAGGAATAATTAATTTTGGGGTGCGGGCTAAGGCTTGCATTTCCACAGAAAAATTGATAAGATAATCAAGGCGCAAATGGGGAACTTACAGTATAGATGGTAGAGTTTCCCTCTTTTTGTGCGCAGAATATGAGTAGAAAAGGATGAGGAAAATGGCAATGGGAACGAAGGGATTAATATTAGATACACACGAGAAGCCGTCAACGGGTGAAGGGTTATTATTAAGTATTCAACATATATTTGCCATGTTTGGAGCAACGATATTGGTGCCACTTTTGTTAGGGATGCCAGTATCTGTTGCTCTTTTTGCTAGCGGAATTGGGACATTAATTTATCACTTTATTACACAATCGAAGGTGCCGGTTTATCTAGGATCTTCATTTGCCTATATTGGTGCGATGCAAATTGCGATTGAACAAATGGGAGGCGATATAAGTGCTGCCCAGACAGGAATTGTACTGACAGGACTGGGATATGTTTTGTTAGCGACGGTGATTAAATTCTTTGGGAGTGACTGGTTGGATAAGTTATTACCATCAATCGTGATTGGACCGATGATTATGGTGATTGGACTGGGTTTGTCCAGCACAGCAATTAAGAGTGCGGGCTTAATTGATGATGGCAACTGGCGCAATATGGTTGTTGCCTTGGTAACATTTTTGGTGACAGCCTTCGTGAATACAAAGGCCAAAGGGTTTCTAAAAATTATTCCTTTCTTAGTTGGAGTGGTTGCTGGATATGTAACAGCTGTTATGTTTGGACTGGTTGATTTTACTCCAGTGATGGAAGCAAGTTGGTTTACTATTCCAGAATTTTACTTCCCATTTAGCACAGGGGGCGTTTTTTCGGAGTTTGAATTATACTTCGGGCCTGAGACGTGGGCAATAACCCCGCTCTTATTGGTAACTGCTGCTGAACATATTGGGGATCACGCTGTCTTAGGACAAATCTGTCAACGTAATTTCTTAAAAAATCCCGGCCTGATGCGAACGTTGATGGGAGATGGGGTTGCGACGACGCTTTCGGCCTTATTCGGTGGGCCAGCGAATACAACTTACGGAGAAAATACGGGTGTAATCGGGATGACACGGATTGCTTCGGTATCAGTTGTACGGAATGCAGCGATTTTGTCTGTTTTCATTGCCTTCTTAGGAAAGTTTACTGCTTTAATTTCAACTATTCCTGAACCTGTTCTTGGTGGGATGTCTATTCTTCTATACGGTGTCATTGCCAGCAACGGACTGAAAGTGATGATTGAAGATCGCGTTGACTTCACGCAGTCGCGTAATCTTATTATTGCCAGTTCTATGCTAGTTGTCGGAATCGGTGGCGCTGTCTTAGATCTAGGATTTGTCACGTTTTCCGGGACTGCTTTAAGTGCCATTGTAGGGATTGTGATGAACCAGATCTTACCGCAAGAGAGTGAGTATAGTGGAGACTTAACATAAGTGAGAAAAATTTAGTATCATAGTTAAAATAAAGAACATTTTGTCGGCTAAGCTGAGAAATGTTCTTTTTTAATAGCATTCAAAAGTTATTGCATCTCTTGTTGCAATTCAGAAGAAAAGGAATATATTATTTTTTATTTGCATTCTCACTTTAGATGAGGTATACTTAATAAACGCAACATGTATGGAAATAGGTAGTCTTGCGAAATATTGTCCGTAAGCTAGCCGTGGAATAGAGCAAAAGATGAGGGAGTATTATCAAAAAAACCGGGAATCTTTTGTCTTTTTTTGTGTCTAAAAAGGGATTCAATTTGGCAATGTAATTAAATTGTAATATTTGTTACACAAATGTAATATCCCGAAGCGCAACTCTGTACATAATAATTATGAGAGGTGAACAGCTTGGTTGGAAAAGATGTGAAGTTTGGTAGACATCGCGTACGTCGTAGTTACTCAAGAATTAATGAAGTATTAGATCTTCCCAATTTGATCGAAATTCAAACCCAGTCATACGATTGGTTCTTGTCAGAAGGGTTGAATGAAATGTTTGGCGATATTTCGCCGATTGATGATTTCTCTGGGAATTTGTCATTGGAGTTTGTTGATTTCCAGTTTCAAGAAGAGAAATATACAGTAGATGAGGCGCGCGAGCACGATGCGAACTATTCAGCCCCATTATATGTAAAATTACGTTTAATTAATAAAGAGACAGGTGAAGTGAAAGAGCAAGAAGTGTTCTTCGGAGACTTCCCACTGATGACAGAACAAGGAACATTTATTATTAACGGGGCAGAGCGTGTTATTGTCTCACAACTTGTGCGATCACCAGGTGTATATTACAGTCCAAAAGTTGAAAATAATGGACGCGAAGGGTTCAGTACGGTTGTTATTCCGAACCGTGGTGCTTGGTTAGAATACGAAACAGATACAAAAGGCTTATCGAATGTACGAATTGACCGGACACGTAAGATTCCAATTACAGTCCTTATGCGTGCGCTTGGTATTGGCTCAGATGATGAGATTTTAGATATTCTGGGGCCGAATGAAAGTCTGGAAGCAACCTTGGAAAAAGATGTGCACAAATCAACTTCAGACTCACGCGTAGAAGAAGCGTTGAAAGATATTTATGAGCGTCTACGCCCAGGTGAGCCTAAAACAGCTGAATCAGCTCGTAGCCTCTTGAACACGCGATTCTTCGATCCGAAGCGTTATGATTTAGCTTATGTTGGTCGTTTCAAGATGAACAAGAAGTTGGACTTGAAGAACCGAATGATGGGGACCATTTTAGCGGAATCACTTGCTGATCCAGAGACAGGCGAATTGCTTGCTTCAGAAGGAACAGAAGTCACAAGAGAAGTGATGGATATGCTAGCTCCTCACTTAGATAATGGCTTAGGGATGATCACGGTTGAACCGTCTGAAGATGCCGTTGTGACAGACCCAATTGATTTACAACTGATTAAAGTTTACTCGAAAGAAAATCCTGACCAGGTGACTCATTTAATTGGGAACGGTCAACCTGATAAAGATGCGAAGTGGATTGTGCCGGCTGATATGATTGCGGCTATCAGTTACTTCTTTAACTTACAAGAAGGTATTGGGGAAGTGGATGATATTGACCACTTAGGTAACCGCCGTATTCGTTCAGTAGGGGAACTCTTACAAAACCAGTTCCGTATTGGGCTTAGCCGAATGGAGCGTGTTGTCCGCGAACGTATGTCGATTCAAGATACGTCAAGTATGACACCGCAACAATTAATTAATATCCGTCCTGTGGTAGCATCGCTGAAGGAATTCTTCGGATCGTCTCAATTATCTCAGTTCATGGACCAGACCAACCCACTAGGCGAGTTGACGCATAAGCGTCGTCTATCAGCTCTGGGACCAGGTGGATTAACCCGTGACCGTGCGGGATATGAAGTGCGAGATGTTCACTATTCTCACTACGGTCGTATGTGTCCAATCGAAACACCTGAGGGGCCGAACATTGGATTAATTAACAGTTTATCCACTTACGCGAAGATTAACGAGTACGGCTTTATCGAGACGCCTTACCGTAAAGTGGTCGATGGAAAAGTTACTGATGAAATCGAATATCTATCAGCGGATGAAGAAGATTTATACGTTGTCGCGCAGGCAAACGCTGAATTAAACGAAGATAATACCTTCAAGAACGATATGGTCTTAGCACGATATCTAGATGTCAACGAAGAATTAAGTGTTGATCGAGTGGATTATATGGATGTATCACCGAAGCAAGTTGTCTCAGTCGCTACAGCCAGCATTCCGTTCTTAGAGAATGATGACTCGAACCGAGCTTTAATGGGAGCTAACATGCAACGACAAGCTGTGCCACTGATGAAACCAGCTGCTCCACTTGTCGGAACTGGAATGGAACACCGATCTGCTCGTGACTCAGGATCTGCTGTAATTGCGAAGCAGAGTGGAACGGTAGAATATGTTGATGCGAAGAAAATTCACGTCCGCGAAGAAGATGGTACGAAACGTGAATATGTATTGATGAAATTCCAACGCTCAAACTCAGGAACATCTTACAATCAAGTACCGATTGTCAAGAGCGGTGACCAAGTTGAAAAAGGTGAAATCCTAGCAGATGGACCATCCATGGATAAAGGAGAAATGGCTCTTGGGAAGAACCCATTAATTGCCTTCACTTCCTTCGATGGATACAACTTCGAGGATGCCATCATTATGAGTGAACGCTTAGTGAAAGATGACGTCTATACATCGATTCATATTGATGAACTGGAATCTGAAGCACGTGATACAAAACTTGGACCAGAAGAAATTACTCGCGAAATTCCAAACGTCGGTGATAGTGCGCTGAAAGATCTGGATGAACGTGGTATTATCCGTGTTGGAGCAGAAGTTCAGGATGGCGATATTTTGGTAGGTAAAGTAACACCAAAAGGAGTTTCTGAACTATCAGCGGAAGAAAAATTACTGCACGCTATCTTTGGGGAAAAAGCCCGTGAAGTTCGCGATACCTCATTGCGTGTACCTCATGGCGGTGGCGGAATTGTTCATGACGTAAAAGTCTTTACCCGTGAAGCCGGCGATGAGCTATCACCAGGTGTGAATTACCTTGTCCGTGTCTTTATTGCCCAAAAACGTAAAATTAGCGTTGGGGATAAACTAGCAGGACGTCACGGTAACAAAGGGGTTGTTTCCCTCATTTTACCAGAAGAAGATATGCCATTCTTAGAAGATGGAACACCCGTTGATGTCATGTTGAACCCACTTGGGGTGCCATCACGTATGAATATCGGTCAGGTTATCGAGCTTCATATGGGAATGGCTGCTCGAAAACTCGGTATTCACTTAGCGACACCTGTCTTCGATGGTGCATCGGAAGAAGATGTTTGGGAGACGATTCGTGAAGCAGGTATGGATGACGATGCGAAAAGTGTCTTGTATGATGGACGAACTGGTCAGAAATTTGACCAAAAAGTATCAGTTGGCGTTATGTACTTCTTGAAACTAGCTCACATGGTTGATGATAAGCTACATGCTCGTTCAACCGGACCATACTCACTTGTTACACAGCAACCACTGGGCGGTAAAGCACAGTTTGGTGGACAGCGATTCGGTGAGATGGAGGTATGGGCGCTGGAAGCTTATGGAGCGGCATATACCTTACAAGAAATCCTAACGTACAAATCAGATGATATCGTCGGACGAGTGAATACGTACGAAGCGATTGTTAAAGGAGAACAAATCCCGCGTCCAGGTGTACCGGAATCTTTCCGTGTCCTTGTTCATGAATTACAATCACTTGGTCTTGACTTGAAAGTACTCGATAAAGACAAGAATGAAATTAACTTAATCGAGACGGATCAAGACGATGGCGAAGGCTATGTTGACTCTTTAGAGAAAATGAAAAAAGAGCAAGAAGCGAAACGTGCCAAAGAAAAAGCTGAAAAAGAAGAAGCAGAAAACAAGAAAAATAAATAAGTAATGACATAAATGTCGCAGAGTCGCCGGGGAGTTCCCCGGCAGAGCATAGGGCAGCTCAAAAAAACTTATAAGGGAGGTTTGCCCCCTTGGTAGATGTAAATAATTTCGAAAGTATTCAAATTGGCTTAGCTTCACCTGATAAGATCCGTAGTTGGTCACGTGGGGAAGTTAAAAAACCGGAAACAATCAATTACCGTACACTAAAACCAGAAAAAGATGGACTATTTTGTGAGAGAATCTTCGGTCCAACTAAAGACTATGAATGTTCATGTGGAAAATATAAACGTGTGCATTATAAAGGAATTGTCTGTGATCGTTGTGGGGTAGAAGTTACGAAGTCTAGCGTCCGTCGTGAACGTATGGGCCACTTAGAACTTGCTGCACCAGTGACACACATCTGGTACTTCAAGGGTATTCCGTCACGTATGGGGCTGATTCTAGATATGAGTCCGCGCTCATTGGAAGAGATTATCTATTTCGCATCTTATGTGGTTACAGATGCGGGCGATACCCCATTAGAAGAGAAACAACTACTGACAGAACGCGAATACCGTCAGTACCGTCATAAATACGGCACGGATTTCCAAGCTGATATCGGTGCGGAAGGTGTCCGTACATTATTGAAGAACCTTGATATTCAAGCAGAGATTGATGAACTAAAAGAACTACTCCAAACAGCAACCGGCCAAAAACGTTCGCGAGCTATTCGTCGTCTAGATATCCTAGATGCATTCAATGATTCGAATAACAAACCAGAGTGGATGATCTTGGATGTTATTCCAATTATCCCACCAGAATTGCGTCCAATGGTCCAACTCGAAGGGGGACGTTTTGCAACTAGTGACTTGAACGACTTATACCGTCGTGTCATTAACCGAAATAACCGTCTGAAGCGTCTCTTGGACTTGAATGCACCGCACATTATCGTTCAGAACGAGAAGCGTATGCTCCAAGAAGCGGTGGATGCTTTAGTTGATAACGGTCGTCGCGGTCGTGCAGTAACTGGCCCAGGAAACCGTCCATTGAAGTCGCTCTCTCACATGTTGAAAGGGAAACAAGGACGATTCCGTCAAAACTTGCTCGGAAAACGTGTCGACTACTCAGGTCGTTCGGTTATCGTTGTTGGACCGAAGTTGAAGATGTATCAATGTGGTCTACCGAAAGAAATGGCATTGGAGCTCTTCAAGCCATTCGTTATGCGCGAATTAGTGGAGCGCGAAATTGCTAATAACATCAAAAATGCGAAGCGTAAAGTGGAACGTATGGATGAATCAGTCTGGAACGTGCTAGAAGATGTCATTCGAGAACACCCAGTCCTTCTAAACCGAGCACCGACCTTGCACCGTCTGGGTATCCAAGCATTCGAGCCGGTATTAGTTGAAGGAAAAGCCATTCAACTGCACCCACTTGCTTGTGAGGCCTACAATGCCGACTTCGATGGAGACCAGATGGCGGTTCACGTACCATTAAGTGATGAAGCCCAAGCTGAAGCCCGTATCCTCATGCTTGGGGCACAGAACATCTTGAATCCAAAAGATGGAAAACCAGTCGTAACACCATCACAGGATATGGTATTAGGGAACTATTACCTAACAATGGAAGATAATGGTAAACAAGGTGAAGGATCACGTTTTTCAAGTGTATCTGAAGCCATTCAAGCTTACCAAACCGGCTATGTTCATTTGCATACGCGAGTAGCTATCCAAACAGCTGACTTAGCGCACAAACCATTTACCGATGAGCAGCGCAAGCAATACCTCGTCACAACAGTTGGGAAATTGATCTTCAACGAAATTATGCCGGACGAATTCCCGTACTTGAACGAACCGTCTCGAGTTAACTTAGAAGAAAAAACACCAGACAAGTACTTCTTAGATTACGGAACGGACATTCCGAAGACGATTAGTGAAATGCCGTTAGTGAAGCCATTTGGTAAGAAAGACTTAGGAAATATTATTGCCCAAGTCTTCAAGGATTTCCAAGTGACTGAAACATCTAAGATGCTGGACAGAATGAAGAACCTAGGCTACAAATATTCAACTATTTCAGGTATTACAGTTGGGATTGCGGATATTTCAGCCTTAGAAGAAAAACCAGTTATTTTAGAGAAAGCTCATGCCAAAGTGGACAAGATCAATGCCACACACCGTCGTGGATTGATTACTGAAGATGAGCGTTATACAAAAGTTATTGAAGTTTGGAACCAAGCGAAAGATGATATTCAAGAAGCCTTGAAAACGTCACTTGATCGTAAGAATAATATCTTCATGATGAGTGATTCTGGTGCTCGTGGTAACATCTCCAACTTTACCCAACTTGCAGGTATGCGTGGGTTAATGGCCGCACCGAGTGGAGAAATTATGGAACTTCCAATTACATCGAACTTCCGTGAAGGACTATCTGTCTTAGAGATGTTCATCTCGACTCACGGGGCACGTAAAGGAATGACCGATACCGCGCTGAAAACAGCCGACTCAGGTTACTTGACGCGTCGATTAGTTGATGTGGCACAAGATGTCATTATTCGAGAAGAAGACTGTGGAACGAAACAAGGCTTAACTGCCCGTGCCATTAAAGTAGGTAATGAAGTGATCGAACCACTGATTGACCGAATTATTGGACGTTATGCTCGCGTCACCGTTCGTCATCCAGAAACAGATGAAGTAATCGTTCGTGAGAACGAAATTATTACCGAAGATAAAGGGCGCCAAATTGTTGATGCTGGTATTGAAGAAGTAACGATTCGTTCTGTCTTTAGCTGTAATACGCAACACGGTGTCTGCAAGCACTGTTATGGACGTAACTTAGCAACTGGCCGTGAAGTTGAAGTCGGAGAAGCGGTTGGAACGATTGCTGCTCAATCAATCGGGGAACCAGGTACTCAGTTAACGATGCGTACCTTCCACACCGGAGGAGTTGCTGGAGATGATATCACACAAGGTCTTCCTCGTGTTCAAGAGATCTTCGAAGCCCGTCATCCAAAAGGGCAAGCAACCATTACAGAAGTATCAGGAGAAGTTGCTGATATTACCGAGAATGCCGAAGAACGGACAAAAGTTGTCACCATTAAAGGAGAAGTTGACACTCGTTCGTACGAAATTCCAATCAATGCCCGCATGAAAGTTGAAGTTGGAGATGTCATCGAACGTGGTGATCCATTGAATGAAGGGTCAATCGATCCGAAAGAACTCCTTGCCGTTAGTGATGCTGAAACATTGAAGAACTATCTCTTACAAGAAGTACAGTACGCTTACCGTTCACAAGGGGTGGAAATCGGTGATAAGCACGTTGAAGTAATGGTCCGTCAGATGTTGCGTAAAGTTCGTGTACAAGATCCAGGTGACACAGACATCTTGCCAGGAACAATGATTGACTTGCATGAATTCAAGGAACGTAACAAAAAAGCACTGATGTCAGGTGGCCAACCTGCGACTGCACGCTTAGTTCTTCTAGGAATTACGAAAGCATCGTTGGAGACAGATAGTTTCCTATCAGCTGCTTCATTCCAAGAAACAACACGTGTCCTTACCGATGCAGCAATCCGTGGTAAAACAGATAACCTCATTGGACTGAAAGAAAACGTCATTATCGGTAAGAATATCCCAGCCGGAACCGGAATGGATATTTATAGCAGTATTGAGCCGAAATCAGTCGGTGTTGTTAGCGAAAATGTCTACAGCATCAACGATCAGAGCGAAGCAATTGATGAAATAGAAGCTGTGGAAGAAGACTAATTAAATCGATCTAAATAAGGAGACTGAGGTTACTCTTGAAGTAGCTTCAGTCTTTTTTATAGGAATAACAGAGATGAATATGATTGGAACAAGTTTTTCTTGCCTATTTCATTAAAAAACTCTTATTTTATTTGACGAAAAGAAAATTGTGTGGTATATTGTGTAAGGTGCTTTTGTTAGAGGACTGAGTTCTGATAACAAAGTCAGTCTCGTAGTCAGAAGCCACCCCACATAATTCGCAATTAAGCGAGTGTTTCTTTTTTCTAAAAAATGAAACACCTGGATGTGTGGGATTAGATTTACAATTAGATTATTCAATGAAGGGAGGACTCAAACTTATGCCTACAATTAACCAATTAGTACGTAAACCGCGTAAAACGAAACAAGGGAAATCAGAATCTCCAGCGTTAAACAAAGGATACAATACACTAAAACGTAAGCAAACAACGGTCTACTCACCGCAAAAACGTGGTGTGTGTACGCGTGTCGGAACAATGGCACCGAAGAAACCGAACTCAGCGTTACGTAAATACGCACGTGTTCGCTTATCGAACCAAATCGAGGTAACTGCTTACATCCCAGGAGAAGGTCACAACTTACAAGAACACTCAGTTGTCCTTATTCGTGGAGGTCGTGTAAAGGATTTACCTGGTGTTCGTTACCACGTTGTTCGTGGAGCGTTAGATACAGCAGGTGTATCAGAGCGTCGCAATGGTCGTTCTAAATACGGTACAAAAAAACCTAAATAATTAACAGATTAGACTGAATAAATTTTTGTCGAAAGGAGGGGTGTCATGTCACGAAAAGGTCAAGCGGAGAAACGCGAAGTATTAGCGGATCCGATTTATAATTCAAAATTAGTAACACGTTTAATTAACCGATTAATGGTTGATGGTAAGCGTGGGAAGGCGTCAACTATTTTATACAAAGCATTTGATGCCATTAAAGAACAAACGGGTGATGATCCAGTTGAAGTATTCGAACAAGCACTCGAGAACATCATGCCTGTGCTAGAAGTTAAAGCGCGTCGTGTTGGTGGTTCGAACTACCAAGTACCAGTTGAAGTTCGTCCAGAACGTCGAACAACTTTGGCGCTACGTTGGTTAGTGAATTACGCTCGTTTGCGTGGAGAATACAACATGGAAGAGCGTTTAGCGAAAGAAATTATGGATGCAGCGAACAACACAGGTGCATCTGTTCGTAAACGTGAAGAAATGCACCGAATGGCTGAAGCGAACAAAGCATTCGCTCACTATCGTTGGTAATTTTCCCGAACTTACCCCGCTAATTATCTGTTATACAGTTAATTATGGGTAAATGAACACTTGCAGACACATAGATATAGAGAGGTGTAAAGATAAGTGGCAAAAAGAGCATTTCCACTAGAGAGAACTCGTAATATTGGTATCATGGCCCACATTGATGCTGGTAAAACAACAACAACTGAGCGTATTTTATACTACTCAGGTCGAATCCACAAAATCGGTGAAACTCACGAAGGAGCTTCACAGATGGACTGGATGGAACAAGAACAAGAACGTGGGATTACCATTACATCAGCTGCGACAACAACTTCATGGTTAGACCACCGTATCAACATTATTGATACACCTGGTCACGTGGACTTTACCGTCGAGGTTGAACGTTCACTCCGTGTATTAGATGGAGCCGTAGCGGTTTTAGATGCACAATCAGGAGTAGAACCACAAACTGAAACAGTTTGGCGTCAGGCAACAACTTACCACGTTCCACGTATTGTATTCGTCAACAAGATGGACAAACTTGGAGCAAACTTCATCAACGCGTCTGAATCATTACATGATCGTTTAGATGCAAATGCCCACCCAATTCAATTGCCAATTGGTGCGGAAGATGATTTCGAAGGGATTATTGATCTTGTCGAAATGAAAGCTTACGTATACGGTAATGACTTGGGAACTGAAATTAATGAAGTTGAAATTCCTGATGAATACAAAGACCAAGCGAAAACATACCGTGAAAAATTAGTTGAAGCGGTTGTTGAACTTGATGAAGAGTTAATGATGTCTTATCTTGAAGGAGAAGAAATCACTAACGAACAACTTAAAGCGGGAATCCGTCAAGCAACACTTGACGTTGAATTCTTCCCAGTACTTTGTGGTACAGCCTTCAAGAACAAAGGGGTACAATTAGTCTTGAATGCAGTCGTAGATTACCTACCTGCACCAACTGACGTACCTGCGATTGAAGGTCACGTACAAGATGATCCAGACAAAGTTGTTAAGCGTGAAGCTGGCGACGACCAACCATTCTCAGCTCTTGCCTTCAAGGTAATGACTGACCCATATGTTGGACGTCTAACATTCTTCCGTGTATACTCTGGAACATTGGAATCAGGTTCATACATCTTGAACGCTACGAAAGACTCGCGTGAGCGTGTTGGACGTATTCTTCAGATGCACGCGAACTCGCGTGAAGAAATTCCAGAAGTCTTCTCTGGCGATATCGCTGCAGCAGTAGGACTTAAGGATACCGGAACAGGGGACACATTATGTGACCTAGATGATCCAGTTATCCTAGAATCAATGGAATTCCCTGAGCCTGTTATTCAAGTAGCGATCGAACCAAAATCTAAAGCAGACCAAGATAAAATGTCTGTAGCGTTATCTAAATTAGCTGAAGAGGATCCAACCTTCAAAGCTGAAACAGATCACGAAACTGGTGAAACATTGATCGCTGGTATGGGTGAGTTACACTTAGATATTATTGTAGACCGATTGAAGCGTGAATTTAAAGTTGAAGCGAATATCGGTAACCCACAAGTATCTTACCGTGAAACATTCACCAAAACAGTTGAAGCAGAAGGTAAATTCGTTCGTCAGTCTGGTGGTAAAGGTCAATTCGGTCACGTTTGGATTGAATTCTCACCAAACGACGAAGGTGAAGGATACGAATTCGAAGACGCAATTGTCGGAGGATCTGTTCCAAGAGAATACATCCCTTCAGTTGACGCTGGACTTCAAGACGCAATGGAAAATGGTGTCTTAGCTGGTTACCCATTAGTTGACGTAAAAGCGAAACTATACGATGGGTCATACCACGATGTCGACTCGAGTGAAGCGGCCTTCAAAGTAGCTGCTTCCTTAGCCCTAAGAAACGCTGCCAAATCTGCTGGACCTGTTATTTTAGAGCCAATGATGGCTGTTGAGATTACAGTACCAGAAGAATACTTGGGAGACGTTATGGGACACATCTCAAGTCGTCGTGGACAAATCGAAGGACAAGAACCGCGCGGGAATGCCTTAATCGTTAAAGGAACGATTCCTTTATCAGAAATGTTCGGATACGCAACAACTCTCCGTTCATCAACACAAGGACGCGGAACCTTCTCTATGCAATTTGCCCACTATGCACCAGTTCCAACAAGCATTGCAGAAGAAATTATTAAGAAAAACGGTGGCCAAGCTTAATTCCACCTACAAACTACAGAATATCAATGCACATTTATTGAAGTTATGAACTGAAAGAGGTATAATGAAGATAAATGTGCAGAGAATATCTGTACGATAAACTAAACAACAAAATCCTTAAGGAGGATATCATTCATGGCAAAAGAAAAATTTGATCGTTCGAAAGAGCATATGAATATTGGTACACTAGGACACGTCGACCACGGTAAAACTACCTTAACAGCAGCTATCACTTACGTATTAGCTGAATTAGGTCTTGCAGAAGCATCTGCTTACGACCAAATCGATGGTGCAGCAGAAGAGCGTGAACGTGGAATTACAATCGCAACTTCTCACGTTGAGTACTCAACTGAAAACCGTCACTACGCACACGTTGACTGCCCAGGACACGCCGACTACATCAAAAACATGATTACCGGTGCTGCACAAATGGATGGAGCTATCTTAGTAGTATCTGCTGCAGATGGTCCAATGCCACAAACTCGTGAGCACATCTTGCTTGCACGTCAGGTTGGTATTGAGCACTTCGTAGTCTTCTTGAACAAAGTTGACCAAGTTGATGACGAAGAATTACTAGAATTAGTAGAATTAGAAGTTCGTGACCTATTAAGCGAATACGACTTCCCAGGTGACGATGTACCAGTAATCGCTGGTTCAGCACTTCTAGCACTTCAAGATGACCGTGCACACATGGACAAAGTTAAAGAATTAATGGACGCAGTAGACGAGTACGTTCCATCACCAGCTCGTGACGCTGACAAAGACTTCTTGATGCCAGTTGAGGATGTTTTCTCAATTACTGGTCGTGGTACAGTTGCAACTGGTCGTGTAGAACAAGGTCAAGTTAAAGTTGGAGACGAAGTAGAAATCGTTGGTATTAAAGATACTACAACTTCAACTGTTACTGGTGTTGAAATGTTCCGTAAGTTATTAGACTACGCGGAAGCTGGAGACAACATTGGTGCACTTTTACGTGGACTTTCTCGTGATGACGTTGAACGTGGACAAGTATTAGCTGCTCCAGGTTCAATTACACCTCACACAAAGTTCGAAGCTGAAGTGTATGTATTGTCTAAAGATGAAGGTGGACGTCACACTCCATTCTTCTCAAACTACCGTCCACAGTTTTTCTTCCGTACAACTGACGTAACAGGTGTTGTACACTTACCAGAAGGAACTGAAATGGTAATGCCTGGAGACAACACTGAAATGACTGTTGAGTTAATCTCACCAATCGCGGTTGAAGCTGGTACGAAATTCACTATTCGTGAAGGTGGACGTACAGTTGGTGCCGGTGTTGTTTCTAAGATTGTCGAGTAATTTTTCGACTAACGTATTGAAATAAACACTTAAAAGTCCTGAGTTTGGTTTCGGCCCAACTTAGGGCTTTTATTTATAGATAAAAAAGCTGGAAATAATGCAATGTTGATGCATTATTCCCAGCTATTTTTCGTTATGAAATTAGCTCATCTTCTTGCTTTTTGATATGATTTAGTTTCTTTTCAGTCCTTTTTTATAAACTATCTCTACTCTTATCCATGTTCTGCCAAGGTCAGTTGTGCTCGGTTAATGACGTAGCTTGCAACAGCAATTGAGGCTGCTGATAATAGAACAAGCCATAATATACCGATAAAATCTCCCTCTAAAAAGAGTAAATCGCGCATGAATTGTAATTGATGGGTTAGTGGGTTAAACTGTACAGCAAGCTGTAACATGCGTGGTGCTAACTCAATTGCAAAGAATGTTGGTGCGGCAAAGCTGACGGGAATCACAACAAATGATACAAAGTTATCTCTCGTCTTATAATCTTTAATTTTAACAGTAATCATAACCCCAATCGATGTCCAAAATAGCGACATCAACATAACAAGTGCATACACGCCTAATGATTGCATGAGCGTGAATCCATGACCTAATAAAGCAGCCAATACCAATAATACAGCGGATTTTAAAGATGTACTTAACAGCGAGTACGTACTCATTCCAATGACGTAATATACTGGACGAATACCACTGAGTAACTTCATACCTAATAATCCATACTGCTTGTCAATCGTCACCCGATAGATTGCATGTGACATATCAGTCAACATCATCATTGCTAAGATTCCTGTCAGTGCATATTGACTATACGGGAGTGTTAATCCTTTGTATGGAACAACACTTTGCATTGAGCTGACTCCTAGAACAATAAACAAGAAATAAAGAATTGGTGTGAGTAAATGTTGCAACACTGCCCCTTTATAGGCAAAAAATGCCTTTATTTCATTCTTGACAATTGAGACATAACCCTTCGATCCCAATAAGTTGATCTGTCTAAAATGAGTTGGCTTCATTATGATTCTCTCCCTTCACGCATAGATAAATAAGCTTCTTTGAGAGAAATCATCTCTGGTTCAACACTTTTAATCGGAGTGTCTTCCCCGAACACTCGCAGGACTTCTCTAGCCAATGTCCCTTTAGGAACGGTAAGTTTTACCTTGTTCTCTTCTATTTGTTCAACTTTATAATTGTATTTATTCGCTCTCTGGGACTCTTCATCTGATAAATCATAATCCTCAGCAAATAAAACTTCATACGAATCCCGGTCGTCTTTGCTCTGAGCAAAAGCCGTCATTTCTCCATGATATAGAAGCTCGCCATGATCCATAAAGAGTAAATCATCACAGTGCTCCTCTAACAGGGATAAATCATGAGACGAAATAATCACAATTTTTCCTGCAGCTGCCTCTTCTTTTAAGTAAGATAATAATTCTCGACCGGTTTCCTGATCCATGCCTACTGTTGGTTCATCAAGAATATAAATATCTGGACGATGAACTAAGGCTCGTGCAATCTGGACACGTTGCTGTTGTCCACCTGATAATTGCTCTAGACTTCTATCTTTTAAGTCGAAAATATTCATCAATTTAAGCGCCTGTTCAGTTAGGTTACTTGCCTCTGACGTCGGACAATTGCCTAGCAATGTGCCTAAATAGACATTATCATAGACATTATTGTACCAATCAAGCATCGTCGTCTGTGGGGAAAAGCCAATGACTGAAAATCCTATTTCTTCAATATTTTCAGCCTCAATCAACACATCTCCGCTAGTTGGTGCTTGAAATCCCACAATCGTATTGATTAATGTTGATTTCCCAGCCCCATTATGTCCGACTAAAGCGATGAAATCACCATCAGTTAATTCGACCGAAAAATCTTTCACGGCATGAACGTCTTCAAATTTAATATTTAAATCTTTTATACTTATTTTAGTCAACCTAATCACCTCTATAATTTAACATTATTGACTTGATGAGCTCTCACTCATCCTTGGGCCAATAATCTTAAATTAAGTTCCGTATACCCATGTCATCACCTTCCTAAAACTATTATGTGTTGTTCACAAAAGATTAGCAAACAACCGATTACATTTTAACACAAATCAACTTATTATCAAATAATTCCACAAAAAATTTTTTTATAATATATCTGCGATTGATCACGGTACTTAAAGAATTAAGTACGATCTATATGTAGAAGTTTAATTTAAAGCACTCATTTTTACAGATAAAACCGAATAAATAACTATATAGAATAGGTATTATTGATTTAAAACTTTATTTTTTTGATGGATATACCAAATGAAATCGTTATTGCTAAAAGATAATCCGAATGATATACTGAGAGTATATCAACAATTAGGAGTGAGTTGTGTGAAAAAAGAATTAATGATATTAGTCGGGTTAGGTTTATCCGCTCCGTTAGTATTGAATTTATCGGAAACAACTGTATTTGCTGATGAATTAGACGCAGTAGCTACAACAACTGAGACGGATAAATCACTAGAAACAGAACATAAGAATGTGCCTGTTGTTAATGATCATTCCCAGGATACAATTGCGCAAGAAACAACTGGAGAGTCATTAGAAGAAGTTACGCAAGAAATTCAAGAGCATTCTGAAAGTAAAGAAGCAGTTTCTGAATTAGATGAAACACAAGTTATAGAACAGACTGAAAAAGCAGCTGAGGATAACGATTTAGAACATAAAACAGATGATTTAATCATTAAGACGTATCTTGAAGGGAAAAGCAATAATAAAGCATTGGAATTATACAATGGGACTCCTAATACGTTGACATTAGAAGACTATCAAGTTGAATTGTATGCAAATGGTTCTAATGATCCAACAAATACCTATCAAATGAGTGGGGAACTTGAATCAGGTCGAGGATATGTGATCGGTCATAACCAAGCTTCAGATGAATTGAAAGCTTATCTTAATGATACAGCGAGTGTGGCTAATTTTAATGGAGATGACGATATTGTTCTCCGCAAGCATGATAAAGTGATTGATTCAATCGGTCAAGTGGGAACACGCAATGAATTCGGGAAGGACAAGACATTAGTCCGTAAGTCATCTGTTCAAACAGGCAATACAGCACTTCATGATGTATTTGCCTCAGTGGAGTGGGAAGTTTATCCAGTTGATACGTTCGATGTCTTAGGCCAGCGTAAGAATAAAGAAATTAAACCAGAAGAACCTACAGTTGAAGCATCTGCACTCAATATTACTCCAATTGCGGAAGCACGCATGAAAAAACCTGGGGAAACAGTTCGAATCGCCGGAACAATTGTTGGCCGACTTCGTAACACATTACAGCTCCAAGATGAGACAGCTGCTATCTCGATTCATCCACAGCATGTCATTTCTGAGCAAATAGGAGATACCATCGAAGTAACTGGGGAAATTGGGGTATATAATAAGCTAATCCAACTTCAAAATCCTACCCAGGTGAAGAAAACAGGTACTTCTTCAGTGACACCAACAGTGATTTCAGGTAAAGATCTAGTAGTGGCTAATGAATCAAAATTAGTCACCGTAGAGAATGTAACTATTGCTGATATTGCAGCGAGTGGGACAAACTGGCGAAATTATGAAGCAGAGATTGATGGCAATAAATTTGTTGTGCGGATAGAAAATCTTGATATTCAAGTAGCTGAGAACACGACTTATCAATCAGTTACAGGAATTGTTCAACGGTTTAATGAGGAATTTCAAGTAGTCGTATCAGCTCAAGCGAATTTGAAATTAGCAGAAGGAAGTATTGCGCAACCGAATAGTTCTCATGAGTCGGGGGTTATACCAAATAGCACACCAATTAAACTATCAACATTAACAGATAATGGACAGATTTTTTATACAACTGATGGTAGTGATCCAACAGCGAAATCAATGCTTTTTGAATCAGATATTTTGCTGCCGGATAATACAGAAACAGTTATTAAAGCCATTACTATAAAAGATGGTCAAGTGAGCAGTGTCGCAACGTTTACTTACACGACATTTTCCCAACAAACACTTCAAATCCATGATATTCAAGGAGATGGTCATCGTTCGCCATTTGTTGGAAAAATGGTGGAAAATATTGAAGGAATAGTAACGGCTCTATATGAGATTCGTGGTGCTGTTTATGCACATATCCAAACACCGGATGAACGGCAAGATGATAATCCATATACATCTGAAGCAATTGTTCTTTATTTAGGTAATAAGAATGATAAGCAACTTGAGTTAGGAGATTTAGTATCCGTCTCAGGTCGTGTGGATGAATACCATATCGATGGGTATAATGATAAATCAAAAACGGATTTACCTGTTACTCAAATTAATACGCAGAATGGGAAAATTGAAGTATTACAAAAAAATATGCCACTACCTGCTCCAGTTCGTATTGAGCAAGTTCCGGATGAATTTATTTCACCGAATGGCTTTGAGCAATTTGATCCGACGAAATATGCTGTAGATTTCTGGGAAGCATTAGAGGCCATGCGAGTAGTGGCTGAAGATTTGCGAGCTGTCTCACCACAAGCACACGGTGATATTTATACGGTGCCACAATCTCGCCCAGCAGAAACAGTCAATGGTGGTGTTCGTCTAGCAAACGGTAAACCGAATGCCAATTTAATTCCACTTAGAGCTCATCCAAATAATAAGGCACGTAACTTTAATGTCTTAACCGGGGATCAGTTCAATGGTCTAGTGGAAGGTGTGGTCATGTATGATTACGGACGCTATAAAGTGTATACGGACTTGGCTGATCTGAAAGCTATCCATCAACCAGCTAACCATGATCCAGCAACTACTAAAATTGAACCAGCTGAGGATAAATTAACAATAGCCAGTTATAATTTAGAAAACTTTTCTGCGGAGAAGACAAGTGAAGAGAAAACAAACCGTCTAGCGGAAGCACTAGGCAAAGTGATGAAAGCACCAGATATCATTGGATTGACTGAAGTTCAAGACTTCGATGGAACGGGAAGTGGTGGACCAGAAGCGCAGAGAAGTTATGAACGTTTAATTGGTAAAATAAAAGAAGTATCCGGTGTAACGTATAAGTATGTTCAAATTGATCCGCTCTTCAACGCAGATGGTGGCGCACCGAATGCTAATATTCGAACTGGCTTTTTATACCGTCCAGATCGAGTGACATTTGTTGATCAAATTCCTCATGGGGATGCGACAACTGCTGTTACGTATCATGAAGGCCAATTAACCTTAAATCCGGGACGAATTGAACCAAGTCATCCATCATTAAGAAATTCACGTAAACCTTTAGTAGCACAATTTGAATTTAAAGGGCAACAAATAATAACGATGATTAACCATTGGAATTCAAAGCGGGGAGACGATGGACACTTTGGTCAAAAATTCCCTGTTGAATTAGGATCTGAACCCCAACGAGTTGAAATTGCTAAATTGGTAGCTAAGTTTATTGCTGACGTGAAAGCCCAAAATCCTAATGCTAATATCGTATCAATGGGAGATTTCAATGATTTCGAATTTTCAAAACCATTGAAAGTGCATGAAGGAGAGCATATGACAAATATGGTACATCACGTCCCAGAAAAAGAACGTTATTCTTATGTGTATCAAGGGAACTCGCAAGTGTTAGATCATATTTTAGTATCGAATCACTTAGTTGATCGTACGAAAGTCGATATGTTAAAAGTAAACGCTGACTTTACGGATAAATCAGGCCGTGCGAGTGATCATGATCCGATTATGGTCCAAATTGACTTTAGTCAGTCAAGTGTTGAAGAAGGATCAGATCAAGGAGAGATCGAATCTCCGGGCGAACAAGATCATCAAACAGAGACTCAGTATGCTGGAGAGTATACATTTGAAGTAACTATTAATGGACAAGTATTGGCTGAGGTACTGACATTTGCTTCACGTGATAAAGCATTAGACTTTGTTCGAGTAATGGATCGATTGTATTGGGCAGCGGGTTACCGCTTATTAGAACAAGACAATGGCCTGCCAGAATCCCGTCATATTACTTTATCTTTTGGAGAAGTGAAAAATTCAGCAGAAGAATTGGTGCCGGAAAAACAACCGAATTCACAACCAGAATCTCATCCTGAGCCAGAACAATCAACTGAAGAAGGATCAACAGAGGAAGAATCTGCTGAGCTAGATCAGTCCCATGAAGAAACACCAACTGAGTCAGAATTAGAAACAGTACCGGAAGATAATCAAGGTGAGATCCAAAAAGTGGAAGCTAATTTTGTCTTTACCTTGCCAGATGGAACGACTCATCGTGGTTCATTGGGTGAGTTTAATAACTTGGAGCGAGCAGAGCGGCGCATTCGACTGTTTGCTAATGAGATGAATTATACATTACAGAATTTCCGTATTGATGATGGTGTATTCTTAGCCGATATAGTATTCACACGAAACTCACCAGAAGAATCTAATGTTGCAGAAGCGTTAGAAAACTCTCAAGAAAACACTAAGCCGGAAATCCATCAGTTAGTTGAAGTGGAGGATACTACACAACTGACATCTGTGGAACGTTACCGTATTACGGTACAAGAGCGAGCGCAACGTGAACTGGCTATTCAGGCATTAGAAACCTTGACTAACGAACAACAGCGAATTTTTAGCCAACAATTACAAGCGGAGGAGACAGTTACCGCATTTGACCGCATCTTAATTGAAGCTAAGGAAGTAGCTAAGAATAATCAAATAGAACAACTAGATGCAGCAAGTAGTATATGGGCAATGGGATTAATCGGAATAACTTCAATAGTTGGAGCAGCTAAAAAGAAAGATTAAGTAAGATAATGAAGAAAACAGCCTGAAGAGGCTGTTTTCTTTGCATATAATTTGGATGTAAAAATATAAGTTGTCGTCTGTTAGTACAAAGTGATATACTACAGCTAATACGATAATGATGAGAGGGGGAGAGTGATGATTAATCTACATGAATTGAATATCTGGACAATTATGTTGCGCTTAGGATTGTCGCTATTGTTGGGATCGATTGTTGGAACAGAACGTGGGGTAAAAAATCGACCAGCAGGATTACGGACATACAGTTTAGTTTGTTTAGGATCTGCCTTGATTATGTTGACGAATCAATATATTACAGAACAATATGGTGTGGGCGATCCGACGCGTATGGCTTCGCAAGTTATTAGCGGAATTGGATTCTTAGGAGCTGGCACGATTTTAGTGACTGACCGTAATAAAGTGAGTGGGCTGACAACTGCAGCGGGTTTATGGACGGTTGCATCAATTGGATTGGCAGTAGGAGCTGGCTTCTATATGGGAGCGATCGTGGGGGCTGTATTGCTATTTACTGTAATGGGCTATTTTTTACGGTTTAAAGAACGTCTCGGGCAATACTTTCTTGAAGTGGATTTATTTATTGTATTAGAATCGCCAGAAGCCTATCACCGTTTGCTTATTTATTGTTCGCAAGAAAATATTGGTATTTATAATATTAATAGTCGCATTGAGGATGAAGAGCTACTGGACTATCCGGGGCATTCTTCCGAGGATACGTGCTGTATCCTCTCTATTAATTTACAAGAACGCTACCGCAAACAAATATTGGTTGAAACTTTGAGTACCTTCGATGGCGTAAAGCACTTGGAGGAGTTGTAGCTCGGGCAATTTTTAGCATATAATTTCCATTCCAAGCGGGTGTGTGATAGGATGATAAAAAAGGAAAAGGGGGATGTATGATGTTGATTGATATTACGAAGAATGTATATGAGTTAGTGAAAGATAATCCAAAGTTAAAGCGTGACTTGATTGAGATGGGATTCGAGCCGTTAGCGAATGAGAAGATGCTTCATACGGTAGGGCGCATGGTATCGCCTAAAAAAGGAGCCAAACAAATTGGGATTAGCGTAGAGACGTTAGTGCGTAAATTAGAAGATCTCGGTTATGAGGTTAAGGGACATGAGTAAGGAACGTAAGCGTAGTAATCGAACACTCCAACAAGAGAAGCGTCAGCAAAAGTTGAAAGAGTTAATTCTCCGATTGCATGAAGGAGAAGGCGAAGAGAGTGTTAAGGCTGATTTTCGGAAGTACTTCAAGGATGTCAGTGCCTTGGAGATTTCTGTGATGGAGCGCCGATTGATTGCTGATGAAGGCATTCATGCGGATGATATTATGAAGCTATGTAATGTGCACGCAGCCATTTTTTTAGAGAATATTCAACTAGCCGATGAAGCGCCACATGATTTCGAGAAGCCAGGCCACCCAGTTCATGTGCTTAAGCAAGAAAATATAGCGCTGGAAGGAGCGGTTGACCGAATCGAACGGTTATTGGAGTTCTACGTGACGGATCCGGCTGAGGATGTGTTGGCTGGCTTGAAGTTGCAAGCACAGATCTTATGGGAGATTGACAAGCACTATGCTCGCAAGGAGAATTCGTGGTTCCCGATTATGGAGGCGAATGATATTACTGCACCGCCAAAAGTGATGTGGGGCGTGGATGATATGATTCGCGACTTGATTAAGGAATTTATAACCTTGTTGGAGCAGAATAAGCTTGATCAGATATTGGATCATTATGCTGAAACAAAGTATGAAATTCTGGAAATGATTGTGAAAGAAGAAGATATCTTAATTCCGATGGTGACAGAGGTATTTACCGAAGATGATTGGATGAAGATTGCTGATGAGATGGATGAGATCGGCTACTGTATTGTGAAGCCAGAAGAAAAATGGGTGCCAGAACGTACTGATTTTGAGGCGAAAGATGCTACTGATGAATCAATGAACTTAGCCGGCAATCTTAAGCTCGGACACGGGGCACTGACATTAGAAGAAGCAGATTTGATCTTAGACCAGTTGCCACTGGAGCTGACCTTTGTGGATAAACATAATAAAGTGAAATATTTCAATCGAGGCGAGAAGATTTTGCCCCGAACACCGAATGCGATTGGGCGGGATGTCTTCATGTGCCATCCACCGCGCGTCCATGAGACTGTCAAGCAATTATTGCAAGAATTACGTGAGGGAACGCGTGATACGGCGAGTGCTTGGTTTGAAGCACGCGACACCTTCGTAATGATTACGTACGATGCGATTCGTGATAAGACCGGCGAATATCTGGGGTGCTTGGAGTATGTCCAAGATATTAGCGGGATAAAACAAATTGATACAGAGAAAAAAGACGTGTTTGACGAAGCCTAAGCTCCGTCATTACACGTCTTTTTGTCTTGCTTATTCAATTTTATTCAAGGTGTGATCTGTTGTTGGTTTAGAACAATAATTTGTCTGCGCCACCAAGTTTGTAATCTAGAGCAGCCATTGCTAGGACGTTCAAGTAGTGCCATGGACGGTCAAAGCGTGGTTGGAAGAAGAAGTCAGCAAGTGCTAAGTCTTCTAATGTCCACTTCGCTGCAATAGCAACAGATAGTGTATCGATCGCTGTTGAGATGTCTTCTTTAGACATCAACTGTGCACCTAGAATGCGGTGATCATCTTCGTCATAGTAAATTTTCATCATCACTTTACCTGGTTTACGCATGAACTCAGGGTATAATGGCTCTTCAACATACTTGCTAGCTACATTACCCTCATACGACTCAGCACTTGTAGCGTTCAAGCCTGTGTTGACGAATTTGTAGTCAAAGAGTGATAAAGCACTTGTTCCGGTCATTTCCGGCATCTTCATCTCTTTGCCCATTGCGTTCATCGCTGCAACAACTCCTTGACGACGTGCCATGGTAGCAAGAGCAATACTTGTCTTACCTTCAGTTGGCGCGTAAGGGACGAAGGTTGCATCTCCACCAGCGTAGACATCTTTTACGCTAGTTTGCAAGTAGTCATCAGTAACGACAAAGCCTTTGTCGGTCATTTCTAACTCATCAGCTAACCAGCCGGCATCAGGTTTGACACCCATTGATAGAACAACAGTGTCCGCTTCATGTGTCTGTTTGTCTGTTACGACAGCAGCCACTTTACCGTCTTTACCTTGGAATGACTGGACGCGTTCGCCCCCGTAGAATTCAACCCCATTTTCTTTGGCGTGTGCTTCTAAGACATCAGTGAATTCTTTGTCCAAGTAAGTGGGTAAGAAACGCTCAGCCATATCGATCACACGAACATCGACACCTGCTTTAGCGAAAGCTTCAACAACTTCAAGTCCAATGTAGCCGGCACCGATAACGACAGCTTTCTTAGATGCTTTCATATCATCTAAAACTTTTTGGGTGTCTTCTGGTCCACGGAATGTATTGACATTATCTAACTCGACCCCTTCGAATGGTGGCTTCACAGCAACACCACCTGGGCTAAGTAGTAATTTGTCGTATGACATGGTAGACTTCTCACCATCTACGATAACGTCAACCGTCTTCTCATCAGCGTTCAAGCCCACTACATCACTGTTACAGTGCATGTGGATGCCTTGTTCGCGGTAAGAATCTTCTGTTGCAAAGTGTAATTCATCTAAACTTTTAGAGGTCCCCTCTAAGTAAGATTGGCTCCCTCAACCCATGAACGAGGCTTTATCGCCACGCTCGAATAAATGAATTTCTGCTTCTGGTTCGTTCTTCAGGATCGTCTGTACAGCTTCGTAACCGAAGTGTGACGTTCCAACAACAACATATTTCATAGTATTCCTCCTTTAAGATGTTACTGTCACATTATAACACTGACCCCAAAAAATGTCGACTTTGGCAAACTACAGTTTATCTGTAGAAAAAGATGAAGGGCTCAGAGCTCATCTAAGGTAAAAATTATCCAATATAGGCAATAACTTTCACAATAAAAACCGGTTACGTGAAAAAGTGTACAATAATAAAAAATGATAGTGATACAAGTAAGACGATGAAATAGTTGTTATAGCAATAAAAGAACAAATAATCTGGGAAGATTTCAAACTGTGACGTCTATAGAATCAGAAAGTAGTTGCAGAAGATGAAGAAAAAGTTGCAAGTAAAAATGAAATGGGTTACAATATGGTTGTAAGTGATTACAAATAAAAAATACATAAAAATATGGAGGGAAGCATTATGTGGAAACGAATGGGTAAGATGTTGTTAGGAATTACTGCGGCTGGAGTATTAGGTGCATGTTCAAGTGGTGGTGGAAGTGGGGAAGTAGTTGAATTACCTGAAGAAGGTGAAGAACTATCAGGTGATATTACTATGTGGCACTCCTTTACACAAGGAGCCCGATTAGAAAATATTCAATCAGCTGCTGATGAATTTATGAAAGAACACCCAAATGTTAACATTACAATTGAAACATTTTCTTGGGATGACTTCTATACTGTCTGGACAACAGGTCTTCAATCAGGGGAAGTTCCAGATGTCAGTACTGCACTCCCCAATCACGTTATGGAGATGGTAAATGCTGATGCAATTTTACCATTAAATCCATTAGTAGATGCATTGGGCAAAGATATGTTCCATGAGAATGCTTTAAATGAAGGATTAGTAGATGACAACTACTATTCTGTTCCGCTATATTCTCATGCTCAAGTTATGTGGGTTCGTGATGATATTCTGGAAGAGCATAATCTAGAAGTACCTGAAACTTGGGATGAATTACAAGAAGCTGCAACAAAAATTTCTGAAGATGGAGACAACTATGGCCTATCTGTTCCAATGGGGACAAATGATTTAATGGCTACGCGATTCTTAAACTTTTATGTACGTAGTGGTGGTGGAAGCTTATTAAATGAAAATAATGAATTAGACTTGACTAACGAATTAGCTCAAGAGGGAATTAAATACTGGGTGGATATGTATAAAAAGGCATCACCTAGCGATTCAATTAACTATAATGTGTTAGATCAAGCGACACTATTCTACCAAGGACAAACAGCATTCGACTTTAACTCTGGCTTCCATATTAGTGGAGTTGAGGCTAATAGTCCAGATTTACTAGAAACAATTAGTGCACATCCAATTCCAAAGATTAACAAAGATGATGAACGTCAAGGAATCGAGACATCCAATATTCCAATGGTTGTCTGGAAGAATTCTGATCATCCAGACGTAGCAATGAAATTTGTAGAGAGCTTGTATGATAAAGGCTTTTACACTGACTTTTTAAACTCCGTTCCAGTTGGTATGTTGCCATCAATTGAAGGAATCGTTGATTCTGAAGAGTTCCGTTCAAACGAAACAGTTCAAAAGTTTTCTGAGGCAGTGGATGTTATTCAAGAAGCTGTTGAATCAGGTACAGCGATTGGATATGAAAATGGGGCAAGTGTTGAAGCGGGTATGTTAGCAGGACAGCACGTGATTGAAAAAATGTTCCAAGATATTATTTCTAACGGTACTGATCCAATGGAAGCAGCAGAAAAAGCAGAAACAGAAATGAATAATATTTTTGAAGCATCTATAAGATAATTTTAGTTTAAAAGAGGGGAGGCATCTCCCCTCTAATTATTAAGAGAGGTGACAGATAGTGGTTGAAGAAAAAGGGTTTACACGTTGGATTTTTGTTTTACCAGCAATGATTATGGTACTTGCGCTATTCTTATATCCAGCATTATCAAGTGTATTTTATAGTTTTACTAATAAACACTTAACTATTCCTGGATATGATATAGTTGGATTTGATAATTATAAAGCTATTTTATCAGATGCTGGATTTTGGAGAGCATTTTTAAATTCATTAAAATGGACCATTTATTCATTGGTTGGACAAGTATTGACTGGTTTTTTCTTAGCATTATGTTTGAATAGAATAAAAAAATTTAGAGGGTTATATCGCATCTTATTAATTATACCTTGGGCATTCCCTACTATTGTTATTGCATTCTCATGGCAATGGATTTTGAATGGAGTATATGGGTTCCTACCTAATTTAATTGTAGAGTTAGGTATTTTAGAACATACTCCTGCGTTTTTAACAGATAGCACATGGGCGTTTATTAGCTTAGTTTTTATTAATATTTGGTTCGGAACACCGCTTATGATGGTAAACATTTTATCAGCATTACAAACAGTGCCTGCGGAGCAATATGAGGCAGCTGAGATGGATGGTGCTTCAAAATGGCAGCAATTTAAACACATTACGTTTCCGCACATCAGAATTGTTATTGGATTATTAGTTGTATTAAGAACAGTATGGATTTTCAATAACTTTGATATTATTTATCTAATCACTGGTGGGGGACCTGGTGGATCTACAATGAGTCTTCCGATTTATGCATATGAGATGGGCTGGGGTACTCAATTAATTGGTCGATCATCAGCAGTAACAGTATTATTGTTTGTTTTCTTATTAGCAGTGAGTTTCTTATACTTTAAAGTTATCGCAGGATGGGAAAAGGAGAGAGGATAATGGATGGAAAACTAAAAGAAAGACTTATGGATTTTGGAGCTTATTTGGTTTTAACGCTTGCTACGATTATCTCAGTATTCCCATTGTTATGGATGATTCTATCCTCGTTTAAAGGAAGAGGAGAATTATCGGCTAATCCAACACGTTTTATCCCACAATTTTTTACTTGGGAATACTATGAGCATGTATTATTTGAACTAAACTTCCTAGAAAATATTAAAAATAGTTTAGTTATCTCATTATCAACAACACTGATTGCAATTGTGATTTCTTCAATGGCTGCATATGGAATTGTTCGGTTTTTCCCTAAATTAGGAGCTATTATGTCAAAAGTACTAGTGACTACGTACATTTTTCCTCCTATATTATTAGCGATTCCATATTCAGTTGTAATGGCTAGAGTAGGACTGACGAATAGTCAAATTGGATTAATTATTATCTATCTATCATTCAGTATTCCATATGCGGTATGGTTATTGGTTGGTTTTTTCCAAACAGTACCTATTGGAATTGAAGAAGCTGCTAAGATAGATGGTGCAAATAAATATGTAACATTTACAAAAGTTGTTCTACCAATTGTTGCACCTGGAATTGTTGCAACTGCGATTTATACGTTTATTAATGCATGGAATGAATTCTTGTACGCATTAATTTTAATTAATTCAACAGAAAAAATGCCAGTATCAGTTGCTCTTCGTCGATTAAGCGGATCAGAAATTCTTGACTGGGGAGACATTATGGCTGCCTCAGTAATTGTTGTTATCCCATCAGTTATTTTCTTCACATTTATCCAACGTAAAATTGCCGGAGGTCTTTCAGAAGGGTCAGTTAAATAAGAAGGAGTGTTAAAGGTGATAATTAGAATTCGAAGAAAGTATCTTTATCCAGCGTCGGTGGCTGTTTGCTTTATGTCACCATTTATTCTTGAGAAAGAGTTAGTTAGCGCACAAGAAGTAAGTGAAATATCTGAAGTAGAAACTAAAGATAATGCTTCACAATTAGTAACGGAAGAGGTCGAGTCACTATCAACAATAGCATCAGAAGCTAACTTGGATAGTGAGGCTCTACAAGATATCCAACTAAGAGACGGTTCATCTAATGAGAGCAGTATTCAGCCAAAATATCACTCTGAAAATGTAGATTTAAGTAATGATGGTTACGATGTAGAAAAACCAGATGATGTCTTAACAGCAGAAAATCAGACTGTAACTATAGAATATTCAAGTTTGCATAAAGCTAAATTACAAGCAATAGTTGGTTATTCTAATGACCAAAATGATCAGACAAATAATTATTTCTCACTTTATGTAAGGGATGATGGAACAGCCGGGTTCGAATTGCGAAGTCCCAAACATGGTGTGAATTACTTATACGAACGGCCGGCAGCTGTTGCGGGTAAACGAAATGGAGAGATGGCAACAAACAAGTTAGCATTTGTAGCTGATCGGGAGAATAAGCGGTATAAATTATTTGCTAATGGGGTAAAAATTATTGATCAACAAGTAAAGAATTATGTTGGGTTAAATGATTTAGAAAAATTGAATTCGTTCACACTCGGAGGTGTGAAGAGAAATAAGGCATTAGCGTATGGTTTCACTGGTACTATACAGCAATATAATGCAGTAGGAACAGCTTTGACTGATGAGGAATTGAAAAAACATACTCAAGTAAATGACAATAAACATCTAATTTTTAAAGCTAATGATGAGACGAAGGCGAATTACTTCAGAATTCCTACATTATATACATTGAAGAATGGACGTGTTCTATCTAGTATTGATGCACGACATGGTGGTACACATGATTCTTACAGTAATATAAGTATTGGACTGGCTCATAGTGATGATAATGGGCAAACATGGAGTCAACCAAGATTACCTTTGAAATTTAGTGACTATGAAAATCAAGCAATTAATTGGCCACGGGATGCTAAAGGGAAAGAATTTAGGATTAAAGGAAGTGCATCATTTATTGATTCGGCATTAGTACAAGATAAGAGTAGCGGACGTGTGCATATGCTAGTTGACTTTATGCCAGCCGGTATCGGGAATATGAATGCTGATAAAAATGATTCGGGCTATAAAAAAATAAATGGGAATAAATATATTAAACTAAAAGCAGATAATGAAGAAGGATACAATTATACTATTAGAGAAAATGGTTTAATTTATGATGATCGTACAGATAAACCAACAGAGTTTTCAGTAGATGGACAATATAATTTGAAAAAGAACAATGAACCTATTATGCAAGAACAATATTCTGTAAGGGTACATTCAGATAAATTGGAAGAATATAAGAATGGCAATAAAGTTCAAAGTAATATTTTCTACAAGGATGCTCCATTTAAAATCACTCCAACAAATTATATAGGTGTTATTTCAAGTGATGACAATGGTGAAACATGGAGTGATCCAAAGCTATTACCACCATTACTAGGTTTAAAACACAATGCGCCATATCTAGGACCAGGTCAAGGACTTCAGTTATCAACTAATGGCCGACTAATATTTACTGCATATACACAAGGCAAAATGACATATATCTATAGTGATGATAATGGGAAGACATGGGGAATAAAAGAAGCCTCTTTACCATTTTCAAATGCAACTGCTGAAGCTCAGATGGTTGAGTTAAAACCTGGCATAATTAGAACCTATATGAGAACATCAACAGGGAAAATAGGATATATGACTAGTAGAGATGGTGGAGATACTTGGAGTAAAGTGAATTATTTGGACCATATTCATAACACGAAATATGGGACCCAAGTAACAGTTGTAAAACTCTCTAAACTAGTGGATGGTAAGCCCGCATTAGTCATGGCAACTCCAAATAGTACAAAAGGTCGTCGTAACGGCCAATTATGGTTAGGATTAATTGATGAAGAGACGCTAAGTGTTGATTGGAAATATTCTTTGAATATTGATGGTGAAAAATTTGGTTTTTCATACTCTGGGCTAACAGAATTAGCTAATGGGGATATTGGATTATATTATGAAAAATATGATTCATGGTCACGTAATGAACTTCATTTACAAGATGTGTTAACATTTGAAAAATTTACAATTAAACAAATAAAAGAAGGGTAGGAACAGGAAATGATTAATTATGGAGTAGTAGGAACAGGATATTTTGGAGCAGAATTAGCTCGGTATTTAGTAGCTGAAAACGATGATGCGAATGTGTCGGTAGTTTTTGATCCAGACAATGCAGGTGAAGTTGCTGAGGAATTGAATTGTGATGTAGCAGATTCAATGGAAGAATTGGTACAACGCGAAGATGTAGATTGTGTTATTGTAGCAAGTCCGAACTACCTACACCGTGATCCAGTAATTGCTGCAGCAGAAAATGGGAAGCATGTTTTCTGTGAAAAACCTATTGCTTTAAGTTATAAAGATTGTGCCGATATGGTGGAAGCATGTAAAAAAAATGGTGTAATCTTTATGGCAGGACACATTATGAACTTCTTTAATGGTGTTCGTAAAGCTAAACAAATGGTAAATGATGGTGTGATTGGAAAGGTACTATTTTGTCATTCAGCACGTAATGGTTGGGAAGAAGAACAAGATAGTGTATCTTGGAAAAAAATTAGAGAAAAATCAGGGGGACATTTATATCACCACATTCATGAACTAGACTGTGTTCAGTTTATCATGGGAGGATTACCTGAACAAGCTACAATGGTTGCAGGAAATGTAGCTCATGAGGGTGAGAACTTTGGTGATGAGGATGACATGATTTTTGTAACATTGGAATATGATGATGATCGTTATGCACTTTTGGAGTGGGGATCAGCATTTAGATGGCCGGAACACTACTTGATGATTCAAGGAACAGAAGGTGCTATCAAGTTAGACATGCAAAATACAAGAGGGACTTTGCGTAAAGATGGAAAAGAAGAATATTTCTTAATTCATGACACTCAAGAAATTGATGATGACCGTACACGAATTTATCAAGGGACTGAAATGGACGGTGCTATTGCTTATGGAAAACCAGGTCGTCGCACGCCATTATGGTTGGGATCGGTGATTAAACACGAAATGAATTATCTACACAAAATTATTAAAGGTGGCGAAGTTGATCAAGAATTTGAAAAATTATTGACAGGTGTTGCTGCCAAAGAAGCAATTGCTACTGCTGATGCTTGTACACTATCAAGAGAAGAAGATCGCAAAGTGAAACTGTCAGAAATTACAAAATAAGTTAGAATACTATTTTTTGATGGCGGTAGATAATAATCTATCGCCATCTTTAACTTCTGGAAGGAGAATAAAAATGGAACTGTTAAATATTAATCATATTGATGAATTAAGTTATCCTGTGATCCAACCTATTATTAAACGAATCAGAGAAAAAGGACTAGAAAATTTATGTCAGTTAAATAGTGATGTATTTGAAGATAAAAAATTAAATATAGTAGAATTTGAAACGGTCCCTGCAACAGAAAAAGAATGGGAAAGTCATAAAAAGTTTATTGATGTATTTATTCCAATTGAAGGTTCTGAAATTGTTTACCATAATTTTATGTCGAATTTAGTTGAAGGTGAGTATGATGCAGAGAAGGATTTAATTGTCAGTGAAGGACCACATGCCTCTAAAATAACTATTCACCCCGGTGATATTTTAATTCTTTATCCAGAAGATGCACATAAACCAGGTATTCAAGTGGATGTACCCCAAAAAATGGTGAAAGCAGTTGTTAAGGTACCAGTTGATTCAGAAGAAATATAAATATATAAGAGAAAGGATTTATTGACTATGGAATTTAAACGTGTGTACAAATATTTAATTGGACTGAGTGCAGGAGCATTGTTGGTCGCATGTTCGCCAGATAATGGAGCGGTCGATGAAGCAGAAGCACCAACCGAAGAAGTGATGGATGAAACAGCTGCTGAGGAAACAACGCCAAAAGATGAAAAAACGGATGAACAAGCAACTGACGAAACAGCAACCGATGAAACAAAAGAGACAGCTGATATGGCAGAGGCGAGTCACCAAATTGATTGGGAAAAAATCGGAGAATTACCCGCGCCAGATGGTTATGATGAAAATATTGGTGTAGCAGGTATTATTGGCGGAGTGATTGACGGCAAGATTGTTACGGGCGGAGGTGCTAACTTCCCAGATGGCCCACCAACTGAAGGTGGCGAAAAAGTGATCCACAAAGATCTGTATCTCTTTGACGTGGAAAATGGCGATATTAATGTCTTAGATCAAATCAGTTATGAGCATGGGTTAGGATATGGGGCTAGTGTTGTTCATGAAGATACCTTATACTATGTCGGTGGTGGCGAAACCCCAGAAACTTCCGCTGATATTTTAGCGATTACGACTGAGAATGACAAATTGCAGGTTGAAAAAATTGGTGAGTTAGAGGTACCATTCGAGAATGGTATCGCTGAATACCATGATGGAAAAATTTATTATGGTGTGGGTAAATTAGATGGAGAGGCATCATCTGACTTTTATGCATTCGATGTTGAGTCAGGTGAGAATACACCATTAGCTGAGTTCCCAGGTGAAGCTCGTTCACAGAGTGTCTCTGAAATCTTCAGTAATGAAATAGTTGTCTTCGGTGGTGGGTCATCAGTGACATACCAAGATGGTTACCGCTACAATATTGAAGAAGATGCATGGGAAGAACTTGCTAATGTCGCGATTGATGGCCAGGAAATCTCAGTACTAGGAGCTGATTCCACCAAAATTAGTGACACTGAGATGTTAGTGGTCGGTGGATTTGATGAAGAAGTATGGAACCGAGTGAACGCAGACCTCGCTGATCTTGAAGGGGAAGAAAAAGATGCTTATATGAAAGAGTATTACTCACATCCAGTTGAGTATTACAATTGGAATAAACAAATGCTCGTCTACAATATTGAAACAGATGAGTGGACCACATTAGGTGAGATTTCATTCGATGCTCCAGCTGGTGCAGCGTTACTCAAGGATGGCGAGAACGTGTACTCCATTATGGGTGAAATTAAGCCAACTGTCCGCACACCGAATATTTATCAAGGTATTCTACAATAAGTGTGAAAACTTTCAGACAAAATATCTAGTTTGTGAATGATTATCGTAATTAGCGAAAGTGGATTCATAAAGAATTCATCTCAAAAGGCTATCACAAAGGGATATTACTAAAACTATAAATAAAAATTATATGAAGGTTATGAAAGTATTTGCAGAAGAAGGCGAAATTCTTGAAAGAAAATTTGGAATGGGTTACAATGTATATGTAAATGATTACAACTTGTAAAAATATTAGGAGGAGATAATATGTTAAGAGAAGATTTGAAAGGGTTATATTCAGCATTATTAGTACCATACAATGAAGATGGTAGCGTAAACGAAGAAGGCTTACGCAAAATTATTCGTCACGTCATCGATAAGATGGAACTTGACGGATTGTACGTCGGCGGATCAACAGGGGAGAACTTCTTACTAGACAAAGAAACAAAGAAACAAATCTTTGATATCGCAAAAGATGAAACAGGCGATGCAGTGAAGTTAATCGCACAAGTGGGAAGCCCAAATGTCTATGAAGCAATTGAATTAGGCCAGTATGCAACAGAATTAGGTTACGATGCAATTTCTGCGGTAACACCATTCTACTACAAGTTCTCATTCAAAGAAGTAAAACAATACTACAAAGACATTACAGATGCTGTAGACAACGATTTAATTGTTTACTCTATTCCGGTTCTAACAGGTGTTGAGATTGGATTGGATGACTTCGGTGAGTTGTTCGAATTAGACAGAGTGGTTGGAGTTAAATTTACTGCAGCAGACTTCTTCTTACTTGAGCGACTACGTAAGAAATTCCCAGAGCACTTAATTTTCTCTGGTTTCGACGAAATGTTACTACCAGCTGTTGTGAACAAAGTGGACGGAGCAATCGGTTCAACTTATAATGCGAATGGTCCACGTTCTAAACAAATCTTCGAATTAGCAAAAGAAGGTAAAATAGAAGAAGCACTTGAAATCCAAAATGTGACAAATGACTTCATCTCAGCGGTACTTGAAAATGGCTTGTACCCGACATTGAAGTACATCTTACAACAAGAAACAGGATCAGAAGAGCGCTTCTATGCACGTAAACCAATGGCTCAAAGTACAGATGCTCAACTGGAACGTGCTCAAGAAATTTACGAAAAATACATTAAATAAAATATCATAACTACCTGAATGAAGGGAGAATAGCTCAGTCTAGAGCTATTCTCCTTAGGTAGTAAAAAGAAAAGGAGAGAAAATATGGGAGTAGCTGGAGCATTTACAACAGTTGACTTTATCGTTCTGATTGTTTATTTATTAGCCGTTCTTGCAGCTGGTGTATACTTCACAGATAAAGATATGACCGGTAAGGAATTCTTCCGTGGCGATGGAACAATTCCATGGTACGTTACATCAATGTCTATTATGGCGACATTGTTAAGTCCGATTTCATTCATGACGTTGGCAGGGAACTCTTATGCAGGGTCATGGTTAATGTGGTTCGCACAGTTAGGAATTTTTATTGCGGTACCGTTCGCGATTAAGTTTTTCCTACCAATTTATGCGAAGTTAGATATCGATACAGCCTATGATTATTTAGAAAGACGGTACTCCGGACGTTCACTACGTTACATTGGATCAATTTTCTTCGTTGTTTACCAACTCGGACGTATGTCAATCATTATGTATCTACCGTCAATTGCACTCGCACAAGTTACGGATATTAGTGCGGTTACCTTAACCATCTTAATGGGAATCATTGCTTTAATTTATTCATATACAGGTGGTATGAAGGCCGTCTTATGGACTGACTTTATTCAGTCAGTTATCTTAATTGGTGGGGTTATCTTATTACTCGTCTTCTTGGTTTCAGATATTGATGGTGGATTTGCACCTGTCTTTGAAGCATTAGGAGATAACAAGTTCTTAGGTAACGATCAACCACTCTTCTCAGCAAACCTTGTTCAAGATTCTGTCTTCTTGCTTATTATCGGAGCAGGATTCAACACCTTATCTAGTTACGTATCATCACAAGATATCGTGCAACGATTTACGACAACTAATGACTTGAAAAAATTGAACAAAATGATGTTAACAAACGGATTTGTTGGTTTGGCACTAACAGCCATCTTCTACTTGATTGGTACTGGATTATTCATTTACTATACTGTTCAGAATCCGGGACTTGCAGAAGGTGTGCCACAGGATGAGATCTTCATCTACTACATTGCTCACCGTATTCCACAAGGTATTACTGGTATTATTATTGCAGCGCTTTATGCGGCAGCACAATCTACCTTATCAACTGGAATCAACTCTGTGGCATCTTCATGGACAATGGACTTACAGAGCCTATTCATGAAAGGTGAATTGAGCGAAAAACAAAATAAACGTATTGGACAGATTGTATCACTAGTTGTGGGTGTTGTTGCTACTGGTGTTGCTATTCTAATGACAAAAGCAGATATCGTATCCGCTTATCGTTGGTTCAACGGATTCATGGGACTTGTCTTAGGTATCCTTGGTGGTACATTCGGTCTTGGAATCTTTACTAAACGCGGAAACATCTACGGCGCGTACGCTGGATTGGTTGCATCTACTTCAATTATGATTTGGATTCAATACTTCTTACCAGCAGGAACTGTTTCTATCTGGGCGAACTCATTGATTTCAATTTCAACATCAATGATCGTTGGTTACATTGTTTCACTATTGACTAAGAAAGTGGAAGCACCAAAATACACAACTGTTTACGACATTCCTAAGATTAAAGAGGAAATGAACGACATGAATTGGATGAGTGAATAATTATGAAGGTATTAAACTTAAAACATTTAGACAGAAGTGAACATGAAGATATTCATGAAGTGTTAGAATTTATGGACCAGCATGACTTAACGGAGTATGATGGCGCCAATAATGAAGTCTCAGAAGGCACATTTTTCAACGTCGCGCGTTACACAACAGGATCACCTGAGAATGCGCAGTGGGAATCACATAAACGCTATATCGACGTGCATGTCCCGTTATCTGGGGTTGAGCGTATCCACCACAACTTCTTATCCAACTTAGAGCAAGTGGACTATGATGAAGAAGGCGACTCGGTGGCTAGTCGCGGCAAACACGCGAGTGAATTAGTGGTTCAATCTGGTGATATTGTCGTCTTTTACCCAGAAGATGCTCACCAAACGGGCGTGGCAGCTGATGGACCAGACGATGTACACAAAGTTATTTTCAAAGTAAAAATTTAACGTTAAACTACAAAAATAGTGCTGGGTAACCCTCAGCCTATTTTTGTTTGTTCAGAAAGGAGATTAGCGGTGAAATCATTCCAAAAAAACTTAGTGCCACTGATCGAATCAAGCTATGATAGCTTAACATTGACCGAACAGGAGATTGCGGATTTTTTTATTAAGTCAGTGCATGAAGACCGTGACTTTTCAGCAGAAAAAGTCGCGGAAGAGCTGCATGTTTCTGTATCGACGCTGACTCGCTTTGCGCAGAAATGTGGCTTTAGCGGCTATCGGCAATTTATCTTCGAATATGAATCGGTTGAGAATAGTACATCGCGGATTACGGATGCGTTAATTCAACGCGTGATGTATGATTATGAAGAACTGATTAATAAGACGTATTCCTTAGTGGATGAGGAGCAGTTCTCGCGGATTACCAGCATGCTTAGAGAAGCGAAGCGTGTGTATATTTATGGAAAAGGGAGTTCCGGTCTCGTGAGTCGTGAGATGAAGTTGCGCTTTATGCGGATTGGCTTGATCTGTGAGGCGATTACGGAAGAAGATATGATGCGCATGAATCACATTTTGATTGATCCAGATTGTGTGGTGATAGGTCTGACGGTTTCTGGTAAGACGAAGCCGGTGTTAGAGGCGTTACACCAGGCCAAAAATCATGGAGCCAAGACCGTCTTATTGACGACCAATCATAGTGAAAGTTTTTCTCAAGAGTTCGATGAAGTGTTACTGATTGCGCAGAAGAAAACACTCAGTCAAGGGAATAAGATTTCGCCGCAATTTCCACTATTAATTATGGTTGATATCTTTTATGCGTACTTCCGAAATTCAGATACGGAGATGCGCCAGAATTTATTCCAACATACACTAGATGCCTTAAATATTAGAGAGGAAGATCAGAATGGAAAGAGTTAAGAATCAATTAATTGTATCATGTCAAGCACTGGAGGAAGAACCTCTCCACAGTTCGTTCATTATGGGACGGATGGCTGTGGCGGCAGAAGAAGGTGGGGCGAAAGGGATTCGTTCCAATTCAGTGGCGGATGTGAAAGAGATCAAGTCACAAGTTGATTTGCCGGTCATTGCGATTATTAAGCGAGAATATGACGATGCAGAAGCATTCATTACACCGACGATTAAAGAGGTCGATGAATTGATGGAAGCTAAGCCTGATGTAATTGCAGTAGATGCGACAAGCTCAACGCGACCAAATGGCGAGACATTAGATGAATTTTTTGCCCAAATTAAAGCAAAATATCCTGAGCAACCATTAATGGCTGATTGTTCGACATTGGAAGAGATGCTGTATGCGGATCGACTTGGCTTTGATTATATTGGGACTACCTTAGTCGGCTATACATCTCAGAGCAAGGGGACGAAAATCGAGACGAATGATTTTGAAATTATCCGTCAACTTTTAGCAGAAGCGGAGAATAAAGTAATCGCAGAAGGGAATATTAATTCTCCAGAAAAAGCGCGACGTGTGCTGGATCTAGGTTGTTACAGTGTCGTAGTGGGCTCCAGCATTACACGTCCACAACTGATTACCAAGACTTACACGGATGCGATTAACGCATAAGGGGGTAAAGGATGATTATTACAATCGATATTGGTGGAACAGCGATTAAGACCGGCTTCATGCAAGACGGGAAGTTAACCACGCTAGCTCAATATCCGACTGATCCCAAGCGTGAAAATTTTTCAATGTTAGCTACTTTGGATAATATTTTGGACGATATTTTAGCTCAGTATCCGGAAGCAGCTGGCGTAGCACTCTCTTCAGCGGGCATCATCGATCATCAACAAGGGCAGGTAGCGTTCGCTAATGAGAATATTCCTGGCTATAAAGGGACTGAATTAGCTGCTCATATTGAGGCGACATATCACTTGCCGTGTAGTGTGGATAACGATGTGAATTGTGCGTTGATGGGGGAGCTGAGTTTGCCCCGCTATCAGTCAGTGGATAGTGCCCTCATGTTTACGATCGGAACAGGTGTAGGCGGTGCGGTTTACTTGAAGGGGGACCTTTATCGAGGGCCAACATTTAGTGCGGGGGAAGTGGGTTATTCGATTATTAATGGCCAACCCATCGAACGAGTCGCCTCCACTACCGCGCTAGTTGCTTATGTTAAAGAACGCGTGGATGAAACAGTGCGCGATGACGTGGATGGTAAATGGATTTTTGCACAGGCGAAGGACGGTCACGCGATTTGTCAAGAAGGAATTGAGTGGCTCGTTCATCACTTAACGACACATATCGTTAATACGGTCAGTCTCCTGAATCCAGAAGTAGTGATTTTAGGTGGCGGAATTATGGAACAAGTTGATTATTTGCGTCCTTTAATAGAGACAAAATTCAAGGAGTTATATCAGAATACATTAGTTCTGCGTCAGACTGAGATTGCTTTCGCTCAGTTGGGCAATCACGCCGGCATGATTGGAGCGTATGAAGTCTTTAAGACCAAACATCCCGCATAAATAAAAAGATCTGCTGTTAAGTGGATGATGATATATGTTGAGCCGCGTCTAATGGACGTGGCTTTTTTCTACATACTAATAACTCCCTTCAGCAGCAGACATTCCGGTCTACCGTGAAGGGAGATATTGAGATTTTACTTAGTTGAAGTGAAGGGTTTGGATGTCAAAGGTGTCATCTTCTGAACGGGTGACGGTTTCGTCTAAAATCGTGATATGCATCTCGAGCGTAATATTGACGGTCGCTTCTTGCAAGTGACCGCCGATAGTAGAGAAGTCTGAGCGTCCTAAGACAATATGGACATGTTGGTGTGGTTTTCCGTCGACAGTAGTGAGCGTACCGTTGAGCGATAAGACTTCGAATGGTTCTTCGAATGTCTGGGTGTCGTAGCGCTGTTCGTCAATTAAGAAGTAGCTGATAATTGCTTTATCTACCGCACCAATCGCTGACACGCTGCCTGCCTTAATCGCTTCAGCCTCAGCAATAGCTGTTAAACTCTCCATAATGTTGTCGCCTCGATCTAGTCGTGCCATAATAGTTGCTCCATTGCGTGTATAGTTCATAATAGCCTCCTTGAAGTCTCATACATTGCTGTGTCAACATCATTTTATCATAAACATAGGGCTGTTGGGAAAAATAAAGAGGCCATCTGTCCAGTCAGATCAGATGGCCCATTCGAATACTCATTACCGAAAAAGTGTCGTATATAAATCACTCGAAAAATTAACAACCAGTGTAAGTAAGAAAACAGCAACGAATAGAAAAATAATTAATTGAACAAACGATAACTTCTCTATAAAGGCTATTATCTCCTTGATGAGTTTCATTGAGGCCTCCTCTTTCTGTATCCAATTACGATGAACGAATCATAACACATTATACAGGAGATTACTTTTTTTACAAATAAGATCAAAAAATGATTAAATCAGATTGTTTAGTTAAATATTCATTGGCTGGATTGATATTAAGGTGGCTATACAGTGATGGCGAACGCTTAAAAAAAGTGGCTTGATCTGTGTCAAGGTGAGTTGCCAATTTAAACGATATACTGTAGTCAAGTTAGAGATGAGTTGATGAGTTATTCGATTTAGTAGATGCGGCTTGACCTAGCTCAAGGGCAACAACCACCTTAGCCGATATACTGGAGCTAATAATTCAAAAATAGGAGGAATTATGATGAAACGCTGGATTATGAAAAATGAAACACTATTTATGTGGATTACGTTAGTCTTAATCACGATTGGATTTTTCTTCCGATTCTTGACGTCAATGGGAGGTTGGGAAGATAGGTTCTTAATTGCAGCCACGGTGGTAGCGATTTGGCCGGTTGTGATAAAAGCTTGGCAAGCACTGATGGTTAAGACATTTGTGATCGAGTTACTTGTTACAATTGCAGTAATCGGAGCCCTTATTATCGGCGAATATGTTGAGTCATCTGTTGTTCTATTTTTGTTCCTCTTTGGTTCGTATCTTGAGAAAAGAACGTTAGAAAAAACGCGATCCTCTATCAAGGAATTAACCGACTTAGCACCACAAGAAGCAATTCGGCTTGATCAGAAGGGTGACCGCGAGACGATTCCAGTTGAAGAAGTAGATGAAGGCGATCGACTGGTGATTTTGCCTGGAGCACGCGTGCCGGTCGATGGTGAAGTAGTTGACGGAGAAGCCTCAATCAATGAAGCAGCTGTCACAGGTGAGTCCGTTCCCGTTTCTAAAGCAGAAGGTGATAAAGTATATGCTGGAACGGTTGCTGATACTGGATATATGGAAATGGTAGCTGAGAAAGTCGGAGCCGATACCGCCTTTTCCAAAATTATCGAACTAGTTGAAGAAGCGCAAGACAGTAAATCAAAAACAGAGAAATTTCTCGATCGCTTCTCGCAGTGGTATACACCGGGTGTTGCACTGTTATCAGTGCTAGTGTACTTGATTATGCGTGATGTCCACTTAGCAATTACGTTCTTAGTGATTGCCTGCCCGGGTGCATTAGTCATCGGAGCGCCTGTCTCGAATGTAGCTGGTATTGGTAATGGAGCGAAGAATGGCACTCTAATTAAGGGAGGCGACATTATGGAGAACTTAGCCAAAGTTGATACGCTCGTCTTTGATAAAACGGGAACACTGACGAAAGGAAAACCGGAAGTGACCGATGTGAAACTTTGGAGTGATGAGCTGACTGAGGAACGCTTACTGTCGCTAGTGGGAAAAGCTGAAACGGTCTCCGAGCACCACTTAGGAAAAACAATTGTCCAATACGTTGATCAAGAAGAGATCCAATATGCTGATTTAAATATCGAAACAAGTGAAGCGTTGAAAGGACGCGGATTGACCGCAACAGTGGATGGACACGATATCGTTGCAGGGAACCGCAAGTTAATGGAAGAAGCTGATATTACGATTGATAGCGCACAAGAAGACTATGCGGTGGATAAAGAGAAATTAGGGAATACCGCGATTTTTGTAGCGGTGGATGAGCAGCTTGCAGCACTAATTTCGATTGCAGATAAGGTACGTGAACAAGCGAAAGAAGCTTTGCAAGCGATGCGCAATGACGGAATCGAACGGATTATTATGTTAACGGGGGATAACCGACATACTGCTGAGGCAGTTGCTAATGAACTTGGTATCGATGAATTTTATGCCGAACTGTTGCCGGAAGAAAAAGTCGAATATGTGAAGCAGTTTAAGAAAGAAGGGGCAACCATCTCGATGGCTGGCGATGGTGTGAACGATGCCCCGGCGATTGCAACGGCTGATGTTGGATTAGCGATGGGTGATGGCGGGACGGATGTGTCGATGGAGACTGCGGATGTTGTCTTAATGGCAGATAAACTACACCAATACGCTCATGCCTATTCCTTAGCCCATGCAACGATGAGCAACATGCGCCAAAATATTGCAATTGCGCTTATCACTGTAGCCATCTTGCTCTCCGGTGTGTTGTTTGGTGTGGTAAACTTATCAATCGGTATGTTAGTGCATGAAGGATCCGTGCTGCTGGTTATCTTGAATGCGATGCGCTTAATTAGATTTGAGCCCCGTATTGCCTAGCTCGCAACCACACACTTGATATAGATCAAGGTAATTTATTCATTTAAGCGATAAACTGTCACTACAATAAAGAAATGAAAGGGAGATATATAATGTCACAAGCAGTCTTACAATTAGAAACACTCACTTGCCCAACTTGCATTAAGAAAATTGAAAATGCCTTAAGCAAACAAGAGGGTGTCGAAAAGGTAAATGTCTTATTCAATGCTAGCAAAGCGAAAGTGACGTTCGATGAAGAGGTAACGACTAAAGATACGCTTGCCGAAGTTGTTGATAACTTAGGCTATGAAGTAGAATCTATCAGATAAAGTAATACAAAATAATAAGAAGGGCCCTATCTAGTGATGATTTCTATTGCTAGGCAGGGTCTTCTTATTGTAAACTAAGAAGGAAGCGTTTAATCATAGGAGGGATTCAGATGACACAAAAATATGCCGTGCTGACGGTGAGTGGTCAATCGAATGCAGTCGGATATGACGAGTCGCCGGTGTATGAAGTGGGAGGTTACGCTCCGCATCCACGCTTGAAACAGTTGGGCTTATACGATGAGCATAACTTAACGATTATCCCGCTCACGTATAGTCCGGAAGATGTGCAAGATATGCGAGCATTCTCACATCCAGCGACACCAGATAAGCTTGGGACGAAAGGGATTCATTTACCGCTAGGCCATTTGTTATTGGAACAATTACCGGCCGATTACCAATTGTTGGTGATTCCGGTAGCTTACGGTGGGACGTACTTCGGCTCGGAGGAACATGGATTGGGCACGTATGACCCAGAGCAGATACGCGATGTGAGACATTCACCGAAGTTGCGTTGGGGCGTGCAGTCAAGTTATTATAAGATGCTCCGGGATCGACTTGAGTATGCGTTGAACTTGCATCCAGATAATGTGTATCTAGGTAATGTTTGGATTCAGGGGGAGAGTGATGCCGCCAATCATACAGTGCGGGCTCAATGGGAAGGGTTCAAGGAATTGGTGGATGATTTTGTGCAGTATTTTGATCAGCATTTCCCGGAACGCATTGGGGCAACCTCTTATCGCGATGTGTGGTTCAATGTGGAGTCGACTCATTACTGGCAGGAGCTCGACAGTTATCAAGAAATTTTGGCTCATTATCGTCAGTTGCAGCCGGAGACCTATGTGGCGATTCCAGCTACGACCGATACGAATCAGTTCGCTGGAACCGGTGCAACTACGGATACCTTGACAGCTCATTTTGGGAATAATGCATACGAAACTGTTATTGCTCCCCGAGTTTACGCTCAGATGAGAGCAGCTGGGGTGTTCGATGGGCTATTCGAATGATGTAAGACAGAATCATCTGTTGATCGGGAGAATAACACGATAGATGAGGTGTATCTTTGTGTGGGCTGTTGTATTACCGGGCAAAAAAATATATACTGATGATAAGAGGTGAGTTGATGGGAGATTTGACAAAAGGAACACCGTTGAAGCAGATTGTGCTATTTTCGGTGCCGTTGATTATTGGGAATTTATTTCAGATGTTATATAGTGTGATGGATACGTTAATTGTTGGGCGTACATTGGGCGTTAAGGCGCTTGGCGGCATTGGAGTAGCTGGGAGTGTCATGTTTTTGATTTTAGGCTTCTCACAAGGGTTTACCGCAGGATTGACGATTCCACTGGCACAAGCTTATGGCGCACGTGATTATTCAAAAGTTCGCCGTAGTGTGTTGATTAGTTGGAGTTTTTGTGTGGGGATAGCGGTAATGCTTACGGGACTGAGCTTGACGATGTTGCCCCATTTACTGCGGTGGATGAATACACCGGATGATTTGTATCAATTTACCTATCAGTATTTACAAATTATTTTATCGTTTATTATTGTGCCTATTTTTTTCAACTTATTAAGTAATATGATGCGCGCGCTAGGAGATAGTCGGACGCCGCTGTATTTTTTAATTGTAGCGACGGTAATGAACATTATTCTCGATTATACCTTGATTGTCTATGTGGGGATGGGAATCCGTGGTGCAGCCGTAGCGACCGTCTTCTCACAATTCTTAGCAGCGAGTTTATGTTGGATAGCCATTACCCAGAAGCTTCGTATTATTCGACCGCATCTGAATTTCAGTCAGATGCGTTGGGAAGAAGTGAAGTACCATGCGTATATTGCTTTTCCGATGGCATTCCAAGTTTCGATTATTGCCATTGGAGCCACAGCAATTACAGTAGCGTTGAATAATATTGGATCATTAGCTGTAGCCAGTTATGTGGCGGCGCAAAGAGCCGATGATATTGTAATCTTAGTGTTGATGTCATTCGGTGTAGCCATGGCAACCTATGCCGGACAAAATTTTGGGGCTGAAAAATATGACCGTATCCGCGAAGGCGTTAAGCAAATCTCAATCTTATCGGTTTCTATTGCGATCTTTTTTGGGATAGTTCTGCTAGTCTTTGGGGATTCGGTTGTGACGATTTTTGTTAGTGGGCAACCAGATCCACAGATGCTGGAGTACGGACGACAATATTTCTTAATGGTCGCCCCGTTCTATAGTTTGTTATCATTATTATTTATATACCGGAATACATTGCAAGGAATTGGGAATAGCCGCGTGCCAGTGATTGGTGGTATGATGGAATTGGTGATGCGGGTCGGAGCAGCCTTTATACTGAGTCAAGTGATTGGGTTTTACGGATTAGCTATCTCGAGTCCGTTAGCGTGGTTGGGGGCAGTTATTCCCCTCGCCTGGACATATCACCGAGTGAAAGATGATCTGGCCAGTGTTAAGCAAAAAAAGGAAACGAACTCAATACCACCTACCATTGATTAATGGTAGAACGTGCAGTGATTCGACCTATATAATGTAGAAACTATTTTAGATTAATAGCTAGGGAGGAAATAAGCCATGTTAGAAAATGTAAAACAATTTGCAGAAAAGAACCGAGCGTTACTAGAGGAGTATTTACGCTTGGAGTCGGTCTCGGCGCAAGGGCGACAGATGATAGAGACGGCAGAGATGGTGGCTCGAATTATTGAAGATAAGGGCGGTCAGGCAGAAATTCTGCACCTAGCTGACACGGAGGCTCCGCCTATTGTATATGGTGAGTTTTTGGCTGGACCAGGTGGCAACGCAGAGAAGACGTTGCTGTTCTATAATCACTATGATGTGCAACCAGAAGATCCGATCGACGAATGGGAGACAGATCCTTTTGTGCCGACAGAGCGGGATGGGAAGGTGTACTGCCGGGGTGTGTCGGATAATAAGGCCAATTTTATCGCACGGATTAATGCGATTGAGTACTGGTCCGAGCAAGCAGGTGGCCTACCGTGTAATGTGAAGTTCTTGCTGGAAGGGGAAGAAGAGATTGGAAGTCCTCATATTAATGCTTACTTAGCCCAATATACAGATAAATTTGCAGCGGATGCATGTATATGGGAATCAGGCGGGAAGGATGCTGCCGAGCGGATGGAATTATCTTGTGGTGTGAAGGGAATTGCGTACTTCGATCTAGCGGTGCGCACAGCAGCAACAGATATTCACTCTTCGAATGCAGCCGTGATCGATAACGCAGCGTGGCGATTAACCCAAGCATTAGCTAGTATGCGGAATGCTGACAATGAGATTCTTATCGATGGGTTTTATGACTTAATGATTGAACCAACCGACTTAGAATATAATGTATTGGCGAAGATGCCATTTGATCGCCAGGCTTTACGAGACACATATGGTGTGAAGGGGCCTTTTATTACAGATAACTTACCTTATTCCGAAAAAGAAGCCCTCATCTTCTATCCAACGTTGACTATCAGCGGCTTACTTTCAGGTTATGGTGGTAGTGGGGCAAAAACCGTCTTGCCCGCTCAAGCAAAAGCGAAGTTAGATGTTCGCTTAGTACCGGGATATAGTCCAGAAGCAGTCGAACAGTTGTTATGCCAACACTTAGATAAACACGGGTTCAAGGATGTTGAACTAACCCGATTAGCTGGTGTAATGCCGTTCAGAACAGATTTGAGTTCATCGTTCATTGAAGTTGTCACTCGAGCAGCCCAGAAGACATACGGAGAGGAATCCGTTGTCGTAATGCCAAACTCAGCTGGAACCGGCCCAATGTACTCCTTTGGTCAGTATCTGAATGTACCTATTGTCGGCAGTGGGACAGAATACTATAACTCTGCCCCGCATGCCCCGAATGAACACATTCGACTGACAGATTACTACCAAGGTATAGAGCATATGATTCATTTGCTCGCTGACTTCGGGCAATAAATCATACACATTATAGGAATTAATCACTTGTCATGTAACCTCCCTTGAAAATACGAAATCCCCAGTGTTGAAAATAGTTCAGGATGCATGCTCCTATCCAATTCATTATTCTAGGATGGGAGCTCTGCTTACCTAACTAGCAACAACCAACAACACCGTGAGAATAGTAATCTTGGATTGTAACCAAGAAACATTAAATAATACCTTGACAAATATTACTATATAAAATATAATATAAGAGTTGATAGTTCGTCAGTAATGACGGGCAACTATTAATCATTGAGAAAATGACATCAAGAAAAAAATTTCAAAAAAAGTCTTGCATTTCATTTGATCATCTAGTATAATTAATAAATGTCTTAAGCATTACGCCGACTTAGCTCAGTTGGTAGAGCAACTGATTTGTAATCAGTGGGTCGAGGGTTCAAATCCTTTAGTCGGCATCAATAGAATAAATTGCGGAAGTAGTTCAGTGGTAGAACATCACCTTGCCAAGGTGGGGGTCGCGGGTTCGAATCCCGTCTTCCGCTTAAGGAATAATCATTTCTTAAGCATTATGCCTGGGTGGCGGAATTGGTAGACGCACAGGACTTAAAATCCTGCGGGTGGTTGCACCCGTGCCGGTTCGACTCCGGCCCTAGGTACTTAGCA
>NZ_JH601103.1:716901-740738 GCF_000245815.1 Dolosigranulum pigrum ATCC 51524
GGCCCCTTGGTCAAGTGGTTAAGACATCGCCCTTTCACGGCGGTATCACGGGTTCGAATCCCGTAGGGGTCATTTTTTAATGGAGGATTACCCAAGTCCGGCTGAAGGGAACGGTCTTGAAAACCGTCAGGCGTGTCAAAGCGTGCGGGAGTTCGAATCTCCCATCCTCCTTTTTAATAAATGACTAATTATTGTGGTCCCGTAGTGGAGCGGTTTAACACGCCTCCCTGTCACGGAGGAGATCGCCGGTTCAAATCCGGTCGGGATCGTAGATTTGGCGCTGTAGCTCAGTTGGTAGAGCAACGGATTGAAGCTCCGTGTGTCGGCAGTTCGACTCTGTCCAGCGCCATTTTTAGTGGTTTTTATTGTGAATAAAAGAACAAAATTATATAAGTTAATTTGACTGCAATTTTTGGTGTTGGTGAGGGATTCTCCTTGCGAGCACCTTTTTGTGTGTTAAACTAAAAAGGAAATCATACGGATCAAAAACATTATCGTGGACTAAAGCGATATGAAAAAATGATTATTGATCAGTTGCTGGCTTATGATGAATCATTAAAACAGATGTAAGAGGTCTATCAATGTTTTATGCAAGATTGAAAAAATCGTTCAATTTATCCATCCATCAATTTCATGGGGAGAGATAAAATCAAACGATTCATTCTGTTATTGATATTGTGGAAGAGCCTAGATTTTATGCATGCTTAGCGGTTCAACATGGACATCTGTATGCATGACATCAAATTGTTTAAATAATAATTCCTCAACTTCTTCAGTTAAGTCATGGCTAGTTTGGACGCTCATTTCGCCGTTAACGACAATTGTAATATCAACATAAATATTATTGCCGTACATTCGAGCTTTTAAAGAAACAATTTGTTGGATATCTTCTATTTTAATAATAGAAGAGTGGTATTGAGCGAGTAGTTCTTGATCGAAACCATCAGAGAGGGAAAAAACGTTCTCTGAGGCGATTTCAATTCCGGTCTTTAATATAATTAGACCCACAATAATGGCCATCACATAATCTATCCACCATAGTGAAAAAGTAGCAGCAAAGATAGCGACTGATGTTCCTAAACTAGTTAGGGCATCAGCTAAATTATCTTTCGCAACAGCTTTTAATCCTTTACTATGTGTTTTACGAGAGAGGTTTAAGTTATAGCGGTAAACGCCCCACATTACTGTAGCTGAGATCAATCCAACACTAGCTGCGAGTGGATTTGAAATAGTTAATTCCCCGTTCAATATGTTGCCAATAGCATCAATTAAGACTTGCATTCCCAGTAAAATCATAATAAATGAAGTGAGTAAGCTGGCGATAGATTCGGCTTTCCAATGCCCATAGGGATGATTCTCATCAGGGGGAATGCGAGATGTACGCATACCAATTAACATGGCAACGGATGAAATAACATCACCAAAGTTATTCAATCCATCTGCGATCAAGGAAGAAGCATTAAAGAAAAAACCTACAGCAAGCTTTAAACCAGCCATTAATATGTAAACAGCAATACTTATTTTAGTTCCTTTTTCAGATTCCTGTAATCGTTCTACTTGTTTGGACACGGGTAAACCTCCTTATATAGATGTATATGTTACCATATTCTAAGTATTTGGTGCAAATTAAAACCCGAAGCGTTATATAACGCTTCGGGTCAAAAACGAGTTAGGATTTACGTGAATAGTTAGGTGATTCTTTTGTAATTTGTACATCATGAGGATGTGATTCAGCTAATCCAGTATTACTCATTTGAACAAATTGAGCTTTTTCATGTAAGTCTTTAATTTGAGCTGTTCCACAGTAACCCATACCGGAGCGTACACCACCGGCTAGTTGATATAAGATATCCTGAACAGATCCTTTATAAGCCACTCGACCTTCAATTCCTTCTGGGACACGTTTGTCGGCAGCTGTTTCAGCTTGGAAGTAACGATCGCCTGAACCGCTGCGCATCGCGCCAATACTCCCCATACCACGATAGGTCTTAAAGCGTCGTCCTTCAAAAATCTCAAATTCTCCAGGCGACTCATCGGTTCCGGCTAACATACTGCCTAACATAACAGCGGCTCCACCTGCTGCTAGAGCCTTCACAATATCACCAGAGTACTTAATTCCACCATCAGCAATAACTGGCACATCCAGCTTTCTTGCAGCCGAAGCCGCTTCATAGATTGCTGTTAGCTGTGGGACACCAACACCAGCTACAATTCGAGTCGTACAAATGGAACCAGGACCAATTCCAACTTTCACCACATCGGCACCTGCATCGATCAGTGCTCGTGTCCCTTCAGCTGTTGCCACATTACCAGCAATTAAGACAACATCAGGATACTGCTGACGAATTTCTTCAACTTTTTTCAGCACACCGGCACTGTGCCCGTGTGCTGTATCAATCACCAGCGCATCAACTTCAGCCTTAATTAAAGCATCGATTCGTGCATCGGTATCGGAACCAATACCAACTGCAGCTGCAACAACTAAGCGGCCATGTTTATCTTTTGCTGCATCAGGATAGGCGATGACTTTATCAATATCCTTAATTGTAATTAAACCAGCTAATTTGTTATCTTCATCGACAAGCGGTAATTTTTCGATGCGATTTTGATGTAAGATTTTTTCAGCTTCATCTAATGTTGTTCCTATGGGTGCTGTAATTAGCTTATCAGCGGTCATATACGTATCAATAGTATCTCCCATATGTTCGACAAAGCGAATATCACGATTGGTTAAAATACCGACTAGTTGTTGTGTTTCAGCACTATCTACAATCGGTACACCACTAATTTTGAACTTGGCCATTAGATGATTAGCTTGCTCAATTGTATCAGTCGGTGTTAAGAAAAAGGGTTTGCGAATCACACCATTTTCTGAACGTTTGACGCGATCAACCTCCGCTGCTTGTGCATCAATCGGCATATTTTTATGAATCACACCGAGCCCGCCTGCACGTGCCATAGCGATCGCCATCTCCGATTCAGTTACAGTATCCATTCCCGCACTGATAATAGGTAAATTAAGGGGCAATTTTTCGCTTAACGAAGTCGCTAGTGATACTTCTTGGGGAAGTACTTCACTGTAGCCGGGTACTAATAAGACATCATCGAAAGTCAATCCTTCTCGATCAAATTTATGATCCCACACACTCACATTTCCACATCCTCTCTTTATATTGTTTCATAGTTTACCGAAAGAATGAATGAAAGTCAATTATTTCTCGATATTTTTAAGTTTTAGTGAGAAATTAAACGGATAATTAAGTAGAATAAGGGATATATTAATGTTAGATGTGAAAGTAGTTGCCAGTTGCTAATGTGATAGGCCGATAGGGGGACGTAATTGGGAGCTATATGTTGCTATTGAGCGTATTGTTCGATAAAATACAATAAGAGAGAATGAGAATCGTTTTCAATTAGACAGAAGAAGGATGGTTATAGTGATTTTTCAGCAAGATAGATTCATTAGGCAAGTAACCAGCCTGATTATTGTAGGCATATTAGCGGTAGTATCTATATTTATTGGAGTTCAGAACTTGACCTTAGTTGACTTGTTTTCGTTAACTGATTCGCAACGTATTGTGTTATTTTCAACCCGTATTCCGCGGACAATTAGCTTGATATTAGCAGGCGCAACTTTATCAGTATCAGGGTTACTAATGCAACAATTAACGCAAAATAAGTTTGTCTCCCCCACGACTGCCGGAACAATGTCTAGTGCTCGTTTAGGTGTTGTGTTAGCATTAGTTTTATTCGGTAGTCAAACGTTTTTCCATCAAATTTTATTTGCTTTTTTATTTGCAACTGTGGGAACATTTATTTTTACTCTCTTTTTACGCCAAATAAAATCCAATCGTTCGATTATGGTGCCACTTGTCGGTATGATGTTAGGTAATATTATTGGCTCAGTGGGAACCTTTTTTGCTTTACGGTATGAAGTAGTTCAAAATGTGACATCTTGGCTGCAAGGGAATTTTTCGATGGTGAGCTCGAGTAATTATTTATTGATCTATTTAGCTATTCCTATCTTAATTGTTATTTATTTGTTTGCACACTATTTTACGGTGATGAGCTTAGGGAAGGATATTGTCACTGAGTTGGGAGTTTCTTATCATAGAATTGAACTGATCGGTATTGTGGTTGTAGCATTGGGAACAACGGCAGTATTATTGACAGCAGGGTCTATTCCATTTTTGGGCATTATTGTGCCGAATCTGGTTGCGATGAAAGTAGGGGATAACTTTCGCCAGATATTATTTCCAACGGCTGTTATTGGTGCAGGTTTTACATTGATTTCTGATATGGTGGCTCGTTTAGTGATTTATCCATATGAGTTGCCAATTAGTGTGGTGATCGGTATTTTTGGGAGTATCCTCTTCTTATATTTACTGTTGCGAGGTGAGCATCATGTTTAAAAAGAAACGGGGCAAGTTAATTATAGGATGGCTAAGTATCGCAGTAGTAGTAGGCGTCGGTTTATATTTGTTTTATAATACACGTGGTCAATTAAGTTTTGCTTTAAAATTAAGAAGTCGGCGAATTCCTGCTTTCTTTATAGTGGGGACTTCTACAACTATAGCAACTATTATTTTTCAGACAATGACGCGCAATCATATCTTAAGTCCAAGTATTATTGGTTTAGATAGTTTGTTCGTTTTTATTCAGACCAGTACGATATTTTTCTTTGGAGCTAGAAGTCTATTAATCACCAATAAACCACTTAATTTTATACTGAGTGTGAGCGTTATGTTGTTGGTAGGTTTAGGGTTATTTTATCTATTTTTTAAGCGGTATGCTGGACGAATATTTTTATTATTAATGACGGGGGTAATTTTTGGGACATTGATGCGTCATTTAACGACTTTTATGCAGGCGATGATTGATCCAAATGAATTTCAACGTGTGCTCGCTCAGACACTACCTAGCTTTAACAAAATAGATCAGACATTGATTGTATTAACTGTAGGTATTTGTACACCCATTATTGTTTATTTATTTAAAATATCTTCGACATTAGATGTTCTACATCTGGGAGATGATTATGCCCAAAATTTAGGTGTGCCCGTTCAGCAGTTACAATTTAAGTTATTTCTCTTGATTAGTGTACTAACTGCGGTATCAACTGCTCTCGTTGGTCCAATGACATTTCTCGGGTTTATCGGTGCAAATGTTAGTTATCAGTTATTAAAGACTTATAAACATGCTGTTTTATTGATCGGGGGCAGTTTAATAACGATTGTGATTTTGTTATATAGTCAATTAATCATTGAGCATCTATTACCCTTTCGAACAAATGTAGGGGTTATTATTGAATTAATTGGAGGGGTTTATTTCTTATCTATGTTGTTGAAAGAAAGGAGTCAACTATAGTTATGTTGGAGTTGAAAAATGTAACGAAGACATTTGGGAAAAAGACAGTTATTCATAATGTGAGTTTGCCTGTAGAAAAGGGAAAGTTAACAGCTTGTATTGGACCGAATGGCGCGGGGAAGAGTACATTATTAGAAATGATTAGTTGCTTAATTCCTTATGAACAGGGGAATATTATACTTGATGGCAAAGAGGTTAAGATGTATCAACCAGAAGAGTTAGCGAAGCGGTTATCTGTTCTAAAACAGTCTAATCATCTGAATGTTCGGCTAACTGTTCGTGAGCTAGTTGCGTTTGGACGTTTTCCCTATACTAAAGGTCGTCTAAGTGAACAGTGCCATCGTGTGATCGATAATGCTCTGCATTATTTAGGGCTAGATAAGTTGCAAGGTCAATATATTGATACATTATCTGGAGGTCAATTACAACGGGCATTAATTGCAATGGTTTTATGCCAAGATACGGATTATATCTTATTGGATGAACCATTGAATAACTTAGATATGAATTTTGGTGTGAAGATGATGCAGACAATCCGTCAGTTAGTGGATGAATTGAACAAGACGATTGTGACAGTTGTACATGATGTTAACTTCGCAGCAGCTTATGCAGATAATATTATTGCGATGAAAGATGGCCAGTTGTTCCGAGCGGGATCAGTTGATGATATTATGAAAAAGGATGTACTCGATGAGCTGTTTGGGATGGATATTCAAGTAGTTGAGAATGGTGGCAAGAAATTTATTATGTATTATTAATAACACCATGGTAAATAAAGAAAAAGCAGTCACCTTAATAGGTGACTGCTTTTTGATTAGCTAATAAATGATTAGAGCAAGCTTTTAATATCGACATATTCAAAATTGAATGTGTCTGCAACTGCTTTATTAGTTAGTTGTTTCTGGTAGGTATTAATACCCGTTTGGATGCTGGCATCTGTTCGAGCAGCTTCTTCAACACCTTTGCGAGCAAGTGTTCGGGTGTAAGGAAGAGTCACATTTGTTAAGGCAGCTGTTGAGGTTCGTGGCACGGCGCCTGGAATGTTTGCGACTGTGTAATGTAAGACACCATGTTTCGTATAGACGGGATCTTCGTGGGTGGTCGCATGGGTGGATGTTTCCACATTACCCCCTTGGTCGATGGCGATATCGACTACAACAGAACCGGCCTCCATTGATTGGATCATTTTTTCTGTAATTAAGGTAGGTGCTTTCGCTCCGGCAATTAAGACCCCAGTAACGACCAAATCAGCATCTTTAACGACGCGGGCGATGTTAGATTGGGTGGACATTAAGGTCTCAACTTGACCGTTAAAGGCATCATCAACAGTATCTAAAGTCGATGGATTAATATCTAAGACAGTCACATTGGCGCGCATTCCATGGGCGATTCGAGCCGCATTCATTCCAACAACACCACCACCAATGATAACAACATTCGCACGACGTACACCAGGCACAGCACCTAAGAAAATACCTTTTCCACCGTGTACTTTTTCTAAATGATGAGCTCCTGCTTGGACCGCCATTCGTCCAGCTACTTCACTCATCGGTGTCAGCAACGGAAGTTTTCCGTCCTTTTCAATTGTTTCATAGGCAATAGCAGTTACACCACTATCAATTAGTTCTTGGGTTAAGCGTTCTGCTGCTGCTAAGTGTAAGTACGTAAATAAAATTAAGCCATCGTAGAAATATTTATACTCAGATTCAAGTGGTTCTTTCACCTTTACGACCATTTCTGCTGTCCACACTTCCTCAGCACTATCGCAAATTTTTGCACCAGCTTCTCGGTAAGCTTCATCGGTAAAAGATGAGCCAAGTCCAGCATTTGTCTCAATCCATACCTCGTGACCATCTCGGACTAATTCTTTTACATTATCAGGCGTCATAGCCACCCGATTTTCTAAATTTTTAATCTCTTTAGGGACACCAATTTTCATTACAATTCCTCCTTCATCGGGTTCAGTCTACCATATTATATGACCGCTTTCAAAGGAAAAGCACTCATCATATGGTATAATATAAACAAATAGGAGGGATAAAATGAAACAAGTATTTAAACCCAATGTGTATAAAATTTTTGATATCGATGGTCTGGATGAAAGAATGGCAGCGATTCGCGCTGAGATTCAACCAGTGTTTCAAGCGATTGGAGATGAGTTTCAGCCGGATGTGAACGAACAACTAAATATGCATGGCGTGTTCCATATTGCGCAGCATGCCCGTCGCACGAAGAATCCACCGTCTAGTACATGGTGTGCAATGGGTGGCGATTCCCGTGGTTATAAAAAGTATCCACATCTGCAAGTACAAGTTAACGGTGATTATATTTTTGTTGGACTGGCTTTAATTGACAATCCGAATTTTGAAGCTGAGATGATTCATGATTTGTTGGTGAACCGTCTGACGTGGCAAGGTCTTCCCGAAGATGTTGTCCTTATTCCAGATCATACAAAAGAAGCGTACAAGCCTTTTACGGAAGAAACGATGGAACACGTGTTGCAGCGCGTACTTGACGTCAAAAAAGGCGAAATCATGATTGGACGGGTTATTGAGCCAGGAAGTGACTTATTGGAGGATGCAACAGAACAAACCGCCTTTATAAAAGCGAGTATTGATTTGATTTTACCGCTTTATGCACAAACCTTGCAAACTTATCGAAGAGCGGAAGAAAAGAAGTAATCATATTATATTAACATATTAAGGATAGATTAATAAGTTTAATTGAAAACGCAACCTTTATCTTCATCAGAGGGTTATTCATATCTTTGGACAAATGGATACACCTATTATATAATGAGTTAAATCATAAAAGGAGGCGCTAACATGAGAGAGTTATTTACATTTCCAACTGATACATTGTTGAGCGACGAACGGGAGTATTTGACGATAGCAATAAATCGTGAAGAAGATGGATTTACTGCGGATAAAAAGCAGACCAAATTCGATAACTTAGTGAAAAAAGGCTACCGCTTGATTGAAGAGAAGCATGGGAAAGAAGTGGCTGAAGCATATACTGAGCAGTTAAACACGGATTTTGTAAATCCGAGCTTCTGGCGATCAGTGGAGGCAAGTATTATTTTCTTCGTGACACCAGATGAAGTATTCTATTACAATTTAAGCGTTGATTTGACAGAAGATGCATACTTTGGTCAGCCACATGTGAAGCCGGTAGTTAGAAACTTCCAATATGTTAGCTATTACCATGTTTTATGCCTAAGTCACGATAAGGTGCGTTTATTTAACGGTCGAGGCAGCAAGCTAGAGGAAGTCGATTTCCCAGATGATGCGCCGATTGATATCGATACAGCATTAGGAACAGAATATTCTGGTGGTGAACTGAATCATGGCTCATACGGTGATGGAGGCGATGCGGTTTATCATGGTCATAATGAGAAGAGTAAGGAAGATGAGATTGACCGCAAGCGTTTCTTCCGTGTGATTGATGACTATATTCACGAAAATTATACAGCACCAACAGGACTACCGCTTGTTTTATTCGGCTTAACGCAAAATATTGCTGACTTCAGAGAGATTTCTAAAAATCCAAAATTAGACCAGGAAAATCAGATTGAAAGCTCACCACGTCGCTTAAAAGCGACAGAAGTAGCCGAAAAAGCAGGCGATATTGTCGAGGAGATTATTTCAAAACGATATAATCAATTAGTCAAGAGGTTTGAAGAAACGTCTCCTGAATATAGTCTAGGAGAACAATATCAAGACTTAGCGACGGCCGGTGTTGAAGGACGAATTGAGACGTTATTGATTACAGATCATTATCAAGTGGATGGCTCGATTGATGAGAGCGGTCAGTTCCAAGCTGAAGGTAAGAATTTTGTCGATGATCTAATTATCCATGTCTTGCGCACAAAAGGGGATGTCTACGTCTTAGATGATGAGGAAATGCCAGCAGATACTAATATAGCTGCTTTGCTGAGATACTAAAATGTATATTTAAATATAAAAAAGAGGGAAGAATTCCAGTTTTGGAGTTCTTCCCATTTTCATAAGCTAATTAATTAATTTTGTCCCGGCACGTGGGCATTTTCAAGAGTTGATTTCGCTTCAGATTCAGGTGTATGTTCGTTTCGATCCACCACTGAAATGGTTCCTTCTGACTCTAAGACAATGGCAAAGACTTCATCGAATGAACTGTAATTTTCAGTTCGTGCTTTTTCGTAAAGTTCCTTTTCTGTAATGCGTTCTTTTTTCATAGCTTGATAGTTGAAGCGGCCATCGTAGTATAAGAGAGCGGGCTTGAATTTTACCCAATCTGCGAATTTGTCGGATCGCACGGCAATAAAGGTAACAATATATTGCAAGGTAATCATCAATGAGAAGGCAAACATGGCTTCAAGTAAAGATAAATCGGGGTTAGTCATAACGCCCGATAGAATCGAACCTAACGAAATCGTAATAATAAAGTCAAACGAATTTAACTTCGACAGCGATCGTTTACCGGAAATTCGAATAATAAAAATGATGGCAATATAGGCCAAGATCCCCTTGATAAAAATATCGCCTAACACACTATAATCATTTGGTAACATAAATCTCATCCTTTTATTATATTTTTTTCAGTTTACCATGATAGATGTTGTGGCGCAATACGAAATGTAAAATAGTTGAAATAGAATTTGTTTTTCTGTCTTACTCATGGTATAATAATTATTGTGTAAAATAATGCAGCGTGGAGTGATGAAGTCGTCAACAGTTCGTTGCTTGCGTGAATTGCGTAGGCGAATGAGTAACTTGCGGCTGCAATAAGCGAAAATTAAAACGAACTGCACGATCATTGAGCTCCAGACCGTTATTTTACTCCAGAAAAAATTAATTGGAGGACGAATAATTATGGCACGATATACAGGATCAACTTGGAAAAAATCTCGTCGTTTAGGGATTTCACTTTCAGGAACAGGAAAAGAATTAGCACGCCGTCCGTACGCACCAGGACAACACGGCCCAACTAGCCGTACAAAATTATCTGAGTACGGATTGCAATTAAAAGAGAAACAGAAATTACGTTTCTTATACGGAATGAACGAACGTCAATTCCACAACTTATTCAAAAAAGCAGGTAAAATCCGTGAAGGAAAACATGGTACAAACTTCATGATCTTACTTGAGCGTCGTTTGGATAACGTGGTTTATCGTTTAGGATTAGCTTCAACACGCCGTCAAGCGCGTCAATTAGTTAACCACGGTCACATTACAGTTGACGGAAAACGTGTAGACATCCCTTCTTACTCAGTTGAAGTAGGCGAAGTGATTGGAGTACGTGAAAAATCACGTGACTTAGCAGTGATTAAAGAATCATTAGAATCACTTTACGGTCGCCCAGAATTTGTCACTTTCGATGAAGACAAATTAGAAGGTAGCCTTACACGTTACCCATTACGTGAAGAAATGCCACAAGAAATTGAAGACTCATTCATCGTTGAGTTCTACAACAGATAATCAAACAAATAACGATAAAAAGCAGCTCACTGGTTGGTGGGCTGCTTTTTTTATCGTGTTGTATCCAGCACGGGGGATAAATTAGATGTAATCAAATCTTTGAAAATGTAGGCGCCTATAATTTAGGCGACTAGTTCCACCACAAACAATCCTCTAAAATAGTTAATGTAAGACAAAACTATTGAGAGGATTTTTTGTATGGCAAAACCAGAAATTATCAAAGTAACACAGCCAAAGACTCACTCCGAAAAACTTAACACCACTTAAATTATGAGTATCAAAACACGTGGATTGTCCCTTATGGCATATGACGGTATCCCCTTTAAATCATGAGCGCTTACCATACTTTGAAATATTGTGTAGAAATATTTTACCCATAGGTACAAAGTTAATATATATTATTTAAATAGTCTTGCACTAGTTATAATAATTCGACAGTATTATTTTAATAGGAAATAAGAGATAGTCATTCATTAGAAGGAAGTAATATTTTATTATATAATATCTATTTTTTAAAAAATATTTCAAAATTTAATAGTGTTTTTTATTTTTTTAAGTTAAAATAATAAAATGAAACAAAAAGACAATTATTTTATCAGTGTTGTATAAAACAATTGTCAAAAAATAGCTGGATATTTTGTAATTGAGGAGAACAATTTACAAGCCCAGTAGTAAAATGGAGGAATTAAATGATCAGTAAGAATAATAAAGGGGAATTATTCCACAAACAGGCTAATCAAGCGAAACGCTATACATTAAAGAAACTTAGTGTAGGGGTAGCATCTGTTGCCATTGGAGTCATTGTATTTTTATCTCACTCACAAAGTGTAAGTGCTGATGAATTAATTAGTAGTAAAATAGTTAATACAAGTGATAATGGTAAGCATATGGAGTCTGGTAATTCGATTAGCGAAGTATCAGAGAGCTTTGAAGAAAAGAATTTAGGTGATTACTATGTTGGTAGTGAAGATGAAGCCAACACAACGGCTGAAGAATTTGAAAAAAGTGAAATACTTGGTAAATTAGTTGAGCCGAAACAGTATAGTAATAGTGGCTTAACTGTTGAAGAAGAGCCTGCATTGACTGCTCCAACCTTGACTCAAACAGGGGTAGAGAATAATGAACTCACCCGGACAGTACACCTCCCGTATACATTAAATAATCCGATGCATTTAGAGACTAGAGGGACTGCTCACGTTAAAAAGGCTGGGACAACTGTTAAACTGGAAAATGCTAAAGTTCAAGATTATAGAGAAGCCACGATAAAATATATCACTTTTGGGACTGATCCAGATTTAAAGCAGGAACAGATTAACTATTATGTAAATGTTATTAATTCAGTAACATCTGATATCAATTTTCAGGCAAAAATCGATGAGATACTGAATTTACGTCAAGCAGAAAAACTCTTGGAGAAAGCTAAAAAATCTGAAACATTCCGAGAAAAACGACTTGAAGATATTCAATTTTTGCTTAAAGGAGTTACAAATGATAGTGTACAAAATAAGAAAGATGCTATATTTGAAGAAATAAATAAGTTAGAAAGAAAACAAAATCCTTCGCCATCTGATAACAAAGAGAACAAATCAGAGGATAGTTTTGGAAGTACGCGTGAAGAGATTTCTAAAGAACTTGCTCAATTAACAATAAAATTCAACAACTTAGAAGTGGATACTTCAGGAAAACGAATTGCTACGGATGAATATAAGACATTATATAAGCATGTGGATAAGTTATTGGATAAATGGGAAGAATTAGCATCAACTGAAGCGGGAAAAAGTACTGCGAGAGGGACTCGAGATATACTTAAGAACTTTACTGCTGATGGAACTGCATTGCATAAACTAGAGGATACTTTTGAAAGTAAGCGAGAAGAGGTATCTAAAGGTCTTGCTCAATTAACAATAAAATTCAACAACTTAGAAGTGGATAGTTCAGGGAAACGAATTACTACAGATGAATATAAGGCATTATATAATCGTGTGGATAAGTTATTGGCTAAATGGGAAGAATTAGCATCAACTGAAGCAGGGAAAAGTACTGTGAGAGGAACTCGAGATTTACTGAAGAACTATACTGCTGATGGAACTACTAAAAAAATTGAGCTAAAATCAATTGAAGGGACAACACTGGTTAAACGAGAGGCGAATGGTGAACTAATCGAGTTGAGCCAATTAAGGGAAGCGCCAGAAGATGTGTCTAATTACTTTATTAAGGCGAAGATGACTCATTTAAAAGATGTGGTGATGCCGGTAGAAAGTATTAAAGAAGTGACGATTGATGGTCAGAATGTTTATGAAGTAACTACTCGTGCAGCTGAATTGGTTCATAAAGTAGACGGTGCGTACAAAGAAGGCACGGTCTTATATATGAACAAATATCAAGCCCCTCATGGAGAAGTATACTATGATTTTGGTGACTTAATTAAAGCAATGCAAGCCAATCTAGGGGGGACATTCCAACTTGGACGCACGATTTCGGCTGGAAATGTTGAGAAGTTAGGGCATAAATCTTACGTATCGGGTCAGTTTACGGGACGATTAATTGGTACAAGAAATGGAAAACGATACAGTATTACGGATCTTAAGCACCCATTATTTGACCGTATAAATGGCGGAACAGTACAAGATATCGACTACAAGGATGTGCATATTGTCTACCCAGATTCGGGTCATGGCGATAATATCGCAACCGTCGCTCACGAATTGAAGAATCGCGGGGTCATTGAAAATGTGAATATTACTGGCTACATTCAAGGACGCGATAATGTGTCTGGTTTTGTCAACTATGTAAATAGTCGATCTCGTATTGAAAATGTCTCATTCCAAGGACGAATTAAGTCAGTGGGTGGAAATTCTGTCAGTGGTGGAATTGCTGGAGAGAATAGAGAAGCTCTTGTGACACGGGCCTATGTAGACGCTCAGATGGATATGCACCGATCTAATGATTCAAGTTTACTGGTTGGAATAGTCATATCTAATCCGAATGGTTCCAGTGCCAAAACATGGGGAAAAGTCTCTCATTCGGTTGTAAAAGGGCATATAAGAGCCAATATTCGCAATAAATTAGCAGCTATTGCGACCTCTGCGTGGGGCTATGGGAATATAGAAGAGGTTGTCAGCTATGCCACTGTTCAAAATGGGTATGAATTATTTGGAAGTGATGGACAGTTAGCGGATGGCTCCCCACAATACCAACTTATTCGTAAATTATACGGTGTTCAAGGCGTGAGTTCAGGGACTATTCAAGGAGAAGATAAGCGCTTCGAGCGTTTGAGTACTGAAGAAGCGAATAAAAAGGTAGCGGACTACAATATAACGGCGATGAGTCTGATTAGCCAAGGAACACCTGCTGAGGAACTCAACCGAAGAGACAGCTATGAAGGCGCTCAAGGCTACCAAGCTCAACATGCCGGTCTGTATCAACTCGTTGAGAAACTGCAACCTTTCTACAACCGGGAATGGATTGTGAAAGAAGCTAACCAATTAGTTGAAAGTAACAAAGTACCGAGTTGGGTAGGGACTAAAACAGTTCAAGCCATTGTTCCGATGAAAGATAAACAGTTTGTGATGGATAGCGGTGAGATAAATCGGGTGATGCTTCACTTCACTGATGGGACAAAGGTTGAATACAGCTTGAGTAAGGGGCGGTCATTTGGTGAGACCGGTATACGCGAATATACGATCGATGAGTTAGGAATTCGTTATACGCCAAACCGATTAGTAACGCAATATGATGATATCGTGAATAGCTTAAGTGATAAATTGAAACAAGTTGAGTTATATACTCCAGATATGTACCAGTTGCTTCAAATCAATGAGGATACAGATGAGAAGAAAGAAAACCGAGTTAAACGATTGTTCTTGGATGAAGTCTTTGCACAAACGAAAGAAAATTTACCGTCGTTATTAGAAAAATTAATTCAAAATCATATGATTCAATTGGGTCATTCTGAACCGATTAAGCAATCCTTGCTTGATCGTATATTATCGCATAAAAAAGAAATACTGTTGGGGTTAACCTATCTCAATAGATATTATGGAATTAACTTTGGAGATTATAACATTAAAGAGTTAATGATGTTTATGCCAGAGTTTTACAGTGGGCAAGGCGGGAGCTTGATTGATCGACTGATTAAACTTGGGAGCTCCAGTGAATATCACCTAAGTGGTCAACGTACACATGAGTTCTTTAACCGTCATTTCAGTCAGGGAGTCGGCGGCAATCTGCTTCAGTTCTTGAATTATAACCGTAAGTTGTTAACGGACTTTAGTAATATGAATGATTGGTTCGCCGATGCAACGAAAGACACTATTCGTCTCGTAGAACGTCAATCGTTGCTAAAAGAAATTCAGGACAAACAAGCGAAATATCGCGTATATGATAATCTGTCGCATAGTTACTACCATAAAATGATCTTACCACTGTTGAATTTACGTGAAGCAAAAATGTTCTTAATCTCAACGTACAGCACATTAACATTTGGAAGTGAAGCGAAGCGAAACTTATCAACTGAACAACTTATAAAAGAGATCAATAAATCGGGAGACCGTAAGCGAGATTTCTTGGATGCTTGGTATACTCTAGCGAATAAGGAGACAAAAAATCGCCTCATTAAGGATCGTGTAACGCCAACATGGGAAGGATTCGGTGTTCATGGTCGTGGATGGATTAATCAGTTTGGCTATGATAACAAAGGCCGAGCTTATGCACCAGCTCGAGAGTTTTATAACGTTGTTGGGCAATATTATGGAAATAATGGTGTTGGAGCTTACGCTAATGGAACGCTAATTAATTTTGTAGCATATGATTATTTAGGAGAGGGTGGTCATTCTGTCTGGACGCATGAGATGACCCATAATTATGATGGTGCAGTCTTCCTAGGTGGGCCTGGTCGTCGAAGTGGTGTGGGAGCGGAAGCTTACGCTCAAGGGATGTTGCAGGTGCCAGCCAATAGTGCTGGATACGGTAGTTTAGGAATTAACTTAACTTTCTCGAGACCACAAGATGGGAATCAAATCTACAATAATGATCCAAAACGCTTTAAATCACAAGAGATGTTTGATCTTTATATGCGTGGATACAATGATGTGCTGATGATGTTGGATTACCTTGAAGGAGAAGCGGCGATTAAAGAAGGCCAACCAACGATGAAACATTGGTTTAAGAAGATGGATAAAAATTTAAGAAAAAATGGTCAAATTGACCGGGTTCGTCAGTTAACAGACAAAGATTGGTCAGCGTTAAAGATTAAGACTGTTGATGATTTAGTCGATCAACAGTTAATGACACGACATGGCCTTGGTGATGGGACGTATGATATGTCTAATGGATGGAGTACGTATGTGACCATTGATTATCTGGGCGGAATCTATGGTGGTGGAGATAATAGTGTCGGTGCACCAGGCGCAGCGATGTTCAAGCATAATACCTTCAGAATATGGGGATACTACGGATACGAGCGAGGATTTGTAGGGTACGCTTCTAATAAATACAAAGGTGCTTCTCGTGAAGCTGGACATGCAGAGTTGAGTGATAACTATGCGATGCAACAGATTTCAAATAGCAATCATCAGTCAATTGAATCCTTCAAGAAAGCTTATTTTGCTGAGGTAATGAATAATTTGAAAACTCAAGGTATGATTGATATTGAGATAGATGGCGTACAGTACAGCTCATATGAATCATTGGCAGAGAAATTTACTCAGACTGTCCAAGCTGATGTGAAGGCAAAGAATCATAACCGCACAAGAGCCTTTAAAGACAAACTGTTTAAAGCGTTATTGTATAAAACAGATAACTTCCAATCATCTATCTTTAAAAAATAGGAAAGTTAGTTGAGAGGCTCAGTAGTATAAATAACACTCTATAAAGCTATAAAAATCCCCTAAAATCAGTTTTTCTGGCTGGTTTTAGGGGATTTTTTAGTGCGCCCGGCATGGGCGACAACTTGATGGTGAAAGTCCACTGCGAGTCTTTTACAGTAGGAAGCGCTATCGGAAAGTCTATAGGCATCTATCCCAAACATATAAAATCAATAAGGCAATAACAACAAAGAGACTCTACAAATGGGGATTAATATATTTTTACTTTATCATAGACGATTTTCTTCATCACTTAGTAATTCACTTATCTTAGTTGCTACACTATGAAACTCATATTTAGTAGGCATATCATTGATATGCAAAATGGGTGTAGTTGTATCGAGTGAGAGACTGTTTTTAGTTGTTAAAATAATATTATAATCATCTAGATTAATATCTTTCCAACTTAATTCTAGATACTCAATCGAATCAAATTCGACAGATTGACGGAAACAAAATGTGAATAAGTCACTAAGCATGCTACTGTGGCGAGTATTGTGATGGTTAATAATTAAAAACTTTAGAGAGCTTGTTTTTTTCAATAACTGCGGTAATAAATTTTGCCAGTTAACGATCAAGGTATACATCAAATAAGAATGTAAAGTTGTGTCCATTTTTTTAGATGAATGGTACTGATTAATAAACAACCGTATTAATTCTTTTGCACGTTCATAAAAGAATGGAATTATTTTTTCCATATGATTGCAAAAATAGTGATTATGACGAATCAGAAGATAGTTCGATCCTAAATCAATATTATGTGAGTGGGTAGCATTATGAAGTTCCAAAATCACATCAAATTTATTAGGCAGCTCTATCTCAAATTCTTTTTTTAATTTGTATAACATAGAGTCAAGGTTAAGAAGTAGAGAGCTATATTTTTCATTAGATTGGATATTAGAGATTAAATCATCATAATTTAAGCAATACTCACTTTGCATATAATTGTGAAAAATTTGTCCAATCATCTCTGTAGAAAAAGGAATATTCAACACATGTGATATCATATCTTTTAATTCTTGAATTTTATCTGGATCATTATTTAGATTATCAAATAATTGATTTAAATAATTTTCAGTATTCATTGTTTGTGGATCAACAATGTTCCCTTGTTTATATCGCTGAATATTTACATATGTGTAGATTTTAAAAGATGTAAAACTAATAAATTGGATGGATACATCCAAGGCTTTAACAAAATACCATAAAAAATCATCTAATTCAGCTTCGTTGATGCCCAATTTTTCCCAATCTAAAGTTTCTTCATTTTCATACAAATATTGAGCCCAAATAAATCGTATGTGTCTTTCGTCACCAATAAAATCGACTGGCGAGCGAGAAATATTGACATCAAATTTTTTAGATAATCTGTCACTCACTTTGCGTAATAGACGCCAAGAATATCCGCTAGTCAAGAAAAACTCGTCTGCAATATCTTCTAGTTCAGCGCCTCCTTGTTCAAAAATATAGCTTAAAATACGAAAATGATTATTATCAGTTAAGTATAGTTGTTGAATTTTTGATTTGTTGGCTTCAGTGGAACACTGGAAACCAACACCTTCATTGGTGTAATAGATAGTTCCTACTTCTGTTAACTTGTGTTTATAGAAAGCAATATCTTCCCTAATAGTACGTTCAGATACCTCAAACATATCTGCTAAATTAGTAAGTTGGAAAGGAGATTTTGTAGGATCACTCAATACATTTAACAATTCAAGACGCCTTATATCAGTAGGACGTAATATTTCTTTCATGTTCTTCACCAACCTTTTTATTTTATATGGCTTATAATCATACCTATTCTTATATTAAAATACAATTTTTTTGATTTGAAATTTTATTTTTTCATTGCCAATGAAAAAATAAAACGTAAACGAATTTAATCCTTAACATTTTAGGGGGATCAATATGGTTTATTGCTGATTTTTTGTTACGGAGTCAAAGTGTATGGCAAATAATTGCAATCTTGTTGAAAAATATAGGTGCGATTTTCAAAAGTGTTTTTGGTATATTTAATCTACTCAAATTTATAGTTAAACATATGGGAGGCACAAAATGATAAGTAAGAATAATAAAAAATTATTTATGGAAAAAGGCGCTAATAAATATAAACGGTATACCTTAAAGAAATTGTCAGTGGGGGTGGTATCAGTTTCAATAGGGTTCGGATTAATGTTTGGCTCTGTTGAGGGAGTTAGTGCAGATGAATTAACAGGAACTAACTCTGTAGTGGAACCTAACAATATAGACTCATTGCAATTTAATGAAGAAGTTAGTGATGAAAATATAGATAAATTGAGTGAAACAGTTCAAAGTGAATCCTCAGAACAAGCTGCTGCAATTGACCAGAGTCTTGAAATAAAGAGACAAGAAGTAAAAACTATTCTCGGACAGTCCAATATAGTGGGAGAACAGTACACTGATTTAGTAACTAAAATTTCTAATGCGCAGACTTTGGATGAACTTGAAGGAATATTAACTGAAATTAAACAAACTGTTTCTTTAGAAGATAATCAGGATGAGAGCAAACAATCTGAGACTGAACATGATGCTGAAGAAAAATTAAAAAATCACAGTGAAGAAAAAGATGGAGAATTAGATAAAATAACCCCTCCTTCTACAGAAACAAGTTTATCAAAAGAAGCATCAGTGGATAACCTTGTAGAAGTAGATCAATTAAATGTAACATCAGATGTAAAATATACATTAAATGATGTACGTCATTTGTTAAATTCAGCAGATATAGCTAGAATTGAATCAGGTGAGCTCACAGTACAACAGATAATTGAAAAATTACTTAACAATAAAGTAGAGCTTCGAGAAACTGAAGCACGTCATGAAAATGGTGTATTAGCTGCTGGCGTTGAGAAAAGTAATCTTTCTACAGATAAGCAGCGTGGTAAATCTAGAAGTCGAAGAAGTTTAAATAATATTAATGTTGACTCATTATTCCAACCGTTTACAGAACAAGACACTGTTCGTGCTGTATATGATAGAATTCAGCAAATGCGAGATGCTAAATTAATTGCAGAAACAGAACTTCATTTTCTTCAAATTGAAGTATTACGGCATTTAAGAAATGATATAGCTAACAATGAACAGGACTCTAATAATTTGACTCCTAAAAATGTAGGGAGCAAACTTCCTACTGATGAACGAATCTTAAATATGAATTTAAGTAAACAAGCAGATGTAACAATACCCATGAGTCGTTTGGGAGGAGCTCATAACCAAATTATAAATGAAAATAAGAAGGAACTCGATTATGTAAATGAACTTCTACAAAATATTCAGTCAGTTCTACTAGGTAGGTTTGGTGTCAATGATGAGGGGGTCTACTTTTCATCAGATGAATATTATAATGGTGCTACTACTTATGGTAGTCATAAAACTAGAAAAACTTTTCATGCTCCAGTTTTAACTTCAAATCCTAATGGAACGATTACTCTAAAGATGAGTAGCGAAAATGAAGGGGGAGTAGAACTTAAAAATCACTACGCATTTTCATTTCATATTAATCCGGAATTAAATGAAAGAATTAAAGAACATGAAACCGTACAAGGGGTGTATAGACCTGAAAATGGACAACAATCTGATGAAAATGGTGATAAACTACAAAATCCAGTTGGGAGTCCTATATTTGAAACAAATCATTATCCAGCCCAAAATGGAGTTTTTCCAGAAAATGTAGGATATTATATGTCTGAATGGAGTAAAAAAGAGGGTTATGACAAGAAAAAAGATAAATTTGCAAAAATAGAGCTGGTGTTTGAAGCTAACGATCGGCCTATTCAAAAAGCCCAAATTTCAAGTAGTATTTTATCTAGTAGCTTTAATTATAGACATCGTTCTGGAACATTTATTGCGACACAAGCATTTAATGAAAAAGCTGAAGAGTTGAAGACTCTTTTAAACTTGATGACTGAATACAAACAACTAAAAAATAAAATAACGGGGACTAAACAAAAGATTGACGAGTTTGATCAAAATTTAGGAGAGCCAACAAGAGTCTTATCCCAGCGAGACTATGATACGTTAAATGCTACGCGACAAGAGTTAATGTGGGAAATAGATCAAATAAAAAATGATTATAGTACATTAACTGAAAAATCTATGTATAACAACTTACACCAACAACTGAAAACAGACATTAGTACACTAAAATCTACAGTTGAGACACCACTTAAAAATCTTTATTCTGTTAATGATTTAAATAATAATGGAAAAAAAGATGATCAAGATGTTAATAATGCAGTGCAAAAAGTAAGTGATGCAAAAAATAAAAAAATAACATTATTATCTAAGGTTACTGAATTAAAGGGGAGACCTGATATAAGTCAAGAAGAGTATTTACAGGCAGTTAGCCTGTCTAATCAATTCAAGACTTCTATTGAAGAAGCACGACTTGCAATTGATGAAATTCCTGAATCAGATATAATTTCTTCACTTAATATTTCATATAATGAGAAGCGTACACAGTTGAAATCTGATTTACCTCAAGATGATGTGCAATTACCACTAGCACCGACTACGGCAACACAAACATCATCAGATCCAAACGAGAAAAACTCTATTACGAATCCAACACTAATTAACGGTGATTTTAGTGATCTCACATTAGGAGCTGTGGTTGGTTCAGCTGACAATGGGCCTGATTCAGTACCGGGTTGGACTGTTGTGAACTCAAATCAAACAAAAATTCCATTAGTAAATCGACGTCATACAAGTACGGGAACTACAGGACCTTTTGCAAATAACAATAGAAATAATGCTGTTGTAGTAGGTGCTTCAAATAATAGGCATATATCTAATTCTAACCAAACAGGTAAAGTGAATGTAGATGCTATTGGTGGAATACACCAAGAAATTGATGTTACACCAGGATCTGAGTTAGTTGTTAAATATAGATCAGATACTTCAGGAAGCTTAACAGGGATTGATCAAGCATTTAATGGAGCTAATCATGCCCGTGCTCAAGCGCAAGTTGTAGTGACAAGAGTTGATACTAATGAAAAACTGATGGAATTATTACCACCTAGTAGAGGATACGGAGAAACTGCAGGTGTCGTAAGTATTCCAAGAGATGTTACTCGGGTTCGAGTTACATTATTGCATAAGTCGGATCGTGTTCACAATGAGCAACAGGGAGTTCTATCACAAGATGGATGGTATCCTGGAGCAGTTGTTTCAGACGTAAGAGTTTCAAGTGGTTCGCATGTGACTACTGAAATACTGAATCAGTCCCAAACGTATACTCCATCAAATAACACTTCTTCACCATATAATGGGAGAGTGCAACTTAGATTCCATAATAATGGGCATGAAAAAGCTAATGCTACATTCACTATGAGGTTGCCAGAAGGAGTTACTTATCGAAGTGTAAGTAATGGTTCAGGAAGTTACGATGAACAATCTCGAACCTTGACAGTGACTAAAAATGGAATACCGGCTAAAATTTCAAATCAAGATACGTATACTACAGTGGATATTAATTTAACTTTTAATACAGAGACCCCTAGAACTTTTGAAATAGAAACTCAAAATGTAACTTATCGTACTTCACCAGATCATTTAAATGCTGCTAATACTGGAAGGAACATCACTTTAAGAAATGCGGGAAGTTACTCAGTCACAGTTTCGATGTATACTTCAGAATTACAAGATTTGGTAAATGAACATCAAGCGACTACACAGTCATTTAAATACTATAATGCAGTAGATAATTTGAAATCAGAATATGATAGTGCAATTGAAGAAGGTCGTCAAATTTTAGGAAATCCACAATCCACACAGCAAGCAATAAATGATATTGCAAACAGAATTGGAACTGCAAAGGATGCCTTAAATGGAGGAGAAACAGACAAGGATGCACTCGAAGCAGCTATTAGTATTGCTAATACCACAATAAATGATCCATTTTATAGTAGATTGCAAGATATAGATAGTAATTTAAAATCTGAATATGATCAAGCAATTGCTGAAGCACAGAAAATACTGAGTAATCAAAATACAACACAAGAAGAAGTTAAACAAGCAGCTAACGAATTAACTGTACAGGAAACTAAAGTTGCTACAAAAAAATACAAATATTATATTCAAAAATATAAAGAAGCTTATCAGAATATATTAAAAACAAGTGATGATCAATTGTATGTTACTGAAAAAGCTCATGGGGAATTAAGCACCCTATGGACAAAACTATCAGAGTCAGAAGAAAATATACGAATGAAAATGAGTAAAGTTAGACTTGAAGATCTAAAGAAAGTACAGAGCGAGTGGTTATTTGCTAATCTTGACTTTCAAAAGTTATCATCGGTACCAGGGAAAACAGGAGTGAATATTCCTGAAAAAATAGTAGCTAATAGTTTAGATGAATTAACACAGGAAGAAAAAGAGAAGGTTGAAGAAGCCATAAGAGTAGCTAATAGTTTTCCTACAGGGACTATTGTTGAAATTTCAGATGATGGAACAGCTACGCTGACATTCCCAGATAGTACAGTTAATAATCCATCCAAAAAAATAATTAATGGGGATAGTCTAGTTAGAGGGCTAACAAAAGAAGAGAAACTACAAATCCAAAAAACAAAAGCTGAAGCAATCGTTAGAGGTTTAAATAATTTGTTATCAGAAGAGAAAGCAGTATTGATAGCAGATATTACTAGTGCGACAAATCTAGCTGAAGTAGCAGAATTGGTTGAGGAAGCTATAGGCTTAGATACTGAAAAAGGTGAAGAGACCAAAGAATTAGATAAAGTGAAAAAAGATGCTGAAAAAACAATCACTGGATTAACTAGTTTGACAGATGGCGAACGTCAAACGATTAAGAATAAAATTTCTAAAGCAATTAGAGTAGAAGAAGTTGATGGGATTTTATCAGAAGCGAAAGATAAGAATGAAGCTAAAGCAAATATAAATCAATTCCCAGAATTAACGTCTCAAGAGAGAAATTATTTTAATGAACAAATTAGTAAAGCGATAAGCAGTGAAGAGATAGATAAGATTTTACAAGAGGCAGAAGCACAAGCGGAAGAGAACTACAAGCGAGATGTGAAAGTAGACGCAATTCAAGCGATTGATGACGCCGTCAAAGCCAAAGAAGTTATAATCGAGAAGAGTGACTTAACAACTGAAGAAAAAGCAACGCTTAAAG
>NZ_JH601103.1:742312-949323 GCF_000245815.1 Dolosigranulum pigrum ATCC 51524
AGCGGAAGAGTTAGGCCGATTACTTCAAGTAGAACGTGATAAAGCATCAGCCTACGTCGGAACCTTATCGAACTTAGATGCTTCAAAAGTAACTGAGTTCCGAAAAGCGATCCAGCAAGCTCAAACCGTGCCAGCAATTGAAGCCATTAGTCAAACAGCGGAGGCATTAAATGCGAAATTAGCATCATCTGCACCTGAGTCAGGTAATGATGAAGGAACCGTTCAACCAGAGATGCCAGAATTCGACGGTGGTACGCATGGTTTAGGCTTAATTAACGAAAAACCAACATTCCCAACGGAAGAGTTAGAACAAGGAAAGGTTGGTGATGAGCAAGAACAATCAACCGAACCAAAAGCTCCAACTCAGCCAGGTCAGAACGCTCCAAAAAGCGAACATCCGGTTGATAAACCTGCAGTAACTGATCATTTGCAAAAGGTGAAAACACAAGTCAACGGTCAGCAGAGTATTCAAGAATCAACGAAGCAAGAAAAATCTGGCGAACGTTTACCAGATACAGCAACAATTTCTTGGTTACTTGGTGTGACAGGTATTTCAACTTTACTTGCAGGACTTGGATTGAAGAAAAAACGCGAAGATGATGATAAATAAGTAGTTCATCTCTTTGAACACAGATGATAACATCTGTCGGCATGCCAAAGCATGCCGGTACATAATATAAATGAAGAAAGGAATTTAAACAATGAATAATCCAATGGTGAAATTAGAGTAACCTATTCTAGTATTTAATATACTAACATTTCGTTATTATTGTGGAATGTTATTGATACGGGTTTAGAGGAATTAATTGGCTGTATATAAGTATCGCTAACAAATTAATTGTTTTTTCCTACCATAAAAAAATAAAAAAATTTTCCAGAAATTTTTAACTTACTTTAATATAAGTGATTATTTCCTCGACCAAAGCTTCTGAGTAGTATATTCGGAAGCTTTTTTAACCGATATTAAAACAAGCGCTTACATTTAGATGGGGATACACTTAGCGTTAAGAAGAAAAACGCTGATAAAGTGATGATTGAAAGATAACAATCTACTTTATCAGCGTAGGTATTCATATTGTTAAACTGCTGTGTACGGAATTGTACGTACGGTGGTGTGAGAGATTGACTAGTCAATTAATGGCTAGTCTCCTACTCGATTCGTTGGTGCGATTGGATTTAAATAACGTTTTTTAATTCATCAATACAAGCTTCTAAGAGTGCTTGATCTTCGGGGGTGAAGCGGTCAGTCACGGGTGCATCAATATCAAGGACGCCAAAGGGATGGCCATCGATAATAATAGGAACGACAATTTCAGAACGACTGGCACTGTCACACGCAATGTGACCGGCGAAAGCATGGACATCGGGAACAATGAGTGTTTGTTGTTGTTGGAGGGCACTTCCGCATACACCGCGCCCCATTGGAATTCGATTGCAGGCTACTTTACCTTGGAAGGGGGCAAGGACAAGCTCCTGATCCTGATCATCCCACAAGTAGAAGCCGACCCAATTAATCTGGTTGAAGTGCGCATTCAAGAGGGCACTCACATTACTTAAATTAGCAATTAAGTTACTTTCATCTTGAATTAATGCCCGAAGTTGTTTAACTAATAGCGTATTCATCAAAAAATCCTCTCTAAATTGATTTATTTCGAAAAAATCTGGTAATAGTATAACATAGAGCGGTTTTTTTTGATATACTTATAGATGAAATAGAAAAAGTGTATGGAGGGATTAGATGCCAGCTGAATACATAGTTATACTGATCATCATAATTATATTTGTCATCGGGTGTGGTCTGTATATATACAAGAAGCAGTATTTAACAAATGTGGCGGAACTAAAAGACCGTAAAAAGTTTCTGCTAGAAGGAGTACCGACGCAACGATTAGATGTTGTGCGTGAGATGAATATCAATGGGAAGTCACAAGCATATGCGGATAAATTGGAAGCGATGTGGCAAGATATTCTCTCGGGACGTAATATTGAAGTGGAGAATTTTGTTTTCCAAGCTGAACAGTCAGCACAACGTTATCGCTTTAAAGAAGCTAATAATTTCCAACAGCAAGCGCATGAAGCACTTGAGGCGATTGAGAGTGATCTGATGCGTCTATCAACATCGCTAGAAGATTTAATTAATCGTCAAGAAGCGAATGAGAAGCGAATAGAGGTCATTCATAAAGAATATGAATTGATTCGAACAGAGCTTTTGGATGATAGTGGCTCATTCGGGCATGCAGTGGAACGCTTAGAAGAAGGATTAGCTAGTATTGAAAGGGAGTTTGACCGCTTCGAAGAGGTCACGGACTGGGGCGATCATGAAGAAGCTCGTGAGGTTGTATTGAACTTGGAGGATATGACTGAACAGATGAAGGACTTCATGCGAGATGTTCCTGCTATGCTGGAGCGTATTAATGATGATTATTATCTACAATTAGCAGAAATTTCTGAATCATATGAATACTTGATGCGCGAAGGATTTGTCATAAGTGGTAAGCCAATTCCAAAAGAAGTCGCAAAAATTGAAACTGAAATTGACAGCTTGGACCAAGCTATTAGTGAATTAGACATGGATGAGGCCCGTAAGTTGACTGACTTCATTGAGAGTGAGATTGAAACCATCTATGACCGCTTAGAGCGTGAAATGACCGCAAGCAAGCAAGTAGAAGAATTACTCCCTGCGATTCAGAAAGCTATCTATTACTTGAAGGAAGAAATTCGGGTATTGTTCTTTGAAATTGATCGAATTTCCCAGAGTTATGTTTTAATCCACAACGAGCAACAATTGATTAAGCAACTAAGAGCTTCAGTAGAGGAACAGGAAGCTCGTTATGAGCGAATAGTTGATAATTTAGAGAACAGTTTCACACCTTATAGTGAAGCAGCAGCTATATTGGAAAACGTGAAGGACCGGTTGACTGAGCTAAATCAAGATAAGAATGATGTTTCAGATCAGCTGTATGCATATCGCAATAAGGAAATGGACTTAAAAGAAGAGCTTATTCAGATGGAACAAGCGGTACACAATTGCAAACGGCAGTTGATCCGTGAGAACTTACCGGGTGTACCGACAGAATATGATGAATTTTATCACTATGTCTCAAATTTAGTCCAAACATTGGGGGAAGAATTATCACGACCTAAGCTGAAGATGGAAAAAATTTATGATATTAAAGCGATTTGCGATGAAGAGCTGAAAAATTTGGAAGAAAAAACAGAAGAAGTTATCGATCAGGCGAATTTAACGGAAGCATTGGCTCAGAAGTTGTATCAATACCGCGATAATCATCCAGAAGTCAATCAAGTGATTGCTCAAGGAATGAAGTTATTCAACGAAGATTATGATTATGAGTCATCACTTCGCGTCATTCGCAATAAGTTGAATCATATTGATGCCGATGTGACCAAAACAGTAGAAGACCGATACTATGCCAATAAGTAAAAAGTAGTGACTATTGCGAAATAGTCATTCTTTCATTGAAGAGGGGTTAGTTATGATTTATTTTGACAATAGTGCAACGACAAAGATGTTTCCTGAAGCTGTTCAATCTTACCAAACTGTCAGCGAGCAATATTTTGGCAATCCATCCAGCTTGCATGAACTGGGTGATGTGTCGTCAAAATTATTAAAACAAGCCAGAGTAAGTATTGCGCAACAATTAGGTGTTCAGCCCGAAGAAATTTTCTTCACAAGCGGTGGAACAGAAGGCGATAACTGGATGATTAAAGGAACAGCTTTTAAAAAGCAATATTATGGCAAGCATATTATTACGACACGGATTGAACATTCTGCGGTCAATCATGCGATGGATTTCTTGGAAGATTTGGGCTTCGAGATTACTTACTTGCCTGTGAATAAAGCAGGTCAGGTTGATCTAGTTGAGTTGCGCGAAGCATTGCGTTCAGATACGATTTTAGTGAGTATAATTGCACTGAACAATGAAGTTGGGGTTATTCAGAATTTGGAAGCAATCGGTGAAATATTACGCGAGTACCCGACTGTTCACTTCCATATTGATGCAGTCCAAACAGTCGGAAAAATGGATCTAAAACTAGGCCCGGAGAGCCGGATTGATATGGCTGTTTTCTCTAGTCATAAGTTTCATGGGCCACGTGGATGTGGATTTGTATATGTGAAGCGTGGAAAAGATGTTACGCCGCTTATTCATGGTGGAGGCCAAGAGATGAATCAGCGTAGCGGGACTGAGAATTTACCCGCGATTGTTGCAATGGCAAAAGCTTTCCGGTTGGTGAAAGAGTCAGAGCAAGCAACACAACATCAGTTGAAACAGTTGACTGATCGCTTGAAGCAAGGCTTACACCAATACAAGCAAATTACAGTATTTACACCAGGAGAAGCTTCAGCTGTTCATATTGTTTGTTTCGGTATAAAAGGTATTCGGGGAGAAGTGGTCGTACATGCCTTAGAGGAGCGCGATATTTATGTGTCGACAACGAGTGCGTGTTCAAGTAAAAGTGGAGGAACTTCGGGAACACTCAGTGCAATGGGATTCGCCCCTCAAGTTGCCGAAACAGCGGTACGTATTAGTCTGACAGGATCCAATACGATGGCGGAAGTTGAACAATTTTTAGATGTGTTAGATGAACTATACCAGAATTTTGATGTTATTCATAGCAAGTAAAGGAGATCAGTATGTTAGCAAGTGAAATTATGATTCGTTACGGCGAATTATCAACTAAAGGAAAAAATATGAAAGATTTCATTAACCGCTTAGGCAAGAATGTTGCGGGTGTTTTGGAAGATTATAGTGGCATAGAAGTGAATTGGAACCGGGACCGAATGCATGTGATTTTGAATGATCAAGAAGAACATTCAGCGGATATTATTAATCGTTTGACACATGTCTTTGGAATTTCTAGTCTCTCCCCAGCGATGAAAGTTGAAAAAACGCTGAAAGCTGCTGAAGTTGCCGTCCAAGACTTAGCTCGAGAACTATATGAACCCAATATGACATTTAAAATTGATACGCATCGAGCGGATCACGAGTTTGAGTATGATACGATGGCGCTTAATCGAAAATTAGGAGCAGCGGTTATCGATGCCATTCCTGAAATCCAAGCTCAGATGGATAATCCAGATATTAAGATTCGAGTTGAAGTAAGAAATAAGCATATTTATATTTCAGCACGAACTATTCCTGGTGCGGGTGGTATGCCAGTGGGAACAGCCGGTACGGGTATGTTGATGTTATCAGGTGGAATTGATTCTCCAGTGGCCGGGTATTTATCAATGAAGCGTGGGATGGAAGTCGAAGCGGTTCATTTCCACAGTCCGCCGTACACTAGTCCACAAGCTTTACAAAAGGCCAAAGATCTAGCAGCTAAGATAGCTCAGTTCAGTGGACCAATGACGTTTATCGAAGTACCATTCGCTGAAATCCAAGAAGAAATTAAAAAACATGTGCCTGATGGTTATGGGATGACCATTACCCGCCGCATGATGTTGCGTTTAACTGATAAAATTCGTGAGCAACAAGGCGGCTTGGCGATTGTTACAGGTGAATCTATGGGTCAAGTGGCTTCACAAACATTAGAGAGTATGCAAGCCATTAATCATGTAACAACGACTCCAGTATTGCGTCCACTCATTTCAATGGATAAGAATGAAATAATCGATATTACGAAAACAATTGATACGTATGAGTTGTCTATTCAACCGTTCGAAGATTGTTGTACGATTTTTGCACCATCTAGTCCTAAGACGAAGCCAACGATTGAAAATGCTATTCGCTACGAAAAAGCACTCGATATTGAAGGATTAATCGAACGCGCCTTAGCGGGTGTTAAACGAGAAACAATTAAACCAGGTAGCTCACAAGATGATGCCTTAGAAGAAACATTTAATAGCATTTTATAATTGCATCCCGGAATAAGTGTGATATAATGTAAGTGACGATTTCTCTAATTGTATGTAAGGGATCGTCACTTATATTAAAAAGTTGAACTAATCAAGAGGAGTACTTATTAACGGCTGTCCACAGAGAATAAGCAAGGAACTGCTGAGATGCTTAGAAGCCAAATAAGGAAGGTTGCTTGACTATAAAATGGGTATCAACCCCTTATCGTTGAGAAGAAGCGATGTTTTCAGCTGAAAGCATAATTTAGGTGGTACCGCGAGTAGCTCGTCCTAGTCATAGGAGGGCTTTTTTTGTTTTTAATAACATATAAGATGAATAGAAAGAAGGAATGTAGATGACTGATGTGAAGATGTCGACGAAGTATAATCCACAAGCAGTAGAGGAAGGACGTTACGAGAAGTGGGTAGATAGTGGTGTATTCGCACCAAGTGAAGATCCGCAAGCGGAGCCGTATTCAATTGTTATTCCACCTCCGAACGTTACGGGTAAGCTCCACTTAGGCCACGCTTGGGATACCACCTTGCAAGATATTATTATTCGCCAGAAGCGCATGCAAGGATTCGATACGTTATGGTTACCAGGTATGGATCATGCTGGTATCGCAACACAGGCAAAAGTAGAAGAAAAATTAGCTGAACAAGGTATTAGCCGCCATGATTTAGGTCGTGATAAGTTTACTCAAAAAGTATGGGAATGGAAAGATGAATACGCTGCTAACATTAAAGATCAATGGGGCAAAATTGGTCTCTCGGTTGATTATTCACGCGAGCGATTTACCTTAGATGAAGGCTTGAATGAAGCGGTTAAAACCGTCTTCATCAATCTATATGAAAAAGGCTTAATTTACCGCGGTGAATATATTATTAACTGGGATCCTAAAGCTCAAACAGCTTTAAGTGATATTGAAGTGATTCATAAAGATGTCCAAGGTGCGTTCTATCATATTAATTATCCATTAGCAGATGGAAGCGGCTCAGTTGAAATTGCTACTACGCGTCCAGAAACGATGCTTGGTGATACTGGGATTGCGGTTAATCCAGCTGATGAACGTTACCAGCATCTTATCGGCAAAACAGCCATCCTGCCACTAATGGATCGTGAAATTCCGATTGTTGCTGATGATTATGTAGATCCTGAATTCGGAACCGGACTTGTAAAAATTACACCAGCGCACGACCCGAATGACTTCGAAATCGGAAACCGTCATGATCTTGCCCGTATCAATGTGATGGATGACGATGCGAATATGAACAAATTGGCAGGTGAGTATGCAGGCTTAGATCGTTTCCAAGCGCGTAAAAAAATTGTTGCTGATTTGAAAGAGCAAGGCTTCTTAGTAAAAGTTGATGAGCACACGCATAGTGTTGGGCATTCAGAACGAACAGGTGTTATGGTCGAGCCTCGCTTATCGACGCAATGGTTTGTGAAGATGGAAGAGTTATCGAACCGTGCACTAGCTAATCAGAAGACAGATGATCGTGTGAACTTTGTACCCGATCGCTTCGAGAAGACATTTGTGAATTGGATGGAACAAGTCCATGATTGGGTTATTTCGCGACAATTATGGTGGGGGCACCAAATTCCAGCGTGGTATCACAATGAAACTGGTGAAGTATATGTTGGCATGGAAGCACCGGAAGATGAAGAGAATTGGACACAAGATCCGGATGTTTTAGATACATGGTTTAGCTCCGCATTATGGCCATTTTCAACAATGGGCTGGCCGAATACAGAGGCACCTGACTTTAAGCGATATTTCCCAACGAACACATTAGTGACCGGTTATGATATTATTTTCTTCTGGGTATCAAGAATGATCTTCCAATCTTTAGAATTTACCGATGAGCGTCCATTTGAACATGTCTTAATTCATGGATTGATTCGGGCTGAAGATGGTCAGAAGATGAGTAAATCACTTGGGAATGGAATTGACCCAATGGATGTCGTCGAAGAGTATGGAGCAGATGCCTTGCGCTGGTTCTTGACAAATGGTTCGACACCGGGACAAGATATTCGCTTTAGTTATGAAAAGATGGATGCGGCATGGAACTTTATTAATAAAATTTGGAATGCAAGCCGTTACGTCTTAATGAATCTTGGTGACTTTAGCTACCAGGATATTGATCTTAGTGCTGAGAAAACAGTTGCCGATAAGTGGATTTTACACCGCTTGAATGAGACGATTAAAGTTGTAACGGACCATACGGAAAAATTTGAATTTTCATTAGCGGGCAAAGAGCTCTATGCGTTCATCTGGGATGATTACTGTAATTGGTACATTGAGATGACCAAAGAAGTCTTGAACGATGGAAGTCCCGAGCAAATATTATCAGCGAAAAGCACGTTGGTTTATGCGTTAGACCAAATTCTAAAATTACTTCACCCATTCATGCCATTTGTGACAGAAGAAATTTATGAGCATATTCCTGGTGTTGAAGGATCAATTGCAATAGCTGACTACCCAACTGTTCAGGATGAATTTGTAGATGAACAAGCAAGTGCGGGGATGAGTACGTTAATTGAATTAATTCAAGTTGTTCGTCAAATTCGTGCGGACGTAAACCGTCCAATGTCTGAAGCAATTGATATGCTGATTCGCCCGGCAACAGAAGCTGCAGAAACATTCTTAACGGAGAATGCCTCATTTATTCATCGATTCTGCCACCCAGGTGAATTAGTGATTGATGTTGCCGTTAAAGCACCGGATGAAGCTAAATCAGCGGTTGTTACGGATGCGGAACTGTTCTTGCCATTAGAAGGGTTGTTGAACTTCGAGGAAGAAATTGACCGTCTAGAAAAAGAACTGCAAAAATGGCAATCAGAATTAGATCGAGTCAGCAAAAAATTATCAAATGAAAAATTTGTAGCTAATGCACCGGAAGCTATCGTCCAAGAAGAGCGAGATAAAGGTGAACATTACCAACAAATGTACGATAAAGCTGAAGAGCAATTGGATCGTATGCGTGAGCTAGCAGGTGACACAAGTGATTAAGGCAGTTATCTTTGATATGGATGGCTTGATTTTTGATTCGGAGCGACTCTACGCTAAGGCGAATGTCAAGACAGCTAAGACGTTGGGTCTGGATAAAGATGAAGCCTACTTTTATCAATTTGTCGGTATTGGCGCTCAAGATATGGCAGAACGAATGAAGGAAGCATTCGATGATGAACTTGTTGATGAGTTTTTCCGCCTCGGAGAAGAGGATGCACATGAATTATTGCTTCATGGTGAAGTGCCGACTCAGCCTGGTCTACATGAATTACTGGATTACTTGGATGACGCCGGAATCGAAAAAGTCATTGCTTCTAGTTCTGAAGTGCATATGATTGACGTCATGACAAAAAATGCAGGCATTCGTGACCGTTTCAGTGCGATTCATGGTGGAGATCAAGTCGAGCAGACAAAGCCAGCCCCCGATATATTTGAGCTGGCATGGTCGAATCTCGGTGTGTCTAAAGAAGAAACGTTAGTGTTAGAAGATTCGATCAACGGTGTACTAGCAGCACATGCGGCAGGAATTCCTGTTATTATGGTACCTGACACAGTTGAACCGACTGATGAAGTGCGAGATAAAGCTCTTGCAGTAGTTAATAATCTGTCAGAAGTAGCCAATTATCTGAAACAAAACCGCTAATTAGTCATTATCAGTGAAAACAGTCAGTCAAGCATATTTGTTTGGCGGGCTGTTTTTATGTATGCTCGGTATGGTTAAAAACTTACATTCTACAACTCTAGGTGGAGGTGAAGATTTTCCTTGCTAGTACCTTTTTGTGCGTTAAACTAAAAACGGCTCTTCAATATTTAGTGTTGGTTATCATAAAGTTGACACATCAGTAATCAAAAAAGTTTTCTACAATCACTTGACGATGAAGTGAAATTTTAAAAAACAGGGATATTTAAGTTGTCGTTAGCACAAATATTTAGTATAATAGAATTAAATTAAATAAAACATTAGGGGTGCCTGTCACTTGTGGCAGTGCTGAGATTATACCCATTGAACCTGTTTAGTTAGGACTAGCGTAGGGAGAAACACAGGATAACTGTGTAGATTGTTGAAGAATCCTCTGGAAGGACCCATTGTCTATTCGTAATGAAATAGTTCAATGGGTTTTTCTTTAGTGTAGAAGGGGAATGAAAGATGAGAAATCAGTCAACAAGAAAATTAGTTATTCTAGGAACTTTGATCGCTATGAATGTGGTGGTTAATTTATTCCTGCGTATTGAAGGAATGGCACCGATGAGCAGTGTCTTAAATATTTATGCGGTTCTTTTAATTGGTCCATTTTATACTGTTGTGATGGCTTTTACAACAGCTGTATTGCGCATGGTATTGTTTGGGATTCCACCGCTTGCCATGACGGGCGCTGTAATTGGCGCTGCATTAGCAGGGATATTGTATAAATGGCGGCCGACGATCTATGCGAGTGCCCTTGGTGAAATTATCGGTACGGGACTCATTGCATCAGTCGTGTCTTATCCAGTAATGGTCTGGTTTACCGGTGTGAAGACGAACTTACATTGGTTTGTTTATACACCGAAATTTTTTGGAGCGACATTGATCGGAACAGGTATCGCTCTCTTAGTATACAACCGAACAAAACATCTGTCCTTCTTTAAAGAGACTCAAAGATTATTCGGCCAAAAATAAATAATTAAAACAAACGAGCTACCTAGAAGTGTCTTCCTAGTGTAGCTCGTTTTAGCTGCTTACTTATATCGGTCTTTAGCCTGATATTGTCGATTAGTGGTAGGATTTTTGGTGCAGACAGGTTATACTAGGAATAGATGATTATGATAGGAAGAGGTGTGGATATGAAGATCAAGAAACGAAATAAGATAAATTTTTTGTTAGGGATGTTTATATTTATATTTTCAATGTTTGTCTTGTATGAATTTATTCAAAGTATTGGTTCGTCGTTATTATTTTTAAGTGGGTTGATTTTGCTAGTTCTCGGACGAAAATTACTGAAGCAAGCTCAAAAAGAGTGCTACATTATTGGTGGGGTGATGATCGCCCTAGCATTACTTCAAACGATTTCAGCTTGGATTGTACTTGTCTTGATGATTATTATTATCGCGGGTAAGAATCCGTCCCTCTTTAATGTCGTGCGGGAGTCTCTCTTTAAACGTGACCAAACAACGGCGGATAGTCAGTTTATTTCTGTGAAGTTAGATCAGCAACGTGAACGGCCAATTAAGCGGATTCGGAAGAATTGGTTTGGGGAAGAGAAGAATGATGATGATATTTATGAATGGGAAGATATCAATTATACAAAAGTTGCTGGAACGAGTGTGATTGATTTAGGAAACACGATTGTTCCTAAAGGGGATAATACGGTTCTAATTCGCAAAGGCTTTGGGAATGTAAAGATTTTAGTACCAGAAGAAGTAGCGGTTTCGCTAGATATTAGTGTGTTTTTAGGGAGAGTTTGTATCGGGGAAGACGAATTAACACTGAATAATGAAGTGATCAAGTACCGAGCTGATCGCTATGACCATGCCTCACGTCGCCTAAAAGTGGTGACGAATGTCTTGGTTGGACAAGTTGAGGTGTTGTTTATATGAGACGATATATTAACCGCTTCTTACAATTGTGGCTCATTTTTGCTGTGTTAGCTGTGTCAATAATTATTTTTACCTTTGAGACATTTTTTGATATGGATGGTTGGGAAGTTTTATCATACAGAGATATGAGTTACTTATCACTACCGTTAGCTGTGTATTTACTTGGGTTTACACTTGTGTTAGCCATGTTATTTACGATCGGGTTTATTATCATTGAGCGCATTCGGATGCGTAAGATTGAACAGAGTTTGCGTGCCTTGAATCAAGGGCGATATAATGATAAAGTATTAGAAAAGATTGTTGCTCAAGCTAAGCCCGTCTATATAACGAAGCAACTGGATAGTTTAATCTTGCAACTGCGCGAAAAATTAACCTTAATGTCGCGTCAAGTCTTAAGTTCCAACGAAGAGAAATTGATGCTGGAAGAAGAGACGAAGGAAGAGATATTGGAGAAGGAACGTCATCGAATTGCTCGCGAATTGCATGATTCGGTTAGCCAACAATTATTTGCGTCCTCTATGATGTTGTCAGCGTTGAACCAACAGACTGAGAATATACCGGACGCGATCCAGAAACAACTGCAGACCATTGAATCCATTACGAATGAATCACAACTCGAAATGCGGGCCTTATTACTTCACTTAAGACCGGTAAAATTAAACGAAAAAACCTTAAAACAAGGGATTGAACAATTACTTAAGGAACTATCGACTAAGGTGAATATGGCGATTGTCTATGAAATAGAAGATGTTTCTTTACCTGTTAGCGTGGAGGACAACCTTTTTCGGGTGATTCAGGAATTGTTATCCAATGTTTTGCGACATTCGAAAGCTTCAGAAGTAGAAGTCTATTTAAAAAAGACGGGCCAACAAATTCAACTGCGCATTATTGATGATGGAGTAGGATTTGATATGAGGAATCAAAAATCAGGTAATTATGGGCTCCAAAATATTCGAGAACGAATTAATGGATTAGGTGGGCATGTGAAGTTGATTTCGTTCAAGCAGCAAGGAACCAGTGTCGAAATTATTATACCAATCAGTATTGGAGGTTAACGATATGATAAAATTATTATTAGTGGATGATCATCAGATGGTACGTTTGGGCTTATCGTCTTATTTCTCGATTCAAGATGATATGGAAGTTATTGGCGAAGCAGAAGATGGCCAGGAAGGTGTAGAAAAAGCGCTTTCTTTGAGACCTGATGTGATCTTAATGGATTTAGTCATGGATGGCATGGATGGGATCGAAGCGACGAAAGAAATTCTTGCGCAGTGGCCAGAAGCTAAAATTATAATTGTGACGAGTTTTATTGATGATGAGAAAGTTTTTCCAGCTATGGAAGCAGGCGCCTCAGGGTATATGCTTAAGACATCTTCAGCTTCAGAAATTGCGGACGCCATTCGCTCAGCTTACGAGGGAGATACGGTCTTTGAAGAAGAAGTAACCCAAAAAATTATTGAACGCGACCATATGCCGCAAGAATATTTATTACATGATGATCTGACCAACCGTGAGACGGAAATCTTACAATTAATTGCACAAGGGTTAAGTAATCAAGAAATCGCGGATGAATGCTTCATCACCCTTAAAACCGTCAAAACTCATGTCTCCAACATCTTATCCAAGTTAGATGTCTCCGACCGTACGCAAGCGACCATCTATGCATTCAAGCATAACTTAGTAGATGATTAATGTTATATTACTTGGTATGAATGAGACGAGTGATCAAATCAACGCCCAAAAAATATCAATATAAAAAAGCAAAGACCAGAATAATGATGGTCCTTGCTTTTATTTATATTTAAATTTAGTTATTTGTTAAGACAACTGGTAAGATAATTGGTCGGCGTTCGGTTTCAGCGAATAAGAATTCTTTCATATCTTCGGTTAGAGCGCCACGTAGTTTGTATTCATTGATATGCTTGTAGTCAAATGAGTTCTGAATACTTTGGTAAGCGACACGTTGGGCTTCTTTAATCAGTTCTGTTGACTCACGCATGTAGATAAATCCGCGCGAGATGATGTCAGGCCCAGCAATGACTTCACGCTTATCGGTGTCAATGGTTGCAACAACCACAACTAATCCATTGTCAGATAAGTTCTTCCGGTCACGCAAGACGATATTGCCAATATCACCAATACCACTTCCATCTACATAGACGTCACCCGCCTCGAATGATCCGGCACGTCGAGCAGAATTCGCTGTTAGGGCAAGAACATCACCATTGTCTAAGATAAAGCAATTATCGCGTTCAACACCTGTTTGGACAGCTAGATCAGTATGAATCTTCTGCATACGATATTCCCCGTGAATAGGAACGAAGAACTTTGGTTTCATTAAGTTTAACATTAATTTTTGCTCTTGTTGGCCACCGTGTCCTGAAGCATGAATATTATTGACTTTTCCGTGAATGACTTCAGCGCCAGCTTCCAATAATTGGTTAATCACACGGTTGACAGAGACTGTATTTCCTGGAATTGGAGAACTAGAGAAAATAACTGTATCGCCGGGTTGAATTGAGATTTGGCGGTGGGTACCATTTGCGATTCGACTAAGCGCCGCCATCGGTTCACCTTGCGATCCTGTACAGATAATTAATACTTCATTGGGTTGATACTGATTGATTTCATTCGGATGGATGAAGGTTGATTTTTCTGCTTTAATGTAGCCTAATTCTTGTCCGACTTCAAGTGCATTTTTCATACTGCGACCGAAGACAGCAATTTTTCGCCCGGTACTTTCAGCAGCCTCCACACATTGTTGAATACGCGACACATTGGAAGCAAAAGAGGCAAAAATAATTCGTCCATCAATATTTTTCAGTAACTTGTGGATGGATTCGCCGACTACTTGCTCTGAGTTTGTGAATCCAGGAATCTCGGCATTGGTACTGTCAGATAAGAGTGCTAGGACTCCTTCTTGGCCAATACGTGCCATCTTATGCAAGTTAGCTTGTTCATCCACAGGGGTGAAGTCAAACTTAAAGTCACCCGTTTGAACAATATTTCCATTCGGTGTATTGACGACAATACCGTAAGGATCCGGAATACTGTGGTTTGTCCGGAAAAATTCGACGGATGTTTTGTGCAGTTTAATAACCGAATCTTCATTGATTTCGTGCAGCTTTGTTGAACGGAGTAATTTATGTTCGCTCAGCTTTTTGCGGATAAGAGCCAAGGTCAATTTCCCCGCATAAATCGGGACATTAATTTCTTTTAGTAAATAAGGAATTCCCCCGACGTGATCTTCGTGACCATGTGTGACGAAGAGTGCTTTTACTTTGTCTTTATTTTCGATTAAGTAAGAATAATCTGGAATAACATAATCAATCCCCAATAAGTCATCTTCGGGGAATTTAATCCCAGCATCAATTAGAATAATTTCATCTTGAAATTGAATGCCGTACGTATTTTTTCCAATCTCACCTAAACCTCCAATGCCAAAAACGGCAACTTCATTATTTTTAATATCAAGTTTCATGCAATTTATCTCCTTATTATCTATTTATAGCTTATCTACAGTTCAATCGGTTGACGATTAATCAACAGTTAACACTATTGTAACACAAGTGTGACAGTAAGTATAGGTCAAGTGGTTGTTGTGGATGTGATATCTATTGGTAAGCGTTTCATTAGCGCTGAATGGAGGAGTATGCTAGACTGAGGATACATTGAGGACACTGGGCTGCTTCGGCTGAGAATAGCCCCATCATACCGGATGCAGTTAAGACTGCCGGCGGGAGCTGTATTAAGAGAGTCAGTAAGCCTGTGTGTCTAGGGCTCTTTATTTTATAAATGACTGAGAAGTAATCAGGAGGTAATAGTTATGGTAAATGAAACAGTACAGGTTGTGACAATTGCAGGAAGCGATTCGGGTGGTGGAGCTGGATTGCAGGCGGATTTGAAGACATTTCAAGCTCGCGACACTTTTGGGATGAGTATTATTGTGGCGCTAACGGCTCAGAATACAAAAGGCGTGCAAGATGTATTCCCGGTCTCAACTGACTTTGTGACCGAACAATTCAACTCACTTGCCGATGATATGAAGATTCGAGCGGCCAAGACCGGTATGTTAGGCGATGAGGAGCATATTAAGAACGTGGCTGCTAATATTAAGCGGGTGGATTTTGGTTATTTCGTTGTGGATCCGGTGATGGTAGCGAAGGGTGGCTATAAGTTACTTGATCCGAGTGCAAGTAAAGCATTGATTGAGCATTTGATTCCACTTGCGGATGTTATCACTCCTAATATTCCTGAAGCAGAAGCCATTCTAGACCGAAATATTAAAACGAGTACGGACATGATCGAGGCAGCGCAAGCACTCCAAGATTATGGTTGCAAGAATGTTATTATTAAAGGGGGCCATGGTAAGGGAAATCAGTCGATTGATTATGTGCTTTTAGCAGATGGGACGCACTTTTGGATGAGCTCACCGCGAGTTGATACCGAGCGCACACATGGCACTGGGGACACTTTCTCGGCCTGTATCACTGCTGAGTTAGCTAAAGGCGCTGAGATGACTACCGCGATTAAAACAGCTAAAGCTTTCATTCAAGGAGCGATTGCTCAAGGGATCCAAGTCGGTAACGGTCACGGCCCAACCAACCATTGGGCAACGTTAAGTGAAGATGTTGAGTATCATGACGATATGGAGTTTGAGTTATAAGAATAACTACTTCTTTTTGACCGGATTTATTGCTCATTAATCTCTATGTTATCGTGACGATATAGTTTAAAGGGGTGATTAGGCGGTTATACTTGCGAAAGTCGCTTACAGGAAGTAGCTAATAGGTTAGGATTAGGCCAGTATTTAGACTATCCACTTGCTGCGCTTAGCGAAAGTATTAGCGACAGTAGGTGCTGTTATTGGCATATCTCCAGGTGGGGTTGTATTTAATTTATCTCCACATTTAGCTCAGTTAGTTCCAGGTAATTTAGGTAGTGGACTTAATTTTTGGGGATGCTCTTTTCAATAAAAATGAGGTGTCTTATATATGAAGTTTAAACTTTTTAGTACAATATTATTTATTGGATACTTTTATTTGGTAAATATTATTTCTGAAGAATATTTTTGGTTAAAGATTATATTCTTAATATTAGTGTTGTTATGGATATGGTTTGGTGAAAAAATATTAGATAAAAATAATTTATAAAAAGTAAAAGCTTCCCGACGAAAGACGATATAGTTCAAAGGGGTGATGATGTGATGATGATACGTAAGGAACGTACAGATTTTTTATTAGTTGTCCGTTCCAAATTTGGAACTGCTCTCCTAAATTAGTTATTGATAAGGAACTAGTTTAGGAGGCTATGAATGAGTATTATACAATTTAATCAAGTGAGTTATGCAGTATATGAACAACCTTTATTCGAATCAGTCAATTTAACCATTGAAGCAACTGATAGAATTGGAATTGTTGGACAAAATGGGGTTGGAAAGTCCACGTTTTTAAAATTAATTGCCGGAGAAGAAATTCCTGATTCGGGGGAACGATACAAAGCTCATGATGCAACGATTCATTTGCATAAACAAACAGTTAATTTTGACGCACACGAAACGGTTAGGGAATTTTTAGAGGCATATTTTGCAGATATAAGCGAAATTCAAGCAAAGATGACAGCCTTGGAAACGAAGATGAGTCAGTTAAATGCAGACTTGGAAGAGTTACTAGCGCAATACGGACAACTGCAAGAAAAATTTTATGAGCTAGGTGGTTATACTTGCGAAAGTCGCTTGCAAGAAGTAGCTAATGGGTTAGGATTAGGCCAGTATTTAGACTATCCACTTGCTACGCTTAGCGGTGGTCAACGCTCAAAAGTTGCTTTAGCCAAGTGTTTGTTAGAACAAGCAGATATCTTACTTTTGGATGAGCCGACGAATCATTTGGATCGAGATACAATAGAATGGCTTATTCAATTTATTCATCAGTATGAAGGGGCTATTTTAATTGTCAGTCATGACCGTTATTTGCTTGATCAAGTAGCAACAAGAATTTTTGAAATTAATGATCAGCGCATCTATCAGTATTCGGGCAACTATACACAGTTTAAGCAATTAAAAGACGAGCGCCTATTAGTGGCTTATCGTGATTTCAAGAATCAGCAAGATAAAATTGATCGATTGAAATCACAAATTAAACAATATCGTCAGTGGGGGAATGAAGGTCATAATCCCAAACATTTTAAGAAAGCTAAAAGTTTAGAAAAAATATTAGCTAAAATTGAACCAGTATCTGATCCTACAAATCACCGACAAATGAATATAACCGTAGAGGATGCAGGTAAGAAAGGACCAAAGCGTTTAGTTGAATTTAGAGGAGTATCTAAGTCGTTCAATGCTGAGATTTTATCCGATATCAATTGGTTGGTCCGTCGTGGGGAACACATTGGGATTGTTGGGCGTAACGGTGTTGGAAAATCAACTCTTCTGAAATTAGTTGCTGGCACTACCAAACCTGATTCAGGCCAAATTGTTAGACCAGATCAATTAACAATAGGAACTATGTCACAACACCCATTCAGTAACCTATCTGGTGAGCGCAGAGTGATCGATGTTTTTCGCCAGCCATTTAGTTTGACGCAAGAACAGGCACGCCACGCGTTAGCCCAATTTTTATTTTTTGGCGAAGATGTATTTAAATCTCTGGATAAATTAAGTGGTGGAGAACGGATGCGATTGAAATGGGCACAGTTAATTCAAGGTCAGTATGATTTATTGTTATTAGATGAACCAACCAATCATTTGGATATTGATTCGAAAGAACTCATCGAAGAGGTTCTCGCTGATTATACCGGGAGTATGATTATTGTCAGTCATGACCGGTACTTCACTGATACATGTTGTGATAAACTATATGAACTCACAAATGGTCAGTTAAATTTGATTGATAAATCGGTTAAATAAGTAAAAGCGTTCATCCTTGTAATTTATATTATTACAAGGGTGGATGTTTTTTTTATGCTGTGTTTTAAAAAAATTTTCGTTATAGTTCCGTTAGATTTGGGAGGTATACTGAATGTATTAGGAGGCGATCGATATGACAATTTTTTTACAAACACAACAATTATCGAAACAATTCAAATCACAAGTTGTCTTGGATAATATATCTATTCAGGTAGAGAAGGGGCAGGTGTATGGATTGTTGGGACCCAATGGCGCGGGAAAATCGACCCTGCTGAAGTTAATAACGCGTGTATTAATGCCAAGTTCAGGGAAAATTTTATTTAGAGAAGAGCTTCTTCAGCAGCATCATTTACAACAAATGGGTTCTATTATTGAAGGACCAGCCATTTATCCTAATTTAACAGCGCGGGAAAATCTGGAAGTGTTGACCACGTTATTGGAGGTGGATCCTGAGCGTATCGAACAGGTACTAGAACAAGTCAATCTAACCTATACAGGGCAGAAGTTAGCTAAGCATTTTTCCTTAGGGATGAAACAACGCTTAGGAATTGCGATGGCATTAGTAAATGAGCCAGACTTGTTAATTTTAGATGAGCCAACAAATGGCCTAGATCCGGTTGGTACTCAAGAATTACGCACCTTAATTCGAGATCTGACTGAACAGAGGGTGACTGTTATTTTCTCTAGCCATATACTGAGTGAAGTGGGACATGTAGCAGATACAATTGGGATTTTAAATCAAGGCCAGCTATGTTATGAAGGAGCCAATGATCGGGGACAGCGTAGTTTAGAGACATTATTTATGGAAGTTTTAAGACAGGAGGTTGATGTATCATGAAATATATTAAAGCTGAATGGTTAAAAGAAAAGCGTAGCAGTAATCGTCACTTAATGTTTGGGGTGCCTGTTGGATTTATTGTCTTCACAACACTAATGAGTAGTATTATGGCGCCACCACCAGAGGGGCGAAGTAATTTATTAGCGGTTGCTTTTAATTGGTACCCTGTTATTATTTTGCCAGTTGTGCTTAGTCTCTTTACCATCAATCTTTATCAGAAAGAAACAGGGCCATGCATCATTAAGCAGCGAAGTATCGGGATTAGTTGGGCAAAAATATTACTCGCTAAAAATATCGTTATGGGAATTGAAGTAATGATTACACTCACTGTATCTGGTTTATTTCTGTATTTAATGGGGAATTTTGCTGGGAATGATCCCATATCAGCTCGAGAAATTATACGAGGGAGTATGTTTTTATGGATCGGTAGCTTATCCTTGTTAAGCTTATCAGTACTGTTATATCAACTGCTGTCCGGTATGGGTGTTATCATTGTGAATTTTATTTTGTCGCTTGTCGCTACGCTCTTACTCGCTACAAGTTCCTATTGGTTTTTATTTCCATGGACTTATAATTTACGATTAATGGCTGCTGCAGTGGGGATTCATCCGAATGGGACATTTTTGCCACCGGACTCGTTGTTGCTCGCACCCCAAAATTTATTCATAGGGGGTTTCTTAAGTATTATTATTTATGGAGTGAGTTGTGTTATTGTAGTTTGGCAGGAAAGGAGGAAAGAAAATGGTTAGATTAATTTATTCGCGTTGGTTGCGGACGAAACGAACTCCCTTTCGTGTGATGTGGTTGGGAAGCCCCATTATATTTGGGAGTTTGTTTGGGGCATATCTTCGGATGAGTGATATCTTGATGGGGCAAGAATTATTATTTTTTTATACGATTTTAGGTGTTATAGCGGGTTTTTCGCTTAGCTTATTTATTCCCTTGTTGTATGAGCCAGATCGTCAAGCGGGTTACTTTGTATATGATTTGTGTAGCGGAATTAGTCGTAAGTGGATATTTTTAAGTCAATTTTTGTTACTGATGGGCATGGTGGTCGTCATTGTTTTAGTTGCATCAGGTGTATTTTTGCTCTTTATAGTAGGAGATAGAGCGATAGCTTTGGTAAGTTACCTTAGATATGGTGGGCTGCTGTTAGTCACGTTATTCTTGTTGATTCCAATCTTTCAAATGCTCAGCTTAAAATTTGGACTAGCTACGTCAGTATTATTCGGTAGCTTCAACACATTGCTCAGCCTCCTTTTTGGGACGACTGAATTAGGCGGTGCTATGAGTGATTTTTTACCGACTATTTGGCATGTACGCTTAATGTATACAGTCTCAGATGTCCATAGCGGATTGTTTGCCATTTATTCCCTTGTGATGATTATAGGATTACTGTTGATAAGTATGATTTGGTATAATAAATGGGAGAACAGAACACATGAGGGAGGATAACGATGAAGCTATTAGTGATTGATGATGACGTATCCTTATTAAAATTAATAAAAAATGCACTGCAGGAACAATATATAGTGACAACGTGTTCACAAGTGAAGCAATTAGATAGTCAACAATTTTCACAATTTGATTTAATTATCTTGGATGTTATGATGCCAGAACTAACTGGATTTGACTTTTTAAAACAATATCGCCAAGTGATTGATTGTCCGATCTTGTTACTGACAGCAAAAGATTTTGAAATGGATAAGGTGACGGGATTTGCCTTAGGAGCGGATGATTACATAACGAAGCCATTCTCAATTAGTGAACTTAGAGCACGAGTTGCGGCACATCTTCGTCGAGAGAAGCGGCAAAAACATCGACGGTTGATTGATTTACCGATTACTTGTGATTTAATCGAACAAGCATTGTACTGTCGTGGGGAACGTATTCCATTGACTGCTTCAGAATATAAAATTTGTGAACTATTACTTCAGCGTAGAGGGCAAGTATTTGAGAAGGAGGCAATTTATACTGCTATTTATGGATATGAGGCCTTAGGTGACGCCCAGACCTCCATTACTGAGCGGGTAAAACATATTAGACAGAAATGTTTCCCTTTTGGTATTAATCCAATTTATACAGTGTGGGGAGTGGGGTATAAGTGGCAAATCGAAAAAGTTTAGGTCGGTTATTGACTGTCTATGCTATTATTGAAATCATATACACCTTAGTGGTCTTAGGGTTATGCTATTTCGTATTCCAAATTTTAATAAATGCCCACTTAATTTATCCAGCAAATTATGGGGAGCAGGGACTTGCTCATATTCAAGAACAGTTACAAAATGACAGCTGGACCCCTGAACAGTTGCCCTTCTATTATGATTATATATATAAAGTAGACGGTCAGGAACACATGCGAACGATAGATCCGTCGTATAATGATTTAGTGCAGGAAGCAGAACAGACGGGGATGGCAAGAGCACATCAAGATATTGTGACAACATTAAAGGATAATCAACGAGAATTAATCTTATTATATAAATTACGTCCTATTGTCGCCTCAGAACAGCTACATAATTGGTTACCTAATTTTGAATGGTTTTATATTATCGTATCATTTAGTATATGGGTGATTGGTTTTGTTTTGATAGTGAAACGGTCTATTCGTATTTTGAAATTAGAAATTCAAAAAATTGCCCGAGTTAATGCCCATTTGAAAGAGATGAATTTGCATTATTCACCTGAATCTAGCAACTACCGTGAAATAAATGAATTATTAGAGGCTTTAGATAGTATGAGTCAACATTTGGAGCAAGCTTTAATCCAGCAGTGGACAGTGGAGCGCCAGCAACAAGACTTAATTGAGTCAGTCACCCATGATGTTCGGACACCCATCACATTAATTAAAGGGAATTTGGAATTATTGAAGGAGTCACTAGCGATAGAACGACACGAACGAGTCGAAGATATTGAAGATGCGGTTGAGCGATTGGAGATGTATATTTATCGGTTGAGTCGGTTCGATCACCCCGATGAGGAAATACTGTCAGTTGTGGATGAAATAGTTGTAACAGAATGGTTAAAGATGGTAAGGAAACTTTGTCGAAGTCACCAGCGGCAATGCATTGTCACAAGAAGTGATCGGGCAATAGATTGGATGGTTAATTCAGATGATATAACAACAATCCTTCAAAATCTAATTGTAAATGCGGTGGAGCATTCTGAACCTAGCACGGGTATTACATTGCAATTGGTTAACACAAACACAACTTATAAAATTGTCATCCAAGATGAAGGGACAGGGTTTGATTCTGCTATTATTGCTCAAGCCCAAGAAAAATATAAGTCTAGTAAGTCAGATACGATAGGAGCTCATGGGTTAGGTTTATATATCGTACAGCAACTTGTACAGAAATATAATGGACAGCTTCATTTAAATAATTACACCACTACAGCGGGTAAAAGTGGTGCCATAGTCATCTGTGAATTTAATAAATAATAAGTCATCACAAAACCTCCTCTCAATTTTTGTAGCTGAGAGGAGGTTTTTGAGCGATCAATTATTGATGTCGAAATTATTTTTTCTTATTGTTGTAGTATTTTAAGCCCAATCCTGCTACTAAGGCAATCCCAGCCACAACGAGTAAAACCCACGTGGTAGTTGCCGTATTGGGTAGGCGTTCGCCTAAGCTTTTGCGTTCTTTAATTTCTTCCGGTTTCTGAGCAGGTTGTTCATCTTTGGTCTGTTCTGATGCTTTATTTTTTTCATTAGATTCATCCGATTTTGTTTCTTGCTCTTTTTTATCAGTAGATGTTTCTTCTGTTGCTTTATCTGGCTGATCGTCAGGATCACGGTTTGGAGCACTGTCTGGGTTGACAGTCATTTGTTTAAGGACTTGCGCGATCGCTTCCTTATCGGGCACCTTGATGTCCATCGTATACGTATTATTTAGCAATTCATCATAGAAATCGCCGTAGAATTCGGGGTTCCCCTCAATTTCTTCCTGGTTTGGATAGTGAGCGGGTTGTGTATAGAGTGTCACTGTACCATCGCGATTATCTCGGTAACCTACAAATTGGCTATCAGCTGTGGGACGCTCTGTATCAGATAGCGTATAAAGTTCAAAATCATAGGTTGGGGAGTTATCATCATATCGGTTAACGGCTGTCTCTTTTGGTGATTTTTTGTACATGTATGGACGATCCGTATCTCCGGTCTGCAAGTACCAAACTTGCGCACCAAGAACTTCCTCATCTGAATAGTCTGGAAAATCTTCACTCGTATAGAATTCTCCACTTGGCTCAATAGCCGGCTTCAAGCGCTCAATTTGGTCATTAGAAGTACCCGACTCAGTGGATTGATTCTGAGAGGCATCTGATTCCGACGCAGACTCCTTATTTGGAACTGGGAATTCTTCTTCAAAGACTACATCTAGAATTTCGAAAGGGTATTCTTCTTCAAATTCAGTAATTTTCCATTCAGATTCCCAATGCTGTTCGTCTCCTTGACCGTATTTTGGATAGACCGCCCGTTGTTGAAGCTGCTCATCAAATGCTGAGGCCGTATGGATTGATTTTAATGTATACGTACCGGGCTCAGCCTCAATCGTTTCATAAGCTAATTTTTCCGCATCAAACCTTTCACCGGCTTTAATCATTGAAATGTCATAAAATTTGGTGACTTCAATATTTGGATTACTCGTACTCTTCACCTGAACCATAAATTTCCCTTCAGGGACTTCAATATCTTGCGCATAAATGACCTGCTCAGAAGACGTATTTAATTCAACGTCATCATAAGCAAGTATTCCGCCACTTAACAGAACACCTATAGCTAACTTACTTAATTGTTTTTTCATATCCTCGTCCTTTCTTAAACGGTATAGCAACAATTCTAATCACCTTCATTTTACAAGAAAGATGCGCTCACTACAATTAATATTCATATTTTATTCAAAAAATACACTTAAACAGAAAGTAAATAAAAAATCCTCAACTATGCGAAAGAATAATTCGGATAGTCGAGGAGATTAAAAGTATTTAGTGATTATTTTTTATGATAGTACTGAGCAGCGATTTGAGCCCCTAATTTTGCATTATTAAAGACAAGTTGAATATTGGTATCTAGACTAGCGCCATCCGTTAACTCTACAATTCGTTTTAGTAGGAAAGGTGTGCTGTCCTTCCCGGTGATGCCTTGTTCTGTAGCTTCCTGTACAGCTTGGTCAATCACTGCATCGATTACTTCGTGGGGGATTTCGTGCTCTGTTGGAATAGGATTTGTGACTAACATCCCGCCCTGTAGTCCTAATAATTCCGAAGCGTGCATCGCATCAGCAATTTGCTCCGCTGAGTCCAGACGCGTATTCAATGCGTAGTCTGATGTGCGCGTGTAGAAAGCAGGCAAATAATTCGTCTGATAGCCCACGACAGGGACACCTTTTGTTTCTAAATACTCTAATGTGCGAGGTAGATCTAAAATAGCTTTTGCGCCAGCACAGACAACAGTTACGGGTGTTTGACCTAATTCTTCAAGGTCAGCTGAAATATCCATTGTTGATTCGACGCCTCTGTGAACTCCACCAATTCCACCAGTAACGAATACTTTAATACCGGCTAAATGTGCCCCAATCATGGTTGTCGCTACAGTGGTTGCTCCTAATTGTTTATTAGCTAAAATAATCGGCAGATCGCGTCGAGATACTTTAGCAACAGGTTTTTCCTTGCCTAAACGTTCAAGATCTTCAGGTTCTAAGCCAATTTTGAACTTGCCATCCATAATGGCAATAGTTGCCGGAGTAGCTCCGTGCTCACGGACAATTTGCTCCACTTTTTGTGCTGTTTCGACATTTTGTGGATAAGGCATTCCGTGAGAAATAATGGTTGACTCCAAGGCAACCACGGGCTTTTGCTTCTCTAAGGCGTCTTTCACTTCTGAGCTAATCGATAATAGTGGGTGTGTCATATTAATCTCCTCCAAATAATGTAGTTGTTGTGTTGTCTAATAGAGTAGACGATAAATCATTGCGAACCGTATCAGTTGATTGAATAGTGAGGTAAGCATTGGCTAGAGCATAATGAATACTTTGGTCAGTACTACAGTTCTGTAAAATACCATAAATGAGACCCGCCGTGAAAGCATCACCGGCCCCAGTCACATCTTTAATATGAGAGGCAGTAGGGGGCGTGAATTTGGTGATTTCCGCCGTATCGTGGCTCCCTAGATATAAGGCATCTTTTCCACAAGTTAGTACAACATGCTTCACGCCAGTTTTTAGCCAGTTTTGAACTAAAGTGGTGGGCTTGATATGAGTGGATGATTCATAGCCAAAGTAAGCTTCTGATTCATCGCGATTAACAATGATCCAATTCACCCCATCAAGTTGATCGGGTAAGTGGGTCATTTTGGGTGCAGATACGGGAACAATGACCAAATTTATATCGTGATGACGTGCCATATCAATAATTGCCTGCATAGCTTCAAGGTTAATATTTAAATCAACCACTAATGATTCTGCTTGGACTAACTGTGAATGATGTTGATTAATCCATTCTTTTGTCATATGACGGCAAATATCCATATCTGCAAGAGCGAGAAGCATCTCACCGTGATGGTCTAATACCGCGCTGTAAGAACTAGTTGTTTCATGCAAGAGTTGTGTAACCTGTGATAGATTAACATAAGGAGCTGTATATTCCTTAATTATATCATATGCATTATCGTAACCAGCCACCGAAAGTAGTGTGACTGCTTGATCTAATCGACCCAAGTTTTCGGCAATGTTGCGTCCAACGCCGCCGATACTAGTGGTTGAAGTCACTGGATTGCTTGTTTTAGGGATAAGTTTTCCTTCTAAGTTAAATTTCCGATCAATATTCATTCCACCGATCACATAAGTTGGTGTAGGTGCATTAATGACATAGGCTCTCCCTTGCAGTTGATGCTTCGCTATCAATGATGAGATAACGGAAGCGACCGTGGACCGAGGAATGTGAAGAGCTTGTGCGATCTCTTTCTGTGAAATAAATGGATCTTTTTGAATGAGTGCTAAGACCTCTTGTTCATTTTTGTTCAACATGATATCCACCTCCTTTTAAGTAGATTAGACAATTGTTTATATAATCAACTTTTGACTAAGTTTATTATATGGAATAATTGAATCGTTTGCAAGGGATCTGAACGGTATCCGGTTCCCTAGTTGTAACCGACAGTTTGAATGATGTCAACTCCTTCCTAAGTGATACGGAAAAAGTCTGGTCCTAGATACGGAAAATATTTGCTATACTATAAATAGTTAATTAAGAAATTAATAAGATTGTGAGGTGAGTATATGCTGAATAAGCGAGAGCGGAGCTTACTTGAGGTATTTATCGAACACCCAAACACCTATCTAACAAGTAAAGAATTAGCCGGCATTGTAGGGATAAGTGATCGTACCGCTCGAAAATATATTAAAACATTAATGAATGAGATAAAAGTACATGGAGCTGACATAGAAGCTAAGCAAGGATTAGGGTCCTTCATTGTAAAATTAAAATAGAAATTTAAAAGGGTCATCTGTGGTACAATCATCCTATATCAACCCTCTAAGAAGAATAGGAGATGCACCACCATGACCCACACCAATCTTACCATAAATGAACTGGTTTGCATAGATGCTTATGCCGAAAATGGCATGAAAGGCTACAAAATAGCCCAAAAGATCAAACGATCTCCTCAGAAAGTGTATGATGTGCTCAACGCCATAAAGTCAGGTAAGTCTGTCAAGGACTACTATGAACAAACGCAAGAGAATATGAAGCGTCGCGGTGCCAAGCGAAAAGACTTATTCGATGACGATTTATCCTATGTGACGGACAAAGTCAGTCAAGGATGGACACCAGACGTTATTATTGGACGAGGAGAACGTCAACTCAACATGTCTTCCAAAACTTTATATAGACGATTTATAGTTGAATCAACTTTGAATGGATTTAATGTGGGTATGTTGAGATATGATGAAACGTTAGTACTACCAGAGATAGTAAGTTTATTACACAGCGGGAACAATGTTGGTCACTGGGGCTTTAGATGTATTAATATCTAAATTAGTTGAAAAAATATCTAATACTTTCCAATTAGTAGCATCTACTATATTAATTTACTTAGTCACGACTGATGTCACAAGCAATGGGCAGGTATCAATTTTAATGCCTGGTGAGGTGTTAAAAAATGTTTATAAAAAGAAAGGGCTTCATCCAAAGGTATTGTCAAGAACTTTGGAGGATTCCGTATCATGTGTTGAATGTCTAATTCCATGGACAGCAGCAGGTGCTTATATGGCTGCGACATTGGGAGTTCTTACTCTTACTTATCTTCCTTTTGCTATATTAAATTACTCAGGTATATTTTTATCATTAATTTGGGCTGCAACTGGCATTGGTATTACAACTCTCAATAAAAGTACTAATCAGTAAATAATAGCTCTTTAACATTTAGTAGTCATATAGTAGTCATATTGTGTCCTCCAAAAAAGCTGGAGTTTTGAATAGTAACGATGAAGCACGTGATTGAGTGGCTTTTTTTCGATAATTGATCGGAGATAAGTCGCTCAATTTTATTTTTATTTGATTGTTAGCAAATGGCCCATGATTTAGAGGATTATTTGTATGTCAAAACTAGAAATTATCAAAGTAACACAGCCAAATATTTAATCCCACTCAAATTATAAGTGTAAAAACACGTAGATGGTTCCTTATTGTACATGACTGTATCTCCTTAGGTCATGGGTGCTTACTAGTCGACAGACTAGGTCCAACCTATGTTTTTTTAACTGTGCAATCAGCCAGCGCAATTCGTATGGATAATTTTAGCTGAAATCAATTCTTGAGATAACAAGGGGTAAATTTTTATGTATTTATTAACGATTGACTGCTTAAATCATTGTGATTAGCAGTTTATTTTTTGGTTTATTTCCCAAATGGGTACATCGAAAAAACTCTTTTTAAATAAGTTCTTGACATTTTGCAAGGGATAGAGTATTATGTGATTAGATAATAAACGAAAGCAAAATGAAAGTTAAAAATATTAGAATGAAAGTAAGATGATATGGATCAGATAGAACGACTTAATGCTATAAAAAAATATATATTTACTAATAAAAAGGTACGGACACTAGAAATAGCAAGTAAATTTAATATTTCAGAACAAACTGTTCGTAAAGATTTTAATATTCTGGAGGAAAAAAATTATATTAGACGAGTTCACGGTGGAGCTGTAAGTAAATCAACCTTTAATGAAAGATTGAATATAAATATAGATGTTAAAAAAAAATTATGTGAACGTGCAGCTTCATATGTGCACTATCGTAACACAATATATATTGATGGTGGAACAAGTTATTATCATTTAATTGACTTTATTCCCGATGATTATAATATAAGCATTATAACGCCAAGTTTACCTATTGCATTAAGAGTTATGGAGACTAGTAGTCACTCTGTTTATCTTCTAGGTGGGAAAGTTGATGGCACTACATTAGAGACAACCACTACAATTGATAATAGCTTGATTAAGGATATATATTTTGACATCATATTTTTAGGTGTTAGTGGATTTTCTAAAGATTTTGCGTTCACTGAAGATAATATACATACATTAAATATTAAAAGAAAAGTATGTAGTCAGTCTCTGAAGAAAATTATGGTTGCTACTAGTGATAAACAAAATAAAATAGCTTTTAAGAAATCTTTTGACACATCTGATATTGATGTATTTATTACTGAACAAAATATTAATGATGAAGTAAAAAAATACCTTGATAAGAAATTAAATCTTGTTTTAATTTAACTATCTTTTTAATTGAAAGGGGTGATATACACTTTTATCCAGTAAAAAAAGGAGGTGAAAATATAATGGAATTAAACACATTAGTATATTCTAATTTAGTGAATATTGAAAATAAATCTACTTCTTTAATAGACTTTTTCGAAAGCGCTAGCAGAGAGCTAGTAGAAGAGAATTTTGTTGAAGAATCTTTTTTTGAAGCAATACTAAGTAGAGAACAAATTTATCCAACTGGTTTAGTACTTGAAAATATAAATATTGCTATCCCACATACTGATGTAGATCACATAAAAAAACCATTTATCTATATTAATAAAATGGAAGATGATATAGAATTTACACAAATGGGATCAGATGATAAAAAGGTTATACCTGAATATGTAATAATTTTGGGTATAAAAGAGCCTAAGAAACAAGTAACATTACTTTCAACCTTAATTGAGTTATTTAATAATTCAAATTTTTTGGATGAATTACAGAATTGTAATAATAATGATGATCTTATTAAATTGTTTAAAAATAATTAAATTAAAAAAGGAGTTTTTCAAATGAAACAAATTATTGTAGCTTGTGGTTCTGGTGTAGCAACTTCTCAAACAGTGGCGTCTAAATTAGAAAAATTATTGAAAGAAAATAATGTTAAAGCAGATGTTGAAGCGGTTGATATGAAGTCCATTGAACAGTATGTGAAGGGTGCAGACGCTTATGTATCTATTGTAAATGATAAGAAGGATTATGGAATTCCTGTATTCAGTGGGATCCCATTCTTAACTGGTATGGGGCAGGAACAGGAACTCAAAAAAATAATCGATTTTTTAGAAGGATAGACTAAATATATAAAGGAGAAAAACCTATGGAATTTTTAGAAACTATCGTACAATATGTATTAGATTTAGGAGCTCCTGTATTCGTACCATTGATAATGTTAATTATTGGTTTATCAATGAGAATGAAATTTAAAGATGCTTTTACAGCAGCGCTAACACTAGGAGTTGCTTTTACTGGAATGGGAATCCTTATTGAGTTTATGATGACATCAATGGGAGGTGCAGCTGAGTCAATGGCAGCTAATACAGGAATTAGCCTTCCTGCTGTTGACATTGGATGGCCAGGTATGGCTTCTATAAGTTGGGCATGGCCATATGCATTCGTACTTTTCCCAATACAAATTATTGTTAATATTTTAATGTTAGTTACTAAGCAAACAAAAACTTTGAATGTAGATATGTGGAATGTATGGAATAAAATATTCACTGCTGTTTTAATTGCATACTTTACAGGTTCAATTTGGTTAGGATTTTTAGCCGGAGCTATAATTGTATTTTTAGAGTTGAAATTAGGGGATGTATTTGCTCCTGAAGTTGAACGTTTAACAGGAATTCCTGGAGTTACGGTTCCTCACTTTATAGCTCTAATAGCTGTAATTCTTTACCCTATTGATGAATTGTTGAAGAAAATTCCATTTTTTAGAAAAGAATTTGATGCTGAAGCATTGCGTAATAAAATAGGTATTTTTGGGGAAAACTCAGTAATGGGGGGGATTATTGGGGTATTACTTGGATTTGCTGGAGGTTATAGTGTCTCGGAGGCTCTTACTTTAGGGGTTCAAGCTGCTACTGCGTTAGTATTATTCCCGATGGTATCTAAATTATTCTCTAAAGCGTTATCACCAATTTCTGATGCTGTTTCTGAATTTATGCGACAAAAATACGGAAATAGTGAAATATTTATCGGCTTAGATTGGCCTATACTTGGTGGACGTAATGAGTTATGGGTAGCAGTTATTATTACTATCCCATTTTTACTGTTCTTTTCAGTAATCTTACCCGGAAATATTGTACTTCCATTTGCAGGAATTATTAACTTATCATTTGTCGTTGGAGCATTACTACTCACTAATGGTAATTTAGTTAGAATGATTATTCATGGAATTATCACTGCTCCATTATTCTTGTATGCAGCCACGTACTTCGCTCCATATATTACTAGATTAGGTCAAGAAACAGGAACTATTGGTGTAGAATCAAATGAAATGATTTCATGGAGTACATTTGAAGGTCCAGACTTAAGATATTTGATTGCTAATTCATTTAATGGTGACATTGTAGCTATCATACTCTTTGTTGGTTGGTTAGTATTGTTTTATCTTTTATTGAAAAATAGACAAAAACGAAATGAAAGGTTATCTGAAGAAAATTAAAATGGAGGTAAATTATGACAGTATCCTTTGAGCAATCTAAAATTGTCGTTGATCTTATTAATACAACCTACGATATGTGGAAAAAAGGTTGGGATGAGAGTAATGGCGGAAATATTAGCATCATATTAAATGAAGATAATATTGACATGTTACCATCTGATAAAAACAGTAATTTTAATGAATTTAATGATATTCCTGAAAATCTCATTGGTAAATATATTTTAATTACAGCTTCTGGAAGTCAATTTAGAACAATAAAATCAAGAATTTCGACAGGAATTGTAGAAGATATTGGAGTAATACGAATAAAAAGAGAGGGGTATGATGTCGTATGGGGATTTGAAAATAACCATAAACCTACAAGTGAGTTATATATGCATCTTCTTTCCCATAGTACTCGTCTTGCACAAGATAATAATCATAGAGTAGTAGTTCACAATCATGCTAACAATGCAACTGCGTTTTCACATACCGTAGAACCCAATGATTCTGCCTACACATTACCACTTTGGAAAATATTAACGGAAAGCATTGTTGTTTTTCCAGATGGTGTAGGAGTTCTCCCATGGGAATTACCAGGCACATTAAATATTGGTTTGAAAACTGCTGAAAAATTAAAACGATGTAGAATTGTTGTCTGGACGTTTCATGGTATTCTTGCTACTGGTAAAAATTTCCAAGATTGTTTTGGATTGATTGAAACAGTAGATAAGGCAGCTGAATTATACATGTTGACTAATAATATTCGCAAATTTGAGGGGTTAACAGTTGATAATATTAAGGAAGTCTGTGATACTTTAGGGGTAAATCCTAGAGAAGAAATCTTTTTATAAAATAAGTGTAAATATTTCTTCAACACTTAAATGTTGATAATGATAAAATCAACTCATTGATAACTGGAGGAAATGTTTGAATTTAGCTGTTGCATGAGGTTGAAAGATAAATTTCATTCTACAACTTTTGGTGTTGGTGAGAAAGTTTCTTCGTTAGCACATCTTTATACGTTAAACTAAAAACATGTAAGATTTCTGATGTGACCCCCAAAAGTTGGAGCTTTGAATAGTGATGATTAAGTGGCTTGTTTCCGGTAATTGACCGGAGATAAGCCGCTCAATTTTACTTTTATCCGATCGTTATTGTAGAAATGAATGTAATTTTCAATTCTGCACTTGAGATCACTAAAAGACATTTTATCTTGACCATAATACATTTCTTGCTTTAAGAGCCCAAAGAAATTCTCCATCGGTGAATTATCAAGGCAGTTCCCCTTCCGAAACATGCTTTGATAAATACCATGCTCCTTTAAACAATTGATCCATGCATGATGTTGATAATGCCACCCCTGATCACTGTGGATCGTTGTACGATAAGGGGCATGGCGTTCAATACGAGAAATCGCTTCTGTTAGCGGCTCTAGGGCAATATCTAATGTTGGACGTTTCGCGATCTTAAAGGCAATAATTTCGCTATTATATAAATCCATTATCGGACTTAGGTATAGTTTTTCATCCTTGAGACACTTAAATTCTGTGAAATCGGTGACCAATTTTTGTAGTGGAACGGATGTCATGAATCGTCGATTCACCCGATTGCTGGCTACCTTCCTTACTTTCCCTTTATAGGAATTATAACGACGACTTTTATGGAAAATTTCATACATTTGATACCCAGCTTCTGCATAAGACGTTGGACTCGTTTATGATTTACACAGTACCTCAGGTTTCTTAAGGCGAGCGTTATTCGTCGATAGCCGTATGTCTCGTTTGAATCGTTAAAATTTTTTTGAATAAGCTGTTCAAGCGGATGATCTTTTGGGTCATTTGCTTTTTGGGCCATATAATAGTGATACGTTGATGCCGGTAAATCAATAACCATTAAGACATCTTTTAAGCGAAAGTGATCTTCAGTTAGCTCAAAGGCTATTCTTGATTGTTGTCTTTGCGAGGGTCGCTCAATCCCCGCTCTCTCAACTTTTTTAATTAGGCTAACTCAATCTTTAATAAATTATTTTCTTCTCGTAATTGTGCATTCTCACGAGCTACTTGATCTGTTTTTTGCTTTGGCTGTGTTGTTTTCTGGTTAGACGAACGTGATGATTTAGGCATTTTGGGTGGACTCCCTATCGGCTTATTTAGACGTTGTGCGCCTCCTTCCATAAATAGCCGTTTCCAATTCGCTATAATAGAGGGTTCGCCTATGCCAAAGGCGTTAGCCGTCTCTTTATAGGAAGCGCCAGTCTCTAGCTTAAATTTTAATACATTAAGCTTGAAACGTAAAGTATATTTCTTTTTTGTCTTCTTTCGTTTTAGCCCAGCTTCCCTATAAAGTTGATACTGATTGACCCAATTTTTAATAAGTTGAACGCTAGATACATCATATTTTTTAGCCAGCAGACGATAGCCTAATGGACCATCAAGATATGCTTGGACAATATTTAATTTAAACGGGTATGAATATGTTTTGGACATAAATGAACCCCCGAAAATTAGAATAATTTACTCTAACTTTTGAGGGTCAGTACATTTCCTTTAAAATGAAGTCAGTAAAACAAAAAGTAAGGTAGAAATAGAATATGCATAAATCAAATATTTCAATTCTGAAAAAACAATTGTCAAGTGGGGAGTTAGCTGATATTAAGTGGATCGTAATTTCATTAGGAGCAGACGGTGCATTGGCAAAATATGATGACACTTTTTATCGCGTTCGAATTCCGAGCTTAGATGTGGTTAACCCGGTTGGATCAGGTGATTCAACGATTGCTGGATTTGCGTTAGCTATGGATCGTGATGATTCACCAGTTGATATTTTGAAGACTGGGATGGTAACGGGTATGCTGAATGCATTAGAAGAAACAACAGGAAGCGTTAATCCTGAACGTTTTGATGAATTCTTCAAGCAAGTAGAAGTTGAAGAAATTTAATGTAGATTTAATTTGCTAAATTAAGTCACAAAAAGGAGAAAATGAAAAGGTAGATATGATGAACAATCAATTGCATTATGGTAAGCCAGCTGAAAATAGCTACAAAGGTTGGGAGCATGAAGCTTTGCCTGTTGGTAATGGTACGATGGGGAGTAAGGTATTTGGTTGGGTCGGACGTGAACGTATCCAATTCAATGAGAAAACGTTATGGTCTGGGGGACCTAAACCAGGTGATGACTCGTATAATGGTGGTAATTTAGAAGGCAAACATAGCGTATTACCGGAAATTCGTCAAGCATTGGAAGATGGGAATACAGAAAAAGCGAAGCAGTTAGCAGAAGAACACTTAGTTGGTCCTAATTCTCCTGAATATGGTCGCTACCTTTCATTTGGTGATATATATCTTGACTTCACTAATCAAAGTAAAGAATTAGAATCTGTGACAGACTATAAGCGTGTATTAGATATGGATACAGCCACTACAAGTGTTCGTTATAAAGAAGATGGAACAACTTTCAAACGCGATACGTTTATTTCTCATCCGGACAAAGTAATGGTTACACATCTATCTAAAGAAGGAGACAAACCGCTCGAATTTAATGCAGGGTTATATCTGACGAAAGAATTAGTGGATGGTGGTTCAAATCATGTTAACCATTATGCTGAAAAAGAATCAGACTACAAACAAGCGACAGTAGAATATACCGAAAAAGGTGCTTTATTAAAAGGAACTGTCCGTGATAATGGGCTGGAATTTGCTTCGTATATGGAAATTGATACAGATGGAGTAATTGAAGTTCTAGATGGCTATTTGCGTGTGACAGGAGCAACTTATGCAACACTTATGACGCATGCTGTTACTAATTATGCGCAAAACCCTGAAACAAATTATCGCGATACTACAATGGATGTAGCGGAAGTAGCACAAAGCACGGTTCAACAAGCTATAGACAAGACGTATGAACAAGTGAAGGTAGATCACATCAATGATCATCAAGACTTATTCCACCGAGTGCAGCTGGACTTAGGAGCTAAGACATCCGCATTATTTACAGATGACTTATTAGCCACTTATGATAAACAAGATGGTCGCGCGTTAGAAGAATTATTCTATCAATATGGTCGCTACTTATTGATTACTTCATCACGACCAGGTAAAAATGCTCTCCCAGCTAACTTACAAGGGGTGTGGAATGCCGTCGATAACCCTGCTTGGAACTCAGATTATCATATGAATGTTAATCTACAAATGAATTATTGGCCAGCTTATAGCGCCAATATGGCTGAAACAGCTCTTCCATTGATTAATTTTGTTGATGATCTGAGATACTATGGTAGAGTGGCTGCCAGTGAGTATGCCAATATTACTTCCAAAGAGGGAGAAGAAAATGGTTGGTTAGCTCATACGCAAGTAACTCCATTTGGCTGGACTACGCCGGGCTGGAATTATTACTGGGGTTGGTCACCAGCAGCCAACGCGTGGATTATGCAAAATGTATATGAATACTACCGCTATACGCAAGATAAAGAGTTTTTACAAGAGAAAATTTATCCAATGTTGAAAGAAACGGCTAAGTTTTGGAATCAGTTCTTACACTACGATGAAGCGAGTGATCGTTGGGTATCATCTCCATCTTACTCTCCGGAACATGGAACAATTACAATTGGTAATACATTCGATCAGTCACTCGTATGGCAATTATTCCATGATTTTAAAGAAGCAACAGAGGTATTGCGCGATGTAGAAGGGTTTAGACCGGATGATACATTGTTAGCAGAGATATCTGAGAAATTTGCTAAACTCAAACCGCTTCATATCAATAATGACGGACATATTAAGGAATGGTATGAGGAAGATACAGATGCATTTACGGGGGAAAAAGTTGAGAAACACCATCGTCATGTCTCTGAATTAGTTGGATTATTCCCAGGTACATTATTCTCTAAAGATAATCCAGATTATATGGAAGCGGCAAAAGCGACACTTAATCATCGTGGGGATGGCGGAACAGGTTGGGCAAAAGCCAATAAAATTAATTTGTGGGCAAGGTTGTTAGACGGCAATCGGGCACATCATCTCTTGTCAGAGCAGTTAAGACAGTCAACGTTGAATAATTTATGGGATACGCATCCACCGTTCCAAATTGATGGAAACTTCGGGGCAACAAGTGGAATAACAGAAATGTTGCTCCAATCACACGATGGCTATATTGCTCCGTTGCCAGCATTACCAGATGTATGGAAGGACGGATCTGTTAAAGGACTTAAGGCACGTGGAAATGTTGAAGTGGCAATGAATTGGAAAAATTCAACACTATATGAACTGCAATTAACAGCTCATTCTGGTGGTTTACTAACAATTGATTATCCTAATATCCATAACTGGACAGCTACTGTAAACGGTAAATTAGTAGAGCATCAGATGGTAAAAGATAATCGCATAGCCATTAATACTCAAAAGGGAGATAATGTTGTTTTGAAATTTATTTCTTCTGAAGCATTACCTGAACGAAAATAATACTGTAGAATCTACTTGTGCCTTTATTAACGCTGAAGATGCAGTCCACCGCGGTTCATTGGGCTACTTCACTACCTTAGAACAAGCCGAACGTCGGATTCGTCACTTCGCTAATGAGAAAGGTTACACGCTCCTAAACCTCCGTATTGAAGACGGAAAATTTGTGGCTGATGTGAAAGAATAACAGAGAATCAACTGTAAATAGATATTATTGTAATATAAACAAGCTTTGCCAACATATGGCAAGGCTTGTTTGGGTTATATAAAATGAAATTTAGTCGTGGTAGTAACCTTCGTCCCATTTTTGAAGATATTCATCAAATTGATGTGGATCGAAGTCAGTTGAACGTCCTTCTTCCAATTTAGCAATACCGTCAATTAGAGCTTTGTTTTCAGTAGTTTCTTCATAGTCTTGGCCTAAGAAAGCATCAATCATGTCTTTCATAATTAAACCACCTACAATTTTACCACCAAATCCGATGATATTAGCATCTAGTTCACGGCGAGCGTAAAGTGCGGTCATTAAGTCACGGACGAGAGCCACACGGGTGCCAGGAATTTTATTTGCGGCATTAGTAATTCCAACACCTGTACCACAGATGACAATTCCTTTATCAACTTTACCAGAAGAAACAAGTTCTCCCACTTTTTTACCAAAGATTGGGTAGTGGGTACGCTGGAATCCATAAGTTCCAACATCAATTACATCATGTCCTTGTTCTCTTAAGTAATCAGCCATCTCAATTTTAATATCAGTAACAATATGGTCGCAACCAATTGCAATTTTCATATATTTATCCTCCTATAATTCTCTTAGCACAAATCATTCAGCATATCGACACGAACTTGGTGACGTCCACCATCGTAGTCAGCTTTTAAGAATTCATTGGTAATGCTTTTGGCCATTTCATCAGCCACTAAGTCACTACCTAATGTAATCATACGGGCATTGTTGTGTTCGCGCGTCATGTAAGCAGAACGTTCATCGGAAATTTCTGCGACGACGACACCTTTATATTTGCTGGCAGCCATAAAACTACCGATTCCCATTTTGTCAATTGCAATTGCTTGGGCATCTTCATCCTCACGCATGGCTTGAACAATTTTGTCTGCAGATTCTAGAAAAGTTTCAGCAGGTTCTTCTGTCACATCAAGTACGTCATAATTTTCTGTTTCTAAATATTCTTTGATAACTTCCTTTAGACGGAATCCGTCCTTGTCTGCTCCTAAAATAACTTTCATATGAGTCCCTCCGTTTAAATAATATCAATTATGGATTGGTAATGTTTGACTAGACTATCTTCAATTTGATTATCTGTAATAATATAATCGGCATCTTCTAAGGTGAAGAAGTGGTAGAAATCCTTACGATTGAATTTCGAGTGATCAGCAATAATGTAGCGGGTAGTCGCATTGTTGAAGACAAGCTGTTGGGTCAACCCTTCACTCTCATGGGCTGTATACATTCCTTGTTCTGTAATTCCATTGACTCCGATGAAGGCCTTCTGTACATGAATGCCTTGGATAAAGTCATTCGCTATCGTGCCGACAAAACATCCCGTAATTTCTCGAAACGATCCACCGATTAAAATTAATTCAATATTAGGTTTTGTTTTCAACTGATTGAATAGATAAAATGAATTTGTAATGATCTTGGCTTTGTCGACATTAAGGTACTTGTGAGTTAACTCAATAGTTGTGCCAGCACCTAAAAACACAGTATCATTTGTTTTTATTTCAGCAGCAATTTTTTGCGCAATTTGCTCTTTGGCTTCGATATTGACGTTTACTTTATCACTGTGACTTAACTCATTATGGCTAGTATCAGGAACCTTTTTAGCTCCACCGTGTACTCGAATTAAGGCACCGCGACTTTCCAGATCTTGTAGATCACGTCGAATTGTCATATCTGTTACATCAAGTTGTTTTGTGATATCAGACACGCGGACAATATCTTTTTTATCTAGTTCTTCAACAATAAAATTCAATCGCTCTTCTTTGATCATAAAGTCACCTCCTGTTTATAAATGTTTGTTCTTGTATATTATACATTATATTAAACGGTTTATTTTTTGTCAAATTTATGAATTTTACTTGACATTTACGTGGAATCGTTTTATTATTAGGTTAGCAAACAAAAATAAACAGAAAGAGAGGCGAAATAAACATTGAGCGAAGGAATTAAGCAATTTTTCAAAGAAGATTTAGTTCTTCAAAGTTCAGCATCAACCAAAGAAGACGTTTTTAAGGAAGTTGGTGAGCTGCTTTATAGCAAAGGGTATGTGAAGGAATCATTTACTGAAGGCTTGTTAGAGCGAGAACAGGATTTTCCTACGGGGCTAGATTTATCAGCTGTTATTGAAGGAAATACGACGAATGTGGCTATTCCACATACGGAAGCTCATCACTGCTTAGATAAAGTTGTACTATTCGTTCAACTAGAGAAGCCATTAACGTTTAACAATATGATAAAACCTACTGAACAATTAGAGGTGAAGTATTTGTTTGTTATTGTCAATAATGATGGTGGGAATCAGACAAATATCTTATCGAACTTAATGGACTTCTTAACGAAAAAAGAAAATATCGAGAAGATGGATAGCTCAGAGTCACCTGAAGCAATTTTCCAATTTTTGACAGAAGAATAAATATATACATCAAATAATACAAAGGAGATGGAACAAATGATTAAAATTTTAGCAGCATGTGGAGCCGGAATTAACTCAAGTCACCAAATTAAGACAGCCATTGAGAACGAGATGAAAGAACGCGGCCATAAAGTACAGGTTGATGCAGTTGTAGTAAAAGATATCAATAAAGAAATGATGGACAAATACGATATCTTCACACCGATTTCACACACAAAATTCAGCTTCGATGTTAATATTCCAGAAGTTGAAGCTGGACCAATTCTATACCGTATGCCAGCGATGTCGAAACCAGTTTTTGATCAAATTGAAGAAGAAATCAAAAAATTAAGTTAAAAATAAAAGGAGGGAATTATCATGCAAGGCATAATTGAATTTGCCAATAGTTTTTTCAGTCCATTCATTGAATTAGGTGGACCAGGCTTAATGTTTATCCTTATTTCACTATTTTCACTTGCATTAGGTGTTAGCCTAAGTAAGTCACTCGAGGGTGGTTTGAAATTAGGGATTGCCTTAACCGGAGTAGGTGCGGTTATTGGGATGTTGACCGACAACTTTGCGCCAGCACTACAAGCGTTCGTTAAATCAACCGGGATTGAGTTGCCTATTATTGATGTGGGTTGGGCGCCGCTTGCAACAATTACATGGGGGTCAGCTTATACGCTCTACTTCTTACTTGTTCTTATTATCGTTAATATTATCATGTTGAGTCTAAACTGGACAAAGACATTAGATGTTGATATTTTCAACTTCTGGCACTTATCTATTATCGGACTTCTTGTAATGTACTACTCAAACAATAACTTGTTCTTAGCAACAATCTTAGTTATTTTCTTAGGTGTATTGAAGTTCTTCAACTCAGATGTTATGAAACCAACATTTAATGACTTACTTGATATGCCGGAAGCTAACCCGACAACAACAACGCACTTGAACTTTATGTTAAATCCAGCAATCATGCTAATTGATCGTATTATTGATAAAATTTTCCCATTCATCGACAAGTACGATTTCGATGCAGCTGAATTGAATGATAAGATCGGTTTCTGGGGATCTAAATTTGCTATTGGTATTTACTTAGGAACAGTAATTGGTTTCTTAGGTATTGAAGATTGGGGAGCAGCATTTGCGAACCCAGAAGCAATAGGTCAAACCTTTAACAGTATTTTTGGTTTAGCATTTATTGGAGCAGCAGCACTTGAAATGTTCTCAATCGTTGGTCAATGGTTTATTGCAGCGATGGAACCACTATCTCAAGGAGTTACTGACTTCATGAGTAAACGATTCAATGATCGTCAAGTATACATCGGAATTGACTGGCCATTCGTTGCGGCTCGTCCAGAAATGTGGGCAGCAGCTAACGTGATCGCACCAATTATGTTAGTGATTGCGGTTATCTTACCGGGTAACGGTATCTTGCCACTCGGTGGTATTATTGCTATTGGTTTAACACCAGCATTGCTTGTTGTTTGCCGCGGTAAAATTTTACGTATGATTTTAATTGGAACACTTGCGGTGCCAATCTTCCTATGGTCAGGAACAGCTATTGCACCATTCGTTACAAACGTTGCCCAAAGCGTTGGAGCGATGCCTTCTGGAATTGAATCAGGTACGTTAATTACTCACTCAACTCTCGAAGGTCCCGTTGAAAAATTCATCGGTATTTTAGTAGGACAAGCTGGTTCTGGTGAAGTGACGGCTATTCTTTACGCGATTCTTGCAATGGCAGCATACAGTGCGCTATTCTACTGGTACTACAAACAAATGCAAAAACGTAATGAAGAATACAAACGTCAAGCAGAAGCTGAATAATAAAACGGTAAGCACAACAGGAACCAGTCCATCAAGGCTGGTTCTTATCCGTTACAATTTAACATGAAAGAAATATTAGGAGGAAATAGATTTATGAAAAAAATTAGCCAAGACAAATTAAATCATATTAAACAACTATCAACTGAGAAAGAATATATCTCCGCACTTGCAATCGATCAACGCGGTTCATTGAAGCGAATGATTAACAGTGCTGAAGGTGGCGTAGATGACATTCAAGCAGCTGTTGAAGAGTTCAAAGTAGGGATTTCTGAAGAATTAACGCCATATGCTTCATCAATCTTATTAGACCCTGAGTACGGCTTACCTGGAGCAGAAGCCCGTGATAGTAGCGCAGGTCTCTTGCTTGCTTACGAAAAAACAGGTTATGATGCGGATGAACCAGGCCGTCTACCGGACTTAATTGATGAGATGTCAGTGAAAAAAATTAAAGAACTCGGTGCAGATGCTGTTAAATTCCTCTTGTATTACGACGTTGATGAAGAGGGCAGTGTTAACGAATGGAAACATCGCTTCACCGAACGAATTGGTTCTGAATGTGAGGCTGAAGGCATTCCATTCTTCTTAGAAATTGTTTCTTATGATGCGAATAATGATGATGCAAAAGGGAAAGAATACGCTAAAGTTAAACCGCACAAAGTGAACGAAGCGATGAAAGAATTTTCGAAAGACCGTTACAATGTCGATGTCTTGAAAGTGGAAGTACCAGTAAACATGCACTATGTAGAAGGGTTTGGCGATAGCGATGAATTCGTCTATACCCAAGAAGAAGCCAAAGAACACTTCCGAGCACAAGATGAATCAACGGACTTACCGTACATTTACTTGAGTGCCGGTGTATCTGCTCAATTATTCAATGAGACATTAGAATTTGCCCACAAAGCAGGGGCTAAATTCAACGGTGTTCTCTGTGGTCGTGCGACTTGGAAATATTCAGTTGACGCTTACGTTGAAGGAGGAGACAGCCAATCTCGCGAATGGTTAAAAGATAAAGGGGTACAAAACATTACTGCCTTGAATGAAGTCCTTGAGCGTACAGCAACTCCATGGACAGACTTGTTTGAAGTGAAGGAATAAAAGATATTAGTAATAAAAAGAGCAATCTCATTTCGGGATTGCTCTTTTATCATTATATGATTGAAATTTAACGTCTATCTAAATATAGTTTTACTTTTATTATGGTCATCAATAGTTTTACCGAGACCCGTAAGTTTGGCAAGGAGGCCGAAGATGATTGCAAGCATGACAGAGGGGATGACCCAGGTAAATCCTCTATCAGCTAAAGGGATGAATTGAGTTATGCCATAGGTAATCGATGTCCACTCAAAGATACGTGCTAATACTTCTAGTAGAGTAATTAGAAAAGCTCCCAACACGCCTCCTAGAAAGATTAAGTCGTAATATATGAACCGATCAACTAGCAAGAGTAGGACGAGTGCAATCATAACAGGGTAAATAACTTCTAAAATTGGTCCCGCATAAATAATAATTTCATCAACGGTAAAGAGAGAAATCAGCATACTGATACCAACAGAGATAACAACAACGACTTTGTAGCGGACAAGGCCATTTGAGATTGAGTGGAAAAAATCGCCACAGGTTGCGGTTAGACCAACTGAAGTAGTTAGACAAGCTAAGGTTACAATAATGGCGATGATTAATGCACCAATATTGCCAAATACGTGGGAGAAAGCTCCGAGTAAAATTTCTACTCGTGTAATACTCTCAGGGAAATGACTCCCCATTGTAGCGCCAATGTAAGCCAGTCCACCGTAAATAAAGATAAGCAATCCTAAAGCAATTAACCCAGCTTTTTTGACCATTTCGTAGCGTTCGGTCGTTTCTTGGTAGCCTCGACGAATAAAGTCTGCTACAACGATTCCAGCCATGAGAGGTGCTCCTAGGGCATCCATTGTTTGATAACCTTCAGTAAACCCACGCATAAAGTAATTTTCTGGAATAGTCGGAGTTAAGAGTGGACCGGGGGGATTGAAGACAACGACTACGATAAACATAGTCAACGTTATGAGTAATATTGGCGTTAAAATATTGCCGATAATATTCATTACTTTTCCTTCATTAAAGACAAAATATAATGTTAAAGCAAAAAATATAAGCGATGTCCAAACGGGTGAAATATTAGGAAAGTTCGGTACGATTGCAATTTCGTGGACGGTGGCAGCAGTTCGAGGGACGGCGATTAAAGTGGCGATCAACAATATTGTGATCACGCCTAATCCTTTAGCGAAATTTGGGCTGACTCGACGTCCAATATCATCAATTCGTCCACCTAATTTTGTTGTGACAATTACGGTCACAATGGCGAGTACGGGGTCAGTTAGAGTAAATCCCGTTGTGGCGCTTAGCCAATGTTGTCCGGCAATGAATCCGAGATAGGGTGGAAAAATGAGATTGCCAGCTCCGAAGAAAATAGCAAATAGGGCGAAACCAACTGTTAGACTATCTCTAAATTTTTCTTTCATTAGGGCTCCTTTCTAGGCCAATAAAGAGCAGGCACGAAGCCTGCTCCCACTTTTTCTATTTGGTTGGGCGTTCGGCATCCATATATGTGCGAATACGTTCCATAGCTTCTTTTAGTTGCTCTAAGCTAGCTGCATAGCTGATACGAATATAGCCTTCACCCGCGTCACCAAAGGCAATCCCAGGCACAACTGCTACTTTTGCTTTTTCTGCCAGATCAACAACAAATTCATAACTGTCTTGAATATAGCCAGCTGGAATCTTGGCATACAAGTAAAAAGCCCCATTTGGTTTTGCTACTGTGAAGCCCATATCTTCCATCTCGGCTAAAATATAATCACGCCGTTCTTTATATTTAACTTTCATCGGTTCAGCATCATCTAATCCGTTTGTTAAAGCTTCAATGGCTCCTGCTTGGGCAATGGAAGTAGTAGACGTCACCATATATTGGTGGACTTTTTGTAGTTCTGTTGTGATCTCTGCTGGTGCAAATGTGAATCCAATTCGCCAGCCAGTCATGGAATGTGATTTCGATAGTCCGTTAATGATGATTGACTGTTCACGTAAGTATTCGCCCATCGAGACATGATGACCTTCATAGACTAATTCACTGTAAATCTCATCACTAATAACGAAAACATCTGGATATTGTTTCATTGTCTCAGCAATAGCTTGACATTCTTTCGCTGTCCAAGTTACCCCAGTCGGATTAGTAGGGTAGTTGAGCAAAACCCCTTTTACCTGATCACCATGTTCAGCCATAGCTTCTTCAATCATTTCTGGTGATAGGACAAAATTATTTTTTGCAGTATCAATAAAGACGGGGATTCCACCTCCCAAATGTACGATTTCTTTGTAAATCGAAAAGTATGGAGCAGCAATTAAAATTTTGTCTCCTTTATTGATAATAGTATGCAGAGCGGTAGTAAGTGCTTCAGTTGCACCAACAGTTGTAATAACTTCTGTAGCAGGATCATAGTCCAGATTATACTTTTTCTTCACAAAGCTGGCGGCTGCCTCACGTAGGCGAATATCTCCGGCAGAGTGAGTGTAACCTGTGAAGTTATCATCTAACGCTTTCTTAGCAGCATCTTTAATATGTTCTGGTGTAGGAAAATCGGGTTGTCCTAATGTTAAACGATTAATCCCTTCAATTGACTGACATTTCAAGTCGAAGGCACGAATTAGTGGCACTTCAATGTCATCTAAGTAGTGATTGAATAAGGTTGTTTTATCTGAAAAATCCATTTTATTTCCTCCTTGGAATAATGTTATCTAATAGTAGACCTCTATTATATCATATTTAAAGCTAATAAAGTAAATATGTTGTGTAAGCGCTAATATCATTCTATATCTTAATAAATTTAAGAGCTATACCCATAGATAAAAATCAAACTGTTTGCGCTCTAAATTGAGATGCACAAACAGTTTGATAATAAACATTAAATTTAATTAATTAGTAGGTTCTGAGACGAATTGCTGATTACTATCTTCATAGATTGATTGGTCTAGTAAATTTAGACGTTTGGAGCTAGTCACTCCGGCAATCATACTTCCGTTAACATTTAGTGCGGTACGTCCCATATCAATAATAGGTTCAATCGAAATCATTAATCCAATAATTTCAATAGGTAAACCTAATGTACTGAATACGATAAGTGAAGCAAACGTTGCACCACCACCGACACCAGCAACACCGAATGATGAAATAGCGACGGTTAGTATAATAGTGGCCCATGTTGCAGGACTAGATAAATCCATTCCAACTGCGGGTGCCACAATAGCCACTAGCATAGTTGGATAAATTCCACCACAACCATTTTGACCAATTGATAAACCAAATGTACCAGAGAAGTTTGCAGTTGTTGAATCAACACCTAGTGCATCTGTTTGAGTTGATACATTCATTGGGAGTGAACCAGCACTTGATCGTGAGGTGAAAGCAAAACTAAGCACAGTCCAAACTTTTTGAAGATACTGTCGTGGATTCAAGCCATGTAGTATTAAAATTAACATATGAACAGCAAACATTAGTAAAATGGCTGTGTAATTAGCAATCAAAAATGTTCCCATATTAATCAGTGCTTGCAAGCTAGACGTTGCTGTCATTCGAGTCATTAGAGCTAAGATACCAAATGGCGCCATCCGTAAAACAAGTGTAACGATACGCATAACAATTGCATGAAATGCATCAATTATTTGTTTGAATGTTTCAGCTTGTTCGGGTTCTTTGCGTGCCACACCTAAGTAGGCAACACCAACTAATGAACTGAAAATCACAACAGCAATCGTACTAGTAGGTCTTAAATTAGCAAAATCCTCAAAAATATTGCTAGGAATAAAGTTTAGTACTTGTTCGGACATAGCCAGATTTGCCACTTCAGTTTGTCGTTCCTGTAAGTCAAGAATACGTGCTGATTCTTCAGCGCCGCGTGTAAATTGTGCCCCGTCCAAATTATAGAAAAGTGCGACAACTAGACCAATAGCTGATGCTATCATTACTGTAATCATAAGCGTACCTAAAACATTTGTTGCGATACGTGCAATATTAGCATTCTCTGTAATTTTTGTAAAAGCTTGTACCAATGAGATAAAAATCAAAGGAACAACTAATAATTGCAAGAACCGAACGTAGCCACCTCCGACCACATTAATCCATTCTATCGCACCCTTTAATGCTTCGTGCTCTGTGCCGAATATAAGTTGTAGTGAGCCCCCGAATAAAATACCTAAGCCTAAACCAGCAAATGTTCGCTTGGTGTAACTTATATGTTTTTGTTGCATGAGAACTAAACCGTACAATAATCCGACAAATACAATTAAAATACCGATCATTTCCATAAAATCTCCCCTGTCTACTTACTTTTTGTAAAGTGAATAAATTATAACACACTTGGACAAAATCACAACTTAATCTTACTGATTAATATGTATTTTTTTGTGCAACAAGCATTATGAAGACTATTGGTATAGTAATTAGTATGAAATAATTATTTTTTAGTTTTATTATTATTTTTATTGATAATTTATTACAAATAACATAAATTAGAAATGACTAATAAATAAATTGAATTTAATAGAGACTGATTAAAATACTGTTTTGTTTTTATGAAGGAAAAGGTCATTATTCCATTTACAAGTTATTCCACTTATAATAAAGAAAAATGGAGGCGATAGATAATGAGTTGTTTGGTAGTGATTGGAAGTATGACGACGGATTTTGTAGTGAATACGGTACGTCCTCCTCAGATGGGAGAGACAATTGAAGGCGAGCAATTCGAGACATTCTTTGGTGGGAAGGGAGCGAATCAAGCGGTTGTGGCTGCGAGATTGGGTGCGGAGGTGTCAATGATTGGGGCAGTTGGAGATGACACGTTTGGTGAAGAAATCCTAGCAAATTTAACTGACTGTGGCGTTGATACATCTGGTGTAAAAGTGATTCCAGATCAATCATCCGGTTCGGCTCACATAACAGTAGTAGATGGAGATAATGCAATTGTCATTGTATTGGGCGCAAATGGGGATGTTGAACCTCAATTAATTGCTGAAGCGGATGAATTACTAGCAGATGTCACTTGCATCCTTCTACAAAATGAGTTGCCAGTTGAAGTAGTTGAGTATGTGATTGATTATTGTCATCAACGAAATATTACTTTATTATATGATCCAGCTCCGGCTCGAGAGATTTCGATAGATTTGTTGGAAAAAGTAGACTACTTAACACCAAATGAAACAGAATTTTTGGTGCTCTTTCCAGGACAGACGATTTCAGATGTATTGGCCAATTATCCAAATCAACTGATTGTCACATTGGGAGATAAAGGCGTTAAGTATCATGATGGAACTGAAATCGTGCATGTTCCAGCACCAACAGTTGATAAAGTAGTTGATTCGACTGGAGCGGGTGATACATTCAATGGTGCTTTGGCTGTTCAGTTGAGTAAAGGCAAGGCGCTGAAGGAAGCAATTCGCTTTGCTTCGGCGGCAGCAGCTTTGTCAGTGACAAAACGTGGTGCCCAGACTGGAGCACCAACAGAGCAGGAAGTTAACGTTCAATTAGCTCAAAATCATTAATCAAAGGCAAAGACAAAGAACGGACCTTCAATTGAAAGTCCGTTCCTTGTCTTTGTTTATAGAGGACTATGGCTCGGTTTCTTCATCAGCACCAAGTACTTTAATATCGTCCGGTAAGGCAAGTGGGTTAGTCTCATCGATTCGGTCATAGAACATGACGCCATTTAAGTGATCGATTTCATGTTGGACAACAATTGAAGGATAGGCTCGTAAACGTTCTTCGTGTTTGTTGCCGTCAATATCGTAATATTGAATCGTAATTTTATCGTGACGCGGGACAATTCCAGGTACTTGACGGTCCACTGACAAGCACCCCTCACCGTCTGCCAAGCAAGATTGCCCGACTGAATGGCTAATAATTTTAGGATTAAAGATGACTTCGCTAAAATCAGCACCATCTTCTCCAGGTAAATGCACGGCTAAGTAGCGTTTAGAAATATTGATTTGTGGAGCAGCAATACCGACACCGGGTCTTAATTGATATTTTTCAGCCAATTCTGGATCTTGGCTGTTTTTTAGAAATTGAAGCATCTTGTGTGCTGTTTCTTTCGTGTCATCGTCAAGCGGGAAAACCACTTCTTCAGCTACTTTTCGCAATGTAGGATGCCCTTCTCTAATGATATCATTCATCGTTAACATATCTGTTCACTCCTTGCATAAAGTCTGATCTATTATAACATAAATACTTGAGATATCGAATAAATGAATTCAAAACAGAAAAATAAGGAACTATCTATTTAGTTTAGTAGGAGATGTAAAATTCCATCTAGGTGTACTTGCTATATTAATACAGATTCATTTATAGATGAAACAGATGAAAACAGTTAAGATAATGATATTTTTGTGAAATTAGTAACATTGGATATCCTTATGAAATACCGACAAAAAGAGAAATAAATAGTATTTTAAAACTTTTTTCTTGCAAATGTTTTCCTCTCGTGTTACATTAGAGATGAGTGGATGGAGTGACACAGTTTGCTCTGTCTGTACTACAATAATTTCAATAACATTATGAGAGGAATGGGTTATCTTATGGCAAAGAAGAAATCTGAGAAGGAAACAAAACAAAGTACTGTTGAACAATCTTTCCCAGAATCAACTCAACCCGTTGATTATGAGAAGATTTTCAGCAATTACCGCGAAACGTTTCCGATGGTTCAAATTCTAGATAAAGATGGTAATATCGTAAATGAAGATATTATGCCTGACTTATCTGATGAACAATTAGTTGAATTAATGGAAAGAATGGTGTGGTCACGTACCTTACACGAGCGCTCTATTGCATTAGCTCGTCAAGGACGTCTAGGATTCTACGCACCAACAAAAGGACAAGAAGCTTCACAAATTGCTTCTCACTTCGCGTTCAAGAAACAAGACTGGTTATACCCTGGATACCGTGATATTCCACAATTAATCCAACACGGACTTCCTGTGTACAAGGGATTCTTATGGTCACGTGGACACGTTGAGGGGAACGAGTACCCAGAAGACTTGCACGCAATTCCACCACAAATTATTATCGGTGCACAATACGTACAAGCAATGGGTAATGCAGTTGGTCAAAAACGCCGTGGAGCAGAAGATGAAGTAACATTCACTTACACAGGTGATGGTGGTTCATCTCAAGGTGACACATACGAAGGTATGAACTTTGCTTCTCGCTACAAAGCACCAATTGTTTTCTTCATTCAAAACAATGGGTATGCTATCTCAACACCACGTGAAAAACAAACCGCTGCCGAAACATTAGCACAAAAAGCAGCAGCAGTTGGTATTCCAGGTGTTCAAGTTGATGGTATGGACCCACTTGCAGTGTATGCTGTATCTAAGCAAGCACGTGAATGGGCAGCTGCCGGTAACGGACCAGTGCTTATCGAAACTATTACATCTCGTATGGGGGCTCACTCAACATCAGGAGATGACCCAACAAAATACCGTTCTGAAGAATCATTCGAGTACTGGGAAGAACGTGAACCGTTGAAACGATTCCGTAAGTTCTTAACAGATAAAGGCTTATGGTCTGAAGAAAAAGAAGAAAAACTAATTGAAGAAGTAAAAGAAGAAGTGAAACAAGCTGCGAAGAAAGCTGATCAAGCAGCAGACATGTCTATTCCAGAATTATTAGGATACATGTACGAAAATGCTCCGAAGAATATTCAGGAGCAAATTGAAAAGTATCAAGCAAAGGAGAGTAAATAATCATGGCCAGTAATAATTTAACAATGATCCACGCGATTACTCAAGCTTTAGAGCAAGAGATGGAGCGTGACGAGAAGGTTATGGTGTTCGGTGAAGATGTCGGTAAAAACGGCGGGGTCTTCCGAGCAACTGAAGGATTATACGATAAGTTTGGTGAAATTCGATCAAACGATACTCCCCTTTCTGAATCTGCAATCGGTGGTATGGCATTCGGTTTAGCAGTTCAAGGTTTCCGTCCTGTTATGGAAATCCAGTTCTTCGGATTTGTGTTCGAAGTGATGGATGAAATTGTCGGACAAATTGCTCGTCAACGTTTCCGTAGTGGTGGGGACCGTAACTTCCCAGTAACCATTCGTTCACCATTCGGAGGTGGTGTTCACACACCAGAAATGCACGCCGACTCATTAGAAGGACTTATGGCGCAATCTCCTGGATTAAAAGTGGTTATTCCATCAAACCCATATGATGCAAAAGGGTTACTAACAGCTGCTATTCGCGACCCAGATCCAGTAGTATTCTTGGAGCACATGAAACTTTACCGTTCATTCCGTCAAGAAGTACCAGAAGAACAGTATGAACTTGAAATTGGTAAAGCTAATGTTGCTAAAGAAGGTTCTGACGTTACCATCGCTGCTTACGGTTACATGGTACGTGAGGCATTGAAAGCAGCCGAAGAACTTGAAGCAGATGGTATTTCAGCAGAAGTTATTGACTTGCGTACAGTTTCACCAGTTGATTACGATACAATTGTTGAATCAATCCAGAAGACAAACCGCTTCGTCTTCGTACAAGAAGCACAACGTCAAGCAGGTGTCGGTGGTCAAGTCATTGCTGAGGTATCAATCCGCGCGATCTTGCACCTCGAATCACCAATTGAGTATATCTCAGCACCGGATACTATTTATCCGTTTGGTGAAATCGAGAATGAATGGTTACCTAATTCTGAAGATATTAAAGAAGCAGTTAACAAGACAATTAACTTTTAATGGACAGATCAGTGGAGTGGTTTTCTAGTGCTAATTACTAGAAAACCTTCTCTTAACTGATAAGATACAGACAACTTTGATATAAAGGAGAGAAATAATTAATGGCTTTCATTTTTAAATTACCAGATGTCGGAGAAGGAATGGCTGAAGGTGAAATTGCAAGCTGGCTTGTAGAAGTTGGCGATGAAGTGGAGGAAGGCGATTCAATCGCTGAAATCCAAAATGATAAATCAGTGACCGAGATTGCTGCTCCAGTTGATGGTAAAATCTTAGAATTCTTAGCAGAACCTGGTGATGTCAAGAATGTTGGGGATCCAATTGTTAAAATTGACGATGGATCAGGTGATGATGCAGGAGCTGCAGATGCTGGATCAAGTGATGAAGGAAAAGAAGAGGCTAAAGCTGATGAGTCTAGCTCAACTGAAGAAGACTCACAAGAAAAAGCTGCTTCGACTTCATCTGAATCTTCTGGTGTCGTAGCAAAATCTGACCCGAACAAACTTGTTCTAGCAATGCCATCAGTTCGTCAGTACGCGCGTGAGAATGATGTTGACATTACGTTAGTTGAAGGAACAGGTAATGGTGGACGTATTACACGTGAAGATATCGATAACTTCGGTGGTGAAGGCTCTGCTTCAACAGATGCACAAGCATCTACAGAAGAATCATCAGCAAGCGAAGCAAGTCAATCAGCACCAGCAACGGGTGAAGGTGTTTCTATTGAGGCGAAACCTTACAAGTCTAAATTATCTGACTTGGAAACTCGCGAGAAGATGAACGGTACGCGTAAAGCGATCTCTAAAGCAATGGTTAACAGCTCAATTACTATTCCATCATTTGCACTATTTGACAACGCAGATGCAACGAAATTGATGGCACACCGTAAGAAATACAAAGAAGCAGCAGCTGAGCAAGGTACGAAATTAACATTCTTACCATACATTGTTAAAGCACTTGTTTCTACACTGAAGAAATACCCAGTATTGAACACATCGCTTGATGACACGACCGATGAAATTGTCCACAAGCATTACTACAATATTGGTATTGCAGCGGATACGCCAAATGGTTTATTCGTACCAGTGATTAAAGATGCTGACAAGAAATCTATTTACGAAATCGCTGATGAAATTGCCGAGAAAGCTGAAAAAGCACAAAACGGTAAGTTGTCAGCTGATGATATGTCAGGTGGATCTATGTCCATTACGAATATTGGATCAGTGAATGGTGGATTCTTCACGCCAATTATTAACCACCCTGAGACTGCTATCTTAGGTATTGGCCGTATTAAGAAAAAACCAGTTGTGGATGAGAATGGCGAATTAGCTGTAGCACCTGTTCAAGAATTATCGCTTGTTATTGACCACCGTGTTATTGACGGAGCAGACGGTCAACGTGCCCTCAACCACTTGAAACGCGTTATTGAAGATCCAGAATTACTCTTAATGGAAGGTTAAGGTGAATCTCTAAATGGTAGTAGCAGATTTTACAGTTGAATTAGATACGGTTGTTGTTGGTGCTGGACCTGGTGGCTATGTAGCTGCCATCCGCGCCGCACAAATGGGCCAAAAAGTTGCCATTGTTGAAAAAGAATTCATCGGTGGTGTGTGCTTGAACGTGGGATGTATTCCATCTAAGGCACTTATTGCGGCAGGTCACCGTTACCACGAAGCACAACATTCTGAAGGTTTTGGGATTACAACTGAGAATGTTTCCATTGATTTTGAAGAAACTCAAAAATGGAAAGACACTAAAGTTGTAGGTACCTTGACTAAAGGTGTTGAAGGATTGCTTAAGAAAAATAAAGTTGAAATTATTCGCGGAGAAGCATACATCAACAACCCGAATAAGATGCGTGTTATGACTGAAGAAGGCGGACAAACCTATTCATTCAATAATGTTATCTTAGCAACCGGTTCAACACCAATTGAAATTCCAGGCTTCAGTTACAAATCTGAACGCGTCTTGGACTCAACCGGTGCCCTTAACTTGAAAGAAATTCCTAAAAAATTAGTTGTTGTCGGTGGAGGATATATCGGTTCTGAATTAGCAGGAGTCTATGCTAACTTTGGAACAGAAGTCACTATTCTAGAAGGAACTGACCAAATCTTGGGCGGTTTCGATGATGATATGATTAAATTAGTTGAAAAAGACTTCAAGAAAAACAAAGGCATGACCATTGTAACCAATGCAATGGCGAAAAAAGCTGAAGAAACAGACAACGGTGTTACTGTGACTTATGAAGCTGGTGGCGAAGAGAAAACTATCGATGCTGATTATGTTTTAGTTACAGTTGGTCGTCGTCCAAATACAGAAGAACTTGGTCTTGAAGGATGTGGCGTTAATATTAACGACCGCGGTTTAATTGAAGTGGATAACCAAGGACGTACAAATGTAGATAGTATTTGGGCTATTGGTGATATCGTTCCAGGAGCTGCTCTTGCGCACAAAGCATCTTACGAAGCAAAAATTGCAGCAGAAGCAATTAGTGGTAAAAAAGTCGAAGTTGACTACAATGCAATTCCAGCGGTAGCCTTCACTGATCCTGAAATGGCTTCAGTTGGTTACACGGAAAAAGAAGCAAAAGAAGCTGGCTTTGATGTGAAAGCAACAAAATTCCCACTAGCTGGGAATGGTCGTGCGCTATCACTAGGTAAGACAGAAGGATTCGTTCGCTTAATTACACGTAAAGAAGATAATGTGATCTTAGGTGGACAAGTTGTTGGAGTCGGAGCTTCGAACGCAATCGCTGAAATTGCGCTTGCTATCGAAAGTGGTATGAACGCTGAAGATATCGTGCTTACTATTCACGCCCACCCAACATTAGCCGAGGTTACTATGGATGCTGCCGAAGCTGCATTGGGCATGCCAATTCATATGTAATAGAGTCGCTTACTAGTCATATAATAGAATTATCAAAAAACAGACAGTATTCCTTTTTAGGAACCTGTCTGTTTTTATATACATAAAATTGGGAAAAATATGGATTTTTCACATAATTAAGAGCATAAAATTAAATAATTAATTGAAATTAGAACATAAATGTCCTGTACATGTGAAATAACTTTTGATAAAATATGAGAGAAATTAGTTTGTTGAAAATATGTTTATGTCTCAATCCTGTATTTAGTTGATTTTATTGTAGAAAAAAGGTTATCTGTATAAAGACGTTGCAACGTATTGAATGCGGAAAAGTTGCAGCTAGAATTACGACTCTATCTTTTATTGCGAAGCAGTTAGATATATCGCTTGAAGAGTTAATTAATATAAATTCTCAGGATGTTCTTAAATAAAATAATTATGTAAATAGATTTAGTAAATAGTCCCCGAATCGTCTGGTAATGTATCTTTATCAGGCGTTTTTGTACATAAGGATAAAAGTGCTTTGGTTGAGTTTCTGTTTAAGTTGGATTACACTAGAGATAAAGAAGCTGAGAGGAAGTAGAAGATATGTCAATAATAAGGGAGCGTCATGAAGTGATTATGTCTTGGTTGAACGAAGCGGCTGAAAATATTCGCCGGGCCTTACAATCAGAACTCGATGTATCACAAAAAACAAGTCCACGCGATTTAGTGACCAATATGGATAAGGAAACGGAAGATTATTTAACAGGAAAAATTCGTGAATTCTATCCAAATGATCAAATTGTGAGTGAAGAAGGATTTGGCGATACGGTTAAGTCAATGGAAGGGACGATTTGGTTTGTTGATCCGATTGATGGCACCTTAAATTTTGTGAAGCAGCAAGAGAACTTTGCGATTATGTTAGCGGTATATGAAGATGGTATCGGTCAGCAAAGTTATATTTATGATGTTATGCGGGATCGCCTCTATTATGGCGTGCAAGATGATGGTGTATACTGTAACGGAGAAAGGTTATCTGCACCGGAGAATTTAGCAATTACAGACGGTTTAGTAGCGGTGAATTCTACTTTATTAGGGAAGTCACGTGTGGAAGCTGTCGATAGTTTATTGGAAGACAGCCTAGGCGTGCGGATGTATGGTTCGGCTGGGATTGAAAGTGTCGAAGTGGCTGCGGGACGAACCGTGGCTTATATTGCGAAAACCTTAAACCCATGGGATATTGCTCCAGGTAAATTGATGGTTGAGCTGTTAGGAGGTCGTGTGTTAGACTTCTCGGGTGGACCAATTGATCTACTAAATCCAACAGGTGCGATTTTTGCAACTGAACAAGCAGCAGAAACCATTGCTGAGCGGTTAAAATAGGGCGAAATATCCCTCTAGCTTAACACAACTCTGTATAAAGCATTTAGAATCTCTTATATATTTTTTATAAAAAAATATAGGAAGTTATTAAGAGAGTTGCAATTCAGTGTTGCGTCTCACTAGTAGTTACTGATATAATGTTAGAGCACAAAAGATGATGGAACGTGTATCATAGGGATGCACGTTCTTTTCTTAAAGTTATGGGGGATTTTTTACATTGAATAAACGAGAAGATATTAGAAATATAGCGATAATTGCACACGTTGACCATGGAAAAACGACACTGGTTGATGAGTTGTTAGCTCAATCCAACACCTTAGACGATCACATGACGCTTAGTGAACGAGCAATGGATAATAATGATATTGAAAAAGAACGTGGTATTACGATTCTAGCAAAAAATACAGCGGTCAAATACAATGATACAACGATTAATATTCTGGATACGCCAGGTCACGCTGATTTTGGTGGTGAAGTTGAGCGTATTATGAAAATGGTTGATGGTGTTATTCTAGTGGTGGATGCTTATGAAGGAACTATGCCACAGACACGATTTGTCTTGAAAAAAGCATTAGAACAAAATTTACAGCCAATTGTTGTTGTGAATAAAATTGATAAACCAACAGCGCGTCCAACTGAAGTGGTAGATGAGGTGCTTGATTTATTAATTGAGCTAGATGCAGATGATGAACAGTTAGAGTTTCCGGTTGTGTATGCATCAGCACTTAATGGAACAAGTAGTTTCAGCGATGATCCAGTGAAGCAAGCTGAGACAATGGCCCCTATTTTTGAGACGATTTTAGAAAAAATTCCAGCACCGATCGATAATAGCGATGAGCCTCTACAATTCCAAGTCTCCTTACTCGACTACAACGATTATGTTGGTCGAATTGGGATTGGACGAGTCTTCCGTGGGGAAATTAATGTTGGAGATCAAGTAACATTGAGTAAATTGGACGGCTCAACGAAGAATTTCCGTGTGACTAAATTATTCGGATTCTTAGGCCTTGAGCGACGAGAAATTAAATCGGCTAAAGCAGGTGATTTAATTGCGGTATCTGGATTTGAAGATATTTTCGTAGGTGAGACTGTAACACCTGTTGATCATGTGGATCCACTACCTATTCTCCATATTGATGAACCGACACTACAAATGACATTCTTAGCAAATAACTCACCATTTTCAGGGCGTGAAGGGAAATGGGTCACTAGTTCTAAAATTGAAGAACGCCTGATGCAAGAATTACAAACAGATGTCTCACTTAATGTTGAAAAGACGGATTCACCAGATGTATGGAAAGTGTCAGGACGTGGTGAGCTTCACTTGTCTATCTTAATTGAAAATATGCGTCGTGAAGGATATGAGGTACAAGTATCTCGTCCAGAAGTTATTGTGCGCGAGATCGACGGCGTTAAATGTGAACCTTATGAACGTGTCCAGATTGACACACCAGAAGAATATATGGGGTCGATTATTGAAGCACTTGGCCAGCGTAAAGGTGAAATGAAAGATATGATCAATACCGGTAGTGGTCAAGTTCGTATGATTTTCCAAGTGCCAGCACGTGGTTTGATCGGCTTTACAAATGAATTCTTATCAATGACACGTGGTTATGGTATTTTGAACCATACCTTTGATGAATATGCACCGATGACAGATGGTAATGCAGGTCAACGTAAAAACGGCGCGCTAGTCTCTATGGAAAATGGGCAAGCGACCAGTTACAGTATTATGAACTTGGGTGAGCGCGGGACAATCTTCGTTGAGCCAGGAACGGAAGTATACGAAGGTATGATCATTGGAATGAATAACCGCGATAACGATTTGGCAGTGAATATTACGAAGGAAAAACAGAAAACTAATGTTCGTTCTGCGACAAAAGACCAAACAGTTGTTATTAATAAACCTAAAATTATGTCATTGGAAGAGTCGTTAGAATTCATTACTGAAGATGAATATGTGGAGGTTACACCAGAAAGCATACGTCTACGTAAGAAAATCTTGAACAAAAATGAGCGTGAAAAAGCGAAGAAAAAGAAAAACAAATAATCATTGAGTGAGTTGTATACGGCATAGAGCGTTCAAGTGGTCTTATGTTTATAATAAGCGGATGATGTATGATATAATGAAGATGACCGATATTGGAGGAACATAGCATGAATAAATTAAAAACAGCCTATGCTAAGGACGTGTTATTGGAAGATGTTGAGAAAATATCAAATTTAATTGAAAATCAGCGTCATCTTTGTGTTGCTTGTCCGGCTTTCGAAGAAGTTATTGATACGCAATTATTTGGATTTTCGAAAAAAATTGAATTTGCTGTACGCATGGATATGATTGATGAAGAAGAGGGACAGCTAATGCTGAGTGATCTTGAGAAGCATTTGAGTGATGTATATGATCACGCTATCGATCAAGTCCAACAAACAGATGGACTTGATTAATAATACCGGCTGAACCTTATTGCATTCAGTCAAAAAACTCTCTTTATACAAGGGAGTTTTTTGTTATCAATCAAATAGTGTAATTAAACAAGTGAAAGGAGAGATTGTTGTGGAGATGATGCAAACATTAGTGCAACATCGTATTGGTTTAGTTATTTGGTTATATACACCGAAGTATGTTAACAAGTTGAAAAATTTTGGGTTGCTTCATTATGTTTCGCGTAAGTTGAATTATGCGGTTTTATATGTGGATGAGCAAGAGGTAGAGAAGACCATGAATCAATTACAGTCATTGCACTTTGTTCGCGAGATTGAGCGAAGTTACCAGACAGAAATGCCATATACGTATGACGGTTTGTTGGAAGAACTTGATAAACAAGCACAAGCGGTCAATAAGGAAAAAGAAGAGCAAAGTATCGGATTGTTTACGCGTTTGTAAGAGACGAAAGAAGAGAAGATAGGAGCTAATGAGATGAGAATTATTGCGGGTGAATACGGGGGGCGACCGTTGCATGGGCTAGTGGGACAAGATACTCGCCCAACTTCTGATAATATTAAAGAGACCATGTTTAATTTGATTGGGCCATACTTCGAGGGAGGCGTGGTGTTAGATCTTTATGCAGGAACGGGTGCTTTGGCGATTGAAGCTATTTCGCGTGGAGCAGCAGAAGCTTATTTAATTGACCAAAATGCAGTTGCCTTCGAGACCATAAATAAAAATATTGAAATAACAAAAGCGCCTGAAAAATTCAATGTATTCAAAGGAAATGCTGCAAACCATTTAATGATGTTGATGCACAAGCAACTGCAGTTTAACTTAATTTTTCTAGATCCACCGTATAAAGAACAGACCATTGTATCTGACATCGAATGGTTGTTGGAGCATGAGATGGTTGCTGAACGTGCGCTGATTACATGTGAAACACATTCTAGCGTTGAACTTCCAGAAGAGATTGGCGATCTTACGGTGTACAAAAAGCGTCATTGCGGAAAAACATTACTAACCATATATAGTCGTGGTGAGTTCTAATGAAGGCAGTCTATGCAGGAAGTTTTGATCCGGTAACGAATGGGCATATTGATATTATTACACGGAGTGCTAACGTGTTCGATGAAGTGATTGTAGCAATTGCAACGAATACGTCTAAAGCGCCACTTTTTACAGCAGAGGAAAAGCAAGTTGTTCTTGAATCATTAATGCATGATCGTCAGTTACATAATGTCTCGGTCATGCAATTGAGTGAGGGATTGACAGTTGATTTTGCTAAGCAACACGGAGCTAGAATTTTGATTCGTGGTATTCGTTCAGTTAAGGATATGGAGTACGAGATGGATATTGAATCAATGAATAAGGTACAAAATCCGGATGTTGAGACGGTATTTTTTATGGCGGACAAACAATATCGTTATTTAAGCTCTAGTATGATTAAAGAAGTGGCTAAGTTTGGTGGGAACTTGGATGAATTGGTTCCTGCTGAGGTAGCTAGACTTTTGAAAGAAAAGTTGCAGTAAATGTTGTTAGAAGCTCGTGAGGAAATTATTTGTAATGGAGTAGAGCTAGTATATGACGGGCACTCTACTAACTCATAGGGGTAATAATAAAAGAAGGAGGTTAAACTCACATATTTGTGTGAGTTTAACCTCCTCTTAGTGTTTTGAATAGTTGGTTAAAAGTTAATAATTTATTCTTCAGTAGATTGGATAATAATCTCACCGTCATCATTAAGGGTTGCTTTTAGATGTTTTTGGTCAGGGTGATCGAGGTAGAAGGCAGCAATTTGGTCTTCGATCTGCTCTTCGATAACTCGGCGTAGTGGTCGTGCGCCCATTTTAGGATTGTAACCTAATTCGACTAATTGTTCTTTAGCTTCAGTAGTGACAGTTAGCGTCAAGTTACGCTCAGCAATCGCTTGATCAATCTCATCAATCATGATATCGACAATATTGATTAAGTTTTCCTTGCTTAAGGCATTGAATTCAATGATACCGTCTAAGCGGTTCAAGAACTCAGGGCGGAAGTAGTTCGATAATTTTTCTAATAAGTCAGCTGTTGTAGGGGATGAATTGGCCCCAAAACCAACGCTGGCAGCTAGATTATCGCTCGAACCGGCATTACTTGTCATAATGATGATAGTTTCCTTAAAGTTCACTGTTCGTCCTTGTGAATCTGTTAAATGGCCGTCATCAAGAATTTGTAGGAACATGTTTAAGACATCAGGGTGTGCTTTTTCAATCTCATCAACAAGAATTAAGCTGTATGGATTTCGGCGCACTGTTTCGGTTAATTGGCCTGCTTCATCATAGCCAACGTAGCCTGGAGGGGATCCAATCAGACGAGATGTACTGTGTTTTTCCATATATTCACTCATATCGAGTCTGACGAGTGATTCTTTACTACCGAATAATTCTTGTGCTAAACTTTTTGCTAGCTCAGTTTTTCCGACTCCGGTAGGTCCGAGGAATAGGAAAGATCCGATTGGGCGTTCTTTTTTACGTAAGCCAATGCGGTTACGACGAATAGCTTTTGCAACTTTTTCAATCGCTTCAGCTTGACCGACAACTTGTTCTGCTAAGCTGTCTTCAAGGTCTCTCAGTTGTGTTTGTTCTTTTTCTTTTAATTCACCCACAGGAATACCGGTTTTAATTTCGATAATATTAATAATATCTTGTTCGGTAACGTTAGGTGTTTTAGATTCAGGTGATTGTTGTTCTAACATTCCTTCGAATTTGCTAATTTGATCGCGGAAGAAGGCGGCTTTTTCGTAATCTTCGCGTTCTAAGGCTGCTTGTTTTTTCATTTCGGCATCTTCAATTTTTTCTTTTAATTCAGCTGGATTCGATGGTTGGATCGTTAAGTTTTTCTTTGACCCGGCTTCGTCCATTAAGTCAATAGCTTTATCGGGTAAGAAGCGATCTTGAATATAACGGTGTGAGAGCTGAATAGCTGCTTTTAGTGCTTCTTTTTGGTATTTTACGTGATGGAAGTCTTCGTATTTTTCTTGGATACCTTCTAAGATCGTTAAGGTTTGTTCGGGGGTTGGCTCATTGACTTTAACTGGCTGGAGACGACGCTCTAGCGCTGGATCTTTTTCAATTTTACGATATTCACTGAGCGTAGTTGCTCCGACCATTTGCATTTCACCACGAGCCAGGGCCGGTTTTAAGATGTTACCGGCATCCATACTACTTTCTTGTGAGGTGCCTGCACCTACTAATTCGTGTACTTCATCGATGAATAAGATAATATTATTATTATCACTCAGCTCTTTGATGAGTTGCTGCATACGCTCTTCGAATTGTCCGCGAATACCTGTTCCGGATACAAGTGAAGCAACATCTAAACGAATAACTTCTTTATCCATCAATTTTTCAGGAACTTCAGCGTTGACAATCTTGTTCGCTAATCCTTCCACAACAGCTGTTTTCCCTACACCGGCTTCTCCGATAAGAACAGGGTTGTTCTTCGTACGACGATTTAAAATTTCGATCACACGTTCAATCTCACTATCCCGGCCAATAATGGGATCAATATTGCCTTCGCGGGCCATTTGAGTGAGGTTAATTCCAAATTCAGCTAGCACGCCACCATCTTGAACTCCTCCATGAGAAGCATGGCTGTGACTGCCTCCATTAGCTTGCTGTTGGGCCATTCCTTGTGGGATGTTACCACCGAGCATTGCACCGAGTAGGTCATTTAAGTTGTCAAAGCCGCGTGGTTCTTGCGGAGTTTGTTGACCTCGTTGCATAGCTTTGATTTCAGAATAGCATTGTTTACATAGTTCAATTTCGCGTTTTTGGCCGTTTATGGCAGTTGTTAAGTGAATACTTGCATGACGTTGATTACATCGTTGACATAACATAAAAATCATTCTCCTTTAATATTCAATTTTAGTACTTGTCTATTGCGTTTTAAGATACATGATAGTCAGAGTAGACAAGTAAAAGTCATTCGAAATTTGACCTTCTTTGACTTTCTATCTATATTATACTCTGACCTTTTCTGACTTTCAAGTCTTTTTACTTAAAAAATAAATTTTTTTGCAAAAAATAAGTGAATGAGTTGTTGTTTTAAGCAATATCTGGTAATCTTATAAGTGATGGAAGTTAGTGAGGAGTCGTATAAGCTGCTCACTTGTGTGCTTTCAAAATATCATTATATATAAAGGGGAAATTTTCAATGGAAAAAAGAGATTACAATATTGTTGCAGAAACAGGAATTCACGCACGTCCAGCTACGTTATTAGTACAAACAGCGAGCAAGTTCAGTGCAGAAACAACACTTGAGTACAAAGGTAAGAGTGTTAACTTGAAATCTATTATGGGTGTTATGTCACTTGGTGTTGGTCAAGGATCTGACGTAACAATTACTGTAGAAGGTGAAGACGAAAAAGAAGCAATCGAAGCGATTGACGAAACAATCAAAAAAGAAGGATTGGCAGAATAATTTATGACGAAGACATTAACTGGTATAGCTGCAAGCGATGGGTTCGCGCACGCACCAGCGTATAAATTAGTCGAACCTGACTTGACAGTTTCTAAAGAAAAAATTGACGATACGGATGCTGAAATTGAAAGCTTAAAAGATGCCTTCAGCAAGTCAAAAGAAGAACTTCAAGCAATTCGTAAGAAAGCAGAAGAAAGCTTAGGCGAAGAAGAAGCACAAGTTTTTGATGCGCATATTATGGTCTTAGATGATCCAGATTTATTCGATCAGACAAAGAGCGTTATTGAAGAAAATCAAATGAATGCTGAAGCTGCCTTCGAACAAGTGACCGATAATTTTATCCAAATGTTCGAAGCGATGGAAGATAATCCATATATGCAAGAGAGAGCAGCGGATATTAAAGATGTTCGTAAACGGGTTATTGCTCACTTGCTAAATGTCACTTTACCAAATCCGTCTACAATTGACAAAGAAGTTATTGTCATTGCTGAAGACTTAACACCAAGTGATACAGCTCAGTTGAACAAAGATTACGTAAAAGCCTTTGTAACTGACATTGGTGGCCGTACATCTCACTCAGCAATTATGGCGCGATCATTGGAGATCCCAGCTATTGTTGGAGCTGGTGTTGTGACGGAAGAAATTCAAGACGGCACTGATCTACTTGTCGATGGAACGACGGGAGAAGTTATTGTTGATCCGACTGACGAGCAAGTAGCTACTTTTGAAAAAGCAGCTGCCGAGTTTGAAGAGCTAAAAGCGCAGTGGGAAACGTTGAAAGACGAAGAAACTCGTACAAAAGACGGCAAACATGTTGAGTTAGCAGCAAACATCGGAACACCTAAAGATGTCCCAGGCGTCATCGAAAATGGTGGGGAAGGTGTTGGCTTGTACCGAACAGAATTCTTATACATGGATTCCAACGAGTTGCCAACAGAAGATGAGCAATACGAAGCGTACAAGAAAGTTCTAGAAGCAATGGATGGAAAACCTGTTGTGGTCCGTACAATGGATATTGGTGGGGACAAGGAATTACCTTACCTTGACTTACCGGATGAAATGAATCCGTTCTTAGGCTACCGAGCGATTCGAATCAGCCTAGAAGAGGACGAGATTTTCCGTACCCAACTTCGTGCATTACTACGCGCATCTACTCACGGAAAATTACGCATTATGTTCCCGATGATTGCAACCATTCAAGAGTTGCGTGATGCAAAAGCTATTTTGGAAGAAGAACGTCAGAAGCTTGTCGACCAAGATGTTGATGTAGCGGATGATTTCCAAGTAGGTATTATGATTGAAATTCCAGCGGCAGCCATAATTGCTGATCAACTAGCGAAGGAAGTTGACTTCTTCAGTATTGGAACAAATGATTTAATGCAATACACGATGGCAGCTGACCGTATGAACGAACGCGTATCATACTTATACCAACCTTATAACCCTTCATTGTTGCGTTTAATTGATTTTGTTATTAAAGCAGCACATAAAGAAGGTAAATGGGCTGGTATGTGTGGAGAAGTTGCTGGCGATCAACGTGCTGTACCACTATTGCTTGGTATGGGCTTAGATGAGTTCTCTATGAGTGCAACCAGTATCTTGAAGACTCGATCACTTCTTTCTAAGTTAGACTCTAAAGAAATGGAAGCTCTAGCTGAGAAAGCATTGAATGATTGTGGCACACAAGATGATGTGATTGCGCTCTTAGATGAGTACAACCTTTAATTAAGATAGATTAAAATAAGAGAGGGTCAGGTCATTACCTGGCTCTTTTTTGTGCAAATATTGTATCTTAAAAGGAAATTTTAGATTTAGGAATGATATTTATCCATTTATTTGTTACAATGGATAATGAAACGATGAAAGATGTTTTTTAAAAAAGGAGAATGAATATGAAAAAGTCTAAATTAGTACCTATTGTTAACCGCTTAGAAGCGATGATTCAAGATGAAACAGGAGAACGTCAAGTTAGACGGTTTGAAGTTAATGAACGCGAGCGTTGTTTAGTGACATATGATAATGCCCGGGATATGTTTGAGTTGGAAGATCGTACGAATGGTCAAGTGTATGAGTTTGATGATATTGATTTTGTGGCTATTGAGATCTTGGAGCTTATTCAACCAACTGAGTAAGTACTAGAAATTAGGAGAGACTATGCTAAGTATTTTTAAACCGACGTGGATGTTGGAATCAGCGTATCATCTACAACCCGACAATTTAAAAGCACGCGGATATAAGGCGATATTGACAGATTTGGACAATACGCTAATTGCTTGGGATGATAAGCATTTAACTGAACGTGCACTCGTGTGGATTGATGATTTGCAGTCTAGTGATATTCCGGTCATTGTCATCTCGAATAATACGAAAGGTCGGGTACATGTGGCTACACAACAACTTGATTCACCTGTGATTGCTTCAGCGAAGAAACCGTTTAAATTTGGGTTAAAACAGGCACTAAACCTAGTGGATGTACCAAAGTCGGAGATCCTCTTAGTTGGAGATCAAATGATTACAGATGTGATTGGAGCGAATCGGATGGGAATTGATGTGGCTTTGGTAAAACCACTTGTTGAATCTGATGCGTGGAATACCAAGTTGAACCGATATATCGAATCCAAAATTTTAAATTACTTAATGAAGAAAAACCCAGAAATGAAATGGAGTCAATCATTACATGAGTAAACATGATGAATTAATTTGTATTGGATGTGGTGCAACCATTCAATCTGACAATAAAGATAAGATGGGCTATGTGCCTGCATCTGCACTTGAAAATCGCAACGAAGATGATTTATATTGCAAGCGATGTTTTCGGTTGCGTCATTATAATGAAGTATCAGACGTTGAATTAACGAGCGATGATTTCTTGAATATGCTAAATAATATTAATGATCAACGGGCGCTAATTGTCAATATAGTTGATATTATCGATTTTAACGGTAGTGTGATTACCGGGATTGAACGTTTTGCGGGGAATAATCCCGTCATGATTGTGGGCAATAAGGTAGACTTATTGCCAAAATCACTGAAGCATAATCATATCCGACAGTGGCTAACAGAACGTGTTCATGAACTAGGGTTACGTCCAGTTGACATTTCTTTAATTAGTGCCGTGAAGCGTGATTCAGTTGGACAGTTATTGGATAAGATTGAAAAAATACGTGGGAACCGTGATGTTTATGTCGTTGGAACCACTAATGTAGGGAAGTCTACTCTAATCAATCAAATTGTAAAACTAGCTACCGACCAAAGAGACCTGATCACTACGTCATATATTCCGGGCACAACGCTTGGGAAGATTGAGATTCCGTTAGATGATGGACATGTACTAGTTGATACGCCAGGTATCTTCCAATCAGGACAAATGGCGCATGTTTTATCGCACAAAGAAATGAGTATCATTACACCGAAAAAAACGATCAAGCCAGTTACGTATCAGTTAAATGAAAAACAAACATTATTTTTGGGTGGAGTAGCTCGGTTTGATTATAAAGGTGGAGCCGGTCGTCAATCCTTCGTGGTTTATGCATCGAATGCCCTAGATATTCACCGAACGAAGCTAGAGAAGGCAGATGCGTTGTATCAGGCACAAAAAGGAAAAATGTTCACACCACCACTTCCAGAAAACGCTGAACATTTACCAGATATGAAGCAGTATCACTTTAAGTTAGACGGACCGTCTGATATTGTCTTCTCAGGGTTAGGTTGGGTGAAGGTTAATGCATCAAATGTTGATGTATCCGGACATGCCCCTAAAGGAGTCGACGTTTTTGTACGAAAACCTATGATCTAAACAGATTATGATCGCTACTAGCAAGGGATATAACAAAAGAAAGGACGAGATACATGGCTTTAAATAAACGACAAGTAAAATTTTTGAAGAAGAGAGCTCATACCATTGATCCAATCTTTCAAATCGGAAAAAATGGGATGACAGATACAATTCTAAGTGAACTAACCGATGCGATCGAAAAACGGGAATTAATTAAAGTGCAGCTACTGCAAAATACATTGGAAACAAATGCGGATGTGAAGACATATATTGAAGAGCATTCACCGATAAAAGTGATCCAATCAATCGGGAATGTACTCGTGCTCTACAAGTCTTCGTCGAATGAAAATAACCGTTTCATTTCAGATCAAGTACGCAATATACAATAAGGCTGGGAAGTCATCATGGGAATCACAACAGTAGAGACACAAACTAAAACAGTAGTGACGACGATGGAAAAACCACATAAGCGTGTGGGCATCTTTGGGGGAACATTTAATCCGCCGCATTATGCGCACTTAGTTATTGCCCAACACATTCAAGAGGAATTAGAGCTGGATCGTATACATTTTTTGCCTACAGCGGAGCCTAGTCATACGAACGGGAAAACGACCATTCCAGCTGATTATCGGGTGGATATGGTGGAACTTGCAATTGAAGATAATCCGAATTTTTGCTTAGACTTAACAGAGGTTTCGCGGGGAGGTAAGAGTTATACGGTTGAGACGATGCGTGCGCTGACAGAAGCTAATCCTGATGTAGAGTATTATTTCATCATCGGGCAAGATATGGTATTGGATTTGCCCACTTGGGATGGAATCGATGAGTTAATGGAATTGGTACAGTTCGTGGCAGCTAAGCGTCCCGGTTACGAAGGAGAAAGTCCATATCCGATTATTTGGGTGGATGTACCAGAATTAGCGCTAAGTTCGAGTCTGATCCGCCAACGAGTTAGTGAAGGGAAATCAATTCAATACTTGACCCCTCCACGTGTGATTGACTATATCAAAACAGAAGGGCTGTACATTCATGACAATAACTGATATAACGTATTCTAATGAATATACCTCTTTTTCGCGTCAACAGCTTGTAGCAAAAGTAAAGAGTCAGTTAAGTCAGCAACGGTTTGATCATGTCATCCGGGTAGAAAAAACGGCTCTTGAATTGGCTGAACGGTACCATGTTGACCCGCAAAAAGTAAGTATCGCTGCCTTGCTTCATGATTATGCCAAAGAGCTGAAACAAGAAACCATGCGCGATAAGGTCATTAGCGAGAATTTAAATTTGGAGATGCTAAATTTTGGTGGAGCTATTTGTCATGGGCCGGTTGGAGCTGTATTTGCACAAAAAGAATTTAATATTCAAGATCAGGATATTTTAAATGCTATCCGTCATCATACATGCGGTAGCCAACAAATGAGTGAACTTGAGAAGATTATCTTTATTGCAGATTATATTGAACCTGAGCGACAGGCGCCAACTGCTCCAGTCGCACGAGCTTACGCTAAGGAGTCATTGGATAAAGCGTTAGCCTATATTATTACCCAAGAAATTTTATACTTAATTGATCGAGGAATTGCTGTTTATCCAGCAACCATCGAAACATATAATGCCTATGCAGTAAAAAATAAATAAGGAGTGAAAGATATGAGCGATAAAATGACTGAATTACTAGAAATTATTGTAAAAGCAAGCGATGATAAGCGTTCTGTGGATATCGTGGCACTTGATATGAGTAATATTTCAATTGTGACAGATTATAATGTCATTACTCATGGAAATAGCGAGCGACAAATTGGAGCAATTGCCCAAGGGATAGCAGATGCTGGTCAAGAAGCAGGATATGAGCTGAAGCGTATTGAAGGAAAAGGAAGTAGTAACTGGGTGTTGATTGATTTCGGTGGTGTCGTAGCGCATGTTTTCTCACAAGATGAACGTGAGTTTTATCAGTTAGAAGATTTATGGGCAGAAGCGGCGACTGTCGATATTAGTGATTGGATCTAAGATGGTGTATGAACAGTTTGCTCAATTGTATGATGAGTTGATGGACACCTCTTTGTACGCTAAATGGACAACTTATGTGACCGATCATATGCCTGTTCCAGGCTCAATTCTAGAATTGGGCTGTGGATCGGGACAACTTGGTATACAACTGGCACAAAAAGGCTATAACGTTACAGGATTAGATGTATCAATTGATATGTTAACTTTGGCCCAACAACGGCAACAAGAAATGGGTATTCATTTTCCACTTATTCAGCGTGATATGACTGACTTATCAGGATTTGATCATTTTTCGGCAGTGATTTCGTTTAATGATTCATTCTGTTATTTGCGCCAGCCAGCTGATTTAAGAGCGGTGCTGAAGCAGAGTTATTATGCATTAAGAGCTGGTGGAGTGTTAATGTTCGATGTACATTCCGTTCAGAAGATAGAGTCTTTTGCGGATTATTCGTATCATGGTGAAGTGAATGGGCAGCTGTTAGTATGGGATAGTTATGCTGGAGAAGAACCGCTGTCTTGCGAACATGATATTCGTATTTTTTTGCAACGAGAAGACGGGTTGTATGAACGATATGATGAGTGTCATTATGAACGGACATATCCAATAGCGGTATATCAAGAATTACTTGCTGAAGCAGGATTTGTTGATGTTGAAGTTACAGGAGACTTTTTGCCATCTTTATTACCAGAGGCTGATCGTTGGTTTTTTAAAGCAGTGAAGAAGGGATAAGATGAAGAGTATCGGTGTCATAGCAGAATATAATCCCTTTCACAACGGACATGCTTATCAGTTAGCGCATATTCGACAACAGTTATCGGCAGATGTTATTGTCGTAGTGATGTCAGGGAATTTTTTGCAACGAGGAGAACCAGCTGCTTATGATAAGTGGACACGAGCTACTTGGGCCTTGCAGTCTGGCGCAGATCTGGTCATTGAGTTACCCGTTGCCTACAGTGTGCAGTCGGCTGATTATTTTGCCCAGGGTGGGATTCAAATTTTAGAGGCGCTTGGGGTAGCGGGGATTAATTTTGGGGTCGAATCGGGCTCAGCTGCGGAGTTTATAATGGCAGCTGATTGGTTTGTCAATCATGAGCAGGAGATTGAAGCGATCCTACAAGAGGAATATTGTGGTGAAAGTTATCCACAAAGACTAGCTGATGCAGTAAGAACACTTCATCCAACATTTCCCCTTGACATGACCCAGCCCAATAATACTTTAGGCTTCTCTTATTGTAAACAACTTATTAAACAAGCAAGTACTATGACGGTTACTACTCTTGAGCGCAAAGATGCTGGGTATCATCAGTCAACTCTTGATCCCCAAAAAGCAATCGCTAGTGCAACAGCGATTAGACAAGGATTAATAACTAATTCTAACCTAGTAGACCGCTTTCTACCACCGACTGTTGTGCAATCCATTAAGCAGCATCAATTAGCAACGTGGGCTTGCTGGTGGCCGATGTTACAATATCAAATAACCGTTTCTACTGAAGAACAACTGGCAGCAATCTATGAAATGCCGGCAGGACTTCCTCGGAAATTAAAATATGTTGCCGCTGAGTCGTCAAGCTTTATAGAGTTTGTTGAAGCGTTGTTAGAAAAACATACGACACGGGTAAAAATTCAGCGGTTATGTCTGTATATATTATTAGAACTGACCGATGATATGATTAAGGAAGTATTTTGTGACCCTATCCCACTACATATACTTGGCTTTACATCAGCAGGAAAAAATTTTCTTAATGAGCAAAAGCATCACGTGTCGAATCCATTGTTAGCTAATATCAATCAGCAAACAGCTAGTTATTGGGCGCAGGATATTAAAGCAGGAAATATTTACCGCTTAGGGCTGGGCTTGAACGTGCCTAAGCAAGATTTTACAAGACATCCTGTGATTTTGTAGTGGATAATACGAGGATGAGGCAGGATATTTTTAGATGATAAATTTTTGATCGAAAAATCTCGCGAATTATCTAGAAAGAGTTGACATAGTAGGGCATAAGGAGTATAATTGTTAGTGTTGCCTATGTCAGTAACTTATAGTGATTAAGTAGTAAGTGATAAATGATTTAGGCATAGAGGTGATAATGATGAAAATCAAATGGGCACTGAATGAATTGAGAGCAAAATTGCATGAAGCCATTAAGTTGGAAGGCGATTTGTCAGAGTTAATCTCCAGTATAAAAGATCGCTCAGATCGTATTTTAGATATAGCTGATATTCATATCAATGGATGGTTAATCGTTGATAGTGAAGATGAGTTTACGGTTGATGCGACCTTAACTGTAGAAATGACGCTACCGTCAACACGTTCACTTGAACCAGTTGATATCACTTATGAAGTGGCGCTCTCAGAAACCTATATCTCGCCAGGCGCTAATGTTGTCGGAGATAGTCAAGCAGAAGATATGTCGATCGAATTGGACCGAGATATCTTAGATCTTCAGAAGCCAATTGAAGATTCAATTCTTATTTCATTACCTACAAAAGTACTTACCCAAGACGAGAGAGAATCTCACATTTTCCCACAAGGAGATGATTGGCAAGTGCTAGAGGAAGGAAATGAGAAAGCAACATCATCAATGAATGAAGACTCTCCATTCTCTGCCTTGAGGGATTTATTCCCGGAAGCAGACGAGGGAGAACGAGAATAGATTAACTAAGGAGGTGTACCCACTATGGCAGTACCAAAGCGACGTACGTCAACAACACGTAAGAGAAAACGCCGTACGCACCTAGGATTGAAATTACCAAACATGAATGAATGCCGTAACTGTGGTGAAATGAAACGTAACCACCACGTATGCCCATCATGTGGACACTACGGTGGCGAACAAGTTATCGCAAAAAATGCATAATGATACATTTTAAAGCAGTCTTTGATGATGTTCAAAGGTTGCTTTTTTTGTTATAATAAATGTACAGTAGTTAGAGAGGTTGAGGAAGATGGGACACATTTTCTATTTGTTACTTTTAATATTATTGTTTCTGACTCCTTTTATTGTGCTGTACTATCATCGGTGGCTCAATAATTGGTTGAAAGTCTCTGGTTTAAAGTTGAAAACACCAGATTTAATTACAATTTTTTTGTTTTTCACTATTTACTTATTTAGTAGTATTGCATTTGGGACGAGTGGTTTTTTAATATTTATAGTTGTTATTGCTTTAAGTGCAATTGGATTGATCACTTATTATCTTAGAAATGAACAGATGATTGAATATGTAAGGTTTTTGCGCGTGTGGTGGCGATTAACTTTTTTAATCGGTATGGTATTCTACATTATTTGTGGAATAGCAGCCATTATAACGTTGAGTAGTCATTGATGGGATTGTGCTCCACCGATTTAAACTGATTCGTTGTTTAAAAACGAATGGCTGGATTTAAAAAAACATTAATTATCTGATAGATGAGGTCATTATTCGAAGGAATAGTGACTTTTTATTTGGGTTAAAACGAACAATAATGTATAGATGGTAAATGAAGTGTTTTTTGAAATTATTCTAAGAAATTAGAGGAGAGAGGTGGTAGATTGTGGTGGGTTGTGGTAGAATGGGTGTGTAGGAAGAATAGGAGGTGACAATGAATGTTGATGGGCGAGTATAAACATAATATTGACAGCAAAGGTCGATTAATTGTGCCCGCAAAGTTCAGAGATAATCTGGGCGACTCATTCATTGTTACACGGGGCTTGGACGGGTGTTTATTTGGTTATCCTCTGCAAGCTTGGCAAGAACTTGAGGAAAAATTAAAAAAACTACCATTAGCTAAAAAAGAAGCACGTCAATTTACCCGTTTTTTCTATTCAGGAGCTGTTGAGTGTACGTTGGACAAACAAGGGCGCATTAATTTGCCCCAGACATTAATGGAGCATGCAGCTCTCTTGAAAACCTGCTACATTATTGGCGTTTCAGAACGCATTGAAATATGGAGTCAAGAACGCTGGGATAGTGTAACGGATGAAGCAGAAGCCTCTTTTGAAGATTTGGCAGAAGATATGATAGATTTTGGATTTTAGAAGGAGTAAGTGACTAATATGGCAGATTTTGATCATACAACGGTCTTGTTGCACGAAGCTGTAGCGGGATTAGATATAAAACCAGAAGGCACCTATATCGATATGACGCTAGGTGGAGCAGGCCATACATCACTTATCTTGGATCAACTGAATGAACAGGGACGTTTGATTGCCTTCGATCAAGATCAGTGGGCGATTGACAACGCTCAAGAAGTGTTACGTGAATCGATAGCATCTGGACAATTAACATTGGTGAAGTCTAACTTTAGACACCTAAAACAAGTATTAAATGATTTAGAGATTAAAACAGTTGACGGTATTTTGTATGATTTGGGAGTTTCATCCCCACAGTTAGATGAAGCAATGCGGGGATTTAGTTACCATCAAGAAGCAAAGTTAGATATGCGGATGAACCGTGAGCAAGATTTAAGTGCTTATGAAGTAGTCAATGAGTGGAGTTATAATCGCTTAGTGGGTATTTTCTTTAAGTATGGTGAAGAAAAATTCTCAAAACAAATTGCACGAAAGATTGAAGCAACACGCAAAAATGGACCAATTGAAACAACTCAAGACTTAGTTGATATCATTAAAGAAGCTATTCCCGCTCCAGCAAGACGATCGGGTGGGCATCCAGCAAAGCGTATTTTTCAAGCAATTCGTATTGCTGTAAATGATGAATTGAATGCTTTAGAAGACTCCTTAAAGCAAGCCGTTACAGCCCTAGATGTGGGTGGTCGATTATCTGTGATTTCCTTTCACTCATTAGAAGATAAAATAGTGAAACATTTATTGCGAGAGTATTCGACAACTCCAGATTTACCACGAGGATTACCTATTATTCCTGATCACAAGCAACCGATATTAACTTTAATTAACACACGTCCGATTACACCCGGTACTGAAGAACTTGAGATGAATAATCGAGCAAGAAGTTCGCTCTTAAGAATTGCTGAAAAACAGCGTATGGAGGATTGATGATAGTGGCAACTAATTATAATGTAGACCGACAATATAATCATAATTACCGAGCAGAAACAACTGCAACGCCACGTCTGCACTCACAAGAGCAAGCAACAGCTAAGCCGCGACATACACTGGTACATAAAGGGATAACGAAAGCGGAAAAAATTGTTATTAGTATCTTCTCGGTAGCATTGATTGCGATGGTAGTATGGTACTTATCAAGCGCGGTATCAGTTGCTCAAGCTAACCGACAAGTACAAAATTTAACAGGGCGAATTGAAGTTATGACGACTGAAAATAATAATTTAGAACAAAATATCCAAGAATTATCACGTTATGATCGTGTATATAGTATTGGGGAACAATCAGGTTTAAACTATTCAGAAGATAATATAAGGAATGTCGAATAATGGTAAAATTTAAGAAGCATCATTCAAAAAACAATGCAAAGCGAAACAGAAAAATTTTTGGATGGCTTCTTTTTTCGTTGTCTGTATTTATAATGTTTTCATTTATGCTACGTTTTTCATTCATTATGCTGACTGGAACTATAGATGGAGTTGATTTGAATCAATTAGGGACATCTCTACACAGTATAGGACAAGTGATTGAAGCCAGACGAGGGACAATTTTTGATCGAAATGAACAGACAATTGCGACAGATGCACTATCATATAAGATGATTGCTGTGTTGACAGATGCTTGGTCGCCGATAGAGAAGCCGATCCATATTCAAGAACCTGAAGCAGTTGCTGATGTATTAGATGAGTATTTGACTATGAAGAAGTCAGATATTCTAGATAAACTAACCTCTTCAGCAGCGCAAGTTGAATTTGGAGCTGATGGAAGTAACTTATCCTATGATCAAAAAATTAAAATAGAAGAAAGTCTTGAAGCAGAAGGATTAACGGGGATAGAATTTCAAGAAAGTCAGTCTCGTCTTTATCCAAATGGGGTCTTTGCATCGCATATGGTAGGGTTAGCTCAATCAGATAGCGATGAAGATGCCTCGAACCATCATCTTGAAGGGGTGATGGGGTTAGAATACTATTTTGATGATTTATTAAGTGGTGAAGATGGTGTACAACACTATCAAAAGGATGGTGACGGTTATGCACTTCCGAATGAAAAAGAACAGCGAGAAGAAGCTATCGATGGCATGAATTTACATCTAACATTGGATCGTCGCTTGCAAGTATTCTTAGAAAATATATTAGATGATCAAGACAAACTATACCATCCGGCTAATATGACAGCCACTGTGATGGATGCGAAGACAGGTGAAATATTAGCTACTTCACAGCGGCCAACATTCAATCCCATGACGAAAGAGGGACTGGATGATACATGGCAAACCTACTTGACAGAATATGAGTATGAACCAGGATCTACCTTGAAAATATTTACTCTAGCTGCAGCAATCGAAGAAGGGGTCTTTAATCCGAATGAATTCTACCAATCGGGGCAATATCGTGTAGGTGATGGAGTGGTTAATGACTGGAATAGAGATTGGGGAACAATTAGTTATTTAGAAGGGCTGCATCGTTCCAGTAATGCCGCTTTTATCAAATTAGTAGAAAAAATGGGATATGACACTTGGAAAAGTTATCTTGACCAATTTGGTTTTGGTCAATTAACGGGCATCTCACTACCGAATGAACAGATGGGAAGTAATCCATTCAATTGGGAATTACAAAAAGCTAATACTGCCTTTGGACAAGGGATTACGGTTACGCTGATACAGATGTTACAAGCAATGACGGCGATTACGAATGACGGTGAAATGGTACAACCGACAATTGTATCGGGAATTTCTGATCAAGCAGGTAATCATCGTGAAGTGGAGGTGACCACAAAAGGAAAACCAATCTCAGCAGAAACCGCACATCAAGTGTTAGAATACTTAGCACAAGGGGTTGAGAGTGAGCAAGGGACAGCAATTGGGTATCATACAGAAGGGATACGAATTGCGACCAAAACAGGAACAGCACAATTTATTAATCCAGAGACAGGGGCATATTATATGACAGCTCCGAACTTTATTTATTCCTCTCTATCAGCATTCCCAAGCGATGATCCGAAATATGTTGTCTATATCACAGTACAACAGCCACAATTAATTGATAAAACAGGTGGGATGATTGTACAAGATATTTTCCATCGACTAAAAGATCGTCTTTTAATGAAGGAACAATCTTTAGATGAAGAGATTAGCACACAGCAGTCTGTTGAACAAACCGATATGCCCAATGTGGTGGGAGTAAGTGTTCAAGAAGCCCAGGAACTATTGGGGCAGCGGCGGGTGACCGTGATTGGTAGTGGGGAAGCGGTCACAGCACAATCACCTTTGGCTAATGCAACAACATATGATGGTGAGCGTGTATTCTTGTTAACAGAAGGGCCATTAACATTACCGGATCTAACAGGTTGGTCACGAAATGATTTATTACGGCTGGCAGAATTTATGGATATTAATTTTAAATTCGAGGGGGAAGGTTTTGTTAATGCCCAAAGCATTGAACCGGGACAAGTGATTGAACCCGGAACAACGGTGGATATTACTTTAAGTCAGCCTAATCGCATTGATACAGAGGCATCTCCAGATGAATTATGGGATGAGTCGACGTTTATGCAAGAAGATGTCTCGGTCCAATAAAATGTGTTGTAAAAAGTTGAAAGTTATTAACAGTGGAGGGTTATTATGAAGCAAATTGTCTATGTCTGGCCATTATTATTCAGTTTATTGAGTACGATTTTAATCATGCGACCATTAATTAAGTATTTTCGGAAAAAACAATTAGGACAGACGACTTTGGATGAAGGACCAAGTTGGCACCGCGAAAAATCTGGAACTCCAACAATGGGAGGAGTAGCTATTATTTTAGCAGCTACGTTAACCATTGTTTTGACAGCAATAATTGATGGTACGTTTGACCCACAATTATTCATGTTGTTATTCGTACTTGTGTTATTTGGTGGGATTGGCTTTGTTGATGATTATATTAAAGTCATTATGAAGCGAAATCTTGGTATTACAAGCAAACAAAAATTTATCGCCCAAGTTGTGGGTGGAATTATTTTTTATCTCTTGTTACGCCAAGCAGGAGTCCATTCTATGCTGTATATACCTTTTGTCGGAAGTGTGGATATTGGGTTCTTTTATGCGCTGTTTATTGTATTTTGGATGGCAGGATTTTCTAACGCAACTAATTTAACGGATGGAATTGACGGCTTATTATCAGCGACTAGCTTAATTGCTCTGGGTGCTTATGCTTATATTGCCATTGTTCAAGATCAAATTGGTGTCTTGTATTTTATTTTGGCATTGATGGGAGCAATTTTTGGATTCTTTCTCTTTAACAAAAAACCTGCGCATATATTTATGGGGGATGTTGGTTCACTGGCTATTGGTGCATCCTTCGCAGCGATTGCTATTTTGTTAAATCGAGAATGGTCATTGTTATTCATTGGAATCATTTATGTAGTAGAGACAGCCAGTGTGATGATTCAAGTTGCTTACTTTAAGCGGACAGGCAAGCGTATATTTAAGATGACACCAATTCACCATCATTTTGAGTTGGATGGGCGAAGTGAATGGCAAATTGTCGGATTGTTTTCATTAATTACGTTGATAGTTTCTATCGCGACGGTTTGGTTAACTGTGATATAATATGAAGAGAGTAAAGCTGGAGTGTATGCTCCAGCTTTTTAATACCAATAGTCTAAAGTATACAGCGATTTACTAGATTGAGAGGGAGATATTTTGAAAAGAATAGATCAATTTAAGGATAAGAAAATATTAGTGTTAGGTTTAGCTAAGAGTGGTTTAAATGTAGCGAAATTGTTACACGAATTAGGTGCCTTGTTGACCGTAAATGATTATAAGCCGTTTGACGAGAATCCAGAAGCGAGAGAATTACTGAACTTAGGGATTAAGGTAATTACGGGAGAGCATCCCACTGATTTGTTGGAAGAACAGTTCGAATTAGTTGTTAAAAACCCCGGAATCCCTTATTCTAATCCGGTCGTTCAAGCTGCGCTAAGACGTCATATTCCGATTGTTACAGAAGTAGAGGTGGCAAGTTTAGTCGCTGAGTCGCGGATGATTGCTATCACTGGAACGAATGGTAAGACGACAACGACAGCTCTGACAACGGCTATATTGAACGAAAACCGAACAGAAGGACAAGCATATGCGGTAGGAAATATTGGCGTACCTATTAGTCAAGTTGTCCGTGAGGCGGGATCGGTTGATGATTTAGTAACGGAAATGTCAAGTTTTCAACTGTTAGCAACTCCTTCGCTTCGCCCTACGATTGCAGCTATTACGAATCTATATTCAGCGCACTTAGATTACCACGGTTCCCGTGAAGAGTATGTGGGAGCAAAGTTAAATATTACAGCTAATCAGACCAATGATGATTATTTAATTTATAACAGTGATCAGGACGAGTTAACACAATTAATCAAAGAAAAATCACAAGCTCAATTAATCCCTTTCTCTATTGAACGTGCTGAAGTTAATGGTTGTTATAGTGATGGGCAATATATTTATTTTAAAGAGGAAGTTGTGGCAGCGGTCTCCGATGTGGCATTATCTGGCCGTCATAATTTGCAAAATGTGTTAGTTGCTGTTGGGATTGCTAAGCTAAGTGGTGTCAGTAATGAAGCTATTCAGGTGGTTTTGCGACAATTTTCTGGAGTGGCGCATCGTAGTCAATATGTGGCAACTATTGATGGGCGTCAATTTATCAATGATTCAAAAGCGACGAATGCGTTAGCGACAAGTAAAGCATTGGCGGGCTTTGACCAACCTATTATTTTGCTTGCGGGTGGGCTTGATCGAGGAGAATCATTTGATGATCTGATTCCGTACTTAAAGCAAGTTAAGGCAGTTATATCCTTTGGCGAGACCGGTGAGCGGTTGCAATCATTTGCCAAAGAACAAGGTGTCCCCTCTGCAAAAAAAGTAGATACATTAACGCAAGCTGTAGATGTGGGTTATGCTGAGAGTGCCCCGGGTGATGTGATTCTTTTATCACCGGCTTGTGCAAGTTGGGATCAATATCCAAACTTTGAAAAACGAGGCGATGAATTTATTGAGTTAGTGACAAATCTACAGCGAAAGGATGATAATGATGAGCAAGCGTAAATTACGTGTGCTACTAACGGGTGGCGGAACAGGCGGCCATATTTATCCAGCATTAGCAGTTGCTGATCGTCTGAAAATGCTTCGGCCAGAGGTGGAGTTTCTTTACGTTGGGACAGAGCGAGGTTTAGAGAGTCATGTTGTTCCGGCAAAAGGCTATTCATTCGAGGCCATTCATATTGAAGGATTTAGTCGTAAGATAAGCCTTGAAGGGTTGAAGTACAACCTAAAAACAATGAAATTATTTTTTACCAGTCTGAAACGTGCTCAAAAAATTTTGCGAGATTTTCAGCCAGATGTTGTGGTAGGTACAGGAGGTTACGTTAGTGCACCGGTCATTTATAAGGCCAGTCGGATGAATATACCGACTGTGATCCATGAACAAAATAGTGTTGTCGGGATAACCAATAAGTTTTTGGCGCGATTTGTAGATAAGATTGCTATCTGCTTTGAAGAAGCGCAGGATCAATTTGGAAAATATACAGAAAAAGTCGTGTTAACCGGTAATCCTCGGGCGCAAGAAGTGGTGAAAGATATCCAACCGGGTGAACTAGAACGTCTGGGCTTGACAGCTGATCAACCAACCGTACTTATTTTTGGTGGATCACGTGGAGCAAGTGCTATTAATCAAGCATTCATCGATGCATATGAGCAATTTGCAGAAAAAGATTATCAAGTCTTATTCGTCTCAGGAGCTGTTCATTACGATAATATTCAAAAACAAGTAAACACGATGATTAAAGACAACCATAATATCCACGTTTTTCCGTATATTGAGAACATGCCGGAAGTATTTACTGAAATTAAGTTAGTTGTTGGGAGAAGTGGTGCGACGTCATTAGCCGAGATTACAGCATTAGGTTTGCCAAGTATCTTGATTCCTAGTCCGAATGTAACAGCTGATCACCAGACAAAAAATGCAATGAGTCTGGTTCAAAATAAGGCGGCTAAATTAATTCCTGAGCCAGAATTAACCGGTTCAGTATTGGTGGGTGCGATTGATCAATTAATGTCTAATGAGGCTTTACGAATTGAAATGGCACAACATTCAAAGTCGTTAGGTCGGCCTGAAGCGGCAGATCATTTAATTGAAGTAATGCTATCCTTAATTAAGCAACAGTTAAGTGAAGGTGAGGCCTAATGAAAATAAATAAGACCAATACCTATCGTGCAATTATATTATATAGTATTTTTGGCTTGATTCTAGTTGGGGCAATTTATTTGCTTTCACCACTTAATAGAATTGCAAGTATTAATATTTCGGGGAATCACTATGCTGCAGAGGAGACGATTGTAGAGCAGTCGACCTTAAACATTGGTGACGAATTATGGACTAATTTACTAAGAAAAGATAACATTACCAATCGTATTGTCAACGGCAGTCCGGAAATAAAATCAGCTGATATGTCATTGCGCTATCCAAATCATATTGAATTAACCATTAAAGAATACGAAATTGTTGCTAATTTGAAAACAGCAGGAGAAGAGCAATATCTTGCGGCGTTAAGTAATGGGGAATTATTTCATAGTGAAAAAGCACCGTACGTAGACAAGCCTGTGTTAGTTGATTTTGAAACAGGGGAGTTGCTAACTGATTTAATTGCTGAGTTAGCAGATGTTAATGTCGAAGTATTACAATTAATGTCAGATATTAAGTTGCTTGATTCAGAGCGGAATCCGCAATTAATTAGTATTTCTATGAATGATGGGAATCAGGTATTGGCCAGTATATCCAGTGTTTCAGAAAGAATTAATTTATATCCAAGTTTAGTAGCTGAAGTAGATGGCCAAACAGGTGTCTTTGATTTAGAGGCTGGTGCATACTTCATTCTTGGCGCAACAATTGAAAGTCTCGATTATGAACAAGAGCGATCAGTCGATGAATCACTTGAAGTAGGCGAAGACTCCAATCCTTCTGAAGAACCAGTAGAATCTAATGAACCCGAAAATGTTACCGAATCGTAATAGTTAGCTCTTTTTATCTTGAAACTTTTAAGATATAATGAAAGTAGTGTCTTTTATGCAAAAAAATAGAAGAACATTAAACAAAATTAAATGTTTATGGTAAAATATAGGGGATAGATAGAAAAATAAATATCTATAGGATATAGGAGGTTTCAATTACGATGAAAAATGGGGTTTATACAAGCCTAGACATTGGAACCACTTCAATCAAAGTGATTGTCAGTGAAATAAATAATGGGCAGTTAAATGTTATTGGAGTCGGCAGTGCAGAATCAAACGGACTCAAGCGGGGAATGATTGTTGATATTGACCAAACTGTTCGCGCGATTAAAAGTGCAGTTAAGCAAGCATCCGATAAATCAGGAATTGCTATTGAGCACTTAGTTGTCGGAGTACCTGCTTCAAATGTCGTTATCGAACCGTGTCATGGCGTTATCTCAGTCAAGGAACATTCAAAAGAAATCAGCTCAAATGATGTGATTCAAGTATTAGAACAATCAATAGCTAATATTATTCCGGCTGAGCGAGACTTACTATCAGTGATGTTAGAAGAATTTATTGTTGATGGATTTGATGAAATTAACGATCCAAGAGGAATGGTAGGACAGCGCCTAGAACTATATGGTACAGCCATATCAGTTCCGAAGACAATTCTTCATAATATTAAGAAATGTGTGGAACAAGCAGGTTTTGTCGTGCAAAATTTAATCTTGCAACCACAAGCAATGGCGCAAGTAGCCTTAAGTGATGATGAGCGAAATTTTGGAGCTGTACAAATTGATATGGGTGGAGGACAGACCACTGTATCAGCCGTACACGATCACCAACTGAAGTATTCAACTGTTATCCAAGAAGGTGGCGAATATGTATCAAAAGATATTTCTATCGTTTTGAATACATCGCAACGTAACGCTGAGAACTTAAAACGTGAAGTAGGCTTTATTGGTCAAACGTCAGATAATACGGTTCACGTAGATGTTGTTGGAAAGAATGATCCAGAACTTGTAGAAGAATCATATATTGGTGAAATTATTGAAGCACGATTAGTTCAGATTTTTGAGAAAGCTAAAGCAGAACTTGATAAGATTAGTGCGCTAGACTTGCCAGGTGGTGTTATTATTTCTGGAGGAGCTGCTTCAACACCAGGGATTAAACAATTAGCAAAAGATATATTTGGTGTACGAACGACTGTATATATCCCTGATTATATGGGGATTCGTTCAGCACAGTACACTGTAGCAGTTGGATTGACACGTTATGAGGCAAGTTTAACAGATGTACAACGTGTTGTTGATGTAGCTTTATTGAAGAAAATGGGCGTTTATGTGCCAACTCCTTCACAGGTGGCGCAACCAAAAGTTTCTACTCAAACAACAAAATCACCCGAACATTCAACATCTACACAACAAGTGGAGTCATTCAATCGTGAAGAGGGCACTTTTGGAGATAAAGTAAAAAATCTCTTCTCGTCGTTCTTTGAATAGTCATTAATGAGCATAATTTTTCAGGAGGAATCAGATAATGGACTTAGGTTTAGACAATAACGTATCAAATGGAGCAAAAATTAAAGTAATTGGTGTCGGTGGGGCCGGCGGGAATGCCGTTAACCGTATGATTGAAGATGGTGTCGAAGGTGTTGAATTTATCGTAGCGAACACCGATATTCAAGCCTTAGACTTGAACCGTGCTGAGACAAAAATTCAACTCGGATCTAAATTAACTCGTGGATTAGGAGCTGGAGCTAATCCAGAAGTAGGCCGTAAATCAGCTGAAGAAAGTGAAGAACAAATTGCTAAAGCGCTCGAAGGAGCAGATATGGTCTTCGTTACAGCTGGTATGGGTGGTGGAACCGGAACGGGAGCAGCAGGTATTATTGCTGGAATCGCCCAAGAACAAGGTGCACTAACAGTCGGTGTGATTACCCGTCCGTTTACTTTCGAGGGACCAAAGCGTGGACGTTTTGCGGCAGAAGGTATTGCCCAGATGAAAGAGAATGTTGACACATTGGTAACCATTTCGAACAACCGCTTGCTTGAAATTGTTGATAAGAAGACACCAATGATGGAAGCTTTCCGTGAAGCAGATAACGTGTTGCGTCAAGGGGTACAAGGAATTTCAGATTTAATTACGAACCCAGGTTACGTTAACTTGGACTTCGCTGATGTGAAAACTGTTATGGAGAACCAAGGATCTGCCTTAATGGGAATTGGTTCAGCATCTGGAGAGAACCGTACGTCTGAGGCAACGAAAAAAGCAATTAGCTCACCATTATTAGAAGTATCATTGAACGGAGCAGAGAATGTTTTATTAAACATTACTGGAAGCGAAGACTTAACTTTATTCGAAGCACAAGATGCATCAGATATTGTGTCCGCAGCTGCAAGTGGTGATGTGAATATTATCTTCGGTACATCCATTAATGAAAGTTTAGGCGATGATGTTGTTGTTACTGTTATTGCAACAGGAATTAACGGCAAAGACATGGGTGATAAATCGGCTAGCCAATCGAACTCTAGTACAACAAATCGTCCAAGCCCAACGCAGCGTCGTCAATCGACTGCAAGTTGGCGCTCATCAAGTTCAGATGAACAACCCCAACCTGAACAACCAAGACGTGAAGTTGACCGCTCAGAAAATTTATTTAGATCTTCACAAGAAACTCGTCAAGAGACTAACCACCAGGCGAACTCGAATGATGATGAATTAGATACACCACCATTTTTCAGACGTCGCCGTAAGAATTAATAAGGTAGAAGGAGTTAGAGGCGATGAGTTTAGCAGATAAACTAAAAAGCTTTCTGGCTATGACTGACGCTGACGAAGAGACGTATTATGAGGAGGAGTCACGAGAAGACGTGGCTCCTTCGTTCTTCTCAAGAAATCAGTCAACAACAGAGAGTTCAGAGATAGATAATCGAGAGTCAAAGAATGGAGAATTTAATTTGGCAGGAGAAGATAAGCACTCAGGGCGATTTAAGACCCGCATTCGAATTATGGAACCACGCTTGTACTCAGAAGTGAGAGATATTGCGGACGTTATTTTGGCAGATGAGTCGGTTGTATTGAATTTTCGTCGGATGGATAAAGATCAAGCGAAAAAAGTGATTGACTTTTTGATGGGAATTACGTATGCGGTACGTGGAGATATTCAACGAATTGGTGATGATATCTTCTTATGTACACCGGATGGCATCGAGATCGAAGGTAGCGAACTGCAAGCTTTAAAAAATAGTGACTTAGCTGATTAAGAAAGGGGGCATTAGATGATTGCGTTACTTCATTACTTGCGTGTGTTTCTGATTTATGGGATTCAGATTTATCGTTATGTATTATTGGCGTACTTTTTATTATCTTGGCTTCCTGGAGGCTATCAATCATCACTTGGCCAGTTCTTAATTCGCATATGTGAACCATTTGTTGGATTGTTTCGGCCGTACATTCCTAATATTGGAATGGTTAGTCTCGCTGGAATGGTTGCCTTCATTTCATTGAGATTTGTTGAGATTGGTATTGATGGTATCTTCAGAACATTAATCCAACTTATTAGGTGATCGAATGAATCATTTATATCAACATTTTCGAAAAGAAGAGCAGTCATTTGTTGATCAAGTAACGGATTGGCTAAATCAAGTTGATTATCAATACACTCCTTACTTGACTTCATTTTTGAATCCACGTGAACAGTTTATAGTTGAGGCTATTGTGGGGCAGTCAGATGCTATATCCGTCTCCTTCTTCGGTGGGACTACCGGTACTGAGCGTCAGCGAGCACTCATAAAACCGTCATATATTGAAGACGTCAAAGGTCATTACGATATTGCTCTGTGTGAAATTTCATATCCTGAAAAATTTAGCCAGTTGAGTCACCGCGATATTTTAGGCGCAATTTTAGGAACAGGAATTGATCGAAAAAAACTAGGTGATATCATACAAGATGATGGACGGTGGCAACTTTTTGTAGATGCATCACTCGTTTCATTTTTGACTTTACACGTTACAACAGTAGGGCGCACCACAGTGTCATTAATTGAAAAACCATTAAAAGAAGCTGTTCCTATTAACGAGCATTGGCAAAAAAAGAATATTGTCATTAGTTCACGGCGTTTGGATGTCTTCATAGCTGGCGGATTACGGATTTCTCGTGATCAAGCCAAACAATTGATTGCTAGCAGTAAGGTTAAATTAAATTGGACATCAACTGAGAATGTTAGCGAAGATGTAAATGAGAAAGATATTATCTCCGTGAGAGGATTTGGGAGATTGACGCTCTTGAGTATCGATTACCGTACACGGAAAGATAAGTTAGCTGTTGAGATAGGGACATTACTTCAAAAATAGTCAATTAATCAAAATTTCTTGCCATTTTATCATTTTTTGGATATACTTATAGGCAATTAGTGTAGGAGGTATCATACACATGAAATCCAACGATATCTTAAACCGCTCATTTAGTGTTAAATTGAGAGGTTTCGACAAAGAAGAAGTTAGAGCTTTCTTAAGTAAGGTCGCTGATGAGGTTTATGAACTTCAGCAAGAAAAAAAAGAATTAGAGCGTAAGCTTGAATTAGCTAGCGATGAGATCTCTGATTATGAGGACAAACAAGATGCACTGAATCGTTCCATTGTTGTGGCACAAGATGCAGCTGATCGCTTGAAAGAAGAAGCACACAATGAAGCAAATCATTTAATCGCACAAGCAGAAGCGGATGCTAGAGCGTTAGAGCAGGCAGCTGAAGAGAAGGTTCGTACGATGATGCAAGAGGCGATTGCTAAAGTACATCGTATTCAAGATGAAACAGAAGCACTCAGACAACAAAGTGTACAGTTTAATATTGAACTCAATAAGATGTTGGAAGCTTACCAAACTGTTATAGGCGATGATAAGTGGAAGAATTTATTATCGATTGAGACAATCAATCAGATTGAATTGCAAGATACGATAGAAGCCGTGCGAAGACTCGCTAGTGAAGACGAACAGATTGAGATAAGTGAAGAAGCCGAACATGAGCAAACAAATAATGAGGAATTAGGCAATCGTGAAGCAGTTGAACTGCCTAATTTCGATGAAGATAATGGATAACTATAAAATATATAGTCGGAACACATCATTTTTAATGTAGCTTACATGACAGAGAGTTGACAGTTGGTGAGAAGTCAGCCTTAAGCAAGTTAGAATAGATATCATCCGCCTCATTTGACGATGAATGAAGTAATCGTCAACGTGTCTCAGCGTTAATGAGTGGAGGAAATAGTCATGAATCATTTTCAGTGAACTATTTCGAATAAAGGTGGTACCACGTTGCTTCGTCCTTTGCGGATGAGGCTTTTTTTATATCAAATTATAGGAGTGATTGTATGAAGATCAAGGATACGTTAAATTTATTGAAGACCGATTTTTCGATGCGAGCAAATTTATCTGAAAAAGAACCCAAAATGCAAAAAAATTGGGATGACAAACAATTATATGAGAAAATGTTGGAGCGAAATCAGGACAATACACCATTTATTCTGCATGATGGTCCGCCATATGCGAACGGAAATATTCATATTGGTCACGCCTTAAATAAAATTTCAAAAGACATTATTGTTCGTTATAAAAATATGGCTGGCTTCTACACGCCATATATTCCGGGGTGGGATACGCATGGTTTGCCGATTGAAACAGCGCTGACCAAATCCGGTGTTGACCGTAAGTCGATGTCTGTTGCTGAATTCCGTAAACTCTGTGAAGAATATGCTTGGAAGCAAATTGAACAGCAGCGTAAAGACTTTAAGCGACTTGGTGTACAAGGAGAATGGGATAATCCTTATGTTACCCTTACACCGGATTATGAAGCAGCTCAAATTCGCGTTTTCGGTGAAATGGCGAAAAAAGGGTATATTTACCGTGGATTGAAGCCGATTTATTGGTCACCATCCAGTGAGTCTGCCTTAGCTGAAGCAGAGATTGAATACCAAGATGTCCGTGGTCCCAGCATTTACGTTGCTTTCGATGTGAAAGATGGTGGCGATGTACTGGAAGATGACACACAATTTGTGATCTGGACGACGACTCCTTGGACAATTCCATCTAATGTGGCGATTACTGTTCGTGGCGATGGCGATTACTCCGTGTATGAAGCAGACGGACAACGATATGTCTTAGCTGATCGCTTAGCTGAAGAAGTAGCGGAAAAAATTGGATGGCAAGACATTAAGTTAGTTAAATCATTCAAAGGAGCTGAGTTGGAAGGCTTAGTTGCGCATCACCCCTACTTGGACCGCGATTCTCACTTGATTTTAGGGGATCACGTGACGTTCGACGCTGGAACCGGACTTGTTCACACCGCACCAGGTCATGGTGATGATGACTTTGTAGTTGGTCAGAAATATAATTTACCCGTTATTTCACCGATTGATGCACAAGGTTACTTCACAGACGAGATCCCTGAATTTGAAGGAATGTTCTATGATGATGCCAATATTAAATCAACGGATCTATTAAAAGAACAGAATAAATTACTTCACTTAGAGTTCTTTACCCACAGTTATCCACATGACTGGCGGACGAAAAAACCGGTTATTTTCCGAGCAACTCCACAATGGTTTGCCTCTATTGACAAATTCCGTGATGATATCCTAAAAGCTGTCGAAGAAACAGACTGGATTCAGCCATGGGGTCAGAAACGTATCCACAATATGGTAGCTAACCGAGGCGACTGGGTTATCTCACGTCAACGGGCTTGGGGTGTGCCATTGCCGATTTTCTACGGTGAAAATGATGAACCCATTTTAGATGGAGAAATTTTTGATCATATTGAACAACTTTTTGCTGAACACGGATCAAATGTCTGGTTCGAACGCGAGGCAAAAGATCTCTTACCGGACGGATATACCCACCCAAGTAGTCCAAATGGTCAATTCCGCAAAGAAACAGATATCATGGATGTTTGGTTCGACTCAGGTTCCTCACATGAAGCAGTCTTAAAAGGACGCGACAACTTGAGCTATCCATCTGATTTATACTTGGAAGGTTCTGATCAGTACCGTGGGTGGTTCAACTCTAGTATTACCACTGGAGTAGCTGTGAATGGACAATCCCCTTATAAAGCATGTCTCTCACAAGGATTTGTGCTCGATGGGGACGGTCGTAAGATGAGTAAATCAGTCGGTAATGTTATTGATCCGAATGATGTAGCCGATGATCTGGGAGCTGACTTGATTCGTCTTTGGGCTGCCAGTGTTGATACAAGTGCCGATGTCCGTGTTAGTGAGGAAATCTTAGGACAAGTGGCGGAAGTTTACCGTAAGATTCGAAATACGATTCGTTTCTTAATCCAAAATACGGAAGATTTTAATTATGCAACGGATGGCATTGCTTATGATAACTTACGTGGTTTTGACCAATATATCTTGAGTCAATTAAATACGACGGTAAAAGATGCGCTGGCGGCTTATGATAATTACAACTTCTCAGAGATTTACAAGGAAATTAATCAGTTCTGTACAGTTGTTATGTCGAATTTCTACATGAATGTATCCAAAGATGTGCTCTACATCGATGCTCCGAATGGCTATGAACGTCGCGCAATGCAGACTGTCTTCTATGAAGTTGTTTTGAAGTTAGCTAAGTTACTAACACCAATTATTCCGCACACAGCGGAAGAAATTTGGTCCTACTTGGATGAGGAAGAAGAATTTGCCCAACTATCTGATTTGCCGGATGTTGAAGAATTAGCTGGTTCTGCTGAACTTGTGGCAAAATGGGATAAATTCATGACGATTCGTGATTATGTCTTGAAAGCTAATGAAGTTGCTCGAGAGAAAAAAGTGATCGGAAAAGACTTTGAAGCTAAAACGACACTTTACGTTAACGCAGAAAATAAAGAATTATTAGAATCATTGGATGCTGACTTACGCTTAATTCTAATTACATCAGAATTAACGATCAAACCGCTTGCGGATAAACCGACTGATGATGATCAGGTGATTGATTTTGATGGTGTTTCTGTAAAAGTAGAGCGCATGTCAGGTGAAGTCTGTACACGTTGTCGTATCACTTCTGAAGATGTGGTGACATTACCAAATGGCGAAGATGTATTGTGTCCTCGTTGCCATGCGATTTGTGAAGAACATTATCCTGAAGTATTAAGTTAATAAAAGAACTAAAATAATAAACTGACAAACAAGCTCCCTACCTCAATAGGGAGCTTGTTTGCTTTTTCGAAAAGTTGTTAGCGAATGTGAGCGTTAGGACTTGCATTTTAACTCAATCTATCATATAATAATGGATGGCGATAAGTCGCTGTATTTCACACTTTAGTGGATAGATGAGATGGTGCTTTCTTATGAGGAAGTATCTGATCTAGCCGAAGCTAGAGGACGAATAAAACCAAACAGGAGGAATATTTTATGACAGTCGTATCAATGAAACAATTATTAGAATCAGGTGTTCACTTTGGACACCAAACAAGACGTTGGAATCCGAAAATGGAACAATACATTTTCACAGAAAGAAATGGTATTTACATTATCGATTTACAACAAACTGTCCGTTTAATCGATGAAGCATATAACTTCATTCGTGACATTGCAGCTAACGGTGGAAATGTTCTATTTGTTGGAACTAAAAAACAAGCACAAGACTCTATTAAAGAAGAGAGTGAACGTGCTGGAATCTACTATGTAAACCATCGTTGGTTAGGTGGAACCTTAACAAACTGGCAAACAATTTCTAAACGAATTGATCGCTTGAAAGAATTAGAAGCAATGGAAGAAGACGGAACTTTTGAAGTTCTTCCGAAAAAAGAAGTTGGTCTTTTAATTAAAGAACGTCAAAAGCTTGAACAAAACTTAGGTGGTATTAAAGATATGCCAGGTGTACCTGATGTTCTCTTTGTTGTGGACCCACGTAAAGAAGAAATCGCTGTTAAAGAAGCACGTAAATTAAATATCCCAGTAGTAGCAATGGTTGACACTAACTGTGATCCTGAAGAAGTTGATGTCATTATTCCATCTAACGATGATGCGATTCGTGCCGTTAAATTAATTACAAAAACATTAGCTGATGCCTATGTTGAAGGAAACCAAGGCGAAGAGTCATTCGAAGAACAAACAAATGATTCAATTGAAGAAATGGTTGACGCTGTTGAAGGAGATAACGAATAATCCATAAATAGCAACGATTAGTTGATGAAAGAATAATTAATTAGGAGGAACTAAATTGAGTATTAAAGCTTCACAAGTAAAAGAATTGCGAGACAAAATTGGTGTCGGTATGATGGACGCGAAAAAAGCCTTAGTTGAAACTGACGGTGATATGGATGCGGCAATCGATTACCTACGCGAAAAAGGTATGGCAAAAGCTGCGAAAAAATCTGATCGTATTGCTGCTGAAGGGCTAACAACTGTTAAAGTTGACGGGAATACAGCGGTTATTTTAGAAGTTAACGCTGAGACAGATTTCGTAGCTAAAAATGATAAATTCTTGGCCTTAGTAGACAAGCTTGCGAACGCTATCTTGAAAGCTAAACCATCAACACAAGAAGAAGCAATGAAAGTTGATGTTGACGGTAAAACAATTGAAGAAACTATTCTAGAAGCGACAACAACAATTGGTGAAAAAATTACCTTCCGTCGTTTTGAAGTTATCGAAAAAGAAGACTCACAAGTCTTTGGTGACTACGAGCACATGGGTGGAAATATTACGGTATTAACTGTAGTAGATGGTGGCAATGTTGATGCAGCACGTAACGTTGCGATGCACGTTGCAGCATTAAACCCAGAATTTACAACTCGCGACGATGTTCCACAAGACAAGCGTGATAGTGAGCTTGAAATCTTAAAAGAACAAGCTAAAAACGAAGGTAAACCTGAGCACATTGTTGAAAAAATGGTTGAAGGTCGCTTGAACAAATGGTTATCTGAAATCTCATTGACAGACCAACCTTATGTAAAAGACCAAGACCAAACTGTAGAAGAATACCTTGCAACTCAAGATGGTAAGATTAAAACATTCTACCGTTACGAAGTGGGCGAAGGTATCGAGAAAAAAGAAGAAGACTTCGCAGCAGAAGTTCAAAGCCAAATTAAAAAATAAAATCATAACGATGACAGAAAACAACCCTGCACAAATAGCAGGGTTGTTTTTGACTTTTCAACATTTCGTGTTGGTCATTACTAATATTTTTAGTGATTTAAACGATAAAGTAACTATTCCTATTTTTATTGTTCATTGACAAACAAATGATCATTTGTTAATATTATATGTGTAAAAAATCACAATTATAATAAAAATAGGGAGTTTATATCATGAAAAAATCAATTATAACAACATTAGCCAGTGTGACTCTTTTATTAGGTGCTTGTAGCGGGGAAGTAGATCAGACAAAGGAGAAGACCGAATTAATTCCGGAAGAACCACAGGATGAAACAACAACAGAAACAGCAGAAACAGATTCTAATTCTAGTGCATCGGAAGATATGTATGCAACTGATCCTGATAAAGTACAGGATTCATACGATGTAGTAGTGGTTGGGTCTGGTGGAGCTGGATTAGCGGCAGCTATTTCAGCTCATGATGCTGGTGCTAGTGTAGCGGTATTCGAGAAAATGCCGGTTGCTGGTGGGAATACGAATGGAGCCAGTGCAGGGATGAATGCGTCCGAGACCATCTTCCAAGAAGCTGAAGGGATTGAAGATTCAAAAGAAAAATTCTTTGAGGAATCACTTGAAGGTGGAAAAGGAACCAATGATCAAGAATTGCTGCGCTATTTAACAGACAATGCGGCAGATGCCATTGAATGGTTAGACAGCTTAGGGATTACATTAAATAATTTAACAACAACAGGTGGTATGAGTGTTCCACGCGCCCATCGACCAGAAGATGGGTCACCTGTTGGAGAATACTTGGTAGATGGTTTAATTGAAAACTTGAGTGAGCGTGATATTCCGTTATTTTTAAACTCAGAAGTCAATGGTTTAATGCAAGAAGATGGGGTAGTGACTGGGATTGATGTTGCAGTCGGACAGACGAATCAAATGTCCATACAAGCGAAGTCAACTATTATAACAACGGGTGGATTTGGTGCAAGTCCTGACATGTTACAAGAATTCGAACCTGATGCAGCTGATTCTGTCACAACGAACCATGAAGGAGCAACTGGAGATGGGATTAAGATGGCTCAAGAAGTTGGTGCTGATGTAGTTGATATGGAGCACGTTCAAGTACATCCCACTGTGGATCAAACGGAGGGCTTTTTAATTACTGAGGCTGTTCGTGGAGAAGGTGCTATCTTAGTTAATCAGAAAGGCGAACGCTTCTTTAATGAACTGGATACGAGAGATGCCGTGTCTGAAGCTATTCAATCGTTAGATGAAGGTTATTCGTATTTGATTGTTGACCAAGCATTGCGTGAACGCGTGCCAGCTATTGATTTTTATGAGTCACAAGGATTAGTTCAGAAGGGAGAAACCTTAGCTAAATTAGCTGAAGAAATTGATGTAGATGCTGAAACGTTGGAAGCAACCGTTACAGCTTGGAATGAACATGTTCAAGCAGGAGAAGATCCGGATTTTGGACGAGAGACAGGAATGGAGCACCAACTTTCTGAAGCCCCTTATTATGCGATTAAAATAGCACCAGGCGTACACCACACGATGGGTGGCTTGCGAATTAATACTGAAACAGCTGTATTAGATGAAGCTGGAGAAGCTATCCCAGGCTTATACGCAGCAGGAGAAGTAACAGGCGGAATTCACGGTCAGAATCGCATCGGCGGAAATGCAGTAGCTGACATTATTGTCTTCGGCCGTCATGCTGGTGAAGAAGCAGCGAAATAGGATAGAGTAAAAAGATAACCCGTAAGATTATTTATTTTCAATAATCTTACGGGTTTTTTTATGCTCAATTTTATTAAGTCCACTATTTTAGTTCAATCCCAAAGTATTTGGCCAAGTATCGAGCAAGACCTTGTTCGTCGTTGGTATAATCAGTGATATCATTAGCAATTTTTTTAATGGATGGGATGGCATTCTTCATGGCAACGCCGTGTCCAGCAAACTGAATCATTTCGTAGTCATTATCTTCATCACCAAGTGCGATAATATCCTTTTGAGGAATATTGTAGTAGTCGGCTATTTTTTCAACTCCCATGGCTTTTTGCACACCGGCTGCAACAATTTCTACGCAAGGTGCTTTACCGCCCCAAGTTCTAATTTCTACTTTATCACCGTAGTCCTTAATAATTTGTTTTTCAATTTTATGTTGAAGGTGCTTGCTTGGTGTAAAGGCATTTACAGCGGTTGGTTGTGCCTGTAAGTCCTTAGTATAAGGCTCAGCAGCTTCTGATCCATCAGGGAAAAAGTCCTCATAAGGAACATATGGGCTACTGGTATAGACGTGTTGTCCCACCTCGGCAGAAATTAATTGAATTTCTTTTTTGTCTTTTAACTGGAATAGGTCGTGCATTAAATCAGTTGATAAATATTTATGGTACGCATATGCCCAATCAGCATGATTTGGGAAATGGCACCAAGCCCCGTTAAAGTTGACGATAGGGGTATCTAAGCCTAGTGTATCATAATGTTGATAACTGGTTCGATACGGGCGTCCAGTGACAATTGAGACAATATGTCCTTGTTTACGCAGTTGTTGAATAACGTCGATAGTTAGCGGATCAATCGTTGTTTGTTCATTTAAAGTTGTTCCATCTAGATCAATAGCAATTAACTTTTTATTCATTCAGGTGGCCTCCATCTTCTTTTGTATATATAAGTGTACCATGATTATTTTAGAACTTAAAGGATGAACTTAAGCTTGTTATGAGGAGGAAATCCCAGAGTAATTATTAATAGAAGTGATAAAATGATTAATTAGACATTTAAGGTGAATATGGTAAACTAGTAGGCGAGGAAGAATAAGGAGGAGCATTATGTCTGAAGAAAATGCAACATGGACAGACGCAGATATTGAACAGGTTAAGAAAAAAGTGCTGCAAGCGATGGAGACAGTGATTGATCCGGAGTTAGGAATTGATATTGTTAACTTGGGATTGGTCTATGAAGTGAATGTTTTCAATGGTGGGTATTGTGAGATTAAAATTACACTGACGACGATGGGATGTCCACTTGCAGATGTGATTACGGGAGATATTATTGAAGCAGTGGATAAAGTAGATGAGGTTACGGAAACTGATGTGAAGCTCGTCTGGTACCCAGCTTGGGATACATCGCGAATGACACGTTATGCGCGAATTGCATTAGGAATTCGATAATTTTTGAAAATGACAAGTTATTAAGTATGAATAAGGGCAGATAAGTAGAAGGAATGAAGGTGAGTGGATGAACTATACAGCGGGGGTTGAGTTGGCGGTTGAGAAAGCAAGACAAAAGGCATATGACCAGTCTCATCGTCGATTAGAGATACCGCATATGTGGAGTGTGTTGATTGAAGAGGAACGAACGCAAGCGATTTATCAGGAACTTCAAGTGGATCTAGAGAAATTACAAGAAGTGGTTGAAGCAGAGATGGCGAAATTATCCACTACATCTAAGGAACAATCACCTCAAGATAAACAGATGAGTCATCAACTCTACCATGTGTTCAAAGATGCACGGGACTTAGCGACGAAATATGAGTATGAATCGATTAATATTGATTTATTATTAGTAAGTGTGATGAATCGTTATTATCATCCGATTGTACAAGAGATTGCACAGTATGGGATTGGTCGGGCTGAGATTTTTCGGGCTATTCGAATTTTAAATGGCGAGAGTAATATGTCTGAAGAGTCGGAAGAACGTTACCTGGACCAGTATGCGGTTAATTTATCGGCATTGAACCGTCAAGGAGAGATCGGTCATGTGGTCGGACGTGATGAGGAGACCGATCATATGATTCAAATTCTCTCGCGGAAGACAAAAAATAACCCGATTCTAATTGGTGAGCCTGGAGTGGGGAAGACAGCAATTGTGGAAGGATTGACAGCGCGGCTTGCTTCAACTGAAGCACCAGCTAATTTACAAGGAGCTACTATTTATTCGCTTAGTTTAGGGGCCTTAGTAGCGGGAGCTTCTTTTCGTGGGGAATTCGAAGCCCGGATGAAGGCCGTACTGGAAGAATTGCAAGCGGAGGAGAAGGCGATATTATTTATCGATGAGATACATACGATTGTTGGAGCAGGGAATGCAGAAGGATCTTTGGATGCGGGTAATTTGATGAAACCTCTCTTAGCACGGGGAACGATTAAAGTGATTGGCTCAACAACGCGAGCAGAGTATCGCAAGCACTTCCAAAAAGATCGGGCACTAGTTCGTCGTTTCCAACCTATTCAAATTAAAGAACCATCCGTGGAAGAGACAATAACAATTTTACGCGGGATTCGTCCGGAGTATGAGGCATTTCATCAATTAAGTATCTCAGATGAAGCTTTAGAGTTGTCAGCGACCTTATCGAAGCGGTATATTCCAGAGCGTCACTTACCTGATAAAGCGATCGATGTGATGGATGAAGCAGCTGCTAAGTTGCGCATTACTACCGAGATAGATACCGCGAAGCGCGTGGTGGATGATCAGGCTATTTATAGTTTGATTGCGAAGAAGACGGGGATTCCAGTTCATAAGTTACAGTCTGATGAACGCAAGCAGTTAATGCACTTAGAAGAGACATTATCTTCGCAGGTTATTGGTCAAACGGAAGCGGTCAGTGCCGTTTCGGACGCGATTATTCGTTCGCGTGTCGGTATTCAAGATCCGAACCGGCCACTTGGATCATTCTTATTTTTAGGCCCTACTGGAGTGGGAAAGACCGAGCTGGCAAAAGTACTAGCTAGGGAATTGTTTGAATCAGAGGATAATATGATTCGCTTAGATATGAGTGAATATATGGAAAAACATTCAGTTTCACAGTTAATTGGTTCTCCACCAGGCTATGTTGGTCATGATGATGGTGGTCAGTTGACAGAGGCTGTTCGATTTAATCCATATAGTATTATTTTATTTGATGAAGTGGAAAAAGCGCATAAGGATGTCTTTAACTTACTATTACAAGTGTTAGATGATGGTGTATTAACAGATGCAAAAGGACGCCGTGTTGATTTTAAAAATACCATTCTTATTTTGACGAGTAATATTGGTGCGCATTTATTGCTCGATCAAGTGAAGGCAGGAGACGATACGCCTGAAATTTCCTCAGAGGTAAGAGAGGCGTTGCATGAAATGTTGCGTCAGCATTTTAGACCAGAATTTTTAAACCGCATTGATGAAGTGGTGACCTTTAAACCACTTTCAATGGCAGTCATGGCGGGAATTGTTGAATTACAATTAGCAACGCTGCAAGAGCGACTCCAAGCTCAAAATATTGTGTTAGCCATTACCGATCAGGCTAAGAAGTGGATTGCTCAAGAAGCTTATGATCCAGCTTATGGGGCACGACCGATCAGACGCTTTTTGACAACACATTTAGAAACCCCAATTGCCAAAATGATCATTGCTGAAGAGATTGAAGCGGGTCAGCAGCTGACGATAGATGTAACTGATGAATCTTTGAAGATTAATGTACAGTAAGGAGTAAGCAAGATGACGGTTGTGAATCTACAGGTAAAAAGCTCATATACATTGTTAGAGAGTCCGATTAAGGTAAAAGACTTAGTGCAACAAGCAGCTGAGATGAATTATAGTGCCATTGCACTGACGGATCACAATGTCTTATATGGTGCAGTTGAGTTTTACCAGGCAGCCAAAAAGTACGGTATCCAACCGATAATTGGTCTAACATTGGATGCAGAAGGTTTCACTAGTGCGAGTGTAACTTATCCGCTTATTTTGTTAGCGAAAGACTTTAGAGGGTATCAAGCACTAATAAAATTGTCCAGTTACCAACGTAAAGCGCAAGAAGCTGTGTCACTTGAGCGTATAAAGGAACTGTCGTCAACTTTAATTATCATTGTTCCAACACTTCAAAGTGAGTTACATCAATTATATCTTGGGCACAAAGAAGAAGCTATTAGGGAATTAGTCGCGGATATAGCCGCTCAATTCCCAGATAGTTTTTTAGGAATCAGTCCGGAGCAGGAGAATACGTTTGTTCAATTACTAGAAGCAGCAGGTGGCGAGTTGGTTGCTTTGGGAGATGTGCAATATCTTAAGGCTGAGGATGCGTTTGCGACCGAAGTGCTAAAGGCAATTGATCGTGGTCAGCCGGTTGATCGTCAAGCTGATTTGACAGGTGAGTACGCGCTGAAAACTCCAGAAGAATTTAGCGCAGTTTTTCATAAAATGGGGTTACAAGAAGCGGTAGATCGTACTGCCTTAATTGCTGATCGTATTGATATTGAGCTTCCTCTGGGGCAACAATTATTACCGAAGTATCAGACACCGGAGCAGATGGATGCGGATAGTTATTTAAGACAATTGGCTGAAGAAGGTTTGCGGCGTCGGATAGTAGATGTAACAGAAGATTATCGTGAGCGTCTGGATAAAGAATTGTCGGTTATTTCGACGATGGGTTTTTCGGACTATTTCTTAATTGTATGGGATATTATGACGTATGCAAGACGTGAGCAGATTGAAACAGGTTTTGGGCGGGGATCAGCGGCGGCTTCGCTCGTTGCTTATGCTCTTGAAATTACCAATATCGATCCAATTGAGTATGATTTATTGTTCGAGCGCTTCTTGAATGAGCAGCGGTATACAATGCCGGATATTGATTTGGATTTTCCTGATAATAAACGAGATAAAATTTTACAATATGTGCGCGATACCTATGGCGATGAGCACGCAGCCCAAATCTCAACATTTAGTACGCTAGCTGCTAAAAGTTCTGTTCGTGATACGTTGCGCGTATTTGGAGCAGATAGCGAGGAGATGAAGCAATGGTCACAAGCAATTCCCACGTCCCAACAACGCCATATTAGTCTGGAAATTGCTTATGAGGAATCAGCTTCCTTACGCGAGTTAGTAGCGCGTAGCAACCGTAATAAACAAATTTTTCAAATCGCTAAAACAATTGAAGGCTTACCGCGAAATGTTTCCACTCATGCGGCCGGGGTAGTAATCTCTGATATTCCCCTTGAAGAAAATGTTCCCTTGCAATTAGGGAGTGGGGAATTATTGACCACCCAATATACAATGGAAGATACTGAAGCGATTGGGTTGTTAAAGATGGATTTCTTGGCGTTGAAGAACTTGACAATTTTGGCCAATTGTTTTCATTATTCCGCATATGAGGGATCAAGTAGTGCTCTGACAAAAGCTGACATTCCACTTAATGATCCAGAGACATTAAAGCTTTTTGCGAGAGGCGATACGAATGGTATTTTCCAGTTTGAATCGGAAGGGATCAAGCAAGTACTTAAGCGTATGCGCCCGTCCTCATTTGAAGATATTGTGGCGACTAACGCGCTCTACCGCCCCGGACCGATGAAGCAAATACAGCACTTTATTGATCGGAAACAGGGGAAAGAAGCCATCCAATATCCACATGAAGATTTGAAATCTATTCTTGAAGTGACGTATGGCGTCATGGTGTATCAAGAACAGGTTATGCAAGTAGCGACCACCTTGGCCGGGTATTCACTTTCTGAAGCGGACCAATTAAGACGTACGATGTCTAAAAAAATTCAGTCAGAAATGGATCAAGGACGTGACTCATTCATTCAAGGGGCATTACAGCAAGGTTATAGTCAAACAATAGCGAATCAAGTGTATGATTACATTGAACACTTTGCTAATTATGGATTTAATCGAGCGCATGCGGTGGCCTATTCAATGGTAGCTTATCAATTAGCTTATATGAAGGTGCACTATCCGAAGTCATTTTTTGCTGCAATATTAAAATCTGAATTTGGTCATGATAAAAAACAAGCGCTCTATAATTTAGAGATGAAAGATCGTGGGATTACAGCGATGGGACCAGATATTAATCGAAGTTTTGGCTTGTTTTCGGTTGTTAATGAAGGTATTTTATTTGGTTTAAGTACGGTTAAGGGGATTACAAGTGAATTCTCGAAGCACATTATCGAAAAGCGACAAGTCGTTGGACAATTTAAGGATCTAATTCATTTTATTGAGCAGCTAGATGAGCGGTGGTTGAAGGTTGAATACATTCGTCCATTAATCGAAGTGGGCGCATTTGACAACTTACCACACAACCGTCAGACATTACTAAATTCATTAGCGGATATTATTCAATCAGTTAAGATTAGTGGACAAAATATGGAATTATTCCATATGATGAAACCTCGAATGCAACAAGCGTCTGACTTTTCGCTCAAAGAAAAGTTGGATATGGAGATGGATTTAACAGGGTTTTATTTTTCCGGACACCCGACAAAGCAATATCAATCTTTACGCAAAGTATTGCCACTGAGTTATATTGCCAAAGCAGAAGAAGGCTCGCCGAAGTACATCTTAGCTAGTGTGACCGATATTCATATTATCCAAACGAAAAAAGGGTTACCGATGTCATTTGTGACATTGGCGGATGAAACCGGTGTAATGAAAATGATTCTATTTCCTGACCAGCATCGCCAATTTATTAAAACATTTAAACAAGATGATATCCTCATTATAAAAGGGAAAGTTACCCCAGATATTAAACAAAAAGAAGACTTGAATATAATTGCTTCTGATATAAAACAAGCTGCTCCATTGTTGGAACAAGCATCACATAAATTATTTTTGCGATTCAATTCATTGCAAGAACAAGCTCAAGCATTCAAACACATTCAGTCATTACTTAAAAAAGATTTAGGAATGTGTCCAGTTATCATATTTGATGCGTCTACCGGGCGAAAAAACCGGTTAAAAAAAGAATATTATTATAATTTAGATGAAAAAACGCTTACGGCAATGGAAGACATTTTAGGTAATGGCAACGTTGTGTTACAATAGAGTAAGAGGGTTGGCGGTAGACATTTTAGAGAAATGAAACAATAAAAAAGGTGGTTTACAAATTAATGAAACGAATAGGTGTACTAACAAGTGGGGGAGACGCTCCCGGAATGAACTCAGCTATCCGTGCTGTTGTGCGTAAAGCAAGTTACAGAGGTGTTGAAGTTTACGGAATTAATTATGGCTATGCAGGCTTAGTTGCCGGTGACATCCGCAAATTAACAAGCAAAGATGTTAGTGATATAATCCAAAAAGGTGGAACAATGCTTTATTCTGCGCGTTATCCGCAATTTTCAACTGAAGAAGGTCAGTTGAAAGGGATTGAGCAATTGAAGAAGTATGGCATTGAAGGATTGGTGACAATTGGTGGAGATGGGACCTTTAAAGGGGCAAATGCCTTAACAAAACATGGTTATCCGTGTGTCGGTATTCCAGGTACCATTGATAACGACATTATTGGTACAGATTACACGATTGGATTCGATACAGCCATCAATACAGTTTTAGATGCATTGGACAAAATTCGCGACACGGCAACCAGTCACGTGCGTACATTCGTGATCGAAGTTATGGGTCGTGATGCCGGTGATATTGCTCTATGGACGGGTGTCGGAAGTGGTGCAGAGCAAATCATCATTCCAGAGGTTGATTTTGATATTACGAAGATAGCTAACTCAATTCGAGAAGGTCGTCAACGGGGTAAAAAACACACCTTAATTGTACTTGCGGAAGGTGTGATGGGAGGAAATGAATTTGCTGAAAAATTAGATGCAATTGACAACTTCCATGTTCGCGTGACTGAATTAGGACACGTTCAGCGAGGAGGATCACCAACAGCGCGTGACCGTGTACTTGCAAGTCAATTCGGTGCTCATGCCGTAGATTGTTTAATTGACGGTAAAGGTGGCATTGCTCTTGGTATCCAAGGAGAAAAAATTGTTGAAAATGATATTACCGATGTCACAAGTGGTAAACACCGTAATGAACCAAACTTAGCATTATATCAATTGAACCAAGAAATTTCTAACTAATTAAACTAAAAAAGCATAATAATTTAATAGAAGGTGAGTTATTAAAAATGAAAAACACAAAAATTGTTTGTACAATCGGACCAGCGAGTGAATCACCAGAGATCTTAGAGAAGTTAATTGAATCAGGAATGAATGTTGCTCGATTAAACTTTTCACACGGGGATCATGAAGAGCACTTAGGACGGATCAAAAACATCCGCGAAATTTCTAATAAGTTAAATAAACATATCGGAATTATGTTAGACACTAAAGGGCCTGAAATTAGAACCCACACAATGAAAGATGGCGCTATTACTATTATCAAGGGGAACACACTCCGTATCGCGATGGAAGAAGTTGTCGGAACAGAAGAAAAATTCTCCATCACGTATTCTGACTTGATTAATGATGTAAATGTAGGATCAAGCATCTTGTTAGATGATGGTCTAATTGATTTACAAGTTAAAGAGCTTGACAAAGAGAATAACGAAATCGTTGTAAAAGCCTTAAATACAGGGGTCTTAAAAAACAAAAAAGGTGTTAACGTACCAGGTGTATCGGTTAAATTACCAGGATTAACCGAAAAAGACCGTGCTGATATTAAGTTTGGTCTTGAAAATGACATCGACTACATCGCAGCATCATTTGTTCGTCGTCAATCTGACGTTCAAGAAATTATCGATTTATTGAAAGAATATGATATGGAACACGTTCAAATCATTCCTAAAATCGAAAACCAAGAAGGTGTTGATAACTTACGAGAAATCGTTGAAGTGTCTGATGGATTAATGGTGGCACGTGGTGATTTAGGTGTGGAGATTCCTGCTGAAGAAGTCCCTGTTGTTCAAAAAATGATGATTCATTACATGAACAAAGTTGGTAAACCGGTTATTACAGCTACTCAAATGCTTGATTCTATGCAAGTCAACCCACGACCAACTCGAGCAGAAGCTTCAGACGTTGCGAATGCGATTTATGATGGAACCGATGCAATTATGCTCTCAGGTGAAACAGCTGCTGGAGATTATCCAGTTCAAGCAGTTCAAACAATGGCCAACATTGCGACACGTACAGAATTAGCCTTGAACCAAATGAACGGCATTTCACACTTAGATGATGTAGATAATTGTGACGCAACAGAAGCAATTGGTCAAGCTGTTGGTCATACTGCGAAGAATATGAACATTGAAACAGTAGTTGCAGCGACAAATTCAGGTCACACAGCACGTATGATCTCAAAAGTACGTCCAGCTTCTACAATTTTAGCTGTCACCTTCTCAGAGCGTACTGCACGTGGATTAGCTCTTTCATGGGGTGTAAAACCAATTATTACTGAACGCACTGACTCAACGGATGCCTTGTTCGACTTAGCAACTGAAAAAGCTGTTGAAGGTGGCTTCGCAAAACCGGGTGATCACATTATCATTACAGCAGGTGTACCAGTTGGCGAAACAGGTACTACCAACGTTATGAAAATTCAAACCATTGAAGAATAAACAAATAAGTTGGGTCTAGCTAATTATAATTAGTATGGCGCAATATCAGATAAGAGATGATTCTACTGACTAAAATAGAATCATCTCTTGTTTTTATCAAAAAGGAAGAGGCAGATATGAATAAGCAATTAGGACAAATTATTACAGCCGCTATTTCTGAAATAACCGAAAAAGCAGTTTTTGCACAAAAAAATGGGCAGACCTATCAAGTAACATCTGAAGTCGAAAAGCAGGTCGGGGAGGAAGTGACGGGCTTAGCTTACTTAGACCAAAATGATCGTCTATCATTAGCTATTGATATTCCAATCGCCGAAGATCGATATGATTGGGCAGAAGTCGTGAATGTACAGAGAGACCTTGGTGTCTTCGTTGATATCGGATTACAGAATAAAGATATTGTCGTATCGCGAGATCACTTGCCAGATATTAGACAATTGTGGCCCAAAGCAGGCGATCGCTTGTATGTGACGTTGGAAGTGGATGAAGCGGGACGATTATGGGGACGTATGGCCACGCAAGATATTTTCCAACAAAAGGCACATAAAGGGTCAAAAACGCAGCACAATAATGATATTAAAGGACATGTCTTTGAACTGCGACAATCAGGCTCATATATTATAACTAGTGACTTTTACTTAGCTTATATCCCAACTGAAGAGCGTGAGCAAGAGCCAAGATTAGGACAATTAGTGACTGGTCGTGTGATTGGGTTGCGCGAAGATGGTATTCTGTATGCTTCGCTCAAGCCACGTGCTCATGAGGTGCTGGATGATGATGCCCAAATGATCTATGAAGTGATTAAGCGTAGTGATAACCATAAAATTCCATACCATGATAAAAGCGATCCTGAAACTATTCGTGCATTTTTTGGGATTAGTAAAGGGGCTTTCAAGCGTGCAGTGGGTCGATTAATGAAACAGGACTTAGTTGAACAAGATGAGACGGGAACAAAAGCGACACAACTGGACTAAATAATCAATTAATACGAAAAAAGTTGAGAGTAGTAGCTAAATACCTTATAATAATTATTAATAGGAATTTAAACATAAGAATAATAATTATTTCATTAGAACGATTATAAATGAAGGAGTATACTATGGCAGACAACGCCTCATCTCAACTAACATCGATTAAGAAGAAAATAGCTAATGCGGGCTATAAGCTCACTCCTCAGCGCGAAATGACACTACAAATTATGGCTGAGCATGAGCATTTAAGTGCAGAAGAAATTTATATGGAAGTTAAGAGCCGTAATGCGGGTATCGGACTGGCAACAGTTTACCGAACTTTAGAAATCTTAACGGATCTGAAAGTGATCAATAAAGCAACCTTCCAGGACGGCCTTGCTCGTTACGACTTAAATCGCGACGATAAAAAACATCAGCCACATCATCTTCTGTGCCTTAAATGTGGAAAAATTGAAGAAGTAAAAGAAGATTTACTTATTGGTATCGAACAAACCATTGCGAAGCGATACCAGTTCGACGTGCAAGATCACCGCTTAACATTTCATGGGGTCTGTCGTGAATGTCAATCTAATGCAGAAGCTTTAGAATAATTAGAAGGATGACGAAAGGAACAGAGATGATCGGTCAAGAAGCACTAGCGGAATATATTATTTATTTAAAAATTGAACGAGGCTTGTCAGCTAATACTGTCACCAGTTATAAGCGTGATATTGAAAAGTATTTGACGTTTTTAACGGAGAAAAAAATCACTCAGTTAGATGAGGTTTCACGATTTGAAATTTTAGATTTTTTACAAACACTTCGTCAATCTGGGGCAGCTGATAACTCAATTATTCGGATGGTCAGTAGCTTGCGTAAGTTTCATCAATACTTGAAACGTGAGTCAATCGTGTCTGATGATCCGATGCAATTAATTGACACACCAAAGAAAGCATCCACTTTACCCAAAGCAATCTCCCCCCAAGCAGTCGAACAGTTACTAGAGGCACCAGATACAACAACACCACTAGGAGTACGTGATCGAACGATTTTGGAATTAATGTATGCCACAGGTTTGCGCATTAGTGAATTAGTCAACTTGAAATTATCTGATATGCACTTGACAATGGGATTCATCCAAACAATGGGAAAAGGGGAAAAAGAACGGATTATTCCCTTAGGAGAGATTGCCAGTCAATGGTTAGATCATTATTTGGACGGTGCTCGAGTATATTTGCAAGATCAGTCGGCTGAAACATCCGAATATGTATTCTTGAATTCGCGTGGCAAGGGCTTATCACGACAAGGTGTCTGGAAAAAAGTAAAACAGTTAGCGCTAGAAGCAGGTATCGATCAAAATGTCACCCCGCATACATTGCGTCATTCATTTGCAACCCATTTGTTGGAAAATGGGGCTGATTTGCGTATGGTTCAGGAATTACTCGGTCATGCGGATATTTCAACCACCCAGATTTATACACATATTACGAAAACCCGCTTGAAACAAGTTTATAGCGATTACCATCCCCGAGCGTAGAGTAAAACAGTTGCAATTATTAGAGAAGTCACTTATGCTAAGGATAACAGACTATCGAAGGAGAGAACATCATGAGATTTAATCGTATTCATTTACTTATCTTAGATTCAGTCGGAATTGGAGAAGCCCCTGATGCTGCTGAATTTGGCGATGAGGGAGCTCACACATTAGGAAATATTGCCCAAACAGTTGGCTTGAATTTACCGAATTTTCAACAACTGGGATTAGGTAATATTGAGCCAATTGAAGGCGTGCCTCCAACCGACCATCCAACAGCCTACTATACAAAGCTAGAAGAACAATCAGTCGGGAAAGATACCATGACCGGGCACTGGGAAATTATGGGGCTTCAAATTGACACCCCTTTCCGCACATACCCGGATGGCTTCCCGGATGACTTGCTAGATAAAATTAAAAAGTATACTGGACGCGATATAGTAGCTAATCGCCCTGCATCTGGAACTCAGATTATTGAAGAATGGGGCGAGCATCAAATAAAAACGGGTGATTTGATTGTGTATACATCGGCTGATCCCGTGCTACAGATTGCGGCGCATGAAGAAGTTATTCCAGTTAAGGAGTTATATGATATTTGTGAATATGTTCGGTCAATTACGAATGAAGATCCGTATATGATTGGACGCATTATTGCCCGTCCATATGTTGGTGAGCCTGGTCATTTTACACGTACAAGTAACCGGAAAGATTATGCACTCAATCCATTTGGTCAGACAACGCTGGACTTCCTATCTGATGCGGGTAAAGATGTTATCGCAGTCGGTAAAATCAATGATATTTTCAATGGTCAAGGAATTACCGAAGCGATTAAGACCAAAAATAATGATGATGGTATTACGAAATTACTTGAAGTCATGAAAAAAGACTTTACCGGATTAAGCTTTACGAACTTGGTGGACTTTGATTCAGAATACGGGCACCGTCGTAATCCAGAAGGGTATCGCGATGCGTTAGAGCACTTGGACCGTCGCTTGCCTGAATTGATGGATAGCTTACGTGAAGATGATTTGCTTATCATTACGGCAGATCATGGTACTGATCCAACACATCAAGGAACAGATCATACGCGTGAATACGTGCCATTGCTAGCAATTAGCCCATCATTTGAAGAAGCTGGTGAAATTGCTCAAGGGTACTTCGCTGATACAAGCCAAACTATTTCGGAGAACTTTAATGTCGAAAGTACCGAAAATGGAACTAGTTATCTCGATCAATTGCTATAAAAAAATACAATATTATTTGCCAAGATATCAAGCAATTACTCAGTTATTATAGCTAAATCTTTTATTATTCTGGGAGTTTTCACCTCTCAGAGTAATAAAGGAGATAGTTGACGCTTGGGGTAGCAATCGATTCATTACGAAAGAATTTGCTAAGTATAATCACTTATTGCGATTATTACTGGAATATGGTAATCTGTCTAAGGACTAGAGATACGGTAGAATCTCTGCAAAAGGAGGTTAGATGAATGCTTATTGAATTTAAATCTGACTACGATAAAATCGCTATGGGATTGCTGTCGTACACCGCAGATTTGAAAGAAACATCGCGTTTAACAGAAGAATTAGATATGTACAAAAATGATGATTCCAGACAATTATTCCTCTGGCGTAGTGAAGAAACCGATGACTTATGTGCAGTGTTAGGTATAGAAGAGGAAGAAGATGTTATTTTGTTACGTCACTTATCTGTTAACCCATCTTATCGAGGGGAAGGATTGACATATCGTATGTTAGATCAATTAAGTGACCGATATGAGCATAAGACATTAATGGGAACACTTGAATCGGGCTCATTCGTCAAAAAGTGGCAAAAGCGCCGCAATCAACAAGAAGCGTTACAACAAGAAATTGAGGATACAGCAACAGAGTAAGTAGGGATAAGATGGCAACAACATATAATCAGGAAACAAATAATAGTTGGAAGGTAAATCTAGATGTCTTTTCAGGACCGCTAGATTTACTTTTGCATTTAATCAATGAACTTGAAATTGATATTTATGATATCCCTATTACCGAAATAACGACGCAATATTTAGCTTATTTGGAACAATCTAATATGTTGGCGCTAGATGTTGGAGGAGAGTATCTCGTCATGGCAGCAACGTTAATGGCAATTAAGAGCCAATTATTGGTTCCGCGTAATGAGTCATTGGCTGATGAGGAAGAGATGTGGTACGAGGGAGAAGATCCGCGTGAGCATTTAATGGAGTTACTTCTCGAATACCGTAAGTTTAAGCTGGTTGCCCAGGATTTACAAGAACGTGAGGAAGCTCGTTCAGCTTTTATAACTAAGGAAGAATCAGATGTGACAAAGTATCAAGAACATATCCCCTTAAAAGCAGACGAAATATCACTAGAAGACTTAAGAACTGCATTTACTCGCCTACTTAATGAACGTGCCCTACAAGACCCTCCCCCCACTATAATTGAACGAAAGCAAGTCAGTGTCTCGGATAAAATGACAGAAATCGCAACTAAATTACGCGAAGCTGACTCACCGATGACGTTCTCATACTTGATAGAAGGTGTCTTGCGTACAGAGTTGGTGGCATCCTTCTTAGCCATCTTAGAGCTAATAAAAACTCAAACAATTAAAGCTAACCAAAGTGATGTGTATGGGGAAATCACATTACGTTATATTCAAAAAAAGGTGAAGAAAGAGGAAGTTCAATGAATGATCTAGCTGAAATTGAAGCGATATTATTTGTGGCTGGTGATGAAGGATTAAGTCTGGCAGATATCGCCCAGCTAACAGATAGCACGACAGATTACATTGCAAATTGTTTAGCGCAACTCAAGCAGCGGTATACAGACAATCCAGCGCATGGCATCACGTTAATTCAAACGGCATCTACTTACAAAATGGTGACAAAACAAGCTTATCAAGCAAGTGTTAAGCGATATGCCCAATCACCGCTTATGCAAAAGTTGTCTAAAGCCCTAATTGAAACACTATCAATTATTGCTTACAAACAGCCCATTACCCGAATGGAAATTGAAGAAATCCGAGGTGTATCCGCAACTTCAGCTTTGCAAAAATTGAAATTACGACAACTTATTCGAGAAGTTGACCGATTAGACGCACCTGGGAATCCAGTTGTTTATGGTACGACCGATTATTTTCTCGATTATTTTGGCTTAAATCAGCTTGATGAATTACCTGAATTATCTGACCAACAAGTTATTGAAGAAACAACTTTATTTACACCTGAAGAAACTTAAGATGAAAGGATTGATACAGTGGAGAGATTGCAAAAAGTTATGGCACATGCGGGAGTTGCATCCCGGCGAGAATCAGAAAACATTATTAGTAAAGGTCGCGTGAAAGTTAATGGGATTGTGATCACTGAGATGGGGTGCAAAGTGGGACCAGATGATCATATAACAGTTGACGGTGAACCCATTGAACGAGAAGAAAAAGTATATATATTACTGAATAAAGATCGTCAAGTGATTTCAACAGTGGATGATCCCCAAAATAGAGATACAGTGATTGATAGCGTAGAGGGTATAAAAGAAAGAATCTATCCAGTAGGTCGCTTAGACTATGATACAACGGGCGCTTTGTTATTGACTAATGATGGTGAATTAGCTAATAAATTAATGCATCCACGTTATGAATTCGAAAAAACCTATGTGGCTAAAGTGAACGGTCGAGTAACTGAAGAAGCACTTCAGCAATTAAAAACAGGTGTTATAATTGAAGGGAAAGAAACCGCGCCGGCTCGAGTGAAATTGCTGTCTTATGATAAAAAAACAGATCATTCTATTGTCAAACTGGTTATTCATGAAGGACGCAACCATCAAGTGAAGTTGATGATGCAAGCAGTTGGTCATCCAGTGAAAGAATTGACGCGCGAGAAATATGGCTTTCTAGAAACAACTGGCTTATCATTAGGACAGTGGCGTCATTTGAAGGACAAAGAAGTGGCTAAACTCCGCAAAACTGTTTCTTCATAAAGTATCCTAAATGGGCGTGGCCTTAATTAACATCAGGAGGTCAATACTTTTTGATATATGACTTGACAAATTGTAAGTATATGATAAAATACAAGTAGAAATGTTAATAAATGATTCATCTTCAGGGGCAGGGTGCAATTCCCGACCGGTGGTAACAGTCCACGAGCGTAAGCTGAGCTGGTGTAATTCCAGTACCGACAGTACAGTCTGGCATAAAGAAGATGGGGCTATTTGTATAAGTCTACCATCTGTTTATATCCTACCCTGGATGTAAGCAGTTTTTTATTTATATAAATACCCAGAGACCCTACGATGAATCCGACTAATGCCTGAATTGGCAAAATTATAGGAGGATTTAGAATGGAAAACGGAAAAACGAAACGATTAGTGACGGTAGCGATGTTATCAGCGATAGCATTTTTGATTGCCTTTTTGGAGATTCCAATTCTGGGACATGCACCTTTTTTGAAGATTGACTTCAGTGACGTGCCGGTCTTTATTGGAATGTACTTGCTTGGACCGATAAGTGGAGTGATTATTGCTTTCTTCCGCTCGGCTTTGCAGTATGCAGCAACTGGAGGAAACATGGGATATCCAATCGGGTCAACAGCTGCATTTGTAGCGTCACTTGCGTATACACTCCCGATTTACTATATTATTCGACATAAACCACTTCAGATGGGTCGAAATATTCTAGCAGGTGTAATGGGAACAATTTCTCTAACCATTATTTTGTCCATATTAAATTATACCTTTGTACTTCCAGCTTATTTATCAGTAATGGGATTTAATGTCGGGGACATGTTTGGCACAATGTATAATTACTTTATCACAGCACTTATCCCTTTTAACTTTATTAAAGGAGCTATCATTAGTCTTATAACTTTTGCTGTATTGTACAAAATGAAAGCTTGGCTTGACCGAACGAAGAAACGATTGAATACTGATGACGAAGCAATAGTAACACATCACGAACAGTTTCAATAAAATCTATAACTCTCAACAGTTAGGGGACTAATTGTTGGGAGTTTTTCATTTTTAGGTCGTATTTAATTTGGAAAATTAACAAAAAGAGCCCTTTCATAATTTTACTAACAACGGTATAATGAATATAAGGGGGGATGCAGATGGATCAAGAGTTTATGATGTATATATTAGCGATGTATAATCAACCAACAAATACGGGGCAAATCTATAATGTCTTAATTGGCCGAACGACGCCGACCATGCTATATTTAGTTGAGAAAAAACAGTGGCATGGTCATTTTGGCTTATTTAATGACGTGAATCGGAAACAGCTTGATCAGTTACAAGAACTGTTTTTAGCAAAAGAAACCATTCGCTCCGTGGATAAAAAATTTGAGCTAACCGCTTTTGGTCAGCAGCAACTTGAGCGATTGTTTAATCCTGCTTGGCTTATTCCCTCAATGGGATTTTTCACGGCACATTATCGGCAATATGTATGGGACTTTTTCCAATTAATAACTCAAATTGTGTCAGAAAAAATATTTTCCAATCGTCAATTTTCACCGATGACAACAAGTCCCACTTTACAAAGTGAAGCAAAACTATTATTGAAGCATGCTGAGTTTGATTCTGAACAGTGGGTGAGTGAGGTTGTTCGAATGGTTGAAACATTGCCGGATCAATTAGGTGAGTTGTTGAGCAATGAACTAGCAGGTAATGGAGTAATTGGTAGTACAGATAAGCAGCTTCAGGCTCATTTTGACCTGTCGGCGTTTACCTTTTTTCTAAAAAAGCAAGGTGCTATTCAACTATTACTGAATCGAATAGACGATGATTTTCCGCAATTATCATTATTACTTGCTACTTGTGAAGCACGATCGATGTATCACTTATCTCCTAGCACTTTTGAAACAGCGCAGTATTTATCTAATGGGATATCTCCTTCCGCTATTGCGCGAGAGAGGCGTCTGAAGCTCAATACAATTCATGAGCATATTATTGAAATGGCTTTTGTACTACCTGATTTTTCGTATCGCTCATTTATTCCCGATTCGGTCTATGATAGATTGGATGAAATCTATCGGACGGGCGACTTCTCTTACAGTAAGGTTAAGGAACAATTAGATCCATTGGTGTTTATGCATTACCGATTGTTTGAACTAGAAAGGATGAGAGAGTGACAGATTTAGTGCGTGTATTGAATGATTCATTTGGTTTCTCATCTTTTCGTTCTGGACAGGAGGAGGCTATTCAATCAGCCTTGGCGGGACATGATACCTTAGTGATGCTGCCGACAGGATCAGGGAAATCGCTTTGTTATCAACTGTTTCCTTATATTAGAGAGGGAATTACTTTAATTGTTTCCCCCTTATTGTCATTAATGCAAGATCAAGTTGAGAAGTTAAAGCAAAGTGGCCATCAAGAAGTTACTGCTTTAAATAGTTTTATGACAAAAGTAGAGAAGCAATATATTTTAAATCACTTAAAACAATATAAATGGGTGTATTTATCTCCAGAGATGTTGCAGCAAGATTATGTGCTCAAATATTTAAAGCAAGTTAAAATTAATTTGTTTGTTGTAGATGAGGCGCATTGTATTTCACATTGGGGGATGGATTTTCGGCCAGATTATTTGCAGTTAGGTGATTACTGTCAAGAGCTAGGGCGACCACCTATTATGGCGCTAACGGCTACAGCAACAGAAGAAGTACGACAAGAGATAAAAGAGTTGTTGACATTTGATCCTGACTCATCGCGTGAAATTTTAACAACTATTGATCGACCGGAAATTAAATTAATGACGGAATATACAGAAGGGAATAAAGTCGAGCGAACATTAGAGTTAGCTGACTACTTACAAAAACCAGGAATCATTTATTTTTCAAGTCGTAAGTTAGCCGATCAGATGAGTCAACTGATTAATGAGCGGTTAGATGTGGCAGCAGAGAGTTATCATTCGCACCGAACCTCAGCAGATAAAGTTAAAATTCAGCAACAGTTTATTCAAAATAAACTACAAATTATATGTGCGACAAGTGCGTTCGGAATGGGTATTAATAAGGCGGATGTGCGCTTCGTTATTCATTATCATATGCCGGCAAGTCCAGCAATGTATATGCAAGAGATTGGACGTGCCAGCCGGGATGGTCAACCGAGTATTGCCATTTTACTTTATGAACCAGGAGATGCTCAGTTGCAATCTTTTTTGAAAGAGCAGAATATTCCAGATGAAAATACAATTCGTTATTTTTACCGAAATAGTCAGTCGCTCGAAGTAGCTGACGATCCACAAGTTCATTTGTTAGAGTACTTCAAGCAACATGATTATAGTGTTGCCGAGACCATTCAGCATTTTAAATTGCGCCAACAGCAAGTGGCTCACCAAATAGATTATATGAAACAATATATATCGGCTGAAACCTGTAAACGAGAGATACTGCTTAATTATTTTGGTGCGACAAGCGAAAGCTCAGAGGAGTGTTGTCATTCGTGTAATGAAGACTTATTAGGCCAATTTAAGCAAACAACGAATATTGCTGTCTTGCATCAACACCAAGTTTGGCCGAAGAAAAAAATATTAAAGAGATTATTCAATCTTGATGAAATTGAGTATGGAAATATGTTACAATAGTATTACAAGTTATGAGGAGGATATATTATGTCAAAAAAAGATATGAACGATAAAGAAGAGTTATGGTCAAAGAAATTTGATGAAGAAATGGAAGAAGCGGATCAAGATACGTCCGAACACAAGAAAAAGAAATCAAAAATTTCACCTATTTTAACAGGATCAGTAGCCTTATTAGGACTGTTGATTGTCGTTATGATTTTCTTCTATGTATATTATCGCGGAAGAGACGGGGCACAAGTAGCTCAAACATCTGATCAAGTGACGTTGCAAGAAAATTCAAATGATATTAAAGACTTGAATTTGAAAGCACGCGACAGTCAAAAAGAAAAAGAAGAAAAAGAGAAAAAAGCTGAAGAAGAAAAACAAGAAAAACAAGAAGAGCAAGAGAAAAAAGAGAAAGAACAAGAGCGCAAAAAACAACAACGCGAAGAACAACGTCAACAAGAACGTGAGGCTGAACAGGCACGTCAACAAGAACAACAGCAACAAACGCAACAACAAGAACAGTCCAATCAGCAGCAACAAACACAACAAACACAACAAACACAGCAACAGCAACAATCCGGTGGGTCATCATACACGGTCCAAGCAGGGGATAACTTATACCGAATTGCAGTTAACCACGGTATGACGTTGGATGAGTTATTGCAAAAGAATGGCCTATCAGCGAACTCAACCATTCAACCGGGCGATACCTTGCAAGTGAATTAAGGAGTGTCGTATGAGTAAGCACCTTACAATTGCAGTTGATGGACCGGCTTCATCAGGTAAAAGCACTGTGGCAAAGGCCGTTGCTAATCGTTTAGGATTAACGTATATCGATACAGGAGCAATGTATCGTAGCGTGACCTTATATGCCTTACAATCAGATGTCGATTTAGATGACGAGGTAGCGGTAGCACGTTTGTTGGATAACACAACCATTACACTTGAAGATGGAAAAATGGGGCAGGAAGTTTGGCTAAATAATACCGAAGTTACCGAAGCCATACGCCAAGAAGATGTGACGCGACATGTTTCTTTAATCTCATCTTATCGCACAGTTCGCGAAAAATTAGTGGAACAACAACGACAAATGGCTGAAGCTAAAGATGTCATTATGGATGGGCGCGATATTGGAACAGTAGTCTTGCCTAATGCAACCCAAAAATTCTTCTTGAAAGCAAGTGCAGAAGAGCGTGCACGCCGGCGAACAGATGAATATAAACAAAAAGGTATTCAAGCTGAATACGAGCAAGTCTTAGCTGATATTCAAGCGCGCGATCAATATGATTCCAATCGCGCAATATCACCGCTTAAGAAGCCTCATGACGCGATTGTTATTGATACTACTACAATGACAATCGATGAGGTAGTAGAAGCAATTATCCAAAATATCCAAAAAAATTAAAAAGATTTTAATAAATGTTGGCAATTGAGCCGATAATAATGTATAATAATAGATGTATGCAATAAGTACAATTGGGAGGACGTCGTAAATGTCAGAAGAGAACAAAAATCTAGAACAAAACGCATCAATGGATCAGGTTATGGCTGATGTCGTTGATGTTAAACCCGGTGATTTAGTTACTGCCGAGGTTTTAACTATCGATAGCGAAAAGAATGTTGTTGTTGGTTTGGGTAGCGGACAAGAAGGAATTGTCCCTCTACGTGAGCTTTCAACTGATTATGTTGAGGACCCAGCTGATGAAGTAGAAGTTGGCGATTCAATTGAACTAGTTGTCTTAAAAGATGTTAAAGATAAAGAGCAAGGTGGCTTCATCTTATCTAAAAAACGTGTAGACCAACGTAAAGTTTGGGAAGAATTACAGGAAAAAGCAGACAACAATGAGCCAATCGAAGCACAAGTATCTCGCGTTGTTAAAGGTGGGGTAACCGTTGATCTAGGTGTTCGCGGATTTGTTCCAGCATCTCACTTAGATACAAACTTTGTTAGTGACCTAAGCGAATTTGAAGGCAACACTTACGAATTCAAAATCTTAGAAATTGACCCAAGTGACCGTCAATTAATTCTTTCACGTAAAGCATTACTTCAAAAAGAAGAAGAAGCTGAACGTCAAGAAGCGCTTGAAGCACTTGAAGAAGGTTCAACTGTTAAAGGAACTGTTGTTCGTTTAACTAACTTCGGTGCATTTATTAACTTAGGTGGCGTTGATGGATTAGTTCACGTTTCAGAAATTGCTCATGAACGTATTAACCATCCAAAAGACCGCTTGAAAAAAGGCGAAGAAATTGAAGTGAAAGTTCTTAGCGTTGATGTTGAACGTGAACGTGTATCGCTTTCAATTAAAGAACTAATTGCGGGACCATGGGATAACGTGGAAGAAGAATTCAAAGCAGGATCAACTGTTACAGGTCTTGTCAAACGTATCACTGATTTCGGTGCATTCGTTGAGTTGAAGCCTGGTGTTGAAGGACTTGTTCACATTTCTGAATTAGCTCACAAACATGTGGAAACACCACATGAGGTACTTGAAGCTGGTGAAGAAGTTGAAGTGAAAATTCTTGATGTAGATGGAGACCGTCAGCGCGTTTCACTTAGTGTGAAAGCTCTGAAAGAGGCACCAGCTCGTTCAGAAAGCAACCCACAACCAAAACAACGTAAAAAAGATTCATCAGTAAATGTTAAACAACCATCATTACGCGACAACGATGGTGAAGGAGCATTCTCTGTTGGAGATCAAATCGGAGATCAATTAGCTGGATTATTCGGAGATAACGACTAATTTAATATACGATCATAAAACATCTACCCAGCTCCCTGCTTTGCAGTTTGAGTTGGGTAGTTATTTATTACAAGATAATTAATGAAAGAAGGTGAATCAGATGGTTAAACCATTAGTAGCAATTGTAGGTCGACCGAATGTAGGGAAATCAACTATTTTTAACCGTATTGTTGGAGAACGTATATCAATCGTCCGCGATGAGCCGGGAGTCACACGTGATCGGATTTATGCCGATGCGGAATGGTTAGGGAAAGAATTTTCTCTTATTGATACGGGTGGTATCACAATGGATGAAGAACCCTTACACAAAGAGATTAAATTACAAGCTGAAATTGCGATTGAAGAAGCAGATGTTATTATTATGATGACAAGTGTTCAAGATGGCATTACTGATATGGATGATCAAGTAGCGCCTATTCTATATAAATCAGGCAAACCAATTATTCTAGCAGTTAATAAAGCAGACAATCCGGAATTGAGAACAGATATTTATCAATTTTATGCACTAGGCTTGGGTGATCCTTATCCTATTTCAGGTTCGCACGGAACGGGTTTAGGTGATTTATTAGATGAAGTGATCGCTCAATTCCCAGCCGACGAACCAGAACTTTATGGTGAAGATACAATTAAGTTTTCATTAATTGGTCGCCCTAATGTAGGGAAATCAAGTTTAGTGAATAAAATATTAGGTGAGAATCGAGTCATTGTATCTGATATTGAAGGAACAACTCGTGATGCAATTGACACGCCATTCATTACCCAAGATGACCGTGAATTTGTTATGATTGATACGGCTGGTATTCGTCGACGTGGAAAAGTTTATGAAAAGACGGAAAAATATAGTGTTATGCGAGCCATGCGTGCGATTGAACGCTCTGATGTTGTTTTATGTGTAATTGATGCTGAAGTGGGTATTCGTGAACAAGATAAAAAAGTGTTTGGTTATGCTCATGAAGCAGGTAAAGGAATTATTATCGTTGTGAATAAATGGGATACTGTTGAGAAAGATAATCATACTATGCGAGATTTTGAGTTGAAAATTCGCGATCAATTCAGATATTTAAGCTATGCCCCAATTTTATTTGTATCTGCTAAAACGGGTCAACGCTTAGTTCGCATCCCAGAGTATGTTGAAGCGGTCTACCATAATCGCACCCAACGTGTTCAATCAAGTGTCCTAAATGATGTAATGATGGATGCTGTTGCGACCAATCCAGCGCCTGCAAGCGGTGGTAAGCGACTGAAAGTTTATTACGGCACTCAAGTTGCAGTGAGTCCGCCCACATTTGTTGTGTTCGTCAATGATCCAGAATTAATGCATTTCTCTTATGAGCGTTTCTTAGAGAACCGATTCCGTGAAAACTTTGAATTTGTTGGTACGCCGATCAGAATTATTGCGCGAGCTCGAAAATAATTTTTTAAAAATTGTGTGAAATCATTGCAGTATCAAGGTTTATATGGTATCTTAGTATATGGAAAGTCACATATGACTCTTTCAACTATTTTCTCGAATAGAGGGAGTAGAATGAGTAGCTTACAATAAGCTACAATCGTGGAGGTGAAAATAGATTATGGCTAATAAAGCAGATTTAGTAGATAAAGTTGCAGATAAGACTGGCTTGACTAAAAAAGACTCAAACGCTGCAGTTGAAGCAGTATTTGACTCTATTCAAGAATTCTTAGCTGAAGAAGAAAAAGTTCAGTTAATTGGATTCGGTACTTTCGAAGTGCGTGAACGTGCAGCTCGTAAAGGACGTAACCCACAAACTGGCGAAGAAATTCAAATCCCAGCAACTAAAGTGCCTGCCTTCAAAGCAGGTAAGAACCTTAAAGAAGCTGTTAAAGAATAAAAATGCAAACGCATATTTTCCAAACCTGCACGTCAGGTTTGGTTTTTTTCATTAAAAGTAGAATAGGTGATAAGATGAGACAAGTTAGCCCAGAGATGATAAAAAATGATATTAAAGAACAAAATATTCAATTTTTACGCTTAATGTTCACCGATATTTTAGGCACAATCAAAAATGTGGAAGTCCCTGTTTCACAGATTGATAAAGTTCTGGATGGCCAAATGATGTTTGATGGTTGTTCAATCGAAGGCTTTGTCCGTATCAGTGAGTCGGATATGTACTTAAAACCAGATTTGAATACATGGCTTATTTTTCCATGGGAGACAGAAACGTCTACGCCAGCTAAGGTAGCACGCCTGATTTGTGATGTTTATCATGCGAATGGTAAAGTCTTTAAAGGGGACCCCCGTGGAAACTTAAAGCGTGTTTTAAAAGAAGCTGAAGAACTTGGGTTTACCGAGTTTAACCTAGGACCAGAGCCAGAGTTTTTCTTGTTAAAATTTGATGAAGACGGAAAAGTAACTGATACATTGAATGATAATGGGGGATATTTTGACTTAGCGCCGAATGATTTAGCTGAGAACTGTCGTCGTGATATTGTATTAGAACTGCAAGCACTTGGGTTCGAGATTGAAGCGAGTCACCATGAAGCCGCACCTGGTCAACACGAGATTGATTGGCAATATGCAGGAGCGATTGAAGCGTGTGATAATATTCAAACCTTTAAATTAATTGTTAAAACAGTGGCACGTAAACATAACTTACATGCGACCTTTATGCCGAAACCGATCGAAGGGATTAATGGTTCTGGGATGCATATGAATGTATCCTTATTTAAAGGGGAAGAGAATGCATTTGTTGATGAAGATGGTGAGACATTATCAATCGATGCGGGACATTTTATCGCTGGGTTAATTGATCATGCGATGGGACTGACTGCTATTACGAATCCAATCGTCAACTCATATAAACGACTCATTCCTGGCTTTGAAGCACCAACTAGCATTGCGTGGAGCGGCCAAAATCGTACACCGATGATTCGCATTCCAAGTTCGCGTGGTAAATCCACTCGTATTGAAGTGCGTTCAGTTGATCCAAGTGCCAATCCGTATCTAGCAATGGCCTGTATTTTAAAGGCAGGTCTACAAGGGATCAAAGACAAAATGGAAGCCCCACAGCCTAAAAACCAAAATATGTATGACTTGAATGAGAAAGAACTGGAAGAAGAAGGTATTAAACAATTACCATCCACATTGAAAGAAGCAATTAATGAACTAAAAGCGAGTCCTCTCATGCAAGATGCATTAGGCGATCATATTTATACCCATTTTGTCAAGATGAAAGAACTTGAATGGAAAGAGTATAGTGCCAGTGTGTCTGAATGGGAAAAAGATCGTTACTTGGAATTGTATTAATGTGCCGAAAATTTAACGCTCAATTCAATTAATATGAATGGTTCTTATCTAAATAGTAACCCGAGAATTGGAGGAATCTACTTTAATTCTCGGGTATTATATAAAATGAAGGATTTCTGAACAATATCTTGACTTTTTAAAATTAAGATGGTAAAATATTACTTGTGATTGAGTGATGTATCCGTAGCTCAGCTGGATAGAGCATTCGCCTTCTAAGCGAACGGTCGGAGGTTCGAATCCTCTCGGATACGCTAAAGCCTTACAATCTTTGCGATTGTAAGGCTTTTTCTGTGTTTGACTTAGAAAATCATTCGTTAATATGAACTTCTTTTATGGGGGAAGGGGACAGATATAATGGCTATCAGTGGCTTTGTTAAGAGATTTATGATAAAATGGTGTAGGTACACGACTTGATTAAGAAGAGGGGATGTTTATGGCTAAACCAAAAATTACAAACGAAATTCAAAATTTAGTAGAAACAGAACTGCGAAAAGGTGCCAGTAATTCGCGAATTGCTAATTTGTTGGAGCTTGATTACAAAGAAGCCGTCGAAATTATCGATACAATTAAAGAAAATTTACGTCCAGATATCGGAGACGTAATAATGTTCTCCTTTAGAGAAGAACCTATGGAGGGAGAAATTGAGAAGTTATTGACTAACAGTGCGATTGTTCGGATCGACTGGGAGAACTCTTCAAAAGAGATGCATGATTTAATGGAAGAAAAAACAGTTGTCAACTTCAAAGATATCGAAGGCTTTAAATATCAAGCTAATGAAGATGAGACAGAATAATTAGTATTAGAAGCGTTAGTCACAGTACTGGCGCTTTTCGCCATAAAAGGAGATTACAGTTTTGGGTAAGGTGTATCAATTTCCGTATAATTCGGCACAACTTAGACAGCAGATAAGACAAGCCGAAGAGAATGAGGATTATGTAGCAAGTTATCACTATGCTAAGTTGCTCCTTCAAGAAACAGACGATTTGGAAGTGCTACATTTGGTGAGTTTTTTCGCCAATAAAATAGGAGCATATGACGAGGCACTTACCCTCATGGATGATAGAATAGAAGACGTCTTATCCCATGAAAGGTTAAGTAAACAATATTGTCAGCTGCTTATGGCATCGGGTCAAACGGAGACAGCTTTAGAAATAGCAACGGTTTTGCAGGAAGGGAATCGTAGTGATCCTGAGTGGGCAACGTTGATCGATGATATTCAAGCCGTATCGACGTTACGAAGGTATGATCAGGTAGACATGGACGATCTAAATCAGCAACTGAGGAGGCTTCGTTCCCTTGAGCAGCCCCATCAATTAGAGGTTATCTCGCAGGCTCATTTATTAAGCAGTGACACATTACTTAATTTAGCTCCTGCTATTTTAACAGCGACAGATTTGTCTCAATTGGTGAAGACTAGCTTTATTCAAGTGTTGCTGCAAAAAAATTGTAAGGAAGCACTTGATTTATATTGGCACGGGCAGGAGCGACAGATTGTATTAGCAACCCTTGATGTATTCGAAGAAGCACCTTTATCGCAAGAGATCATTCATCAGCTTGATCACCAGCTAATGGAGTATCCTAATCAGCGACAAGTTATTATTCAAGAAGCTGTCTTTCATCTTATGCAGTTATATCCTTTTGTTGGGGAGGTAATTCAAGATATTGATCATTGGGTACTGCTCTATCAACAAAAATTTATACAGCATACGTTCTTGACAGCAGAAAATGAACAACAAAATCAACAAAAAAAGTGGTTTAATAAATTAATTGCCATAATTTGAGCAAAAAATTTTACAAATGGCGTACTCTATTGTATGATTAAAGAGTATGTTTATAAAGTAAAAAATATTATAATAAATTGTTTTCGGAGGTTATAGAGTCTATGACAGCAACATTTGAAAAAAAGGGTCCAGTAACTGGACAAATTGAGTTTACAATTGAAAGAGCAACAATCGAAGAAGGATTGGACCGTGCATTTAAGAAAATACGTGGTCGCTTGAACGTTCCTGGTTTCAGAAAAGGGAAAGTTCCACGTAAGTTATTCAACAAGATGTATGGTGAAGAGGCATTGTACGAAGATGCATTAAACGACCTCTTACCACGTGCTTACCAAAAAGCATTGGCAGAACTTGAAGATGAAGATTTCGAATTAGTTGGTGAGCCAAGTATTGATATTAAGTCAATGGAAAAAGATGCTGACTGGGAAATTATCGCAGAAGTTCCGTTGAAGCCAGAAGTGACTTTAGGTGACTACAAAAATATCGAAGTAACTAAACAAGACCGTACAGTAACGGATGAAGATGTTGCTGATGAATTAGAATCTCGTCGCCAGCGTGCCGTTGAATTAGCATTAAAAGATGATGCGGCTGAAGAAGGCGATACAGTTGTGATTGACTTCGAAGGTTACAAAGACGGTGAAAAATTTGACGGTGGTTCTGCAGAAAATCACTCACTTGAACTTGGATCAGGTCAATTCATTCCAGGTTTTGAAGATCAATTAATTGGGGCAAAATCAGGCGATGAGAAAGATGTCGAGGTCACTTTCCCTGAAGAGTATGGTGCAGAAGAGTTAGCTGGCCAAGATGTTGTTTTCAAAGTTGTTGTCCACGAAGTAAAAGAAAAACGTGTTCCAGAGTTGGATGACGAATTTGCAAAAGATGTCGATGATGAAGTTGAAACATTGGATGAATTAAAAGATAAGATTCGTCAGCAGTTAGAGAAATCTAAAGACCGAGCTGCAACTGAGGCAACAGATGATGAAGCAATTCAAAAAGCAGTTGAAAATGCAGAAGTTCCTGAAATCCCTGAAGCAATGATTGATGAAGAAGTTGACCGTCAATTCAACTTGTTTATTAATAACTTGCAACAACAAGGTATCAGCAAAGATCAATACATGAGTATGATTGGTACGTCTGAACAAGAGTTGCGCAATCAGTTCCGCAATGAAGCAGACTTCAATGTGAAGACAAACTTGGTCTTAGAAGCGATTGCTAAAGCAGAAAATATCGATGTAACAACTGAAGATATTGATGCTGAAATCAAAGATCTAGCTGAACAATATGGTATGGAAGAAGACCGTGTTCGCGGCATTCTATCAGAAGATCTATTGAAACACGATATTTCATTGAAAAAATCAATTGATCTAATTACAACAACGGCTGAAGAAGTACTTGAGCCAGTTGAAGCATCTGATGAGGATAGCGAATAATTTATTTTACAATACAGTGATGAGAAAGAAAAAAGGGATGCTCGTGCATTCCTTTTTTACACTAAAAATATGAACAATGAAGTAGAGGTGTGATGAACTAATGGAGAAAGATACAGATGCTCCGAAGAATGTAACTTGTTCATTCTGTGGAAAATCCCAAGATCAAGTAGAAAAAGTTGTAGCGGGCCCAGGAGTCTATATTTGTGATGAGTGTGTCGATTTGTGTAATGACATTATGGAAGATATTGATGTAGATACGGCCCAAACAATTGAAGATTTGCCGAAGCCGGCTGAGATTCGTGACATTTTAGATGATTATGTTATTGGCCAGAATGCAGCCAAAAGAGCACTCTCTGTTGCGGTTTACAATCATTACAAGCGGGTCAATTACTTAGATCAGATGACGGGCGAGGACGATGATATTGAACTTCAAAAGAGTAATATTTGTCTGATTGGACCAACTGGATCAGGTAAGACGTATCTTGCACAAACACTTGCTCGTATTCTGAATGTCCCATTTGCTATTGCGGATGCCACAAACTTAACCGAAGCGGGATATGTCGGAGATGATGTGGAAAATATCTTATTGAAGTTGTTGCAATCAGCTGACTTCGATGTTGATAAAGCAGAACACGGCATTATTTATGTTGATGAGATTGATAAAATTGCCCGTAAATCGGAAAATGTCTCTATCACACGTGATGTGAGTGGTGAAGGTGTTCAGCAAGCCTTGCTCAAGATCTTGGAAGGGACGACAGCAAGTGTTCCCCCACAAGGAGGACGTAAACATCCTCAACAAGAAATGATTCAAATCGATACAACCAATATCTTGTTCATTGTAGGTGGAGCTTTCGATGGGATCGAAAATATTGTGAAAGAACGTCTCGGTGATAAAGTAATCGGATTTGGTGCCTCAAGTACGCGGAAAGATCTAAGCACAAAAGAAAGCATTATGCGCCACATTATTCCAGAAGATCTATTGAAATACGGCTTAATTCCAGAATTTATTGGTCGTCTTCCGGTAACTTCTGTATTAGATAAATTAACGGAAGAGGATTTAGTTGAGATCTTAACGCAACCGAAAAATTCGCTAGTTAAACAATACCGTAAGTTGTTCCAGATGGATAATGTAGAGTTGGAGTTCGATGAAGAAGCTTTGCGTATTATTGGTCGCCGAGCGATCGAACGCGATACAGGAGCACGTGGATTACGCTCAATTATTGAAAGTGTGATGATGGATGTTATGTTCGATGTACCATCCAATGATGACGTGAAACGAGTAGTTGTCACCAAAGAAGCTGCTAATCATGAAGAACAGCCGAAGTTCTATGATGAAGAAGGTAATTTAATTGCTTCATAGCAAATAAACATAAACACTCATTGTCCGGAGATGGGCCTATAAAATTAGAAGGGTTACTCTAACTTTTGGGGCGACATCAGGAGGCAGTGAGTGTTTTTACTTGTTCTTATTTTGTGATATAATTGTAGGGAGATTTCAGCAAATGCAAGGAGGCAACAGAAATGGTTCAAGTAAATTATGCAGATATCTTAATAAGTGCTGTTCGACCGGAACAGTATCCTGATGAGGGGCTTCCCGAAATTGCATTAGCTGGGCGGTCAAATGTTGGGAAATCATCCTTTATTAATACGATGATTAACCGAAAAAAGTTAGCACGAACATCGAGTAAACCGGGAAAAACACGGACACTCAATTTTTTTAATATTAATCATGATTTCTTATTTGTCGATGTACCTGGTTATGGGTATGCTAAGGTGTCTAAGAGTGAACGTGAGAAGTGGAGTCAAATGATGGAAGATTATTTCTCCGCTCGAGAAGAATTATCTCTCGTAGTGCAAATTGTAGACTTTAGACATGAACCCACTGAGTTGGATATTCAGATGTACGAGTATTTAAAGTACTTTGACTTGCCGGTATTAATTGTCGCAACTAAAGCTGACAAAATTAAAAAGTCACGTTATAACAAACATCTAAGTCAATTGAAAAAGGCGTTGAACGTTGATGATGAGGATCATATTGTTATTTACTCATCACATACATTGGATGGGAAAGAAGAAGCATGGTCTATCATGTTGGATTATATAAGGAATGACTAGTTATGAAAGTAATTATGTATGGTGTCAGCTTAGAGACGGTTTCGGAACAAGATATTGCCCGATACCGACTGTCAGCTCAGGATAAAGCCAATCATCTCATTGATATCAAGCAATTCGCTGGGGTGGAAGAAGTACTCTTGCTCACATCAGAATTTCAGAATGAATATTATCTATACGTAGATGAAGCACAATTTAAACATGGTGATTTTTTGCGGTACTTGGCTAATTATGCTGAGAAATCGCTGAAAGAAGTCATCTTGGAAACATATAGTAAATTTGCTGATGATGTAATGAAACATTTGTTAGCTCAAATAAGTGGTCAAGAACGAGATAATTATGGGCAAGAGTTAGCATTCAAAGATTTTTCAGAAGCTATTTTGTTAGCTCAAACTTCTCAGACGATGGGGAACTATTTGCAGCAACTTTTTCAACAGGTATTGATATTTAATTTTAAATTATATGACAATAGTGGATTGAATCCGTTGTTAACAGCAAGCGATCATTGGTTGAAGCAGTATGTGGAACAGAATACTTCGTTGCAAAATGTTGTTATAATGGGACGTTCATATGAGACGCTTTATCGCGCTTTTTTAATCTTGTATTTAACGGATGCGTCTGTCATATTTTGTCTATCTGATAATGCTCAATCTAAACAACTTAAATCGATAACAGAACTTATCAATACAGCCCAGCAACGGTTGAAAATTGCTGAGTGTGGGTACTGTTATCGTCTAGCAACAGCGGATCTTATATTGATGGATGCGCAGTCTATTTCACCTATACAACTATCTGAAATGATTGAAGAAGTTAGACAGACACCAAAGCAAGTAACGGTCATTAGCAATCTTGATTCGGAAGCTATTAGCAAGGATGCATTGGCTCATTTTAAGTGGGTAACTAAGTCAGATTTAACAGCTTCTTCTTACAATGATGAACAACGTGAAGAAGCCCATAAGTTATTGACCGAATTAATCGTGACATTTAGTGCCAATGAATTGAATCGCATTGTTATAGAAGATACTTTATAGGTTACTATAGCAAAATTTTTGAAAGGAGGCGTAATAATGAGTATGTTTGTTGATTATACGAAAGTAAATGTAAAAGCAGGAAAAGGAGGCGACGGGATGGTGGCCTTCCGTCGTGAAAAATATGAGCCAGATGGTGGACCGGCTGGAGGTAATGGTGGTCGTGGTGGAAATGTTGTCTTCGTCGTGGATGAAGGTTTGCGAACGTTAGTTGATTTCCGCTACAATCCTCATTTTAAAGCTGATCACGGCGAAAAAGGAAAGCGTAAAAATATGCATGGAAAAAATGCTAAAGCTCTTGAGATAGCTGTCCCACCAGGCACAGTTGTTCGAGATGCCAATACTGGTGAATTTATTGCTGATTTGAAAGAAGATGGCCAGTCAGCTATTATTGCTAAGGGAGGTCGTGGGGGTAAAGGAAATGTACACTTCGCCACACATAATAATCCCGCGCCATCTATTGCCGAAAATGGCGAACCTGGTGAGGAACGTGATGTCGAGTTAGAATTGAAAGTCTTGGCTGATGTAGGTCTAGTTGGCTTTCCATCAGTTGGGAAATCAACCTTATTATCAGTTATCTCAGGTGCAAAACCTAAAATTGGAGCCTATCATTTTACGACATTAGTGCCTAATTTAGGAGTAGTCGATTTAGATGATGGACGCGGTTTTGTATTAGCTGATATTCCTGGCTTGATTGAGGGGGCCTCAGAAGGTGTCGGTTTAGGTATTTCCTTCTTAAAACATATCGAACGCACGCGATTAATATTACACGTTATCGATATGAGTGGAATGGAAGGACGTGATCCATTCGAAGATTTCCAGACGATTAATCGAGAGCTGGAAAGTTATGAACTAAACTTGTTAGAGCGAAAACAAGTTATTGTCGCTAATAAGATGGATATGCCTGAATCAGCTGATAATTTAGAGATTTTCAAAGAAGAAATGACAGAAGCAGGATTAGATCATGAAATTATTGAAGTGTCTGCTTTAACTAAAACCGGTTTAGATCAGTTAAAAAGACGAGTAGCTGATTTGGTTGAAGACTTACCGGATTATGTGCCTCATGCAAAAGAAGAACAAGATCGCGTTGTTTATAAACATGAGACTCAAGAAAAACCATTCCACATTACACAAGATCCAGACGGGACATGGGTTCTTTATGGTGATGAATTAGAGCGCTTATTTGCGATGACGAACTTCGACCATGATGAAGCCATTATGCGATTCTCTAGACAATTACGTGGTATGGGAATTGATGCTGAACTCCGTGAAAAAGGTGCTCTTCATGGGGATTTGGTTCGAATTGAAGATTTTGTATTTGAGTTTGTCGAATAAAAAGATGCATTAAAGGATGACGCAGTATGGAGTTATTATTTTTAGGAACAGGGTCTGGTGTGCCTTCTAAGCATCGAAATGTGTCAAGTTTAGCTTTGAAATTATTGGATGAGTTAAATGAAATTTGGTTATTTGATTGTGGCGAAGCAACGCAGCATAAAATACTGCACACGACATTGAAGCCGCGAAAAATTAATAAAGTCTTCATCACACACATGCATGGCGATCATATTTATGGCTTACCTGGATTCTTAAGTAGTCGTTCTTTTCAAGGTGGAGAAGATCCGTTGACTATTTACGGGCCTAAAGGAATTAAACATTTTGTCTTGTCAACATTGAAATTGTCTCATACCCGTGTTTCGTACCGATTAAAGTTTGTTGAGTTTACAGATGGGGACGTATTAATGGATACGGATTATTGCACGGTTCGTGTCGAGCGACTGAACCACGGAGTCGATGCTTATGGCTTTCGGATTGAAGAGAAAGACAAGATTGGTTCTTTAGATGCCGAGCGATTAGTAGCAGCTGGTGTACCATTTGGGCCATTGTTTGGTCGGCTAAAGCAAGGAGAGGTTGTTATCTTGGATGATGGTCGTGAAATAGACGGGAAAGATTATATTGGTCCGGATATTAAAGGGAGAACTGTTACCATTTTAGGAGATACGAAACCAACTGAATCTATTTACCGCCTCGCTAAGGGAGCAGATGTCTTAGTACATGAAGCAACCTTTGCTCACCCGGATAAGGAGCTAGCTCGTAGTTATAATCATTCGACTAATGTGCAAGCCGCCCATCAAGCAAAATCAGCTGGGGTGAAGACCTTATTGTTAAACCATATTAGTTCACGCTATTTGTACCATGATGTGAAAGCTTTAGAACAGGGAGCTCGCGAAGTGTTTGAAGAAACATATGTGATGAATGATTTGGATGAGTATGAGGTTTTGCACGTCGAGCAGGAGTCGTAATCGATAGATAGTTTAAACCAATAATAATAAGAGAGCGAACGTTTGTCAGTTCGCTCTTCACTTTTGAAGGGGGACATTATGCAATCATTATTTAGTTTTGTGCAAGCATCACCATCACTTAAAGGGCAGACTATACTCATTACCGGAGCTAGCTCAGGAATCGGTGAACAAATTGCCAAACAAGTCGCTACGAAAGAAGCAACGGTAATATTAACTGGACGCCATTATGGACGATTAAGTGCAGTGAAAGAAGCATGTGAACAAGCAAGCGGGCATAAAGCTTATATGTATCAGCTAGATTTAGCCGATATTGATCAAGTGGATAAGGTGCTATCAACTATTTTAGACCAGCATCGGGTGGATGTTTTAATGAATAATGCAGGATATGGGATAACTGAATTATTCGTCGAAAATAATTACCAAGATATTGAGAAGTTATTTCAAGTAAATATTTTATCGTTGATGTATGTAACGCAACGAATTGCCATCCAAATGTTAGATCATGGTGGTGGTCATCTGTTTCATACGGCATCGATGGCGGGAAAGGTAGCTACACCTAAAACAGCTGTATACTCTGCTACAAAAGCGGCAGTCATTGCTTTTAGTAATGCTTTGCGAGTAGAGCTTGCACCATATAATATACACGTTACAACGATTAATCCCGGTCCCGTTGATACACGCTTTTTTGAACGAATTGGTTCAGGGCAACAGTATTTAGAGCGTGTGGAGCGGTTCATGTTATCCAGTGAAGAAGTGGCTAGCAAAGTTGTGGCATCAATTGGTCATGCTAAGCGAGAAATTACAGTGCCGTGGAGTTTGAAGTTAGGTAATGCACTGTATCACGTAATGCCAAGTGTAGGCGACAAGATTTTACAAACATTATTTAGTAAATAAGAAAGGGGGATTCTCTTGATCAAACAAATGGAATGGGATGTTCATTCATTGCCGGATAATACAACTGTTCAAGCATTAGCAGACGAAACCCGTTATTCACCTTATTTTTTAAGTATTTGTTATCAAAAAGGCTTGCGTACAATCGAGGAAATAGAGTCCTTTATTCAACCAGATGAAACATGGTTGCATGATCCCTTCTTATTACATGATATGCAACGAACTATTGATCGATTGGAAGAAGCGATTGCAGAAGGGCAGCTTATTACGATTTATGGTGATTATGATGCGGATGGCGTGACGAGTACTGCTATTATGTATGAGACATTGCTGTCAGTGGGAGCTCATGTTAATTATTATATTCCTAATCGATTTACAGATGGTTACGGGCCTAATAAAGAGGTATTTAACCAATTGATTAAGGAAGGGACCGAACTGATTCTAACAGTTGATAACGGAGTATCTGGACAGGAAGCCATTATGTCTGCTCAAGCGCAAGGGGTTGATGTTATTGTATCAGACCATCATGATTTGCCAGATGACTTGCCTGATGCTTATGCTATAGTCCATCCTAGACATCCTGCTGCTCATTATCCATTCGGCGATTTATCGGGAGCAGGTGTGGCTTTGAAAATTGCCCATGCTTTACTGGGAGATTTTCCAGTTGAAGTATTTGATTTAGCGGCGATTGGAACAGTAGCCGATATGGTTAGTTTATTGGGTGAAAATCGAGCCATTGTAAAATTTGGTTTGCAACAATTGAATCAGACTAGTCGAGCGGGAATCTGGCAATTATGTGAGCAATTAGAGCTTAAGTTGCAGGACATTGATGAGACTGCAATTGGTTTCAAGATAGCCCCTATTTTGAATGCAGTGGGTAGATTACAAGATGCTACGCCGGCAGTCGAGTTATTAGTATCAATTGATGATGATCAAATTAATCAATTAGTTCCGCAATTATTGGAATGGAATGAAGAGAGAAAAGCGATTGTCGACCAAATAGTCGCAGAAGCCCTTGAGCAAGTTGGTGAATCCCCTCCAGATATTATTATGTTATGGGATGAAAAGTGGCACGAAGGCGTATTAGGAATAGTTGCAAGCCAACTTGTTCGTGAATTTGGGAAGCCAGCTATTGTAATGAAAAAGAAGCCAGAGCAAGGAGTAGTGAAAGGCTCTGCTCGAAGTATTGAAGCCTTTCATTTATTTAATATTTGTAATCAAAAACGAGATTTATTTACGAGCTTTGGGGGGCATCATATGGCGGCTGGTATGACAATTCCTCTCGAAAATGTTGAGACATTACGAGAGTACTTAACGCAAGAGGCGACTCGAATAAAAAAAGAGACAGCTTTTAAACCAACTATTGCGATTGACAATCAATTGGATCTTGCGACAGTCTCTGTTGAAGCAATTGAAGAAGTTAATTTGTTAAGACCATTTGGGATGAACAATAAGAAGCCAATTCATCTGATTGAAGCGGTTCATCCGTCTGAAGTGAGACGAATTGGGGCGGATAAGAGTCATCTGAAGCTGACAGTATCTGATAAGGCTAATCAGTCACTAGATGCGATCGGGTTTGGCTTGGGCTCGGCTGCGGAGTATTTAACGCCAAAATCGCAAATGAGTTTGGTTGGAGAACTAGATATTAACGAATGGAATGGTCATCGTAAAGCGCAATTCATGATTTCGGATATTGAGGTACTTACGCCACTTGTAACGGACAAGCGTGTGACGGATCTCTTCAAGTCATTATTTAAGCACCCTAATACAACTTATGTATTCTTTCATCCAAAGATTTACCAAGCTTCTATAGCACATATTCATCCACAGTCAGAAGCTATCTTAGTAACTAAGCAAGTGACGGACAAAATTTTATCGACAACTAAAGTAGCTCTCGTGGATTGTCCGAACTCAATTGAACAATTCCGACAAATTTGGCCCATAATTAAGGACAATGAACTCATATTATATTTATATTCCCATGAAGATGTCTATATGACTGGTCTGCCTAATCGTGAGCAAGAGACAACGCTTTATAAATATTTGTTCAAGCATAAGCAGTTACCTATTAAAAATTTACCGAAAAAAATTGCCCATTATTTGGGAATAAAAGAAAATATGATTAAATATCTCTTAGAGATGTTTTTAGAAGCAAAGTTTGTTAAAATAAAAGGGGATATGCTTATATTAGAAGAGCAGCCCACTGAAGTAAATTTACATGAAACAATGACGTATCAGCGACTTAATTCTCTTATGAAAGCAGAAGAATTATTCGTATACAGCTCAATAAATGAACTAATTACACAATTTATGTTATGGAATAAGGAGATTCAGTAATGGACATCAAAAAACATATTGCAAGTATTGAAAATTATCCAAGCGAAGGTATTGTGTTTCGCGATATTTCACCACTTTTAGCGGATGGTCAAGCGTTTAAATCAGCAATTCAAGAAATTGTAGCATTTTGTAAAGACAAAGAAGTTGAGATGATTGTTGGGCCAGAAGCTCGAGGGTTTATCGTAGGGTGCCCAGTTGCTTATGAGATGGGAATTGGGTTCGCACCCGCACGTAAAAAAGGAAAATTACCACGAGAAACTATCGAAAAAAGTTATGGGCTTGAGTATGGGGATGATGTCTTACAACTTCATAAAGATGCGATCACTCCAGGACAACGTATACTTGTCTGCGATGATTTACTTGCAACGGGTGGTACCATTAAAGCGACAATTGATCTTATTGAAGAATTAGGTGGAGAAGTTGTCGGAACAGCTTTCTTTATCGAGTTATTATCGCTTAATGGTCGTGAAAAAATTGAAGGATACGACATTTTATCACTTGCTCAATACGAATAATAGCAGGTGAAAGCAGTATAAGGTGGTATTATGAAGCAAACAATGTATAATAAACAACGAATTCATAAGACAAATGGATTAGAGCTAGGTCTGTTTACATCCGGTGATTATTTGCCACATCCAACAACAAAAAAGTGCCAAACACCATCAGAGCGCATTCAACAAATCATTCAGATGGGTCAACTTGCTGAACAGGCAGGCTTGGATATATTTCAAGTAGGTGAAGCTCACCAGAAGCATTTTTTATCACAGTCGCAGATGACGATTTTAGCCAGTATTGCTGCAACAACCAATCAGATTAAGTTATCAACAGGGGCAACAATTATTGGCGTAGCGGATCCTGTTAGAGTCTTTGAGGATGCAGCAACCATTGATTTAATTTCTAATGGTCGTATGGAGCTTGTCTGTGGCCGTTCTCAGCGTTTAGGTTTATTTAAGCTGTTGGGCTACTCTCTAGATGATTATGAAGAGTTATTTGATGAAAAATTTCAGTTGCTTTTAGCTCTCAATCACCAGGAAGTAGTTAATTGGACAGGGGAATTCCGTCCACCACTGGAAGATCAATTGATTCTGCCGCGCCCTTATAATCAAGAACAATTACCTATATATCGAGCGGTGCGTGGATCGGTCAATTCACTTCGAGAAGCTGCTCAGATGGGAGTACCCATATACTGTGCGCAATTAGATAGAGACTTGGATACCATGAAAGCGTATCTTAATGTTTATCGGGAAGAATTGTCTAATGCTGGATATCAACCTGATGACATGCCAATTGCAACAGCAGGGTATTTGTATGTAGGGCCAGGTAGTCAGCAAGCCACTAAAAACTATCAGCATTATATTTCAGCTGGATATGATCGGTTACAGACGGATATTTATGAGAGTGTTGATTTTGAACATGCTCAGTCTGTTGATAGTTTAATCAACGTAGGTTCACCATCACTAGTTGTTGATAAATTACTAAAACAACATGAAGAACTGGGTCACCAGCGATTTGTTGGGCAGATTGATTTCGGTGGGGTGACCTTTGATGAAATTAGACGAACCATCGATTTAATAGGAGAAAAAGTCATACCGGAAGTAAAAAAATATACTGCTAAAAAGTAAAAAAAGAGACCACATCACACTTGATGTGGTCTCTTTAGTTCATCTAGGACGGATTTATACTTGAAGTAATGTTGCAATGGCATCTTCACTTAATGAGCTATCGCAACGAACCGCAATGTTGTCTCCAGTGCGTACGATTAAGCCAGGCACAGTTGGAACATCATATTTATCTCGCACTTGAGCAATCTCCTCTTGATAATCAGGGTGACCACTGTGAACGAAATGAACAAGTATATCATGTTTTTGTGTCACATTGTGTAATTTTGGAATAAATTTACGACAATATGGGCATGTTTCACGACCAAAGAAAACAACTACTGGTTTTTCATCGCCCTCTTGCAAAACACGATCCGCTTCAGATGGTGTAACTTCTTTAAAATCCTCAGCTAACTGTAAAAATTGTTCTGGACTAACATTATTCATCAAAAATTCCTCCTTCAATTCTTATAACTACATTATACCGAATACGGCTGCTAGATTAAAATACTTGGCTTCTGTAGAGTGAAACTACACGACCTAAAATGGTCACTTGGTCTAAAATAATATCATCTAACAGTTCATTTTCTGGATGGAGTCGGATATGATTAGCTTCTTTATAGAATCGTTTGCATGTTGCTTCATCTTCATCCGTCATGGCAATCACGATATCACCATTATTAGCGGTATTTTGCTGTCGTACGATAACTTGATCGCCATCAAAAATTCCAGCCTCAATCATACTATTACCACTAATAGTTAGCATGAAGAGTTGCCCTTTGTCCAACTCTAAGTCTGTCGGTAACGGGAAATAATCAGTGGCCTCTTCATAAGCTAAGATAGGCTCTCCGGCAGAAACCGTTCCTAATAATGGTATTAATTCATCTTCATAAGGGGAAATATCTAGCTCTTTTAGTCCCTGCGTGGTCACTTCAATAGCTCGCATTTTAGAGCTTCCACGATTAATGAACCCTTTGTCAGCTAAACGTTTGAGATGTCCGTAAACAGTAGCAGTTGAGGAGAGTTCCGTTGCATCACCAATTTCACGTACAGTTGGTGGATAACCATTCTCCTCAATTGTTTGATAAATATATTCTAAAATTTCAAGTTGTTTAACGCCTGTTCGACCACGCTTACCCATCATCCCCAGTCCTTTCCGTGTAATCTCTATTCCTATTCAGTTTACCATAAATCAAAGCTAACCTCAAACATTTGTTCGGAAAATGAATTGAAGAAGTATTGCAAATTATCTTTGTTTGGGGATTTATTAGAAGCCTGTCACTATAATTTTTTACAAGATCATGTTAAAATGAAGAGGCACGTTGAGATTTTTAGGAGGTATTTAAACAAGATGATCGAACGAGATAAACTTGATCGTATTAATGAGTTAGCGCGTAAAGAGCGGACAGATGAAGGATTAACTAGTGAGGAAAAGAATGAGCAAGAATCATTGCGTAAGCAGTATTTAAAATCATTCCGTGAAGGATTGAAGTCACAATTAGAAGGGATTCAGTTCGTTAACAATGATGGAGAAGATGTGACGCCAGATAAGATTAGACAGGCACAACAAGAGAGCGGTTTACGCGATAAAGATGGTCAAATTGTGATATCAGAAGATAAATAAGGAGAGAGATATATGTTTAATGAAGTAGATCAGTTAGCAGTTAATACATTACGTTTTTTAAGTATTGAAGCAGTAGCAGAGGCTAATTCGGGTCACCCAGGTTTGCCTCTTGGTGCCGCACCGATGACTTATGTGCTGTGGAAAAATCATTTGAAAATTAATCCAAAAAATAGTCAGTGGTTTGATCGCGATCGTTTTATTTTGTCAGCTGGTCATGGTTCTGCTTTACTCTACAGTATGCTTCACTTAGCTGGCTATGATGTATCGATTGATGACTTGAAGAATTTCCGTCAATTGGGCTCAAAAACACCAGGTCACCCAGAAGTTCATGAGACTGAAGGAGTTGAGACAACGACGGGTCCATTAGGTCAAGGCTTGGCGAATGCAGTTGGTTTTGCGATGGCAGAAGCACACTTAGCAGCGACGTACAATACTGACAAGCATGCTGTTGTTGATCACTACACTTATGCTTTAGTGGGTGATGGTGACTTGCAGGAAGGGATTTCTTATGAAGCGATGAGCTTGGCCGGGCACTTGCAGTTAGACAAACTAATTGTTTTATTTGACTCGAATGATATTCAATTGGATGGACCAACCAATAAAGCAGTATCAGAAGATATTGAAGGTCGCTTTAAATCAGCTGGTTGGGAGCATATTTACGTAGAAGATGGAATGAACTTAGAAGCGATCGATCAAGCGATTGAACAAGCTAAACAATCTAATAAGCCATCGATTATTGAATTGAAAACAGTAATTGGTGCTGGTTCACCACTTGCGGGAACGAGTGATGTACATGGAGCACCTCTGGATCAAGAGCAGATTAAGGAAACAAAAGAAGCGCTCGGCTGGGAATATGAGGAATCATTCCATGTACCGGCTGAAGTGTATGAACATTTCCGTGATGTATTGGCTCAAGCCGGTCAAGAAGCAGAAGCTAACTGGCAGGAATTATTGGCAGATTACCGTAAGGAAGATGCTGAGCGTGCGAACCAATTCGACGAAGCTATTAAAGGGGAATTGCCTGCTGACTTAGAGAGTAAATTGCCATCTTACAGCCCTGATGAGAAAGGATTAGCAACGCGTGCCAGCAACAATGAAGTAATTAATGCATTAGCTGATGCAGTTCCTAGTCTGTGGGGAGGATCAGCTGATTTATCTGGCTCAAACAAGACCATGATTAAAGCGGCGGGAGACTTTGGTCCAGATAATTATGCTGGCAAAAATATTTGGTATGGTGTACGTGAACATGCGATGGCAAGTGCCTTAAACGGTATTATTCTGCATGGAGGAACGAAGTCATATGCGGGAACATTCTTTGTTTTCAGTGATTACTTACGTCCAGCTGTTCGTTTAGCGGCATTATCACACATTCCAGCGATTTATGTCTTCACGCATGATTCAATTGCAGTTGGGGAAGACGGGCCAACGCATGAGCCGGTTGAACAATTAGCAAGTTTCCGTGCGATGCATAATGTCAATGTTATTCGTCCAGCTGATGCCAATGAAGTATCCGCTGCTTGGAAAGTAGCTGTCGAGTCAACAGATCGTCCAACCATGCTTGTCTTTACTCGCCAAAATGTACCAAACTTAGTGGGAACACAAGAGTTAGCTTTTGAGGGCGTTGACCGCGGAGGATATGTGTTGTCACCACAACAAGGTAATCGTCCTGACGGTATTTTAATAGCAACTGGATCAGAAGTTGAACTGGCAATGAACGCTCAAGAAGTTCTACGCGAAGAGCATGATGTCGATGTCTCAGTGGTCTCTATGCCCGCAACGAACCGTTTCGATGAGCAATCAGATGCGTATAAAGAAACGGTCTTACCGACAAAAGTTCGTAAACGTATCGCGATTGAGATGGGTTCAAGCTTTGGTTGGGAACGCTATGTTGGTTTAGATGGTAAGATTTTAGGAATTGACCAGTTCGGAACGAGTGGACCTGGCGATGAAGTTATCGCGAAATATGGCTTCACTGTAGATCAAGTGGTTCAATCTTTCTTAGCTTTAAATGAAGATTAAAGTCAAGCATTCATTCAGGAACTTGGATTAATCAAAAAAGGCACTGCAATGTTTCAGCAGTGCCTTTATTTTTTCTCACACTTATTGTAAACTAGTAATGTAGCTTATGATGAAAGGAATGGTAGAATGAGTTTATGGTTAGCGATTTTGTTAATTATTCTTGCGCTAATTGGTGGCGGAATCGGCGGCTTTTTCTTAGCGCGGAAATATATGATGAATTATTTCCAAGAGAATCCACCGATCGATGCTGATATGTTACGCATGATGATGCTATCGATGGGACAGAAGCCGTCTGAGAAGAAAATTCAACAAATTCTCAATCAGATGAAGCACCAATCTAAGAAAAAATAATACGTGAGATAGAAGTAGGAGAGAGCTTGGCGGCTTTCTCTTATTTTTTTGGTTGAATATCTTGTGCTAGCTGGTCAAAAGCAGCTTGGATATGGTCATTGTAATGAGCTGTGATATCCTTGACGCCATCCAGTTTACGCTCGACGATGAAGGGTTGCCCGAAGCGAACACGTGCTTTTTTACGTAAGAAAAGCTCTTTAAAGGTAAGAGGGCCGTCATAATAAGCGGGAACAATTGGCTTCTTGCTCATCTTGGCAATGGTCACTGCACCACCTTTTAAATCAGTTGAGTGTCGGGTGCCCGACGGAAAAATTAAAAAACTCTTGTTCGTATTTTTTAGAGCTTTCACCGGTGTTTTTATTGCACTCGGCCCTGGATTCTCACGGTCAACAGGAAAAGCATTGAGCTTGCGAATAAACCAACCAAATAGAGCATTTTCGAAGAGTTCAGCTTTAGCCATAACAGTAAATTCACGTGGAGCAGCAGCGATAACGATAAAAACTGGATCCAGTAGACTACGGTGCGGGGCAATCAGGACGTATGTATCATCTTCAGGCAAGTGCTCTTTACCTTGCACATCAATGGTGCCATTAAAAATCCACAATAAGAAATGGATGATACTAACAGTAATTCTAAAAAACATAATACTTCACTCCGATATGTTAACTTTCCTTCCATTATGATAGAAATGGGGTGAAAAATCAAGAACGGTTATGTCGAAAGTCTCTATTTTGGCATCAAAAAAAGCTAGCGATTATTTTCGCTAGCTTTTTAATAGCTATTAAAAGATTAAGTCGTAAATGAAGACAACAAGAGCTGCTCCAATAATGGCTGGAATAATGGCAAAGCCACTAAAAGTTGGACCGAATGATCCTAATAATGATCCACCAAGCCATGAACCGATAAATCCGATAACGATATTACCAAAAATTCCACCGGGTACATCTTTTTTCATAAGACTTTGAGCTAATGCACCTAAGATACCACCGACGATTAACGATAAGAGTAAACCAATCATAATACACATCTCCTTTTCTAAATAAATGGTGTACAATTCATTATAAACTTATTAACAATAAATGTCAATTTTAAGATTAAACTGATTTTTATTCTGCAAGATATTAGTCTTCTGATAAGGTCAGTAGTTGGTTACGTAAGCTGTTTTCCATGGCGTGTAGTTCAGTTTCAATAGCTTGACGTTTTTGGCGACCTTCTTGTTGAATTTGTAAGGTTTCTTCTAGAGTTTCGATCAAGTTAGCTTGAGTATGTTGTAAGGTTTCAATATCGACAATACCGCGTTCGTTTTCGCGTGCGGTTTCGATGCTGGATTGTTTCAATAACTCAGAGTTTTTCTTCAGCATGTCATTAGTTGTTTCAGATACTTGTCGTTGAGCAGTGCTGGCTTCTTTCTGACGCAGTAATGTCAGTGCAATAACGACTTGATTTTTCCATAACGGAATAGCGGTATTGATGGATGTTTGGATTTTTTCAGCTAATTCTTGGTTCGTATTTTGGATGAGTCGAATTTGTGGTGCTTGTTGAATCGTTAGTTGTCGTGCAATTTTTAAATCATGGACACGTTTTTCTAGACGACTTTGGAATTGATGCAGGTCATTGACTTCTTGGACAAGCATTTGATTATCGCTTTGTTGAGCCTGTTCAGTCAAGGAAGGAATGACGTCTTCTTGTAATTCTTCCAAGCGTAATTCTCCCGCAGCAATATAAATATTTAAGGCATCATAGAATTCTAAGTTTTGGTCATATAAGTCAGCTAACATTTGATTATTTTTGAGTAGGGCATCTTTTTCGACGGTTAATTTACCGGCAATTTTATCCACTTGGGCACCAATTTTTTGGTATTTTGCGGTAGTTTCATAGATAGATCGGTTAATTTTGCCGAATATTTTTTTGAAGATATTAGCATCTTCGGCTTTTAGTTCGTCCGGATCAGCAGATTGGAGTTGATACATTAAGTCATTTAAGGTTTCGCCGATGTGTCCTGTTTCTTGCGTTTGAACATGTTTTAGAACTGCATGGGAGAACTCGCCAATTTTTTCTTGGGCAGCAGCGCCGTAGTGCATAACCGATTCATAATCTGTATTGGTTAATTTTTGGGCAATTTCTTGTGCATGGTGTTGATTATCTTTTGATAAGTTATCATAAGTTTTTTTGGAGAGCACTGGAGAGTTATCTTGTTTAGCGGGTGTCTTTGTGGCATCAGTCGCTTCTTTCGTGCTAAATGGATTGGCAATTAAGTCATTTAAATGTGTTGATGAATGTTGTTTAGTCATTCTCATCGTCCTTTCGTCAATAATTAAAATAAGTTAGAGGGATTATCTAATGAATCTTCCGTCAGTTCAATAGTTGTTGTTAAGTGATTGACATTACCTTGGTGGAATGTTTCATATTCATCATTTATTTTTTGGCAAATCATGTCGATTGTTTCAGCTGATTTGTGTAAAATATCCAAGGTAGCTTTACTTTTTGGTTTGTGTGCGTCAACTTTGATATATTTTTGGGTTAGATCATCTAGAGCCGGTAAGTGAACGTACAAGAACTGATCAACTTCATGTAGTCGTTCGGGTTGTGTTGTAATATCTTGGAAGAAAGCTTTCAAAGTAGTTATTGTTCGGTTGCGTTTTTCGATTGCTTGGAGTTTTGAGGCTTTTTCCATGGTGGTGTCAATGTGTTGAATCGTTTCTTTTGTTGTTTGCATGGTATGACGGAAGAAGGCCATATCTTCTTTCGTTAAGCCTTTTGCTTGATAAAAAGCTTGCTTCTCAGTGGTCAGTGGGGGCATTTTTTCAGCTGTTTTTGAGGAGTTTTTTCGGCGATAAATATAAATAGTGCCGGCAATAATCATTCCCACTAAGATTACTATAATCACGCCCATCGTCTTTATAATGTCTGCTGAATAAAGGGGATGATAATAACCAAACCCCTCCACTGTGTCCTCTACTACGTCCTCTACCATTGTGATAATCATCATAACGACAATAAAGATACCAATTAAGCGAGCAAATTTATTATTAAAAAATCGGTTCATCGTTGTTCCTCCTAGATAGTCTTTGACCTTATTATAGCATAGGTATCCGTGCGAACCTATAGGACTTAGGAATGATTTATGCAATTGTGTCATGTCTATGGTATGATAAGAAAAAAAGGAGCGATGATTGGTGAACTTTGAGGAGAGAACAATTGAAGAAACATCTATTTATAAAGGAAATATTACTGAATATGTAGTAAAAACAGTTGAATTACCGGATGGCAGACGAGTGACGCGAGAAATTGTCTTGCATGATGATGCCTCAGCGGTTATAGCCTTCGTTGATGGGAAGTTACTTTGTGTAGAGCAATTCCGAAAACCCTTAGAACGAACAAGTATAGAAATTCCGGCGGGGTTAATTGATAAGGGCGAAACCCCTCTGGAGGCGGCCCAACGTGAATTAGAAGAAGAGACGGCTTATCAAGCAAAAAATTGGTCAGAAGTGACAAGTTTTTATAATACACCGGGTTTTTGTAATGAAAAATTGACGATTTTTGAAGCGAGTGAGCTGGTGGCAGTAGATAATCCGTTGGCGCAAGATGAAGATGAGAATTTACGGGTGATGACATTGACGTTTGAGGAAGCTTGGGAGTTAATGGAGTCGGGCAGAATTTGTGATTCGAAGACGGTATTTGCTTTATTTTATTGGAAAATGAAACAGTTAGAGAAAAAAGGGGACGTATAATGGCTAAAAAAAGTTTGTTAGAGCGGTGGCGTGATTGGCGGGAAGAACGGCGCTTGGCGAAGAAAGGTCAGACTAACAAGAGCCGTTATGAAGAAAAGGAACGCTATCGAGCTGTTGAAAAACGGTTAACATTAGCGATTATTGCTGTCTTTATTGCATTAGTTATTGTGTTGTTATTTACATTTTATATTTAGGAGTGAATGCATTGAAATTAGGAATTATTGCTGCGATGGAACCAGAAGTTAGAAGCTTAGTTGAGAGTTTAGAAAATCAGCGAACGCAGGAAGTAGCGAACCAACTTATCTATGAAGGAACGATTGCAGGGAAAGAAGTCGTGTTAATTCAGTCGGGAATCGGCAAAGTGAATGCTACCATTGCCACCACTCTATTAATTGAACGCCTAGGGGTGACGCATGTGATTAATACAGGATCAGCGGGTGGAATTGGGACTCATTTAGCGGTTGGAGACTTGGTTGTTTCCACACAATTGGCTTATCATGATGCGGATGCACGTGCATTCGATTATGCTTATGGTCAAGTACCGGGCATGCCACTCTATTATCCGGCTGATAACTTACTGCAAGCAAAAGTAAAACAAGCAGCTGAATCATTGAGCTGGTCAGCCCAAGCCGGAGAAGTTTTATCTGGCGATTCATTTATTTCTAGTCAGGAGCGGCGTCAAGCGATTATCGGACATTTCCCCAATGCATTAGCTGTAGAAATGGAAGGTGCTGCAATCGCCCAATGTTGTTGGCAATTTGATGTGCCTTTCGTTGTCATCCGTGCGATCAGTGATTTGGGGGATGAAGAAGCGTCTATTTCATTTGATGAATTTATCGAAAAAGTGGGTAAAAAATCAGCTGAGTTAGTCCGTGAAGTGATTAAGCAGGTATAATTTGATAAATTATGCTATAATAAAAAATTGTAACAAAACGCAAAAAAAGTGATGAGAAAAGAAAGGTGATATACATGGGTCAAGCAAGCAAACAGTACATCGATGGCGTATTGAATCGATTAAACAAACAATATCCAGATATGGTAGAGTTCCAACAAGCAACAAAAGAGGTTCTTCGATCGCTGGAAAAATTTGTTGATAAGCATCCCGAAGTAATTGAACATAATTTATTTGAACTATTGGTGGAACCAGAGCGTGTCGTGAAGTTTCGTGTGCCGTGGCAAGATGATGCCGGGAAATGGCACGTTAATACAGGGATGCGTGTTCAGTTTAACTCGGCGCTTGGACCGTATAAAGGTGGGTTGCGCTTTGATCCATCTGTTAATGAAAGTATTATTAAGTTCTTAGGTTTTGAGCAAATCTTCAAAAACAGCTTAACAGGCTTGCCGATTGGTGGCGGAAAAGGGGGAAGTAATTTTAACCCGAAAGGAAAATCAGATGCAGAGATTATGCGCTTTTGCCAAAGCTTTATGACCGAATTGAGCAAACATATCGGGCCCACTACGGATGTACCGGCAGGAGATATTGGTGTGGGTGGCCGTGAGATTGGTTATTTATTTGGTCAATATAAACGATTGCAACAATATGATTCAGGCACACTAACGGGTAAACCGCTTGAAATGTGGGGAAGCTATGCCCGAACTGAAGCGACTGGTTATGGTTTAGTATATTTCCTTCAGAATGCCGTGGAAGATCGCGGGGATAGCTTAGAAGGCAAGACAATCGTGGTCTCTGGTAGTGGGAACGTGGCACAATATGCGATGAAAAAAGCCAAAGATTTAGGTGCTAAGGTCCTTGCTTGTTCTGATCGAGGTGGTTATATTCGCGATGAATCAGGTATTGATGAGGAGTTAGTCATCGCGATTAAAGAACGAGGAGGCTCTCTAGCTGAATATATTGAAGAACATTCTTCTGCTACCTATCACACAGATGAATCAGTATGGACGATTGATGCTTCATACGATATTGCGCTTCCGTGCGCAACCCAGAACGAGATTGATGGGTCATTGGCTAAAAATCTAGTTGAAGCGGGCGTTACGTATGTCATGGAAGGTGCTAATATGCCGGTTAATGATGAAGGACTAGAAGTCTTGGCTGAGCAAGAAATTCTTTACGGTCCAGGTAAAGCAGCTAATGCTGGTGGGGTTGCTGTGTCAGCACTAGAGATGGCCCAAAATGCGCAACGTCTGCAATGGGACTTTGATGAAGTGGATCAACGTCTCCAAGATATTATGGCAACCATTTACCAAAAATGTAGTGAAACAGCGGAAGAATATGGCGAACCTGGGAATCTAAGTCTCGGAGCGAACATTGCTGGAGCCGAAAAAGTATTAAAAGCAATGGAAACACAAGGCTTAGTATAAACAACACGCTATTTTAGTGAACATATGTTTTGTGAGGAAGTAAGAGTGACGGCTTGATCGATAACTTTTACTTCCTCTTCGCTACATATAAAGACTAGTACAGACTCATTGTTTGGATTGTTGATATTAATTGATGTTAAGTGGTATAATGAGTTGGAGTTTCAGAAAAGGAATGACTGGGGAAATTAAGGTGGGAAAAGTTATGAAGATGCAAGCATTAATTACACAAAATAATTTAGGACGAGAGTTTCAGCGGTGTTGTTTAGGTATTGAACGAGAGTCTCTCCGGGTACAGGAAGATGCTACATTAGCACTTACGAAGGTTCCTTCCTCAATCGGACCACGAGCAAGTCATCCTTATTTATTGACAGACTTTAGTGAGTCACAACCTGAATTCGTTACGCCGCCGAGTTGTAGTTGTTTAGACCGGACATTTGATTGGTTAGCGGCACTTCATGATGTGTATATCCAAGCAATGAATGCGGATGAATATTTGTGGCCGTTTAGTATGCCGTGCTTATTACCAGATGAAGCAGATATTCCGATTATTGATGTGCCGGAGCAAGAAGAGATTGCGTATCGTGAATATTTAGCTAATCATTATGGCAAAAAACTTCAAATGATTAGTGGGATTCACTTTAATTTTTCCTTTTCTGAGCAGTTTGTTACACGATTGTTTGAAGAACAGACTGAGTATAGTGAGTTGATTTCCTTTAAAAATGCGCTTTATCTGAAATTAACGCGTAATTTTTTGCGCTATCATTGGCTAATAACCTATGTGTACGGTGCATCACCTGTGGCAGATGAGTCTTTTTATACAAGCAAGAAGCATGGGCAGACACCGCCGGATCAGTATGTTAGAAGCTTGCGCAATAGTTCGTATGGCTATAATAACTTTTCTGATGTACGGGTGCCGTTAACGTCAGTAGCTGATTATAGTACGGTCATTCAGCAGCTAGTTAAAGATAAAAAAATTAGTGAAGAGCGTGAATATTATGGCAATGCTCGTCTAAAAGGGCATGGCAAATATACGAAAGATCTCATGGAACGCGGCATTAAATATGTCGAGTTCCGTTCTATTGATGTGAATCCATTCGATCAGTTCGGCTTATCGCGTCAACAAGCTGAGTTTTTCCGTCTGTTTTTTATGATGCTCGTATGGCTTGATGAGGATGCATCGGAAGCAGATATTGAACGTGGGATGACAATGAATGAACAGGTTGCTTCAGAGCATCCGTTCGCTGAGACTGCATTCCAGGCAGAAGGTTTACATTTATTGGAAAAGATGATAGAAGTAGCTGAATTTGTTGAAGCCAACGATAAAGCACAAGCTGAGATTGCATTTGTCCAATCAGCCTTAATGGACCCGACTAAAACGTATGCTGCCCAAATAGTGCATGAAATAGAAAAAAGTTCTTATATAGAATTCGGTCAATTACTGGCTCAAAAATATAAGCAGTTATCCACAGCGGAACCGTATCGTTTACGTGGGTTTGATGATTTGGAAATGTCCACGCAATTATTAATGAGTGATGCGATTGAACGAGGAATCCGGGTTGAATTTATTGATCGACAGGATCAACTATTGAAATTATCGGTAGCTGATCATATTGAATATGTGCGCAATGGGAATATGACACGCCTTGACTCAACGATCAGTCATTTCTTAATGTCAAATAAGACAGCGACCAAACGTATTTTGGCCAGAGCTGGTTTTAAGGTCCCAGGTGGCGCTGAGTATCGAAGTCTCACAGAAGCTATGGCAAATTACCCACGATTTGCTGACAAGCCAACTGTTATCAAGCCTAAATCAACTAATTACGGTGTCGGGATTTCAATTTTTAAACAAGGAATGTCAGAGAGTTCTTATAAGGAAGCATTAGAAATTGCTTTGGCAGAAGATGAGACGGTTTTAATTGAAGATTATATTGCTGGTACGGAATATCGGTTTCTTGTAATCGGTGGAGTTTGTCGGGCGGTATTGTTACGGCAACCAGCTAATGTAATAGGGGATGGGAAACGAACGGTTGCCGAGTTAATAGCAGCTAAAAATCAAGATCCATTACGTGGCGAGGAACATCGCGCCCCCCTGACAAAAATTGAGTGTGGTCAAATTGAACGCATGGTACTGAAAGAACAAGGCTTAACCTTTGAAAGCATACCGGGTAAAGATCAACGTGTCTTGTTGCGAGCAAATACAAATATCTCAACGGGTGGAGACTCGATCGATGTGACTGATGACGTCGATCCATCCTATAAACGCATAGCTGAAGCAATGACTCGAACAATAGACGTTCAGATAACAGGTATTGACTTAATTATTCCGGATATTAAACAACCATCTACTCACATGAAACCAGGTTATACGTTGATTGAGATGAATTATAATCCGGCCATGAATATGCATGCTTATGTTTATAAAGGAAAAGGAAGACGAGTGACACAAGATGTGTTGAACTTATTATTCCCGGAACTACCCAAGCGCAGGAACTAATACAGAAAGGTGATCATGTGGAGCGAATTTATTTAGATTATGCAGCAACAGCCCCGATGTCTCAGGAGACCATAGAGGCTTATTCTAAAGGGATGCAGCAATATTTTGGTAATGCGTCGAGCATTTATACAAGCGGTCGTGATGCTCAGTATGAATTAATGCAAGTGCGAAGTGTATTGGCTAAGAGCATTGGAGCTGAACAGGATGATATTATTTTCACAAGTGGTGGAACAGAGAGTGATAATACAGCCATCTTGAAAGTAGCAGAATCATATAAAGCAAATGGTCGTCATATTATCACAACAGCTGTGGAGCATAAAGCCGTGTTGGAGCCAATGCAATACTTGGAACAACAAGGGTTTACGGTCACTTATTTACCTGTTAATGAATATGGCCATGTAACAGCTGAGCAGGTAGCGAAGGCCTTGACTGATGAGACCATTCTTGTTTCGATTATGTATGGAAACAATGAAACTGGCGCTATCAATCCAATTGAAGCTATTGGGCAAATCTTGGCAGAGCATCAAGCGATTTTTCATACCGATGCTGTTCAAGCATACGGTACACAAACGTTAGATGTTAATCAGCTAGGAGTTGATCTACTATCTGTCTCAGCCCACAAAATTGGTGGGCCGAAAGGAATGGGATTTTTATATGCACGCCCGCATTTAAAAGGAATTCGCTTGTTGTTAGGTGGGAATCAAGAATTGAAGCGACGCGCTGGGACCCAAAATGTACCGGGAGCTATTGCTTTTAAACAAGCTGTCTTAGCTCATGCACCGGTAAAACAATCCAAGCAATATCGTAAATTAATGGCCTATTTTTTAGAGCAGTTAAATAAGAATGGTGTCTCTTTTTCAATTAATGGGGCGAGCGACATTCAGCAATCATTACCTCATATTTGTAACTTACAATTTCCAGGAATTCTTGCCGAAAAATTATTGATTCAACTGGATTTGATGGGGGTAGAAGTCGCTGCCGGGAGTGCTTGTACAGCAGGTAACACGGATCCAAGCCATGTTTTGATAGCAATGTTTGGCGAAGATAGTCCACAAGTAACAGAGAGTTTGCGTTTTAGTATCGGAGCGCAGACAACGATAGCACAACTTGAACAAGTTGCGGTAAAAGTGAAACAAGCGATTGAAAAGTTGCGAAAGTAAATACAGGAGTGATAGCGATGCGATCCAATCAATCAGGTCTATTAGGAAGTACAGTGAAGTATGCGGTCAGCGACGAGGCTAAGCGTTATACTATGTTGGATAACTTTTTTGAACAAACACCACGAGGTAATTTTCAATATGAGCGGGTGTTATCTCCACGTGGGCACGATCAGTCAGCACCTAAATTAAAAATTTCTGTGAGTAAAGATTTTTCAGAATTAACGATTAATGCGGTTACTCAGAGCGGTCTGCGAAAGATTGATTTATATAAAAAAGATGATCGACAAGAAGCACGTGAGTTCGCTGAATATGTACTTGATGATTTAGTAGAACAAGGTGTATTAGTAAAAGCAGAGGCTTAACAAATTAGTGTTGAGTACTGCGAGGTAGAGTTGTAGGACCAGTAAAAGGATGATGTATAATGAATAAATCAGATATTCGAGTGGTTGTCGGAATGAGTGGTGGAGTCGATTCATCGGCAACCGCTTTGAAGTTGAAGCGTGAAGGATACGATGTGGTCGGAATTTTTATGAAAAACTGGGATGATACGGATGAAAATGGGGTCTGTACAGCAACAGAAGATTATAAAGATGTGCAGGCTGTGGCCAATCAAATTGGTATTCCGTATTACTCTGTTAACTTCGAGAAAGAATATTGGAATAAAGTGTTTGAATATTTTTTGGATGAATATAAAAAAGGACGCACACCTAATCCTGATGTAATATGTAATAAAGAAATTAAGTTTAAAGCTTTCTTGGATTATGCGATGGATCTAGGGGCAGATTATGTAGCGACAGGTCATTATGCTCGCGTGGAGCGTGACGATAATGGGACGGTTCATATGTTACGCGGGGTTGATTCGAATAAGGACCAAACCTATTTCTTAAATCAGCTTAGCCAAGATCAGTTGCAGCGTGTCATGTTTCCCCTTGGTGAGATGGAGAAGCCTGATGTCCGTCAATTAGCTGAAGAAGCGGGATTGAAGACAGCAGATAAGAAAGATTCAACGGGAATTTGTTTTATTGGAGAACGTGATTTCAAAGAATTTTTGATGAATTATTTACCAGCTCAACCAGGAGAGATGCAAACTTTGGACGGGGATGTTGTGAATACGCATGATGGGTTGATGTATTATACAATTGGACAACGCCAAGGCCTTGGTATCGGTGGCAGTAAAGAATATGGCAATGAACCATGGTTTGTAATTGGGAAAGATTTAGAGCGGAATGTCTTGTTAGTCGGCCAAGGTTTTCATCATGAGCATCTATATGCGACACACTTAGAAGCAAGTGATTTTTCATTTACAGTGAAAGCACCCGCAGAAGCAGAATTTCGTTGTACGGCAAAATTCCGCTACCGTACAGATGATGTCCCCGTTACGATTAAGATGAACGATGACCGTACGGAAGCAATTGTTGAATTCGATGAACCGCAGCGAGCGATTACTCCAGGTCAAGCTATTGTACTGTATGACGGAGAAGAATGCCTCGGCGGTGGCACGATTGACCGAGCTTATAAAGAAGATAAACAATTACAATATGTATAAATAGAAAAGAGTGTCCAATTTTTAGTTGGACACTCTTTTTAAATGCATTCTTAATTATTCTGTTGCACTAGAATCTGCATCTGTTTCTTTATCAAGGTTTTTGAAGTCAATTACGTTATCATCTTCATCGACTAATTTATAGCCTGTTTCTTTTAAGAAAAACTCAACATGAGGGAAGATGTCATGGATTAATTCATTGATTCCCATGTAGTTCCCCTCATCATCATAAATGCCGTAGTAGTCGTGAACAACAAATTGTCCGGGACCACCTGATGGAACAGCCATACGTATATTGTCAGTATGTTTTTCACGGAGTTGATTAATAACCCATGCAACATTTGCATACGTTCCTTCTGGGTGAACGGCTTCTAATGGATCTCCTGCTTGTCCGGGTAAACGTGTTCCTAACATTTCAGTCGGATCTTCAATATGATTGTTGTAGTATAGGAATTGATTATTATCATCGGCATAAGTGAGTTCAATTGGCATCGCTTTTAAGAAATGATCAATTTGGTCAACAGTTAACACACCACGATCTAATTTAACGTAAGTGTCACCTTCAACAGCGTTAGTTGCTTCTGCTGCTTTTTCGACCCATTCATCGTCTGATTTATCGACATCAGCAATTGTGGATCCTTTTGCTGCTTCGCCACTAGCTGATAGATCTTCACGTTCAAGCGCTTCTTCTGGTGAAACGTCATAGTCGGATGTGGTACTTGCCCAGCCACCTTCTTCACCGTCTTCACTTGCACCAGAATCAGCATCGGCACTTGCCAGTTCTTGACCTAGTGCGTTGAATAAGGCTTCTTTAATCGCTCCTGATGTCATAGTTGCACCAGAGATTTGATCGACATTAGTTGAACCTTCAGCTTTAATCGCTTCTAGATAATCATCCAAGCCTTCATCAATAAACTCAGGTGTTTCTTCATGGTCCACAGTAATATCGGTAATTTCATTGTTGCTCACTTCAACTGTTACTGCAACCTCCCCGTTACGTCCATGGCCAATTCCTTCGTAAGTACCATCTTCAACAGTTGATAAATCAATGTCATCAGCGCCAGCATTAGTTGTATCATCATTAATAGTAGAATCGTCATTTACTTGCTCGTCAGTTTGTTGGTCTGTTTCTTCTACCTGTTCAGTCTGATCAGCTGTTGAATCAGTGTCAGTTGCTCCGTTATCTTGGCATCCAGCTAAAATAGCTAACGTCGCTGGAATGGCCAAATATTTACTCCATTTTTTCATAATTGAGTCCTCCTACTTTTTATATGAGTTTTTTCGCATATTTCTTACATCTAACTTTAATATAACAAAACTTATAAATAAATTCAACAGTTATTATAAAAAAAATTTATAAAGGTGAATTAATTGTGTCTCAACCGCGCTGTGCTATAATAATGTTAATAAGTTTGTAGGAGGTTATTACATGCAAAAAGCACTAATTGTCATTGATTATACAAATGATTTCGTCCACGAAGATGGCGCTTTAACAAGTGGAGAACCAGCCCAAGCTCTCCACGATTATATTGCCAATCAGATTAATGAATTTGCTCAGGCCGATGAATTTATTGCCTTTATGGTGGATTTGCACTATAAAGAAGATACCTATCATCCGGAGACGGCATTGTTTCCACCACATAATGTAGTAGGATCATCAGGGCGAGCGCATTATGGAGAAGTTCAATCTCTTTATAATCAGTTAAAAGAAAAATCTAACGTCATTTATCGTGATAAGACGCGATATTCATCTTTTGCGGGGACAGATTTAGCCTTAAGATTGCGCGAACGGGGAATTAATGAGGTGCATCTTGTTGGTGTGGTGACTGATATTTGTGTGCTTCATACAGCTATCGATGCTTATAATTTAGGATTTGATATTGTTGTACATGAACAAGGCGTCGCTAGTTTCAATGAGGCAGGGCATCAATGGGCCTTGGAACATTTTAAGCAAGCTTTGGGGGCAAAAGTTATTTAATTAGAATTATTATAAATAAAAATCGTTAAGCTTGCATTTGTTACGGAAGTAAATTATAATGAATATAGTCAATGAGGAAAGAAATTCTTTAGGAGGAATGTTATAATGACTTCAGTTAACACAGTATTAGACAAAATCGTATCTACTCAAAATGTATTCTACACACGCTTACACCAGTTCCACTGGTATGTAAAAGGACCAGACTTTTTTGACTTACATGTTAAGTTTGAAGAGTTATATGATGCAGTGACTGTTGATATGGATGAAGTAGCCGAGCGTTTACTCACAGTTGGTGGATCCCCTTCAGCTACCTTTAGCGAATTTACAGAGAACTCAGTAATTTCTGAAAATGTGGAAGACAAGCATCTTTCTGCTGTAGAAATGGCAGAAGCTGTCGTAGCAGACTTGAAAGCTTACACAGAATTACTAAAAGAAGGTATCGAATTAACTGATGAAGCCGGCGATGATGTGTCGAATGATATGTTGATTGCTATTCGTGCTAACATGGATAAACAAATCTGGATGCTACAAGCATTCCTAGACAGCAAAACAAACGTTCAAGCGTAAATAAATAATAAAGAGTCGGAGCTTTTGGGCTTCGGCTTTTTTATTTTTACGAGCAATTTTGTTGTTATTCTGATTTTATAATTTTTATGATAAAATGAGTTAAACGCTATAAGAAGGAGTATTCAAATGACACAAACGCTTGCTTATTTACAAAATTTACTTGCGATTCCATCGCCAACAGGTTTTACGACAGAGGTGATGGATTATGTACAGGAGACATTAGAAAGTTTGGATTATGAGGTCCAACGAACACCGAAAGGAATGGCCGTGGTACGAGTGAACGGCCAAGATAATGAGCAACACCGCATTGTTACTGCTCATGTTGATACGTTAGGAGCTATTGTACGTGGAATTAAACCGGATGGACGCTTGAAGTTAGATCGAATTGGTGGATTTCCTTGGAATATGATTGAAGGTGAGAACTGTACTGTGCATGTGGCAAGCACAGGCGAGCAGATTACCGGGACCATTATGATTCATCAGACCAGTTGTCATGTATACAAAGATGCGGGTAGCGCAGAACGTAATCAAGATAACATGGAAGTTCGGTTAGATGCTAAAGTAACAAATGAAGATGAAACGCGTAAGTTAGGGATAGATGTTGGAGACTTTATTTCGTTTGATCCACGAACAACAGTGACCGAGACAGGTTTTGTAAAGAGTCGCTTCTTAGATGATAAAGTGAGTGCAGCTGTCTTGTTGAACTTATTACGTCAGTATAAAGAAGAAGGAACACAATTACCACAGACGACGCATTTCATCTTTAGTTGTATTGAAGAGACAGGATTAGGTGCTAATAGTAGCTTACATGAGAACGCTGTTGAATATTTGGCGATTGATATGGGAGCTATCGGGGATGATCAACAAACTGACGAATACACTGTCTCAATCTGTACGAAAGATGCGTCTGGACCATACAATTATGAATTTAGACAACATCTCGTTGGTTTAGCAAAAGCACATGAGATTCCGTATCAATTAGATATTTATCCCTATTATGGTAGTGATGCTTCCGCAGCTATGAGTGCTGGAGCCGAAGTGAAGCATGCCTTACTTGGAGCTGGGATTGAGTCGAGTCACTCGTATGAGCGAACACATTTAGATTCTATTGTAGCAACTGAACAATTGGTAGATGCTTACCTCAAGAGTGACTTAGTAAAATAGACCAGCTTGATAGTCAGCATCAGGACCTTTTATTCAACAATTAAGTAGATCTTTGCTATAATAACAAAAAGGAGTGATTGATGTGACATTACAGAGTTTAGCAAGTACGTATAAATTAAACGATGGTCATGAGATTCCAGTCGTTGGATTCGGAACATGGCAAATGGACAATGATGAAAATACAACAAACATTGTTAAACAAGCTATCAAAGAGGGGTATACGCATATTGATACTGCTGCTGTTTATGGAAATGAAGAAGCAGTAGGAAAAGGTATTCGCGAGTCTGGCGTTAACCGAAGTGAGCTCTTCGTTACTACAAAACTGTGGAATGATGCACACGGCTATGAAGAGGCAAAAGTAGCCATAGATGAGTCACTTGAGCGATTAGGCTTGGATTATGTGGATCTGTACTTAATTCATTGGCCAAACCCTAAAGAGCACCGGGACAATTGGCAAGAAGCTAACTTAGGTGCTTGGCGAGCAATGGAAGAAGCGGTTGAAGCAGGTAAAGTAAGATCAATCGGTGTTTCTAACTTCCATGAGCGTCACTTAACGCCATTACTTGAAGAGGCAAAGATTAAACCAGTTATTAACCAAATTTTCTTAAATCCAAGTGATCAACAACCGGAAATTGTGGCTTTCAATGAACAACATGATATTTTAAGTGAAGCGTACAGCCCACTTGGAACGGGGAAAGTTTTCGAAATAGAAGACTTGGCGGACTTGGCGAAGAAATATGACAAAACTATCGCACAAGTTGTCTTACGTTGGAGTCTTCAAAAAGGATACTTGCCACTACCAAAAACAAGTACACCGGAACGTGTGCCAGAAAACGCTGATTTATTTGACTTTGAAATTTCTGAAGAAGATATGGAGCGTATCAGTGCCTTGAAAGGCCAAGCCGGCACTGCTAAAAATCCAGATGAAGTAGATTTCTAAAAAGCATAAATTAAACAGGATGTTAGCTTTTTAAGGCTAGCATCCTGTTTATTTAAATGCATTATTTTAACTTAATCTTCAATTGGACCGAGTAAGATTTTCGCCCAAGCATTATGGAGCGATTCTTGGTCAGATGGTTGGAACAAACCAGCGTGAACATCACGCAATAAGCGCGAGAGTTCCTGGTTGTTAGAATAGCTGCGACCGCCGCTTGCTCGTATAATTTCTTGAACGACCTCAAGTGCGGTTTCTGTGGCATAATTCTTAATGGCGGAAAGTCGTGGTAGCCAGAATTTACCGTGATCAGCATCTTGTTCAATATCCTCAGCTAATGCATTAATTTGTGGTGGAATTTGATTTGCCTTCAATGCTGCTTCAGCAATGCGCCAACGAATATCTTTATCTTGGTCATAAGTTGTATCATTGGCAATGGATTTGCGTCCTTGAACGGTTTCAATACCAAGTTCAAGAGCCCGTTCACTAATACCATGATAAGTGGCTGCTAGAAGAATCTCGAAATGAGCAAAAATTCCGAATACAACCGGATCAAAGCTCGGCCCCGGATCAACTTTAGTTAAAATTTCTTCTTCGCTCGCCTTCGCTCCATTCAGTTTAATATTTAAAGAACGGGTTGCTCGCATACCTAAGACATCCCAGTCTGGGGAATAATCGATTGTGTCTGGATCATTCTTAATGTAGGCAAAGACAGACTTTGGCTCATCACCAGATGTATCCATCCCATAAGTTACTAGGCGGTCACATTGTTCAGCCATAGAGATAAAGACTTTTGGTCCGAAGAATTCATAGCCACCATCATCAATCGGCTTGGCATCACAGATTGATCCGAAGAGAACACGATCATTCGATGGTTCAGAGATTCCAAAGGCAAGTAACTTACCATCTGCAGCATCTCTTAAAATTTGTTCACCGCGCTGGTTGCCTTTTCGGACCATAAATTTTGCTAGTCCGACAATAATTTGGTGCATATTAATGCCAAGTGCAGTAGCAGGAGCAGCTTTGGCTAGTCGTGTTTGTTCCTTAGCGATTTCCTTCAAGCTTAGGCCAGCTCCACCATATTCTTCCGGCACAAAAGCTTTATAATAGCCTGCTTCTTTGAGTGCCTCATAATCTTCATAGGAGAAGCTGTTCTCGCAATCATATTTGTCCGCACGTTCGTGAATTTGTGTGAGTAATTCATCTGATAAAAACATATCTCAAACCCTTTCAGTCTATTTTATTTCATCATATCATTTAGTCAGTAAAAATGATATGTATAGCATGTTTAGAACAATATTATAAAGAATGATTAAAAAATAAAGTTCGGGAATGCTTGTCAGTATAGGATTGAACGACTTGAGATGACATACTATATATGCAATATTGTTTATCTAGGTTGAGGAATTGAATTTCCAATGTTTAATTATCATTCTTCGATAAGTTAGTTTCGTAATAGCGGTCTTCTCCGATGTGTTAGTCTTGGCACTGCTTAAAAATATTCATGACATGATAAAGAAGTCAATCATTCATTTAGTTCTTTCAAAGCCCCGATGATATAACTGTGTCGTTGGAATCCTAATTTTTGATACATTTCTGGTGTACTATCTTCAGCGTCAGCTAAGAGAATAATGGGTTTATTGTGCTTACGACTGAGTGTCACCACGAATTCTATCATACTGCGTGCGATTCCACGATGGCGATATTCCGGGACAGTGAGTAATTGATCAATCTCCAATGTATCCGCTTGTTCGTATAGGTGAAAACTTCCCACGATTTGACCATCCCAAGAAGCGAGGTACATGGAGGTGCCTTCTTTTTGATAAATTTGGTCATATGCGGCTTGATGGCTAATGGCGAATGAATCACTCACAAGTTGATCTTCTCGAAAGTTAATTTGTTTAAATACTTCCAAAGTCTGGTCATTAACGCATTCAATTTGAAGAGATGGTGAAGGGGTAGCTTTCCATTGACTGGACGTTAAGCTGAAGAGTTCTAACATCTGTAACTGATAGTCGTGCTGATCAAAATAAGTTGTTAATTCTCGTTTTAACGGGGTATTATCAGGCCAAAAGAATTTCATATGGTCTAAATGATGTTGCTTACTGAAAACATAATGCATTTCTTCAATTAACTTGAATTCTTGTAAATACGGTTGGAATTTTAGTTGAAAAAAGTTCCAATCATATTTAAATAAAGCTTGATCGTTGTAATATTGTTTAAAAAATTCATTGTCATCAATGAGCGTGCTTATATGGGTAATATTGTCAAAAGTGATCATAACGGACCAACTTTCTTTCCAAATATATGATATTAGTATACCGAAGTGCCAGTACAAATACTAGAAGTAAGTGCAGTCAGGAAAAAGTATCAGTGAAAAAGTGAATCCGTACTATTGTCGTGTATTTATAAAGTGTAGCCCAATTACTTAGAAAATAAGTTATGTGCAATATCTTGAGCAATTACTACAATTATATTACAAATCACAATAGTTTGTTACTGAATTTAAATATGATGAGTGTCTGAATTGTGATAAGATTAAATAGGTGGACGAGTTAATGTCTGCGAATTACATAGATTACGATGAGAGGGATGAATGGGTTGAAACGTAAACAACTACTTAAAATAGCAATCGTTGCCTCACTTGCGGCACCGACTTTTATGCAAGCGAATAGCGTTCTGGCGGAATCATCAGAGAAGTTAGAAAAATTGCAGGATGAAAAGAAAAAAATTGAACAAGAAAGTTCTAGTGTAAAGTCAAACATCGAATCATCTAAAAGTCAGATTCACGCACTTGAACAGACTGAAGGAGAACTTGAATTAGCGATTGCTTCTATTCAGGGGAATATTGAATCATTAATTGCTCAAATTCATGAGCAAGAGCAACAAATTGCTGCAAAAGAAGCAGAAATTGAGCAATTACAAGCAGAAATTGAATCATTGAAAGAGTTAATTGCGCGTCGAAGTGAAAAGCTAAAAGAACAAGCACGTTCGGTTCAAACATCAGGTAACTCTGATAAAATTGTTGATATGATCTTATCTTCGGAGAACTTTAGTGAGCTTGTGGGCCGTGTTAATTTTGTCTCACGTATCGTATCAAATAACCAAGAAATTATTGAGGCCCAAAAAGAAGACGTTCAAGCTTTAGAAGAAAAAGAAGCGAAGTTAGCTGAAGAAAAAGAAGCCTTGAATTTAGCGAAGTCTAACTTAGAGCTTGATCGCCAAAGTTTAGTCTTCGAACAACAAACACTACAATATAATATTGAACAAGTAGCAGCTGAGCGTAATATGACGGCTCAAGAGTTGCAGTCACAACTGAATAAGCAGGATGAACTAGCCAACCTCTCAGCTCAAGTAGATGAAGCCATTTCTTCAGAGGAAGCAAGAATAGCTGAGGAGCGTCGCCAGCGAGAAGAAGCGGAACGTCAACGTCAACTAGAAGAACAACGTCGACAAGAAGCAGAGGCAGCAGCTGCAAGACAAGCAGCTGAACAACAAGCAGTTACTGACTCAGCGCAAGAAGTAACAACACAATCAACCGTGAACACTTCACAATCAGTGTCGTCAACCCCTTCTTCATCGGGATGGTTAAGACCAGCAAGCGGTTATGTATCAAGTGGATTTGGTTATCGTTCACATCCAGTTTCCGGCTATTCAGATTTTCACCGTGGTATTGATATCGCAGGAAGTGGAGCTATTTTAGCCTCTCGAGCAGGTCGTGTCACTATTGCCGGGTATCACCCATCATATGGTAATTATGTTCGAATTGATCATGGAGATGGTTTCTCCAGCTTGTATGCTCACCTAGCTAGCATCCACGTCTCTGTTGGACAATCTGTTTCACAAGGTCAGTCCTTAGGTATCATGGGAACAACAGGTATGTCAACAGGTGTTCACTTACACTTTGAAATCCACCAAAATGGATCTCTTGTTGACCCAGCAAGTTACATTAATTAATAATTCAATCACTATATAAAAAAGGCCAGCAGTGGTCTTTTTTGTTAAAAAGAAAGTAGGCACTATGTTAACACCAGCGAGTAATAAACAGATGAAAGAATGGAGAAAATTAACACGAAAAAAATATCGCCATCAGTTTAACCGTTATCTGATCGAAGGAGATCACTTAGTGGAAGAAGCTATTCGTTCAGGTTTAGCGATTCATGAATTGATTGCGACAGAAGAAGCCTTAGAACGATATGAAGCGACATTACAGGGTCGAGATGTATATATTATTTCGAAGCAAGTCGCTGAGGATATTAGTGATACGGTAACGAATCAGGGCATTTTTGCAACGATTGATATGCCGGATTTACAGATAGAGCTAGCTGATATGACACAAATATTAGTGCTAGACGCTGTACAAGATCCTGGAAATGTTGGGACACTTATTCGCACAGCAGATGCGGCTGGTTTTCAGGCGGTTATTCTGGGACAGGGAACGGTCGATCTTTATAACTCAAAAGTCCTCCGTTCCGCCCAAGGAAGTCATTTTCACATGCCTATTATAGAGGCTGATTTGCAGCAGTGGATTCCGCAAGCGCAAGCAGTGGGATTTGATATTTTTGGCTCTTGTTTGGATGAAAGGGCTAAACCCTTTAAAGAGGTGACTTCTCCGTCGAAGTTTGCATTAATTGTCGGGAATGAAGGTAATGGAATCAGTGCAGATGTTTTAGCGCAGACCGATCATAACCTTTATATTCCGATGAAAGGACAAGCAGAATCGTTAAATGTAGCTATAGCGGGTAGTATATTAATGTTTCACCTAGCTTCATAACGGAAGACTATCATGAAAAAACTTAGTAGAGGAACCATAAAATAGTTAAGAATTATTCTTTTAATTAAGTACTATCTGAGGTATAATAGATATTGTAGGTTCTTAGAGAAAGTAAATGGATAAGGAGAGTGTCTATGGGGTTGTTAAAAGGACGTTGGCAAGCGGATAAAGAATATTTAGCATTAGTAGAAGATTTACTTGAAAATGAAAAATTTCAAAAGCTTGGTGACATCACCCACCATCATTACACTACGCGATTGCAACATTCGATTTACGTTTCGTATGTCAGCTATAAATTAGCCAAACGAATGAATCTTGATGTAAGAGCTATTGCAAGAGCAGGCTTATTGCATGATTTCTTTTTGGAATCTAGAGAAGAGATTGAAGCAATGGAGGAAGGGTCGCATAATTATGTACATCCTAAGATTGCACTAAAAAATGCGAAAGAAATTACACCTATTTCAAAGCTAGAAGAAGATATTATCTTGAAACATATGTTCTTATGCACCACTTGTGCTTTCCCAAGTTATCAAGAGAGTGCTGTTGTAACTTGTGTTGATAAGTATTGTGCCCTAGCTGAAGTGACTAAACCGTTCCGTCAATCTTCTATGGAGATACTTAATCGCTTCAAACGAACCATCACATTAACAAACTGGTAATTAAATTTAAAGTAGCAGAGGGATCTGCTGCTTTTTTAATGAAAAATAAATCATATCTTGCACTTATTGTTATCTTTAGGTATGATAATAAAGATAGGAATAGGAATTTATTAGATGATAAGAAGGTGACCCGATGAGTTTTTTACAATTAGATAAAGATGTCTATTACGAGGATATTTATACGGCAATTGATAATAATGATCGCACAACTTTTCGCGAATTATATTTAAAATTACACGACCGTGACCAACATGAATTATTTGATTCTTTGTATCCGGAGAAAAAACAAAAAATCGCTGAATTTTTGACACCACAAGAATTCTCAGAAGTATTTGAGTGGATGGATGTTGAAGCTCAGGAATTAGTTGTCCAAAGTTTATCGAACGAATATGTTGCTGAAATGTTCAATCATATTGCCAATGATAATTTGGTAGAATATTTAACGCAAAGTGATAGTGATCAAGAAGCGCTGTTGGCAATGATGGATAGTGAAGAGAGCCGTCGTGTTCGCGAATTGCTGTCTTATGCGGAAGATACAGCCGGATCCATCATGACCAAGGAGTACATCGCTATTCACCATGAGCAGACAATTGATGAGGTAATGGTACAATTACGTGAGGTAGGCCATGATGCCGAGACAATTTATTATTTATATGTGGTAAATGATGAAAATCACTTGGTTGGTGTGCTATCCTTGAGAGATTTATTGTTAGCAGAGAAGTCTGATATCGTCAAAGAGATTATGTCGACACATGTAGTGAGCGCACGAATTGATCAAGATCAAGAGGATGTTGCTAAAATTATTCAAGATTATGACTTGCTGGCTATTCCGGTGCTAAGCCATGATTCTCGAATGCAAGGGATTGTAACCGTTGATGATATTATTGACGTTATTGAAGAAGAGGCGGTCGAGGATTTTATTGAGTTTGCGGCGATTAAACCGGATGATTCCGATGATAAGGAAGTAACGGCGCTTCGAGCAGCGAAGCAACGAACACCGTGGATTTTAATTTTGTTGATTTTGGGACTATTGACAAGTGGAGTTATCGGTTATTTCGAGCATACATTGGAATCTGTTGTTGTGTTGGCGGCCTTTATTCCAATGATTATGGGAACAGCTGGAAATATCGGAACACAAGCCTTAGCAGTAACAGTTAAAAATATTTCTGACAATAATGTGTCCAGTCAGCCAATTTTACAGACAGTGCGGGAAGAACTCGTATCAGGGTCTATTATTGGCATTATCTTAGCACTGATTTTAGCTATTGTATCACTCATCTTGTATCAGAACTTAGCTTTGATGGTTATTGTGAGTTTGTCAATGGTGTTGGTATCAATTATGTCTGCAGTTGTAGGAACAACGATTCCGATTTTATTTGATAAGTTTAATATTGATCCAGCTGTAGCGAGTGGTCCTTTTATTACAACCATAAATGATATATTTGGTTTAGTGGTATATTTTATGATTGCCACCTCCTTGCTACATTACTTATAAGATGAAATCTAATGGTTTTATCTTGGCCGTATTAGTGTTATAATGGTATTGAACGAGATGTAAGTAGTGAAAGTAGAGGCGAGTAAGATAATGAGTCGAGATAATGAATCATTAACCCTTTGTCCAAAATTTCAGCAAGCATTTGCTATTTTAGGGAAAAAATGGAACGGATTAATAATTCAAGTGTTATTAGATGGACCGCACCGATTTCGAGATATTACCGAAAAAATTCCCGAAGTCAGTGATCGTGTCTTAGTAGAACGCTTGAAAGAATTAGAGGCAGTTGATATTGTGACGAAAGATTTAGATGAGACGTGTCAACTGAATTGTGGTTATATGTTAACAGAAAAAGGCTATGATTTAGAACAATCTCTAGTTCATATCCAACAATGGGCCAATCGATGGATCACCTTATAAAAGGTTGAGACAATTAGATGTGTCAAGTATAATTAAATATCAGTCATATGGAGCAAGTGCCTACGTGGAATTAGACAGAGATTATCTAGTAGCTGAAAAGGATAATAAGGAAGCGTACGTGGATTCACTCCGTGTATCAAGATACACATTAAATTTCAACACAAGAAATTTCGGTATGCGCCGTTATGCATGAAGTGCAGATAGTATATCTGAATTTGGGTGGTACCGCGTGAAAATCTCGTCCCTATACTGGGAGGGGATTTTTTTGTGCCAGGATAATGATAACGATTAGATGAACTAGTGAACAGAAAGGATAAAAAATATGACATTAAAAGAACAACTACAGGCAATTCAACAAAAAGCAATTGAGCGCTTGGAGCAAGCGAAAGAAACGCAAGCTGTAGAAGATATTCGTATTAAATACTTAGGAAAAAAAGGAGATGTGACCCAAGTTCTGAAAGGCATGAAGGACTTATCGCCAAAAGAACGTCCGATTGTAGGGAAATTAGCCAATGATGTACGTGATACGATTCAAGCAAAAATTAGTGAGCGAAAAGCCGTGTTACATCAAGAAGCGCTTAATAAACAGTTGGAAGAAGAAACGATTGATGTGACATTGCCAGGGACGACGCATTCAGTTGCTCAAACCCATATTATCTTGCAAGTGATCGAAGAAATAGAGGACTTATTCTTAGGAATGGGCTATAAGATTGTGGAAGGAAATGAAGTAGAGACGGAACATTACAATTTTGAACGAATTAATGTGCCAAAGCATCACCCGGCTCGTGATATGCAAGATACCTTCTATATTGATGAGTCGTACCTGTTGCGAACACAGACATCAGGCACGCAACCGCGCACATTAGAGCAGCATAATTTTGAAGAAGGACCACTGAAGATGATTAGTCCGGGGAAAGTTTATCGTCGTGATACAGATGATGCGACACACTCCCACCAGTTCCACCAAATAGAAGGCTTAGTGATCGATAAAGATATTGCGATGACCGATCTGAAAGGGACATTAGAAGAAGTAGCCAAAGCGATGTTTGGTGATAAGCACGACATTCGCCTGCGTCCAAGTTATTTCCCTTTTACTGAACCATCAGTCGAAGTCGACGTCACGTGCTTTAAGTGTCAGGGGAGCGATGAGCATTGTTCAGTCTGTAAAAATACAGGATGGATTGAGATTTTGGGTGCCGGAATGGTGCATCCACATGTGCTAGAGATGAGCGGAGTTGATCCTACCGTGTATGGTGGATTTGCCTTTGGGTTAGGACCTGATCGAATTGCGATGCTCAAGCATGAAATTGATGATATTCGTCACTTCTACACAAATGACCAACGCTTTTTAAGTCAGTTTAAGATGAAAGGGTAGATAATATGTTAGTATCATACAAATGGTTAAATGATTATTTAAACTTAGATCATGTATCCGCAGCAGAATTAGCCGACAAAATTACTTTAACTGGGATAGAAGTAGATAATATCTATCAGCGTTCACTCGATGAGCGTGTTGTTGTTGGTGAGGTGATTTCATGTGAAGCAGTTCCTGGATCAGATCATCTAAATGTGACAAAAGTTAATGTTGGAGACGAACACCCCTTACAAATTGTCTGTGGAGCACCCAATGTAGCAACGGACATGAAGGTCATTGTAGCTAAAACGGGAGCTGTTCTACCAGGAGATTTCCAGATTAAACAGACAACATTAATGGATATTGAGTCACATGGGATGATTTGTTCGCTAGAAGAATTAGGGATTAAAGAAGATGTTATTCCTAAATATGCTGAGGAAGGGATCTTTAGTCTACCGGATGAGCTGGAAGTGGGAATGCCAGTCGCACCTTATTTAGGTTTAGATGATACGATTATCGAATTAGATGTGACGCCTAACCGTTCTGATGCACTCAGTATGCGAGGGATGGCACATGAAGTAGGTGCCATCTTAGATCAAGAACCGACTTTTGAGCAGCCAGAGGTGATTGAATCAAGTGCAGATATTGCTGATTATGTAGATGTTTCGGTTGAAGATGCGAATGATGTTCCTTATTATTCATTGCGAGTGATTGAAAATGTGACAATTGGCGAAAGTCCACTTTGGTTACAGCGAAAATTGATGAATGCAGGGATTCGACCTGTTGATGTCGCTGTTGATGTGACGAATTACGTCATGTTGGAATATGGTCAGCCGCTGCATGCCTTTGATTACGATCGTTTACCTGCTAAAGAGATGCACGTTCGTCGCAGTCGCGATGGCGAGACAATGACAACCTTGGATGAGAAAGAACGGACCCTGACTGCTGAACAGTTAGTCATTGCTAGTGGTGACACACCGGTCGCTATTGCTGGCGTTATGGGGGGCGAGAATTCAGAAGTGACGTCCAATACAACGACTATCGCGTTAGAAACGGCTCAATTCAACCCAACCCTTGTTCGAAAAATGGCGCAACAGTTAAACTTGCGCAGTCAGTCAAGTATGCGATTTGAAAAAGGATTAAATACGGCTGCTGTGAAAGAAGCGGCTGATTTAGCAGTAACACTGATTGCAGAGTTAACAGGTGGGCAAGTTGTTAATAATCGAGCTGAAGTCGGTCAATTGAAGACAGAAAATACAGCTGTGTCAATCGCAAAAACTAAATTAGAACATACCATTGGGATTGAATTTGATGAAGCGACGTTGGCTTCTATTTGGCGCCGACTTGGTTTTGACTTCACGTTAGATAATGATGTCTATACGGTGGCTATCCCGCCGCGTCGACCAGATATTCGGATGAGTGCTGATCTTGTAGAAGAAGTCGCTCGGATATATGGCTATAATCGTCTACCATCTACGTTACCACAGATGGCGTCGACACCGGGACAATTAACAGCGATGCAACGTATGAAACGCCATGTTAAATACTTCTTGGAACAAGCTGGAATGCACCAAGCTATCAGTTATGCACTGACTACTCCCAAAAAGGCAACCTTATTCAATCTGTCACCAACCGAGCAGTCTGTTGAGCTGGCGTATCCAATGAGTGAAGATCATAAAACATTGCGCCAAAGTATTGTTAGTGGCTTGCTTGATAATGCGCAGTACAATCATGCCCGCCAAATGAAAAATATTCGTTTTTATGAATTAGGAAGAACGTTCTTCCGTCACGAAGATGGCTCTATTAGTGAAAAAGAACAATTAGGTTTATTACTATCAGGGGAACAATTGGCTGCATCATGGAATACCGATGCAAAAGCGGTTAATTTCTTTGATCTAAAAGGAATTATAGAAGAATTATTAACTGTTTTAGGGATTAGAGAAGCTGTTAGATTCCAAGCGACAAAAGCTTACTCAGAACTACATCCGGGTCAGGCAGCTGAAATATATAGCGGTGAGAAATTGATTGGATTAATGGGGCAACTACACCCAACCTTAGCCGCTCAATATGACTTAGAAGAGGTGTATGTAGCTGAATTAGATCTAACAGCATTAGCAACTGATAATGAGACTACGCGTCTATATCACCCAATTGCAAAATTCCCTGCTTCATCGCGTGATATAGCCTTATTGGTTGATCAATCCGTCACGCATCAAGCGATTGTTGATGTGATTGAAGCCCATTCTGATGAGCTGTTAGTGGATATTAAGCTGTTTGATTTATATGAGGGAGAACACGTTGAAGCGGGCAAAAAATCAGTCGCTTATTCACTGACTTACCAGAATCCTGAGGCAAACTTGAAAGATGAAGAAGTTGACGTTGCATTTAACCGTGTTAAGCAAGCTTTAGTTGAGCAATTAGATGCAACGATTCGATAATTTAATTGAGTGATAAAGAAAAGATGCAAAAAAATCTCTTTCATGATAAAATGGTGAAGAAAGCAAGTGATAGGGGGAGTTAGAATGAGTCAGAAGCCGAGTCGCTTAAAGGCGGAAATTAATGGAAAAGACTATACAATTGTTGGCTTGAAACCCCAAAAACATATGCAAGTTGTCGTTGAGATTATCCAAGCAGAATTAGCCGAATTAAAAAAACTAACTCACAAATTGGATGATGAACGACGAGCAGTGTTACTGGCTATCAATGCCAAATCAGAACAACTAGAATTAGAAAAAGAAGTGATTCAGCTTCGAGATCAATTACAACAACTACAAGAAAAATTGAATAACAAGTCAATTAGTTAGGAGTTTAGCCATGCTTTTTACACTAGCGATCATTATTATTTTGCTACTAAGTATTTATGTAGGAATTAAACGGGGAATTATTTACCAACTGATTATGACAATTGGTTTTGTACTGTCATATTGGATAGCGATTAATCAGTATAAGGTCATTTCATATTATGTGGAGCTCATTGTCCCTTACGGAATGCCCACTTCCGCGGATGAGAATCCCTTTGTTCTTTATTCACAAGACTTGATTTTTAATATGCGACATGCGTTCTATCACGGCTTGTCTTTCTTTATTGTCTTAGCATTAGGTTGGTTCATTACCCGCTTAGTCGGACGATTGTTGCAGTTCATTTCTGATTTGCAAGTGGATAGTTATGTGAATTTAATCGGAGGAGCAATTATTAGCTTTTTTGTTCATTATGTGGCACTATTCTTTATTTTATTTGTCTTATCAGCATTGCCACTGAACTTTATTCAGCGACAGTTTAGATCGAGTAGCTTGTCGCGTGCAATTGTTCAATATACGCCGCTCTTATCAGAAGATGCGTATCAAAATTGGGTGACAAAGACAGATCAAAAATTAACCGATCAAAAATAAATCGATATAAATAATGATAAAGAAGTATTGATGAAAAGAGATTTTGTCTTTTATCAATACTTCTATATTATTACATGGAATGAAAGGTGATTTTTACATGCGAAACAGTGTGAAAGATTCGATTCAGACATTAGAATTTCCTAAAGTTAAAAAACAACTCCAAGGCTTAACTGTCTCTTCCTTAGCAAAAAAACATGCTGGCAATATTAAACCGTCTGCGGATAAGGCGTTAGTCCAAAAGTGGCAAGATGAAACCGAAGATGCTGCGAAATTATTGCGGATGAAAGGTGGCTTACCGATTGCTGCTTTTGAAGACATTAAACCACATCTAAAACGTTTGACAATCGGTGGTGTGTTGAGTGAGGGTGAAATTGTCGATATTGCCCGAGTCATCAAAAACAGTCGCGAATTGAAACAATTTTTTAGCCAGCTAAAGGAAGAAGCCATTGAACTAAAGCAATTGTACCAACTCAATGACGCACTGTATTCCTTGCAAAGCTTGGAAAGAAAAATTCGAGAAGTGATCGATGAGTCCGGGACAGTGAGTGATGATGCGAGTCCCAAGCTCCGTGGTATTCGTACGGGTATTAAGCAGATGGAGCAGTCGGTTCGTGATAAGTTAGACCGCATTGTTCGCGGGAAGCAATCGCGGTATTTAACAGATTCAATTATTACGATTCGAAATAATCGCTATGTGATCCCGGTAAAAGCTGATAGCCGTGCTGTTTTCGGCGGTGTTGTGCACGATCAGAGCTCAACAGGTCAGACATTATTTATCGAACCACAATCTGTCTTGAACTTGAATAATAAATTAAAACAATATCGCAGTGAAGAGCAAGCTGAGATTGACCGAATTTTGGCTGAATTAAGTGAATTAATCGCGCCGCATACGAATGAGATTGAAGCGAACTTGCGCAGATTAGTTCAGTTTGACTTTATTCAAGCCAAGGCAACTTACGCGAAGCAACTGGATGCCAGTCGTCCGGAGATTAGTGAGAATTTAAGTGTCTCTTTAATAGGAGCACGTCATCCCTTAATTAAGGCAGATGAAGTCGTGGCGAATGATATTATAATTGGTGAAGACTATAAGGCAATTGTCGTCACTGGACCCAATACTGGTGGGAAAACTGTTATTTTGAAAACACTTGGGTTAATGCAATTGATGGGGCAAGCCGGACTACATATTCCAGCTGAACAGGGGAGTGTGATCGGTCTATTCACAAAATGGTTTGCTGACATTGGAGATGAACAATCGATTGAACAGAGTCTATCGACATTCTCTAGTCATATGACAAATATCGTCAGCATCTTAAATCAATTAGATGAGAAGAGTTTGATTTTGTTAGATGAACTAGGAGCCGGAACTGATCCACAAGAAGGAGCGGCCTTAGCGATCGCGATGTTGGATTATATTGCAAGTCAAGGCAGTACAGTAATGATTACATCGCACTATCCAGAACTAAAAGTTTACGGCTATAACCGGCCTCAGACGATTAATGCCAGTATGGAGTTCGACGTGGATTCCTTAAGTCCAACTTATCGCTTATTGCTTGGTGTGCCAGGGCGTAGTAATGCGTTTGAAATCGCTCGACGTCTGGGCTTATCAGAACACATTATCGCTTCCTCACAACAATTAATGAGTGGGGAGAGCCAGAGTGTTGATAATATGATTGGTGACTTAGAACAGAAGCGAAAAGAAGCCGAAAAACAAAATAAACAGTTAAAACAAGAATTATACCAAGCGACACAACTGCATAATGAGTTAAAAGACTTCTATGCCTCTTATGAAAAACACAAAGATCATTTGGAACAAAAAGCGCAAGAAGAAGCAAATGAGATAATTCAAGAAGCACAAAAAGAGGCAGACCGTATTATTGAAGAGTTGCGTCATCGACAACTTGAAGGTGAGCAAGCACCAAATGTGAAAGAACATGAATTTATCGATGCTAAATCCCGTCTATCTAATTTGCATTACGAACAAGAACACTTGAAGCAAAATAAAGTTCTGCAAAAAGAAAAACAGAAAAAAGAATTGGCGGCTGGGGATGAAGTGCATGTTCTCTCGTTCGATCAACCGGGCATATTGGTGGAACAAACCGATGAGAAAGAATGGGTTGTTCAGATGGGGATGTTGAAGATGAAGATTGATGAATCAGAATTGAAAGTAAAAGAGACGAAAGAAAAAGCGAAGCAACCAAAAACAACCGTCCGTGCATCGAAGAGCTCTATTCGAACAGAAGTTGACTTGCGCGGTCAACGCGTCCATGAAGCGGTTAAATCGCTTGAACAGTACATCGATCAAGCATTGTTGGCAAATTATCATCAAGTGACTATTATTCATGGAATGGGAACAGGTGCTGTGCGTAAAGCTGTTCATAAGCGCTTGCGTGAACATCCTCGAGTTGCTTCCTTTAATGATGCACCGGCTAACCAAGGAGGGAACGGTGCAACAATTGTCACCTTCAAATAATGATGCTAGTTCAATTATTAGCGAAAAGAGATGAACTATGATACACTGTAAGCAGTGTACGATTGAAATCGAGAGGAGAAATGATAATGGTACAAGCAATAACAGATTCAAACTTCAAAACAAAAACAGATGCAGGATTGACCTTGACAGATTTTTGGGCAACATGGTGTGGTCCATGTAAGATGCAATCACCGATTATTGAAGAATTAGCAGAAGAAATTGATTTTGCTGACATTTACAAAATAGATGTCGACGAGAACCAAGATACTGCTCAAGAATTGGGCATTATGAGTATTCCGACATTGCTAATCAAAAAAGATGGAGAAATTGTCGAAAAATTAGTTGGCTTCCACGATAAAGAACAATTAAAAGCCATCTTGAGTAAACATAAATAATTATATTACCAGGACAAAAGGGTTCATCTGAAATAGGTGAACTCTTTTTGATATGGGATAATATTTGGTATAATGGAGCTAGAAGGATAAGAGGGAATTATTTATGAAGAAGAGACCGATTGGATTTATTGATTCTGGTGTCGGTGGTTTGACGGTAGTGAAGGAAGCGATGCGACAATTACCGCATGAAGTGTTCTGTTATATTGGTGATACGGCGCGCTGTCCGTACGGGCCGAGAACACCGGAACAAGTTAGACAATTTACGATAGAATTAGCTTATTTTTTGATGGAAAAAGATATTAAGTTGTTAGTTATTGCATGTAATACAGCAACTGCAACGGCGCTCACAACCTTGAAAGAGTTGCTCCCGATTCCGATTGTCGGTGTTATTTTACCTGGAAGTCGAGCCGCGATTAAAGCAACACGCAATCAACGTATTGCTGTGATTGGAACCGAGGGAACCATTGCATCCAATGAATATCAAACATCAATTTTCCGCAAAAATCAGCAGATTGATGTTGTTAGCTTAGCCTGTCCGAAGTTTGTGCCGGTTGTTGAAAGCAATGAATATACGGGACCGCTTGCTAAGCGTGTGGTACGAGAGACACTGATGCCACTACATAAAACAAAAATGGATACGCTAATTTTAGGATGTACTCATTATCCGTTATTACGACCGATTATTCAGGATGTGGTGGGACAAGAGATTCAGTTAATTGATTCTGGAGCAGAGACCATTAATGAAGTGAGTGTTTTGTTGGATTATTATAACTTAGCGGAAGATACCCCTAATAGTGACCCATTGCATCAATTTTATACGACAGGTTCCGCAGAGATGTTCAAACGAATTGCGTCTGCTTGGTTAGGGTTAGATCATCTTGTAGTGAATCACATTAATTTGAAGGAGATTGAAGGAGATTGAAGGAAAATATGGAACAGAATAAATTAATTATTATTGCAACACACAATAAAGGAAAAGCAGCAGAGTTTGAAGCGCTATTCGAACCGTTGGGCTATGAAGTGAAGACCATGCATGACTTCCCAGATATAGAGCCAGTAGAAGAGACGGGGCTGACCTTTGAAGAGAATGCTCGGTTGAAGGCTGAAACGGTAGCTGCAGAGATGGGAACCTTTGTATTAGCGGATGATTCCGGCTTAGCAGTTGATGGCTTAGATGGGTTACCTGGAGTACATTCAGCACGATTCGCGGGGGAAGAGGCGAGTGATGCAGCGAATAATGCCAAGCTATTAGCTGAATTAGGAGAAGATTTGCGTCTTGACCGGACAGCACACTTCCATTGTACGTTAGCTTTGGCCCACCCAGATAAAGAGACTTTAATCATTAAAGGTCAAGTGGATGGGGAGATTGCTAAATTACCACAAGGCGAGCACGGTTTTGGGTATGATCCTCTCTTTTATTTGCCGGACCGTGATCAAACCATGGCCCAGCTAACAGCAGCTGAAAAGAATAAAATTAGTCACCGCGCACATGCGATTAAACAGTTGAAACAACAGTTGAGTGAGTGGCTAGCAGATGAAGGAGATGTGTTGTAGATGAAAGTACTGATTATTAGTGATAATCATGGGGATAAGACCATTCTAGATGAAATTAAAGAAAAGTATCAAGATCAAGTGGACGGGATGATTCACTGTGGCGATTCTGAACTAAACGATACGGATGGCATCTGGGAGACATATCAACCTGTTGAGGGAAATTGTGATTATTATGGTGATTATCCAACTGAACGCATTGTTGAAATTGGTGATGCATCGTTTCTAGTAGTCCATGGTCATCGTCACCGAGTGAAGCAAGATTTGTCTTATTTAGCTGAAGCTGCCCAACAGAAAGGCTTGCAGTTTGCTTTTTATGGACATACCCATATTCCGAAAGTTGATCAGATAGGTGATGTGTATGTGATTAATCCAGGAAGTATTGCACAACCGCGGTATCCTTATTCAGTGGGAACGTATGCCGTCTTAGAATGGACGGATACAGAACGACGGATAACTTATTATGACCGCGATCACCAAGCGTATGATGAGCTCAGTCAAGAACTATAAGAGAGGGAATATAGATGATTTCAGATGTAATGAAAGAATATTTATTATCCGACGAACCAACGCTAGTAAAGCCAGAAGAGGAAGTGGCTGTTGTCAATTCGTGGCACACATTGGAGCATGCTATTTTGATCTTGACGGCCGATCAGTATTCTACTGTTCCGGTGTTAGATCGGGACTCGAAGGTGTTAGGTCTTATTTCGATGCCTAAAATTATTAAGGCTATTATGGGAAATGAGGCCATTGATTTTAACCGATTAAGTGAGATTACAGTCGGGGATATTATTGATGGCGAGGAGTTCCCCTATGTCTATGATGATTTTGATTTAGAAGATATCTTACAAAAATTAGTGCGTACAGCCTTTTTAACCGTCATTGATCGTGAAGGAACGTTTAAGGGAATTATTACCCGAAGTGAGATGCTTAAGGGAACCAACCGAATTGTGCATATGTTAGAAAGTGATTATGAGTTAATTAAGAAAGAAAAATAAATAAAACCATTAAAGCTAGGCTACGTCTGTAGTCTAGCTTTAATGGTTAGTTAGGGATTAGAGTTGTTCTAACGACTCGATATAGCCTTCACTCGGCGTTGCAAAATAAGTATCCTGTCCTTCATAAGTGACAAAGCCGGGTTTTCCGCCGTTTGGTTTGTTAACATACTTCACTTGGACGGCATCGACGGGCACATTGGCAGATTCTCTATATTTACTGAAGTAGGCAGCTAAGTGCGCAGCTTCTTCAAAGGTTTTTTCACTTGGATTTGATCCACGAATAATAACATGCGACCCCGGGATGTTTTGGGCGTGAAGCCACCAATCTTCACGATTAGCGGTGCGATGTGTTAATTGATCATTTTGTCGGTTGTTACGGCCAACATAGATATCCGCACCATCCGATGAGCGGAAATGATAGGGCTTAGACGCTTTTGACTGTTTTTTCTTTTGGTGTGAATTCTTTTTCTGTTTTAGATAGCCTTCATCGCGGAGTTCATCACGAATGTCTTCGATGTCAGCCAGGGTGATCGTATCAAGACCAGCTAGAACAGATTCCAGGTAAGTCAATTCTTGTTTAGTGAGTTTGATTTGCGATGTGAGGTGTTTTTTGCGTTTTTTCAACTTTTGATAGTGCTTGAAGTAGTCTTGAGCATTTTGGGCAGGTGATTTTTCGGGATCAAGTGTAATATCAATCGGTTCATTATCATTGTAGAAGTTTTGTAAGGTGATAGATTCTTGACCTGGTTGTACTTCATGCATAAAGGCAGTTAAAACTTCTCCCTTCACTTGATATTCTTCAGCGCGCTCCGTTTCTGCCAATTCTTCCCGCATTTTTTCTAGTTTATTCGCATTTTTTTTCAACTCATTATTGACGAGTGAAGTAATATCTTGAGATTTTTGACGAATACGGTCTTGGGTTACTTTTTTGTCATAATATTTGTCTAAGAGGTGACTTAATGATTCAAAGGTTTGTGCCGGACCTTCTTCAGAGATATAGTTAAAGGCAGAGAAGGTAGGGGTTCTCTTAGGATAAAGTGTTGGTGTGTACGGTCGTTGGTCGAATTGCTGGAAAAATGCTGTAGCAACCCTTACATAATCTTTTTCAGGTGCTTGCGCTAATCGTTCGGCTAATTCGCGGGCTGACTGGCGACCGAACCCTTGGAAAGTCTCTTGAATCCATTTAGTTGTTGCTTTGACCGTATCTGTGACCGGGAAGTCTAGCTCTATTAAGTCGGCAGTAAATGGGTTTAGTTTATCTTGTGTCGGTGCCGAAATAAAGTCACTCCCTGGTAAAATCGTTCGGTAAGAGTTCTGACTTGGTGGGAGATGTTTAATACTGTCGATAATGCGATTCTCATCATTATTGACTAAGATCATATTACTATGACGCCCCATAATTTCGATTACTAGAGTTGTGGACTGTTCATCACCTAGTTCGTTCCGTCCTGAGACACTGAGATGAATGATTCGGTCATTGCCCACTTGCTTCATCTCAGTGAGGAATCCATTTTCCAAGTATTTTCGCAAGATCATACAATAATGAGGTGGATGTTGTGGATTATCGAAATCTCGCTGCGTTTTTTGGATGCGAGCGTATTGTGGGTGAGCTGAGATTAGAATATCGTGATTTTTGCGGTTGGCTCGAATGCGTAAGATAATTTCATTATCAAAGGGTTGATAAATCTTGGTAATGCGTCCTCCGACAAGTTCATGGTTTAATTCATTAATCATTGCGTGTGTAAATAAGCCATCAAATGACATATAGACATGCTCCTTTCGTTGAAAAGCAGTAGGTTTTATTATACCATTGATATGTGGATTTGACTAATTTTCAAAATAGGATTGCACTCGAGAGCTAAAACTGATATATTTGTATTGAGCAATTATTAAAGGCTACTGATAAAGGAGGATGTCGGTGGAACAATTTAGTGATACATCACTGTTGTTAGAGCGGATGGATGAATTTACACGGTTGTATAAGAAGTTAAATAGCTTGTTGTTAGCTCATTTTGGGTTAACTGAGTCGAGCTTGCTGTTATTTGACATTATTGGCGATGAGGAATTGACACTTAAAGCAATTACGGAGCAAAGTTATTTAGATAAGTCAACTATTAGCCGACAAGTGAATTCATTAGTAAGCAAAGATATGGTGACGAAAGCAGACGGTGAAGATAAGCGCTATTCTTATTTTAAGTTGACACCGGAAGCGAAGCAACTTTATCATCAGTTCAGAGAAGAATCTGTGCGTGGCTTTGCTGATTTATTGGCGAGCATGACGGATGATGAACAACAAAAATTATCAATTCTACTCAATCGTGTGAATCGATTGTATAGAACAGCATTATAAGAAGAAAGGCGATATAAAACGATGAAACAAACTATAAACACAAAACGCTTGACCATGATGGCCATTGCGACAGCTATTTTATTAATTCAAAATTTTGTTCCTTTTTTAGGAAATTTACCGTTGCCACCACTTAATCCAACGATCATTCATATAACCGTTATTGTTTTTACCTTTTTGTTAGGAACAAGAGATGGCATGATAATTGGTGCGATTTGGGGGATTATTCGCATGATTCGTGCGTTTGCAATGCCGGCGAGTCCACTTGATCCACTGATTTGGACAAATCCAATGATTGCCGTACTACCTAGATTATTGATTGGCTTAACAGTCGGTGTAACGTATCAATGGTTGCGCAAAAAATGGCCAGATGCACGTAGCTTGCGGATCTCTGCCTTTTTAGGCTCGTTAACCAATACAGTATTTGTGATGTTATTTATCTACGTTTTCTTTACCGAAGATATTGCTTACTTGATGAATATTCAGATGGACAATATTGTCTATGGATTATTAGCTATTGTTGTGACATCAGGTATTCCAGAAGCAATTATTGCAGCGATTATTGCACCAATTGTCGTTAAACCGTTGAAGAAAATTTATTAGGAGGACTGTTTATGAGTATGAAAAAACGATCAGATCGTTATAAACAACCAAAAGATGAGTCAAATTCGTTTGATCGCTTATTCTATTGGCTCATTGCGGGTTTATTTGTTGTCTTAATTGCGATTATTATCTTTATATTTGTCTCAGGCGGCGATTCTGTTGAGCAAGTGTCTGATGATTTAGTCCAACAAACAGAAGAAAGTAGCGATAGTGCGGGAATAACGGCTAAGAAAGAAAAGTCTACTGATAAAAATGATAAAGCTGATGATGATAATGAAGATGATGAAGACGCAGCTAAGACAGACGAAAACCAAGCTACACAAAAACAGAACCGAAACCAAAATCAGCAACAAACACAATCACATCAGCCATCACACCAACAACAAGGTCAAGAAAGACAGCAAGGGATGAATCAGCAAGGACAACAACCTCAACGTGGTCAGAACCAAACAACCACTAGTGGGGACACCTCTATCGTGAACGAAACCCCTCCGCATGATACGAATCATTATACTGATTTTAGCGATGGCTCTAGCGATCGTCTTGAAATTAGAGATAAGGTCAGTACTGTGACTGGAATATCAGAGTCCGATATGATCGAGCGTTGGATTGGAAATGATGGTATTGCACGAGTTGAAGCAACAGTTGAAAGTCGATCGACTGGCGCAAAATATATTGTGTATTTACAATATGGTAATGGACAATGGCATGTTGAGAGTGTTCATAACAACTAGCTAGATGAATGATAAAAACCTTGTTACATGTAACAAGGTTTTTAAACATGGGAGAGATAAAATGAAACAATATAGTGCACCATTTGATGTCGTTGATGATATTTTGAAGAAAACCCAACAAGAAATTGAAAATATGCCACCGATTAATATATTAGTTGTCGGGAAAACAGGAGTAGGCAAGAGCACGTTAATTAACCACTTATTTCGTGATAATTTAGCGGAGACGGGAGTGGGTAAACCAGTCACCCAACATTTGCGCAAAATAACAAAGCAATACATGCCGCTTAATTTGTATGATACACGTGGGTTGGAGATGGATGCACGTGTACAGGCAGAGATTCAGACAGAAATTTTTGAATTGATCGATGAACATCAAGGGACTGAAGAGGCCATTCAATTCGTTTATTATTGTGTGAATGCCTTCTCGAATCGAATTGAAGAGTTAGAGATTAAATTTATAAATAAATTGGCTAAAAAAACACCGGTTATTCTAGTACTCACCCAATCTATTCAAGGACGAACAGATTATTTCCAGGCATCTTTAGAAACGCTTAATTTACATGTGGCGGCTATTCAACAAGTGATGGCTAAACCGTTTGTCATTAATGATGAGGTGACAGTGGAGCCGTTTGGGTTAAAGGAGTTGTTAGATAAGTCTTTTGAACTAGTGCCGACAGATCATTATCATACTTTAAATAATATTCAAATAGTTGATTTGAAACGAAAAGTAGCGGCAGCACGGAAGTGGACAAATGGCTATATAACCTCAACCTTTGGCATCGGGTTTGTCCCCATACCATTCGCGGATGCATCGCTTTTAGTGCCAATGCAAGTGACGATGCTTGCCCATATTACAGCGATTTTTGGTATTACGATGGACCAATCAACATTAGTGAGTTTAATAGGAGCAGTTGGAGGCACAAGTTCAGCTACATTTTTGGGACGCACGATTGTATCCAATGCCTTTAAGTTTATGCCAGGTGTAGGCACAATTGTTGTTGGTTTAATTAGTGGGGCCACTGCTTCTACAATTACTAGCGCATTAGGATTTAGCTATATTGAAGTGCTCACTTTACTAGTAAAACAAGAAAAAGTAGGTACATTGAACATCCGAACGCTCCAAAAAATGATGGTTAAACAATTTAAGAAGCAATTAAATCGGCGAAAAGATGCGATCAATACAGATGAAGTCGTATTAGAAAAGTCAAAGATGAAAAATATTTTCACGCAAGCAACTCGAATACTTCGCCAATCGTTGAATAAACGAGATCAATCATAATAATCCATAATTTAAATGCAACGGAATACATGATAAAATGGGGATGATCGTTTTAAAAGAAAGGGTGAGAATGCTATGAAAAACTTCATTGATAGTGTAGTGCAAGATATGGTTTCTAATATAAAAATTATAAGTGTCTTATTCGTTACGTGGATTATTTTATTCGAAAAAATTAACTTATTTGTAATTGTAACGGGTTTGATCATGTCTGTGGTGTCTATTTTATTAACGGATATGTATTTAATGCCAGGGAATTATACGGATGAGTATATGTTTGGATTGCGCTCTATGATTCATTATTTTAGCATATTAGTGATTGAAATTTTTGTTGCCGGGATTGGTGTAATTCCCAAAATCATATTAGGCGATAGTGACGTAGCTTTCGTAACTTGCGAGACGAAACTAACTGATGAATTCTTGATCAATATTTTGGCCAATTCGATTACATTAACACCGGGAACCGTTACCGTAAAAAAATCAGGTAGCACACTCCGTGTACTCACACTAGATACACCAAATATAGCTCGCGATGAAGATCCACGTCAAGTACTACCACTAAAATTGGAACACGTATTACTAAAATATGAGAAGACTGTTCAAAGAAGAGGCGAAAAGATATGATGACATTTGATTGGTTTGTGTTAACCACTTTAATAATTCTGTCTATCGGTTCGATATATCGGGTGATAGTGGGACCAACTGTCTGGGATCGTATTTTAGGATTTTCCTACTTTTCGGCGAAGATTATTATGGTAGGCATTGTTTTTGGAATACTGATTGATCGAATTTTTGTGGTAGATGTTAGTATGATTTATGGGATTTTAGACTTTATCGGAACAATTATGGTTGTCCGATTTATTGAGGCAAAAGGTGATATTTAATGACAATACTTGATTGGTTGGCGAATGGTATTATTGTAATGGGGTTAATTTTTGTGACAATTGGTATCTATGGTACGTTTAGATTTAATGACTTTTTCAAGCGAACATTGATTGTAGCGAAAGTTGATACAGTAGGGTTTATTACTGTACTTGTCGGCTATATGATTCGAGAAGGATTCTCTTATTTTACGTTTAAAATATTTTTAGTGCTGATCTTATATTTAATCACCAATCCGATTTCTTCGCATGCAATTTTGCGATCCGCGGATATGAGTGACTACAAGATTAAGGAGGATCGTTAGTATGTTTGAAGTCTTACTGTTAGTTGCAGTGCTTATTGTTGGTTTTTTAACGGTCATGACGGATAGCTTAATGCGAACTGTTATCTTTTCAGGAACATTTTCACTAATAACAGCAATGGCGTATGTGTACTATAATGCACCAGATGTGGCTTTAGCTGAAGCGGCTATTGGGGTGGGCTTGGCGACCATTATGTACTTAGTTGCGGTCAAAAAAGTGCGCGTATACGATGTTCTCTACATCAATGAAGCGGTTGAAGCTTTTGATGATAGTGATATTGAAGCGGTTCAAGAGACATTAATTCGTCCGTTAGAGTTATTTATCGAAAAAACAGAAGAACTGGAACCAACCATTGCCTATACGAATAAAGAGGCAGCGTATTATCAAGAGAAAGCGGAACATGATTTTATTATTTGCCAGCGCAATAATTTAACTTATCTATGCGGAAAGACGACCGATGAAGTTTTCCAAGATATTATTGCCAATATGAATGATATTTTATGTGATATTGAAGATATTCGGGTAGTTTATCTGGATCAGGAGGTGACGATGGGTGAATCGGAATAGAAAAAAATCTGTCTACATATTCCAAATCTTGTTATGTGTGACGGCTGCTAGTCTGATGTTATTTATGTTTACTAATTTTTCTGAAACATTAGGAACACCGTTAAAAGATTTTTTCACGACTGATTTTTATGAAGAAACGGGGGCTAGGAATGCCGTAGCGGGTATTTATTTAAACTACCGCATGTTTGATACATTTTTTGAAGCCTTGATGTTGATGGTATCTGTGATGGAAGTCATTAATGTGTCGTGGATAAGTAGTCATAGTGAGTCATTCGAATTAAAACCACCAGAAATGTCTTATGCAGGGGGTTCCCAGATTATTGCCCAAATGATAGGGATTGTGTATCCGTTTGTGATATTAATTGGTTTCTATATGATCTTGAATGGCCATAATTCTCCGGGCGGGGGCTTCCAAGGAGGAACTATTTTATCTACGGTATTAATTACGCGTTATTTAGTTCATCCAACGTTGGATCTAGATTTAGAAATAATTGAAGTGATCGAAAAAATTGTATTTATGTTAATTATTATGATTCCGATTCTCTATTTATTTATAGAAATCGTGCCTACTACGGAGTTAACGAATGAACTCTACATGATTATCATGAATACACTAATTGGTCTGAAAGTTTTTTGTGGGTTAACCGTCCTCTTTTATCGATTTGTCTTCTATGAAGGAGTTTCTTAATATGTCAAATAGAGTTAAATGGAAAGAAGTGAGTAATAATGGAATGGTTTAATGGTCAAACAGTCGGCATCATTCTATTTTTTATTGGTTTATTTGGTTTGATGACAAAGAAGACGATTATTAAAACCATTGTGTCCATGTCCGTCATGGAATCCGGTATTTATTTGTTTTATATTAATATTAATTATTCACGGGGAAGTGTCCCGCCAATCGGTCAAATTACCAGTGAAGTGGTAGCTGATCCGGTACCTAGTGCATTAATGATTACATCAATTGTGATTGGTATGGGAGTTACAGCAATTGCACTGACGATGTTTATGCACTATAAGAAAAAATATGGGATAACCTACTGGAATAATCATCAGAATGAAAGTGAGGGGCATTGATGGCATTATATTGGTTTGTACTGGCGCCTGTTCTGTTAGGGATGATATCTTTTGTGATTCATGAGAAGCTAAGAGCCCCTTTATTAATAACGTGCCAACTCGGATTTATTTGGTTTGCTGTATCTGTTTTTTTAACTGTAAAAGAAGAAGGAAAAGTGTTGTGGAATGCAGGAGGATATGAAGATGGATTAGCTCTTAGCCTGTATGCGGATCATTTAGCTATTTTCTTAGTGTCGATGACGACTATTTTTATGTTGTTTTTTATTATATATAGTATCGGCCAACCTTATTTTCAAGGGCAATTCACATTTTTGTATATGGTTTTACAAGGTGTGATGCATGGATTATTTTTGTCGAGTGATTTGTTTAATATTTTTATTTTTCTAGAAGTAGCTACTGTCGTCGTAGCGATTCTGATTATGATTAATAAGGAAAAACAAGCCATTTATGATGGGATGATTTATTTTTTCGTTAATGTCATTGGGACCTCTTTTTTACTACTAGGTATTGGGATGATTTATCATACATTTGGTTTACTGGATATTCGCTATATTAAGGAAGCCATGCCATTGTTAGAAAATCCAAAGTCGATGATTTTGCCATTCTCATTGATGATGGTTACAGTTTCTTTAAAATCAGCTTTGACGCCACTCTTTAGTTGGTTGCCTAAAGCTCATGGAACACCTAGTGCGCCGCCCGTAGTATCGGCTATTTTATCTGGAGTTTACATTAAAACAGGGGTGTATTTATTTATTCGGTTCAATGAGATGTATGCCCCCATTTTGGATATAACGCCATTCTTTTTCTGGGTAGGTTTTATTACATCGGTTGTTGGCTTTATGATGGCACTTGGTCAACATGATATCAAGTTAATTCTCGCTTACCATACAGTATCTCAAGTGGGTCTGATTATGATGGGTCTGAATATGCAAGCTGATATTGCTTATTGGGGAGCGATTTTTCATATATTAAATCATGGGATCTTCAAGTCAACGCTCTTCTTAACAGCGGGTATCGTCTATGAGGAATATGGGACGCGCGATGTGTTCAAAATTCGTGGCGTACTCAGACGGATGCCTCTAGTCGGAATTGCAATGGGATTATCTGTGCTGGGTATTATGGGGGCGCCGTTCTTTAATGGTTCTATCTCCAAATATATGATTGCGCACGGAACATACGATTATGGAATGACATTATTGTTAAATTTGACGAATTTAGGAACGATTATGTCCTTTGTTAAATATGGGACAATGCTATTTGGACGCTCAGATGTTGAACTAACGGGTACAACTAAATGGCCAGCTAAGCTATCATCTTTTGTCTTAGGAATTGCCTCTCTACTGACTGGAATCTATGCTGTAACGTTAACAGATGTACTACTGAATTATCAGGTGCAGGTAGATGCAGCGGAGTATAACCAAAAAACAATGGTGTTCTTCTTAATGGTTATTGCAGGTATAGCTTTTTACAATGGCATTATTAAGCGAGGGAGCTTCTTGGAAGAAATGGGGCACTTCGAATTGTCGTTCAATACGATTATTACAGTGATGGTGAGTTACTTTATTATTCTAGTCGGCTACCTAAATTTTGTCTTATAGAGGAAAATAACGAGTTGCATGACGTATGAAGATTGAATTTTTGACAGATAAACGATATGATGGATCAGTAAGCATCAAGGATTAGAGAAGGAACGATTCAGATGAACCCAAAAGTAGAAGACTGTATAAACCATTTAAAAGAGCATCATGTTCGAATTACCCCCCAACGTCATGCTATATTGACTTATTTAATTGAGACGCATAATCACCCGACCGCAGATGATATTTATCAAGCACTCGTGAGTGATTTTCCTAGTATGAGCGTGGCGACTGTCTACAATAATTTGCGGTTATTGATGGATATGAATATCGTGACCGAGTTGAAGTATGGAGATACATCGAGTCGCTTTGATTTTGTCGGGGAAAGACATTATCATGCTATTTGTTCAATCTGCGGAAAAATTAAGGATATTCATTATCCTGGACTCGATGATGTCGAGTTAGTGACGAGCACCTTAACGGGGTATGATGTGTCCTCTCATCGTCTAGAAATTTACGGGGTGTGCCCGGACTGTCAATCGCGTTAAGAGCGGTGTGAGATAAATATAATTTAAGGAGGAAGGAATATGTCACAGCCAAGAGAGACCATACTGTGTGGAATTATTAATGCAACCCCAGATTCATTCTCGGACGGTGGGAAGTTCAATGAGGTGGAGAAAGCCGTTGAACGCGCCGGCGTATTAATTGCTGACGGGGCAAGCATGCTGGATATCGGTGGAGAATCAACCCGACCAGGATCTGACTCAGTAGATGATCAAGAAGAAATTGAGCGAATTGTCCCAATTATAAAAGCGATTAAAGCAACATATGATGTGACGATTTCAGTGGATACGTGGAAATCCCATGTTGCTCGAGCAGCAGTGGAGGCGGGGGCCGATATTATTAATGATATTACAGGCTTACTAGGAGACGCTGAGATGGCTCGAACAGCTCAGGAATTAGGGGTAAAGGTCATTGCGATGTTTAACCCAATTATCGCTCGACCTAATAATAACAACTCCAAAAAATTTCGTCAATTTGGCTCTAACCAGCCTTTCAGTTCAGCAGAGATTGAGCAATTAGAAGCTTTGGATATTGTCAGTTGTATGATGCGCTATTTTGAAAAAACACTAGATTACGCCCAGGAAGCCGGATTAGCTAGCGAACATATTCTACTTGATCCAGGCATTGGCTTCGGTATGACCAAGCGAGAGAATTATCAGTTGTTGCAGTCGCTAGATGTTATGACAGAAGTTGGTTACGATATTTTCCTCGGTGTATCGCGCAAACGATTTATTGTCAATACACTTGATACAGCAGGGATTAATGTGGATACGGATACAGAAGATGGGTTTTTTAACCGTGATCTAGGTTCAGCCATGATCTCAGCGATCGCCGCGTATAAAGGGGTTCGTATCTTAAGAGTACACACAGTTGCTGAACATCGCATAGCCGTATTGATGGCAGATCATATCACTCATGCTGATCATATTGGTGATGTTGAATTTGAAAGCTATCGTTAGTTAGTATAATAGCAGTATAAAAACGCCTAGCATAGTTAGTTAGGCGTTTTGTAGCTATTTATCTGCTTAGGATGTCTGATGCTATTAAAAGATATCATTAATATGATTAAACCAAATAAAAAAAGACTATCTAGAAATACTTTAACAAGAAGATTTCTAGATAGTCTAATGACTTATTGTGTACTGAGATAAGTACTAAAAACGGAGGACAAGGGATTCGAACCCTCGATACGGTAATCCGTATACTCGCTTTCCAAGCGAGCCCCTTAAGCCACTCGGACAATCCTCCATGAACTAACCACATACAATTATAGCAATCCGGATAAAAGAAGTCAAGGAGATGATGAAATGAAACGGAATAACGGGACAATTTTATTTGTAATGGGACTGATCATTGTGGCACTAGGTGTTTATTTGACGCAATATGATACGATAATGGGCGTATTAGCAGCTGGAGTCGGTCTGTTTACAGTGATTAACAGTTTCAATGTTAGAAAAGGAGAAGATTCCCCAGTTAATCGATGGGCGAAGAAGCGCCATGATAAGGAATTAGAGAAACTCAGAGAAGAGGAAAAGCAGAAAAATACTGGTCGTAAATAAATGAATTGTTAAGAGAAAACCCCTTTTGAAAGTCAGGACAATGCTGACTTTCAAAAGGGGTCTTTGTTTTATGATTTAAGGGTGAAATCTTGTCCTATTTGGTTAGTTGTTACCACCGGCACCTCCTGATCCAGAGGTTTGTGGTTCTTGTGCGCCTTGGCTATTTTGGTCATTTGGATCGTTTGGTTGAGTGCCAGGTTGTTGGCCACTACCTTCTTCATCGATAGGATCAGTTGGATTTTGTTCATTATTATCTTTATTATCTTCTTCAGAATCCTCTTTATCTTTTTCGTCTTCATCGGTTATTTGCGGTTCAGTCGGCTGTGGCTGAACGGGTGCTGGAGCGACAGATTGTGGTTCTGTACCTGCGACGAATAGCTCTGTTGTGATACTAGAGAATGGGGTTGAGCGGTTCGGTAGTTGAGCGGGACTTGATCCACTCACTACATTGACTTCAGATACTGAGTCGGGTTTGATCCAGTCGGTATTTTCGGTTGTTTGGGCCAGTTGGTTCATAATGGCACTATAGTAATAGAGGGGCAAGTTATGAGTTGTATCACCGAATATTAACTGGTTCCCTTCCTTGAATGGCTCATCATAACCAACCCATGTAGAAATGACAAAATCTTGGGTGTAACCCACATACCATGAATCAGGAATAAGTCCCATGCCTCGAGGAAGATTGTACTCTTCAAATTGTTCATCTGTAAAGTTTGTCGTTCCCGTTTTACCAGCATGATAAATTCCTGGAACATTTATTTCAGGACGAGCTTCTGGAACACCTTTTAGCATATCGGTCATCATGTAAGCTGTATAATCTTCCATTGCCCGAGTACTTTCGGGTGTCATATCGATTTCTTGACCGCGCTGTGTGACCACTTTATTAACAGTGTGTGGCTCAGTATAGATTCCTTCGTTAGCGAAGGCACTGTATGCACCGGCAAGTTGAAGCGGCGTCATACTACCGTCAATTGAGTTAGAAGGAACTAGTCCGTTTGCACCAGATATTTCTTTAGGATCGAGACCAAGCTTAGAAACAAATGCTTCGACATTTTCGATATTCATATAATCATTCATTATTTTGGCTGCGGGTATGTTACGTGATTGGACCAATGCTTCGCGCATACTCATTTGGCCGAGATATTGATTATCATAGTTGTTGAAGTTCCAGTTTGAGCCAGCTGGAGAGTAGGGTTCATCTACAATTTGTTCATGGGTTGAGTATTGGTTGTATTCAATTGCCGGGCCGTAACTGGTAATGGGTTTAATGGTTGAACCAACATTTCGTCTATTTTTTGTTGCTCGGTTGTAAGACAGTTGCCCTTGTAAGTTACGTCCGCCAAGAATTCCTAAGATTTCACCGTTATTTGGATTAACAACGCTGATGGCTGTTTGGATATCACTATCAATGCTGATGTAATCTTCACTATGTGCTACATCGTGAAGAATTTGTTGGACAGAACTATCGTAGTTGGTGTGAATTTCTAGCCCAGCTTTATATGGATCAAAGTCAGTCTTCTCATAGACTTCATCCAATACTGCTGAGAGATAACTGTCGAATAGTGTATCTTCATCAGTTTGTTCAACTTTTTCTTGTAAGCCTTGTTCGATCGGAATAGCTTGTGCTTGTTCCATTTGTTCTTTAGTGATTTTGTCATTGTTGTACATCGCAGCTAACACTTCATCGCGGCGCTGTTTAGCGCGTTCCGGTTCGGTGTATGGGTTATAGCTATTTGGTGATTGGGGCATACCAGCAAAGAGGGCTGCTTCATGGAGCTCGAGTTCACTGACATGTTTGCCATAGTATTCTTTGGCCGCTGTTCCCATGCCGTAGACATTTCCAGCCATGTGTACTTTATTTAAGTAAAGGGTCATAATTTGTTCTTTGGATAAGCGGCGTTCCAATTGCATGGATAGCCAAATCTCTTGTGATTTTCGTTCGATGGTTTGGTCTTCACGTAGAGTTGAGAAGACAGAGAGTTTCACGAGTTGTTGGGTGATCGTGCTCCCTCCACTAACAATCTCACCTGCACGTAAGTAATCGACAGCTGCTCGACCAATTCCGATAAAGTCGAAACCATTATGTGAATCAAAACGTTGATCTTCAATAGACTTCACCGCATCTGTCAAGAGTTCCGGATATTCTTCTGCTGAAGCGAACTCCCGGCTATCCGTGCCAAGACGGTAAAATTCATGACCATCTTTATCCACTAAGCTGGAATAATAGGCACCGTATAAATCGTCATCCGTTAATTCGGGAGCCCCCTGAGCATGGTAGAGGAATAATCCCCCACCTGAGATAAGTACAAGCATAATGGCTGCAAATATTACGAGCAATCCACGTTTTAGCCAGAGATTTAAAGCGGATGTATGCGCTACTTTTCGTTTTGGTTTCTTTTGGTGGTTCTTTTTTTGTCGTCTTGATTGTCTTGAGTAATTTTTATCGCTCATATAGTTGTTCTCCTTTTTGAAAATTAAAGCGTCTTACATTGTTGATATGAATTCGTCCACAGCCTGTAAGAAAGGAATTTGCGGGGCATAACCGAGTGAAATAGGATATCCTTCCGTCTCAAAAATGGTGAGAGGAATAGATTTTCGTCCACCTGCTAAGTGATCTTCCCAGTAATCAATAAAATATTGCGCATCTAGTAAGTAAAGTTGTCTTAGATGAGAAAAATAAACAAGAACAAAAACAATGCCACCTTGCTCTAAGCAGTGCTGCATATGTCTAATTTGGTGTTCATGAAAATTAGATAAGGGGAAAGATGTTTTGTTTTTAGTTTCCTTGGCTTCAAAATCTAAATAATAGCCCCGGTATACACCGTTATAATCAGTGGTGGAGGCTCTTTTGAAGTACGCTTCGGTAATTTTAGCGGCACTTCGCCTCGGGTAATCTACATTGACGATCTGAACAGGCGTCGGTTTCTTGTGCAGAACAGCTTGTCCCGTCTCGCGATAGTACTTAATCGAAGCATTAATCATACGCTCAAGCGTCATTCCGCGATTACTATAAGTCATTGTTTTTGGTTTGACTTGCAAATGTCTTCTTTTTTTGTCATGCTTACTGTGGTAGGGTTCACCATTGGGATAGTTTACCACGAAATACTCACTCCCATCAATCGTGTTATCCTTAATAGTTTAACAAACTTGGGCAAAATAAAAAAGAGGGATTTTATGATAAAACGATTATTTGTTAGTGGCTATCGGTCTTACGAATTGGGAATCTTCTCTGAAGACGATGGTAAGCTATTTTTTGTGAAAGAATTTTTGAAGGCAAGTCTTAGCCAGTATATCCAAAATGGGTTAGAATGGGTGATCACGAGTGGTCAGTTAGGTATTGAGTTATGGACAGCAGACGTTGTAGAGGAATTACGGGAAGAGTATCCTAATCTGCAATTGGGATTGTTGTTGCCGTATCAAGAATATGGCAATAGTTGGAACGAAAAGAATCAATTACTGTTGCAAAAAGCAATTGAGCAGGCAGATTATATGAACTATACTTCTCATGAGCCGTATAAACACGGGGGGCAATTAAGTGGGAATGCGCAATTTATTTTAAATAACACGGATGGTTTACTGTTGATTTATGATAATGAATATGAAGGAAAATCTAGTTACTTGTATGAACAAGTGAAAGCCCATCAGGAGGCGCATGATTATTTGCTTGATCAGATCTATATGGATGATTTACAATCATTTGTGGCTGATTATCAAGAGAGGAATTAAGCGGAAATCCTTCACTTTTTGGGCGAGTTCTGGTATGATATGAGTGATGACATTTTACAGAAGAAGATAAAGAGGTGCTATGAATGGTCAATACAGAATTAAATCAAAAACAAATCTTTGAAAAAGAATTTTCGAAATCAATGCGTGGATATAATCCGGAAGAAGTGGATGAATTCCTAGATATTATTATGCGCGATTATAAAGTATTTGATGATAAGATCGAAGACTTGAAGAAGGAAATCGCGTCACTGGAGGAACAATTAGCTCAGAAACCAGCGCCACAACCGCAACCGGCTGCGCCAGCTGAACCGAAGCAACCATCAAGCCAGATGATGGCCACCAATATTGATATCTTGAAGCGTATTTCGAACTTAGAACATCATGTCTTCGGAGCGAAGATGGAGAACGGTGACAACTAAGTTTATAATTAAGTGATGATATTTTTAAATAAGAACTGTATTCTTTACGGATAATTGCGCACTTGCTAGACAAGTGTGAGGAAAGTCCATGCTTGCACAGGCTGCGATGCCTGTAGTGTTCGTGCGTAGTGAAATCATAAGCTACGGCCCTGAATAGGTGACGGCAGATAAACAGACTAAGGTTCGCTATGTCTAAGTAGTCTTGAAAAGTGCCACAGTGACGAAGCGCCTAGAGAAATCTTGGCGGTGGAACGGGTAAACCCCTCGAGCAAGCAACTCAAACATAATGGTAGAGGCACTTCCAAAGCAGAAATGAATGATGCGGAAGATAGGTAACACTATAGACAGATGATTATCTCGAAGAAACGGGCCTAGCGTTTCTTTAGACAGAACATGGCTTATAGTGAAGGATACAATTAGGTCAATTGATCCTCCCATGTGGTTGCACTGGGAGGATTTTATTCGATAAAAAACGAAAAATAATTAGAATAGGAAAGGAATGATGTGGTGAATTTTATTCAACGTATGGTGCACAAACCCAAAAGTATTACACTAGTTGATTACGAAAATATCTCTAAAAAATTTATTAGTTATTGCGAGGAGTTAACGAAGCGCGATTATTGCTTTGTTTTTTATTCCAAGGCGGATAACACGATGCAATTCGAAAAAGTGAATGAATTGTTGCAATTGGATTGTAAAGTGGAGTTCATTCAGGTGATTAATGGCTCGGCGAATGCATTAGACTTCCAGATGAGTTCTTATTTAGGATATTTTTTGCAAGAATTTCCGAAGAGTCAATTCGTCTTACTCAGCAATGATAAAGGATTCGATCCGGTTGTTAAACATTGGATTACAAAGGGCTATAATGTGCGACAAGACTTTTTATCGCTAAGAAATGATCCACCGAAGTCTAGTTCAGCTCACCATAAGCCAGCGCCAACGCCTAAACAACCTAAACACCACCCACAAAAGACACGTCTGGATCAGGTGATTTATAATATTGTGGGGAGTAATGTGAAACCGGCAGATCGGTCAAAAGTGAAAGGAATTTTTTATGCGAGTCAATCAAAAGATGAGCTACGCCATAAATTATACGATGCCTTTGGACCTGATCGAGGAAGTAGTTACTATAAATATTTAAGAGATCAAATGGATCATAAATAAGTTGTCATCATCACGCTGTTATCGCAATATTATATGTCATGATAATATTGTCCACTATTTTGGAGATAATATATTTGAGCAGATCAAGCAAATATATTATGCGAGTTTAGCTAAGGCGGGATAACGACAATGTGTTAAATAGCAAGTTATATGATAAGACCTTGAATAGGAGGCTTCAATAAACAGTGAATCAATTTAATTTATTAGCAACATGTGCCAGTGGAGTAGAAGGATTAGTCGGGGATGAATTACGCGACTTAGGATATGAGGTAGAGGTTGAGAATGGTCGTGCCCGATTCTCAGGCCGGAAGCACGATATCGCGCGAGCGAATTTATGGTTGCGGATTGCCGACCGTGTGAAGATTATTATCGGAGAGTTCGAAGCACGGGATTTTGATAGTTTATTCGAACAGACAAAAGCATTACCGTGGGAAGACTATATTCCACTTGATGGCGCCTTTCCCGTTGCGGGGAAATCACAGAAATCTAAACTCTATAGTGTGCCAGACGTGCAACGGATCGTTAATAAAGCAGTCGCTACGCGTTTGCAGGAAGCTTACCATAAGCGAGGTCGCTTGCCAGAGTCAGGTGCGACTTATCCGCTTGAAGTCGCGATTAATAAAGATAAAGTACTGATAACCCTTGATACAACAGGAGATAGTTTATTCAAGCGGGGCTACCGTACGGGCAAAGGTGATGCACCGCTGAAGGAGAATTTAGCAGCAGCGCTCATTGCACTGACAACGTGGTTCCCTGATAAACCATTCGTTGATCCGACATGTGGTTCCGGTACGATTCCAATTGAAGCAGCGCTCATTGGTCATAATATTGCGCCCGGATTTAATCGCTCCTTCCTCTGTGAAGCTTGGAGCTGGATGCCAGCAGAATTATGGCAAAAAGTTCGTCAAGAAGCAGATGAAGCCGCTAATTATGATGTCGAACTTGATATTAGTGGGTTTGATATTGATCATAAGATGATTGAGATTGCGAAAGAAAACGCGATGGAAGCCGGCTTACTGCATAGTATTAACTTCAAACAAATGCAAGTAGCTGATTTCACAACGGATAAGCAGTACGGCGTTATGATTTCAAACCCACCCTATGGAAAACGAATTGGCGATCAAGCTGCCGTTGAAAAGCTCTACCGCCAACTCGGTGATGTATGGCGACCCCTTGAAACATGGAGCAAGTATATTATTACAGATGATTTAGATTTTGAAAAACACTTTGGCCAAAAAGCAACCAAACGACGAAAATTATATAATGGATACTTACGAACTGATTACTTCCAATTTTGGGGTAAACGGTCGTAACACCCTCCAGAAGGCTTGCCATTAAGCCTTCTTTTATTTTGCACGAAATAGATTTTAGAGTTTTACATCATTTTTACGTCATTATTTTCCGTTAAAAAAAGCGTGTGACTTGCAAGAAAAAGTTATCTTGCTTATAATAGTTAGTGGAGTTGGCACTCGGCACCTGTGAGTGCTAAAATCCATCAATTAAATAATGAATTAATGAATTTAAATGGAGGGAACTTTATGTTAAAGCCTTTAGGAAATCGTGTACTGCTCGAAGTGATTAAAGAAGAACAGAAAACTCAGAGTGGTTTTGTACTGCCAGAATCGGCGAAAGATAAGCCACAAACAGCACGTGTGGTGGCGGTGGGCCAAGGATGCTTATTAGATAGCGGTCAGCGCAGTGAGCCGATTGTTGCGAAGAATGATACAGTTGTCTTCGAAAAATATGCGGGAACAGAAGTAAAGGATCAAGGAAAAGATTATTTAATCGTTAATGAATCAGATATTATTGCAATTGTTGAAGGATAATATTGGTTTAATCAGGAAGGAGTTTATTTAAATTATGGCAAAAGAGATTAAATTTGCAGAAGATGCACGACAAGCGATGTTACGCGGAGTCGATAAATTAGCAGATACAGTAAAAGTGACATTAGGACCCAAAGGACGCAATGTGATTCTAGACCAATCATACGGTGCACCACAAATTACAAATGATGGTGTAACGATTGCGCGTGAAATCGAATTGGAAGATAAGTTTGAAAACATGGGGGCGCAATTAGTAGTAGAAGTTGCTAGTAAAACAAATGATATTGCTGGAGATGGAACGACTACAGCAACGGTCCTGGCACAAGCGATCGTGAATGAAGGGATGAAGAATGTCGCTGCCGGTGCAAACCCAGTCGGAATCCGTCGTGGGATCGAAACAGCTACAAATCGTGCGGTGGAAGCGTTGCGCAACTTATCAACTGATGTAAGTGATAATGAGTCAATCGAGCAAATTGCTGCGATATCATCGGGTGATGCTGAAGTAGGTAAATTCATTGCGGATGCAATGGATCGTGTCGGAAGCGATGGTGTCATCACTATTGAAGAATCACGTGGGATCGAGACTGAACTAGATGTTGTTGAAGGGATGCAGTTCGAGCGTGGTTACTTGTCACAATACATGGTAACAGACAATGAGAAGATGGAAGCCAACTTAGACAATCCGTACATTCTAATTACGGACAAGAAGATTTCTAACGTACAAGACATCTTACCCTTATTAGAAAATATCATGCAACAAAACCGACCACTCTTAATTATTGCCGATGATATTGATGGAGAAGCTCTTCCAACCTTAGTCTTGAACAAAATCCGTGGTACTTTAGATGTCACAGCAGTTAAAGCACCTGGATTTGGTGATCGTCGTAAAGGAATGTTAGAAGATATTGCGATTCTAACAGGCGGAACGGTCATCACAGAGGATCTCGGCTTAGAGTTATCTGATGCGACCATTAATGACTTAGGTGTCGCTGGAAAAGCGGTTATTACCAAAGATGACACGACGATTGTAGAAGGATCTGGGGACAAAGCGCAAATAGAAGAGCGCGTTCAATTACTCAAGAAACAAGCAGATGAGACAGAATCTAGCTATGATCAAGAGAAATTGCAAGAACGTATCGCTAAACTTGTGGGTGGTGTAGCCGTTATTAAAGTTGGTGCCCCAACGGAAACCGAAATTAAAGAACGTAAATTGCGTATTGAAGATGCGTTGAACGCTTCACGAGCAGCGGTAGCAGAAGGAATTGTTGCCGGTGGAGGAACAGCTTATATCAATATCTTGGATCAATTACGTGATATTGAAGCAGAAGGAGACGAAAAAACAGGTGTGAATATTGTTGTTCGTGCCTTAGAAGAACCTGTTCGTCAAATTGCCAAGAACTCAGGCCAAGACGGTAGCGTCATTGTAGAACGTCTGAAACAAGTGGATGAAGGGGTTGGCTTCGATGCTGTAACCGGTGAAATGGTTAATATGGTAGAAGCCGGTATTATTGATCCAACACGTGTGACACGTTCAGCGCTTCAAAATGCGGCTAGTGTGGCTGCCTTGCTGTTAACATCTGAAGCAGCAGTAGCTGACTTACCGTCTGATGATGATGGGGGTCAACCAGGTGGCATGAACCCAGGTATGGGTATGGGCGGTATGGGTGGCATGATGTAAGCCCAGCACCAACCCATTCATTCAACTGATTAAAAAAATGATAAAGAAAAGACTCCAGCTGATAGTTCAGTTGGAGTCTTTTCAAGTAAAAAAATTATTGTGGTCGACCGAATAATTGAGTAATATAGATTGCTTCCCCATCTGAAGCTACGCCAACACCAATCTCAGTAAAGCTAGGATTAATCATATTTTCGTAATGACCAGGGCTATCTACCCAGCCATTGAAAATAAGGTCAGTTACTTCTGCTTGATTTAAGCGATGATGAGTGGCCATACCTAAGTTTTCACCGATGACGGTATAATTATAGTTCGGTGCTTCTGCACTATCAGTGAAGACACTGAATGGACTTTGACCATTGGGACGCGTGTGGGAGAAAGAAGTCATCGTCTCCTGAGCTCGAATAAGTGCCCCTGTATCGAGAGAGGCTTGTTCGGTTAACTCACCAGCTCCAAGCTCGGCCCGTAGTTCATTCGTTTTTTTGATAATGTCTTGTTGGATCGTGTAGAAATCAAAGTTCTCTTCCGATGAGTCGGATAGCGTATTGATTAAAGTGGTTTGTATATTTGTCTTCGTATGTGCCGGCTGGTCCCAAGCATCTGACGTTATAGGTAAAATATCCATGACTTGTTGAATGCCATGTTCTATTTTTGAGCCAGCTAGTACATTGGATAGCGCTAACCAATAGCCAAACAAAATGAATAAAATTGCAGTAAATAGTTTGCGAATTATTCTCATAAGATATCGTCCTTTCGCTCCTCATATTATATCAGAAAAAATGCTGACTAATGAAGCTTTTGAAGAAAGAATCAGATATAAATAATGAAGGGTTTATGAACTCCTTTCTGTTACAATTGAAGGTGCAATGGTGGCGGGACTGAACAGATTGAATACTCGAGCTATTGAGCATGCTTTTACTTTATAAATGAAATGACGAAGATACTATTTATTCTAGAGATAGCATTGGAAAATTCATATAAAGTTCACAAAAAGGTAATGTTTATATGAACCATATGACTTGATTTTTTAGAAAAGGCTTGCTAACATGTAATTATAATCATTAAGAAAATGACTCAATGACTTAATTAACTTAATGATTAATCGCTCTATCTATGAGTGATTAAGCAATATATCAAGCAACTAAAACAAAAAGTCATTAAATATATATTAGAATTACCACATATTGAGAGATTTCAAAGGTAATGACTTGATTAAGTCCTAAAAAATGATATATTGGATATATGGTAATTAAAAAGGAGAGATATATATGAAAAAGCTATCTAAGTTTTTAACCGTTGTATTAGCAGCAGGAACGTTAGCAGCATGTAGTAATGGTGCGAATGATGCAACAGATGATACAAAAGTAGACGAGCCAGTTGTTGAAGAAACAGTGGAAGATCCAGCAGCAGACAATGCAATGGATGACAAAGCTGACCCAACAGATGATAAAACAGACGCTGACACTGAAGCAACTGAAGACGGCGATTGGGAAGAAAACGCAGACGACAAACAATAATTCAAATTAACTAAATTATAGGATTCACTTTTTATAAGGAGAGATACAGATGAAAAAATTATCTAAGTTTTTAACCGTTGTATTAGCAGCAGGAACGTTAGCAGCATGTAGTAATGGTGCGAATGATGCAGCAGACGATACAAAAGTAGACGAGCCAGCTGTTGAAGAAACAGTAGAAGATCCAGCAGTAGACGAAACAGTAGACCCTGCTGAAGATCCAGCAACAGATGACGCAACAGACCCTGCAGCGGATGACGCAGCAGACGACAATCAATAATTAATAAATAATAGAATTAACTTTTTAAAGGGAGAGATACAGATGAAAAAATTATCTAAGTTTTTAACAGTCGTATTAGCAGCAGGAACACTTGCAGCATGTAGTAATGGTGCAAAAGATACAGCAGAAGAACCAGCAGTAGACGAGCCAGCTGTTGAAGAAACAGTAGAAGATCCAGCAGCAGACGAAACAGTAGACCCTGCTGAAGATGCAGCAGCAGATGACGCAGCAGACGACAATCAATAATTAATTTAAGCAAAAAAAGACCGTACGGACATGTCCGTACGGTCTTTTTTTGAAAATTAGTTGTGATAAATGCGTGGGAGGCGCTGATTTAAGTTACATAGGACTTCATAGTGATAATGATTTGACATATTACAGGTATCTTCTAGATTTAAGCCACCAATTGTTTCATCACCAAACCATAAAACAGTATCTCCTACTGCGACTTCTTCTACATCAGAGACATCTAACATCAGTTGGTCCATGCAGACCCGACCAATAATGGATACGATTTGACCGCGTACTTTAAATTGACCGCCGTTCGACAGACTTCTTGGAACACCATCAGCATATCCTAGGGCAAGTGTAGCGATCTTAGTCGGCTCTTTTGTATAATGAGACCAACCATAACTTACCGGAGTATCAGCGGACACAGTTTTTATGTGAGCAATATGTGACTTAATGGTCATGATAGGACGAATATCTAGCATGCCATCCATACTCGAATCGGTGTTATACCCGTACATGCCTAGCCCAATACGCACCATATCTAGATGATAATCGGGGAAGCGAATGGTAGCACTAGAATTACAGCAGTGCTTGAATGTGAAGCGATAGCCTTGCTCTTCTAAGGCTTCAAATATGTCTCGAAAAGCATTGAATTGTTGATGGGTATATTCCGGATGATCAAGATCATCGCCATTAGCGAAGTGCGTATAAATTCCTTCAACAGTTATCCACTCTGTGTCGAGCGCTTCAAGGGTAGCTACGGCCTCTTCTAAGGAGCGCACACCAAGTCGAGCCATTCCTGTATCTACTTTTAAGTGGACAGTCACTGGAAGTTGTAATTCGCGAGCTTGTTGCGAAATAATAGTTGCTTGCGTTGGAGTGAAGATGGTCATCGTTAGCTGATTACGAATGGCTTCAGCAACATTGGCCTCATCAATAGGCGTAAAAATAAGAATGGAACTATCGGTTAAGCCAGCTTCACGTAATTCTATCCCTTCTTGTCCTAATGCTACCGCGAATCGGTTAATACCAAGTTCAGTTAATTCTTTGGCAATCATAACTGCACCATGGCCATATCCATTTGCTTTAATAACACTGGTAATAGCCGTGTCACTTGATAATAATTGTTTAAATGAATGAATATTATGAGCTAAGTTGCTAAGGTTTATCTCAGCATATGTTTCTCGTTTCATTGAATCACCTCTCATGACTGTATTATATCACTCTTGTGTGAGAAAAACACTATCGTTTTGTCTAAAAATTTATGGTATACTTATGGGGAACTGCGTACAAGGAGGAGTTATCCAGTCATGGAGTCAAGTCAGTTTTATAGTATTTTAATTTTTATTATTTGTATTATTTTATCCGCCTTTTTTTCTTCTAGTGAGACAGCTTTCACTTCAGCCAAAGCTGTTCGATTAAAAAATAAAAGTGAAGATGGTGATAAGCGAGCGGAGAAGACGTTGAAGTTACAGCAACAGTTTGAATCGTTGTTGTCTACCATTTTGATCGGGAATAATTTAGTCAATATTGCTGGTTCGGCAGTAGCGACTATATTTTTTGTGGCTATTTTTCCGACATATGGTGGGGCGATTGCTACGATTGTCACCACCTTATTGTTATTATTTTTCGGGGAGATTGCCCCGAAGTTATTGGCAAAATTAGCTCCTGAGAAAGTTGCAATGTTTTCGCAACCGGTGTTAAGTACGTTGATGTTAGTATTGAAGCCATTTATCTGGTTATTGAATAAATGGCAAAATTTGGTTAAACGATTTATTCCGGTAGATTCGGCATATACGATTAGTGAAGCGGAATTGTTATCATTCGTGGAAGAAGCTCGGGTGGAAGGAAGTATTGAGCATGATGAACATTTACTCGTCAAGGCAGCGATTGAGTTCGATGATGTGAATGTTTCTTCAATTCTAACGCCTCGGATTGATGTCGTTGGAGCGGAGATTGATGATCCGGATGAGAAGATAGAAAATATTTTTGAGCATAGTCCGTTTTCACGGCTTGTGATTTATGAAGAGACGGTAGATAATGTGATTGGTGTCTTGCATGAAAAAGACTTCCACCGATATTTGAAAGCTAAGTCACAACAAAAAGTTCACGCAACGTCGATTGTTAGTTTGTTATCAGAAGTCTTGTTCGTGCCTCCCGTTATGAAATTGTCAGATTTGTTAAGGTTGATGCAACGCAATAAGAATCATATGGCAATTATTATTGATGAGCATGGGGGAATGACGGGGATTGCCACCATGGAAGATGTCTTAGAAGAATTAGTGGGTGAGATTTGGGATGAGCGGGATGTGATTGAAGAAGAGTTTCACGTAATTGAGCCGGACCGTAAATTCTTAGTGAAGGGGACGTATTCGATTGTGAAGTTGTTTGAACGCTTCGATATCGATCCTGATGAAGAATGGTTGTCGCATACGGTCAGTGGTTTCGTGATTGAGTCGCTTGAACGGATGCCGCAGCAAGGTGATTCCTATACATGCAATCATTATAGATTTGAAGTAGTTGATGTGAAGAATCGCCGAGTGGATGAGATTATGATTACGTATGAACCAGACGTAACCGATGATGATCAAGTCGCTGAGTAACTAAAAAGAGGAGCATGTTTTTATGACGCAAGCAACATTTCGACAACAGTACACAATTCCCTATTTTTTATGCGACCGTAAGCAGACCATTCACTTGTCGATGCTGGTAAATTATATGCTGAAGGTATCTGGTGAGCAGACGGCCCAGATTGCAAGTGAACAGCAGCAAACATTTTTTCATGAACAAAATCGATCATGGATTATTTTAGCCTATGAGTTTGATATTAAGCGTCTGCCACGTCGCGATGAGACGGTAACCTTCGAGACTTATGCTTCGGAGTATAATCGCTTATTTTGTTATCGGGAGTTCAAGGTGTACGATGAGCAGGAGAATTTAATTGTGGCTACAACGGCAACCTTTGGGATTATGGACTTGACGAAGCGCAAGATTGTTCGGATTCCCGAAGCGGTTGCAGTACCCTATCAAGCAACGTATAATAAGCAAATTCGCCGAACAAACAAGCTGGAGCCACTCCAGACCGAACAAGCCTTACATAAAGCGTATCTTGTTCGGTACACCGATATTGACCAGAACAATCATGTCAATAATTCCGTCTACTTGACGTGGATGCTTGATGCGCTGGAAGCTGATTTTTTGACTAGACATGATGTGTGTTCTGGAATCATTAAGTTCGAGAAGGAGGTTAGTCAAGTGGAGCAAGTGTCGTCTTATGTTCAAATAACAATAGAAGATGACACTATTAGAACCGATCACGCCATCCAATCATCAACCGTTACAAATGCAAGGGCCAGTTTTTATTGGCAACGAAGCGTATAAATAAAGGAGAGAATTCATGGGAAAATATGATCAGACGATTCAGCAAGTATTAGATGTAGTTGGTGGACAAGATAATATTAAGACATTCGAGCACTGCGCGACACGTTTGCGTATTATCTTGAAAGATGATAGTGTCGTCGATAAAGAAAAAGCAGAAGAAATTGAATATGTAAAAGGATATTTCTTCAATACCGGTCAGCACCAATTTATCTTCGGAACAGGTACAGTCAATGATGTTTACGCGGCATTAAAAGCGGAAATTGGTGGGGGCGATGAAGAGAGTAGCCATTATAAAGATGAAGTTTATGCCAATATGTCGCCTACCCAAAAAATTGTCCGAACGCTAGCAGATATTTTAGTTCCGCTTATTCCAGCCTTGGTCACAACGGGTCTATTAATGGGGGTACGCGGGACGATTACTCAGTTTGGCGTCGAATTTACGCCGGAAGTAGCGACCTTTATTGGCGTCTTAACGGATACGGCGTTTGCTTTCTTACCCGTACTGATTGCTTATAGTGCGACGAAAAAATTCGGGGGCACACCGTTACTTGGGATCTTAGTTGGATTGATGTTAGTCAACCCTGCCTTGCCAAATGCTTGGGCAGTCGCTGGAGGAGATGCCGAGCCACTGAATGTTTTTGGGATTGACTTGATTGGCTATCAAGGGACAATTTTTCCAGCGATTATTGTCGGTTGGTTGCTTTCCAAGTTAGAAAAATGGCTAAGAACCTTTGTGCCGAAAGTTATTGACTTATTGGTTACACCATTTGTGGCTGTAACGGTCACAATGGCTGTCGTTATGCTAGGGGTTGGACCATTTATTCAATTATTTGAAGATTATGTTATTAATGGCATCATTTGGTTAATTAATGCACCCTTTGGAATTGGATATGCGGTCTTTGGTGGCTTACAACAATTAATTGTCATTACGGGTCTTCACCACTCTATTAGTATTATTGAAATTGGTTTACTGAATGATGTGGGCTACAATGTCATTCAACCACTTGCGACAGCTAGTATGGCTGGTCAGTTTGGAGCTGCATTAGGAGCCGCTTTCCTAGTGAAAAATAAAGTAAAACGAACCAATATGCTGGCGACCACGTCTTCAACTTTATTCGGAATTACAGAGCCTCTCTTATTCGGAATTAATATTCGTTCACTCCGTATTCTAGGTTCGGGGATTGCTGCCGGAGCAGTAGGTGGTGTGCTAGTCAAACTATTCAATCTGCAAGCAACAGGTATGGGGATTACGTTCTTGCCAGGTGGTTTGCTGTACGAAGGATTGGTACAGATTGGATTGTACTACTTAATGGTACTCTTAACCATGGCGGCAGGTTTTATCTTCGTCTGGGCACAGCGTCAATCGATTAAAGAGACACTTTAAAAAGAGGAGGGCATGATGACGTCACAATCTGATATTACCAAGCAGATAAGGCAAGATATGAACAGGCAGAAAGCAATAGTGGATGCGGATCCTTGGCGATTGCATTACCACTTAATGCCGGAAGTGGGGTGGCTGAATGATCCGAATGGGGCCGTTCAGTTCAATGGGACGTATCACATTTATCACCAATATGTTCCAGAAACGCCAAATGGTGGGCGGACACATTGGGGACATAAGACGTCACAAGATCTCGTTCACTTCACAGAGGAAGATATTTTCTTATCACCAACCGAATCATTTGACACGGATGGGGTCTATTCGGGCAACGCCTTCGTTCATGAGGGGCAGTTGCACTTCTTCTACACTGGGAATGTGAAGCAGCCGGGTGATCATGACTATACGTATAGTGGTCGTGAGCAAAATACGGTTCATGTGACGAGTACTGACGGGTTTTCAGTTGATTCGCGGGAAGTAGTGATTCCCCATGCAGATTATCCTGATGAGTATACAGATCATATTCGTGATCCCAAAGTTTTCCAGCATGAAGAGACATTCTATATGATTCTTGGTGCTCGTAAGCGGTCAAATACAGGAGCGATATTGTTATATGAGTCGAGTGATCTGTCCAACTGGTCGCTCAGCGGTGAATTCATCGAAGGAACTGAAGATGAAGGGTATATGTGGGAATGTCCTGATTACTTCGCAGTCGATGGACAGGATATATTGATTTTGTCTCCGCAAGGGATTTTGCCGACGACGTATCAATACCACAATCCGCATGCGGCTTGTTATATTCTTGGTGCGGTTGATTGGGATGAGGTACGGTTTGAGCGATCAACAGATTTTCGAGAGTTAGACCGTGGTTTTGACTTTTATGCACCGCAGACGTTCGAGGATGAGCACGGTCGACGCATTATGTGGGGATGGATGGGCATTGGTGATACCGAGCCGGAATATTTGAATCCGACTGTTGCACGTGGGTGGCAACATGCCTTAACGTTGCCGCGAGAACTAAGAGTGGTTGACGGTGAACTTAGACAATTGCCACTACCGGAATATAACATCTTGCGTCAGAATCATGTGACGCATCAGTGGACTGTTGATGGTCCGACTGAGATTGAGGGCTTGTCTGGAGAAGTGTATGAGATGATGATACAGCTTGAAGAAACGCCAGATGATTTCTCACTTACCTTGCGCCAAGATACGGTTATTGAGTATGCAGATGGTCTCTTAACCTTGAAGCATGGACCATCCGGATACGGCCGACGCAAGCGTCAAATCGAGTTATCAGAGCTAACGGAACTGCATCTATTCTCTGATACATCTTCGTTGGAAATCTTCATCAATCACGGCGAATATGTCCTGTCGACTCGAGTCTATCCTGAACCGGGCGAAGATCAGATCGTCTTCGCAGGTCAAGCCAAGTTAGCTATTCATAAATGGGATCTACAACGAACAACAACTTAATTACACTAAAAAGGAAGATGGCCTTCATTGCGTGAAGCCACTTCCTTTTTTAGCGTCATATTAAGCCATAAAAAATATGTTATGTTCTTTTTCGTGGGCAATGGTGGTGCTCATGCCATGACCAGGATAGATATGATAATCATCAGGTAAGGTAAGAAGTTGTTGGCGAATACTGGTCAGTAATGTTGCTTGATCGCCTCCATGTAGATCAGTGCGTCCAATGCTTTCACGGAACAAGGCATCACCAGAGATCACCACTTTATCATCAGTGAAAATATAACTTAAGCTACCCGGTGAATGACCAGGTGTGCGGCGAATATCGATCTGAAACTCCCCGATAGTTAGCTGCTCGGTCTCTTCTGGAATCAGTTGATCAGGTTGTGCGGCGGTGATATCGAAGTGGAAAAATTGACTGCCGTTCAATTCAGTAGACATCGGCCAATCTTTTTCAATCATACTTAAGTAAGTAGGAATATCATATGCTTGTCGAATAGCATCAAGCGCGCCGATATGGTCGAAGTGAGCATGCGTTAGTAAGATAGCAATGGGCTCAGCCGCTAGGGAATCAATCTTGTCTAAGATGCGTTCGGGTTCAGCCCCGGGATCAATAATGAGAAGTTGATCATTCTTCTGGACAAAATAACAATTTTCACTAGCAACGCCGGTAATTATTTTTGAGATATTCATAGTAAACATCCTTTCTCCTCTATTGTGATCTAAGAATACCATAAAAATTCCTAAAATACGATGAAAGCGGTTGAATATAAACCGATTTCATGTATAATTGAAGTGAAGCCAATGAAGAACAGCCAACGCACGACGCACTATAAATAAAGGAGGACATTCGGTATAATAAGTGAATCTTGTCACGAGTGAGATTTTCTAAGACAGGTGAGGTAGGTTGTGTAAGGGGAGTCTTTCGGTATATAATGATAGAGTTAAGATCTAAATTTAAAATAAAGGAGTGGTTGACATGTCAGATAAGAAAAAGTCGCGCGACTCACAAGAGAAGAAAAAAGGCGGTTGGGGCTTAATCGTCAAGTTACTTGTTGCGATTGCCTCTGGTATTCTAGTCGGACAATTGTCATTTTTGCCGGAAGTTATCTTACAAATCCCTATTACGTTTTCAGCGATTTTTGGTGAGATTCTAACGTTCTTTATCCCACTGATGATTGTGGGATTTATCGTGAAAGGGATTGCTGATTTATCCGATGGGGCAGGTATGTTGTTGGGCATTACGACAGGCTTAGCTTATTTATCCACGATGGTTGGTGGGTTCTTGGCTTATATTGTCGGGACCAATCTGTTCCCATTAATTATTAATTCTGGTGCTGCAGCTGAAGGAGGGATTGAAGAATTAGAGCCGCTTTTTGAGTTTCCCGTTGAGCCGATGTTTACAGTCTCGGCAGCTATTGTGTTTGCCTTTATGTTTGGGATTGCTATCTCTTGGCTCCGACATAAAAAAGGTTCAAAAGCGATGTACAATATCTTCAACGAGTTAAATGCAGCTGTCACGTTCATCTTAGAAGGATTTATTATTCCATTGCTACCCTACTTTATCTTCGGAAACTTCATTAACTTGAGTTATACGGGAGAAATCTTCAGCATGCTACTCGTCTTTGCGGGCGTATTTGTGACCATTATTGTCTTACACTGGGTACTTATTATTGGCTGGTTCATTATAGCGGGCCTATATACCGGTAAGAGTCCGTGGATGATGGTGAAGAATCAACTATCTGCTTATGTGGCTGCGCTCGGCTTGATGTCTAGTGCCGCGTCTATTCCGTTTAACTTAGAGAGTGCCCGTAAGAATGGGGTGTCGGAGCGTATTCGTGAGTTTGTTATTCCCTTCTGCGCAACAGCTCACTTAATGGGAAGTGTCTCGACGATCGTATCTTCTTTAACTGCGGTCTTAATTCTGAATGATATGCCAGTCAATATTGGTTTGATTGCTCCCTTCATTGTAGTCTTAGGTGTTGCGTTAGTCGCTGCGCCAGGTGCCCCAGGTGGAGCGATTATGTCAGCTCTTCCTTTCTTAGGATTAGTGGGAGTAGACCCGACAGGAACGATAGCGAATTTATTGATTTCGTTCTATATTACTCAAGATGGCTTCGGAACCGCTGCGAATATTACCGGGGATAATGCCCTAGCCGTTATTATTGACAAGATTTATATTGAGCGTTACGCGGCTGATGATGTAGAAGTGAAACCCGTTGAGACGGATTAAAATTATGGCTTGATTAATTAGGATCACAACTGTAAAAAATCTAAGGAGGAGATAAAATGGAACGTATATTGGTAACAGGATCATTGGGACAAATTGGAACAGCTTTAGTCGAACGTTTGCGCCAAGATTATGGTGTGGATAACGTTCTAGCGACAGATGTGAGAGAAGATATGCACTCCACAGTTGTCCAAAATGGTCGCTTCCAAGTGTTAGATGTGCTGGACGATGATGCGTTCGAACAAATCGTGAAAGATGGGAACTTCGATACGATTATCCACTTAGCCGCGATGTTGTCGGCTGTTTGTGAGAATAAACCCCAAGGCGCCTGGAACTTAAACATAGGCGGGATGATTAATGCATTGGAATTAGCTCGGATGTATGATCTTCAGTTTTTCGCCCCAAGTTCGATCGGTGCATTTGGTCCCAATACACCAAAAGATCATACCCCACAAGATACAATTCAACGACCGACCACGATGTATGGGGTCACCAAGGTCAGTGGCGAATTACTGGCAGATTATTACTATGAAAAATTTGGCGTTGATACGCGTGGGGTGCGCTTCCCCGGACTGATTAGTTATGAACAAGAACCGGGTGGCGGAACAACGGATTACGCAGTGGACATCTTCTATAAAGCACTAGCAGATGGTCAATATACGTCCTTTATCGCGGAAGGAACCAAGATGGATATGATGTATATGCCAGATGCGGTTCAAGCAATTATTGACTTAATGGAAGCCCCGGCAGAGAACTTACAGCATCGCAATGCCTTCAACGTTAGTGCGATGAGCTTTGCCCCGGAAGACATTGCAACAGCGATTAAAGCAGAAATCCCTTCCTTCGAAATGGGTTATGATGTGGATCCGGTTCGTCAAGGTATCGCTGATTCTTGGCCGAATTCACTGGATGTCTCAGCAGCTGAGAATGAGTGGGGCTTTAACCCAACCTATGATCTGAAGAAGATGGTCCGTGACATGTTAGAACATCTCAGTGAATAATTGACCCAATCGACTAAAAGGCTGTCAGTTGAAAAATAATAAAAAATCAGTTATCTTTATAGATGTCATATGAATAAAACCTATGAACAATCATGTAGAAGAAAGGTGTTGTGTTATAGTGAAAGATACTGAACTATTTAAGGCAATTGACCAAGAAAAACAGCGTCAAGAAGAGAATATTGAACTGATTGCTTCGGAGAACTTCGTATCCGATGAAGTGATGCAGGCACAAGGAAGTGTCTTAACGAATAAATATGCGGAGGGTTATCCGGGTAAGCGCTATTATGGTGGATGCCAGTATGTCGATATTGTCGAACAACTTGCGATTGACCGAGTGAAGGAATTATTTGGCGCTGAATATGCGAACGTCCAACCACACTCCGGCTCCCAAGCAAACTATGCTGTCTTTCAGGCTTTAATGGAACCAGGAGACACCTACTTGGGTATGGACTTGTCTCACGGTGGCCACTTAACCCACGGATCACCCGTGAACTTCAGTGGGATTATCTATAACGTAGTGCCTTATGGTGTCGATCAAGAAACCGAGCGAGTTGACTACGATGAAGTGTTAAGATTGGCGAAAGAGCACCAGCCGAAGATGATTATTGCTGGTTACAGTGCGTATCCAGGTGAGCTGGATTTTGCGAAGTTCCGCGAGATTGCCGATGAAGTAGGCGCTTACTTAATGGTTGATATGGCGCACTTCGCTGGTCTAGTCGCAACAGGAGATTATCCAAGTCCTATTCCTTATGCTGATGTTGTCACGTCCACCACACACAAGACCTTGCGTGGACCTCGTGGCGGCTTAATTCTATCACGCGACACCAAGTTGGCGAAAAAATTAAACTCAGCCATCTTCCCAGGCTCACAAGGCGGACCGCTTGAGCATGTGATTGCTGCTAAAGCAGTAGCCTTCCATGAAGCCTTACAACCAGAGTTCAAGGACTACCAACAACAAGTCAAGAAAAATATCAAAGCGATGGTAGAAGTGTTCAACGAGGCAGCGGAACCGCGCGTCATTATGGGAGCAACTGAGAACCACTTAACCTTAATTGATGTGACAGGCTTCGACTTAACCGGTAAGGAAGCAGAACACCTACTCGATGAAGTGAAAATTACAGTTAACAAAAACACCATTCCATTCGAGACGAAAAGTCCATTCGTCACCAGCGGAATCCGTATCGGTACTCCAGCCATCACTTCACGTGGCTTCGATGAAGAAGATGCGCGTAAAGTAGCCGAACTGATCGTCCGTACGCTACGCGCGAAAGAAGACGAAGCAGAACAAGAAGCTATTCGTCAAGAAGTTAAAGCATTAACTGACAAAAATCCACTATATAAATAAACAATCACCAAAATAATCAAGATAGAAAGACCATGAGCATCATGCCTCGTGGTTTTTCTGTTGTAAGTAAGAGGAGATTTTAAATGTATCAAAAACAATTACATTCAGAAGAAGCAACACGACAATTTGCCGAAAAACTGAGCCAATACTTAACGCCAGGTATGACGATTCTGTTGGAAGGTGATCTAGGTGCAGGCAAGACCACTTTTACCAAAGGAGTTGCAGCGGGACTTGAGATTGATCGTATAATTAAGAGTCCCACTTACACCATTATTCGCGAATATACATCGGGACGCCTGCCGCTTTATCATATGGACTTGTACCGCTTGGAAGATAGTGGTGTTGAAGGATTAGGATTAGAGGAATACTTCAGTGGAGAAGGAGTCTCTATCGTTGAATGGCCAACCGTTGCGATGGAAGACATGCCAGCAGACCACTTACACATCACCCTTGCTCATAGTGAGAATCCGGATAGTCGGCAGATGACTATCACAGCAATGGGTTATCAATATATCCAGCTGTTAGCTCAACTCGAAGCCTTGGATTCATAACCGCATACCATAAAAATCCCCGCTACATGAATTATGACACTCATGTAGCGGGGATTATGCTATAGTCGATTAATACTATTAGGGAGAAGATTGCTGATTTCTGTCCGAATGCGGTTGAACTCTTCCTTTGTCGGCACATCATTCATATGAATAATTGGTGTGGTCGTCTCTAGATCAATCACATTTTTTGTCGTCAAGATGGCATAGTAATCATCGAGATTAATCGCTTGCCAGCGCAATTCTGGATACTCCAGCGAATCGAAGTGAATACTCTTCCGGAAATAAAACTGAAACAATTCTTTCAGCACCTCACTATGCCGTGTATTATGATGATTAATAATTAAGAACTTCAACTGACTCGACTTCTCTAATAATTGTGGGAGCAAATCATGCCAGTTGATTAATAAAATATACATCAAATACTCCATGTAATTCGGATCATCCAGATGCTTAATCTCCAAGCTTGATACTAATTCTCGAAGGAGTCCCTCAGCCCGCTCATAAAATTCCGGAATTAACTGCTGCAGATGCTTGCATGCATAATGATTGCGCCTTACATACAAATAATTCGATCCTAAATCAATATTAAACAAGTGAATTGAATTATGAATCTCTAACAGTAAATCAAACTTATTCGGTAAGTCAATCTTAAACTCATGACTCAACCGATACAACATCCCACCGATATCTAATTGTAATTGAGTTGATTTTAAGTCATGTTGGTTCATTTGAATTAAATGATCATAGTTAATAGCGTAATTATTTTGCACATAAACATAAAAAATTTGACCAATCAGCTCATCAGAATAAGGTATACCAAAGATTTTCTCTGTATGTTGTTTAAATTGTTTTATTTTATCACTATCATAATTTAACGATTGATATAAGTGGTCTAGATAAAAGGCAGTGTTCAATGTATCAGAATTTACTAAATTCCCTTGCTTATAACGTCGTAATCCAACATAGGTCAAAAATTTAAAAGAAGCAAATGTCATGAATTCTACTGTAATATCCATTAATGATATAAGATCTAATAAACTTTTTTCTAATTCAATTTCATCTACACCAATCGCTTCCCAGTCAAGTAATGCTTCTATCTCGTACAAATGTTGCGCCCAAATGAAGCGAATATGGCGTTCATCGCCGTGAAGTTCAATCGGTGAATGTGAAATTGAGATATCGAATTTTTCAACTAATCGTTTACTTAATTGATTAATTATACGTGAAGCAGAACTGACACTAATATAGAATGAGGTTGCGATATCTTCTAAACTTGTGGTGCCTTGCTCTAAAATATAAAGCAAGATTTTAATGTAATTAGTAGATAACAAGTAGTTTTGCTTAACTAATGTGTTATTACCTCGCTTGCTTAAGGTTAAGATAATCCCTTCTGTTGTATGCTCAACAGTTCCAAAGTCGCTATAATAATCGTGTAAAAAGTCTAAATCCTGGCGAATTGTTCTCGTCGTGACATCAAACATTTTCGCTAAATCCTCGAATGGCGTGGGGTGTTCTCTATTAGCATGTAAAAAACTTAACAAGTTTAGTCGTCTAAAATCAGTAGTTCGCAACACTTCTTTCATAATCTTATCAACCTCCTATTAAACATTGCAATATTAATCATACATGTTTTTGAATGAACTTTCAATTCTCTTCACTCGAATTGAAGAATAGATGGAAATACAGTCATATTAATGTTTATAAAGTGTATAAATAGTAAAATAGACATTGTGTAAACGGTTTCTCAAAAAAAAAAAAAAAAAAATACAATGGTAATCCGTATAATTCTCCTGATTATCGGAATATTCTTCAGTTCGTATGAATGAATATGAAAACTAGATCTGTTAATTTGTTGCTATAATGATGACAAGACTACTTTTTATAGGAGGATTTACATGGTCGGAAAAAATAATAAACGATTACTTAGAGAAAAGCAGGCCAATAAATTTAAGCGCTATGCTTTAAAAAAATTAACAGTCGGATTAGCGTCCGTCACAATCGGAACGGGACTTGTCTTCGCAACTAGCTCATCTGTAAGTGCAGATGAATTAGCAGTCGGTGAGCGCACAGTTGTTGTCTCAGATAAAACAGCTGAGGAACAACCGCAACCCGATACACCATACTTACAAGAACAGGAAGAAGCTGTTACATCAGCAGAAGAACCTCAAGTAACAGAAGACAGAATCAGTGAAGAAAAAGCTGTCAAGACGTCTGAAGAGACCGAAGAGAAAGCAATTGAATCTGAAGAGGTTGCTGAAGAAAAACAAGCTGACAGTCATGAGCAAACAGAAGAAACTTCTGATATAGAAGAAACAAATACAAAAGCACCTCAAGCTCCTGCGACTCAACTCGCACCAGTTGCTGAATCTGTAGCTAAACCAGTTCGTGAAGAACAATCAGCCGAAGCACCAACGACTACCTTATCACAGATTGACCAACTACCAGAAGAATTCTTAACTTACTTGCGCGACCATAGTGATATTGTTGACTTCAAGAATGCGGCGACAATCGAAACCTACGCTAACTTACTCCAACAATCTTACGGCGTCGAAGCAGCTAAAGAAGAACGTATCCGCGCTATCGAAGCGGCTGTTAAAGAAATCGAAACAACCAAAGAACAAGCCAAAAATGAAGTTGTTGATCAAACAGAACGTTTAATTGATGCGGATAAAGACAGTACAACCCCACAAGATCAGTCCAAAGAAACATTCAAAAAAGCTATTCAGCAAGCAGATAATCCGCAAATAGTCGTCGAATCCTACTTAAAAGATGCAGGCTACAAAGCTGAAGATATTGCTGGTATTTTAGCTAATGTTGATATGTCCCTTGCTAACGACCCAGACCAACTACTTGAAAATATCATCCAAGCTGGTGTTAAGTATGCGAATGAACATACTCAACCAGGTGTGTTATTAGCCAATCCTCAAGGGCGAGATGTAGGTCATTTGATTAATGTTACCCCTTTGAATCAGCAAAACCCAATTAGAAGAGGTAGAGATAACACTTTTGATTTTTCATATCATATTAGTTTTAATAATCCGGAATCTAATTTGAAACGAGTAAAACCGGGAGATTATTTTGATGTAGAATATAAAAATGTTACTATTAATGATTTAAATGAATTAGGCAAAACAGGTGGAAAAAGCCCAATAGTAAGAGACCAAAATGGGAATGTCATTGCATTTATTACTGACCTAAAAGAAAAGAATATTATTAGATACACTTTTACAGAATATGTTAAAAATAATGATAATATCGAGATGGAAATTGGCTATAGTCATTCGATAGATCGAAAAAAAGCAGCTAAAAATGGAACATATGATATTGAATATAAAGTAGGAACCAATAGATTCACGTTGCCTAACGTACAAATTGATTACTCTGATCTTATGATGAGAAAAGATCAATTAAATGGAAGTAGAGCTTTTGTTAAAGTAAATAGTGATGGGAATTACAGACATGTCACATATTTTAATCCACAAAAAAATTCACTAAATAATGTTCAGATTGAAGGTGTTGCACTAGGAGCAGGTACTCTTAATTCCGAAAATAGTACAGTAAAATTATATAAAGTAAAAGATAATCGTCGCTTAGCTGATAGTATCAGTGCGAATAACTATAATGACACAACTATTTTTGAAGATGTTACACGAAATTACCCAACATTAAATCAATTTGAAGATGTATCTTTTAGTGGTGGAAAACTTACTGGGAAAAGTACAGGTAAAGCTAATTTAGGAAATATAAATGAAACATATGTGATGGTTGTTGACAGTAAAGCAAAAGATGATGGAACTTTAATAGCAGGTGGTATATTACATGGTAATGGTAAGTCATTGCAACTAGCTTCCAGCACTGCTCATGTAAGTGGAGCTGGAGCAGCCCAAGCTTTACCTAGAGAAAGAATTTACTCAATTGGTGATCATGTATGGCATGATGAGAATAAAGATGGTATTCAACAACCAGGAGAACCAGGAATTGCTAACGTTGAAGTTCGATTACTAGATAATTCAGGAGAGATTGTTAGTACAACCCGAACAGATAGTGAGGGTCATTATGAATTTAATGAATTACCTAATGGTCAATATTTTGTTGAGTTTTCAACACCAGAAGGATTTATTCCTACTATTAAGAATGTGAATAATAATCGGAATGATGTAAATGATTCGGATGGAACTATCGTACCAGTTACTATTAATAATAGAAGTGATATGACTATTGATTCTGGTTTCTACCGAAAAGTTTACTCAATTGGGGATAAAGTTTGGGTTGATTCAGATAAAGATGGTATTCAGGATACTGGAGAACGTGGTCTTGCTGGTGTTACTGTTAAGTTAGTAGATGAATATGGGAATGTTAAGACAACAACTACTAAACCAAATGGTGAGTACCGTTTTGATAATTTGGATGAGGGCACTTACCAAGTAATCTTCCAGACACCAGAAGGTTATGAACCAACAAAACCATACCAAGGTGACAATCGTAATCAAGATTCTAATGGATCAACTACAACAATTAAAGTAAGTCCACAAAATCCATTCTTCAATGAGAATCGACATAATCCAACAGTTGACTTTGGTTTAATTGAAGTTCAACCCGAAAAATTATATGAAATGACGGTTGAAGATAGTAGTTTTGAAACACATATCTATTCTGAAGAAGAATATAATCAACTTCCAGGAAAAACACCTCAAACAGTTGAAGTTGGAAAGATCAAAAAAGTCCAATCTGGAAAAGATCGTCGTGTTCAAGTATTATATGAACATGTCAATCCGGACACACTTCCTCAGTCAACAACAGATCAATTTGTTGATGGCTTTGTTAATGGTAAGTTAGTTACTGAAGCAGGTACATTTGTCCAACGAAATGGACAATACTGGAGAGAAGTCTCTAGACAAGTTTTACAAGAATCTCAAGATGAAATCTTTATCTACAAACCAGTTGAATCGAAAGATCCTGTTGTTCCAAGATTTGATATTGAAGATGGAAAATTATATGTAACAATTAATGGTAATAGACAAGAAATTGGAAATGTTACTGGCAAACCAGGTGAACCAGGAAAAACACCAACCTTTGAAATTAATGAAGAGGGGCACCTAATTGCTAAATTTGAAAATGAATCTGATAAAGACTTAGGAAAAGTAACGGGCGAACCAGGTCAAAATGGAGATCCAGGTAAAGACGGTCGCACACCATCGGTTCATACAACCCGTAACGAAGATGCAGGTGAAACCACCATCATATTCT